>CAITDI010000049.1 GCA_903891095.1 uncultured bacterium | reverse complement strand
GGGCCGTCGAACCCCACACCCACCGTCACGGCCGAGACCGAGGGTGGGCGTCAGGACTCACGAAAGCCGAGTCGACTCGGCCTCCGAGTCTCCTCACCCCCACCCTCAGGCTTCGCCGCTGGAATCAGTCGAACTTCCACATCACTCGACTCGGCGGCCTGAGGGCACCCGGTCCGGCCAGTCACGGGCCGTCGAACCCCACACCCACCGTCACGGCCGAGACCGAGGGTGGGCGTCAGGACTCACGAAAGCCGAGTCGACTCGCCCTCTCACAAATCTTGCACCCCGCCACTCGCCATGCTCCACTGCGCGAATGCCGCCGGGGACCGCGCACATCAAATCGACCACGAGCCGCTGCCCCGCGTGCCTCGCGCAGATACCTGCGGAAATCTCGCGCCGCGGCGACGACGCCATCGTGATGACCAAGTCGTGCCCCACGCACGGCGCGTTCGAAGCGATCCTCGCAACCGACGCATCGCGCTACTACGAATCACACGGCTCCAACGCATGCTGCGACGCGTCGTCGTCGTCGTCGGCAAGCGGCTGCTGCGCGCCGGGCAATCCCGACGCGCTCGATCCGTTCGAGCGGCTCTCGACCTGCGTCGCGCTCATCGAGATCGTCGAGAGCTGCAACCTCGCGTGCCCGACGTGCTTCGCCTCGAGCCCGCACGGCGTCGGCGACGACCTCAAGTTCACGCCTTCGCGCGAGGTGCGCCAGCGGATCGCCGCGGTCGTCGCGCGCAAGGGCTTCATCGACATCATCCAACTTTCGGGCGGCGAGCCGACGCTGCATCCCGACTTCTTCGAGATCCTCGAGTGGTGCCTCGCGCATCCGAAGATCGGCTACATCCTCATCAACACCAATGCCGTGCGCGTCGCGACCGACGCGGTGTTTCGCGAGAGGCTCGCGGACATCCGCCGCGCGCGCGGCAAGTTCGAGCTCTATGTGCAGTTCGACGGCGTGCAGGAGCAAGGCCAGCGCGAGCTGCGCGGCGCAGACCTCCGCAAGACCCGCGAGCAGGCGATCGACGGTGCCGGTGCGCTCGGCGTCCCAAGTACGCTCGCGATGACCGTCACCGACGAAACGCTGCCGTTCCTCGGCGAAACCATGCGCTTCGCGATCCCGCGCCGGCATGTGCGCGGGATCTCATTCCAGCCGCGGTTCACGAGCGGCCGACTCGACGGGCACATCGAAAGCTCCACGCTCCCCATCGCCCGCAGCGCCGCGCGCCCGCTCTCGGTCGGCGACATCGTGCACGCGCTCGCCGCGCAGGCGCCCGAGTTCGTGAGCGCCGCGGACTTCACGCCGCTCCCGTGCGGCGACCCGAACTGCCACACGATCGGATATGTGCTGCGCACTGCGAACGGCACCATTCCGCTCTCGCGCCTCATCTCGCTCGACGCGCTGCAGGGGTTTCTCGCCAACCGCGTCGACTACCGCCTCGAGGACCTCGTCCAGTGCGGCTGCGAGACCGAGCCGCTCGGCGAGATCCTGCGCACGCTCGAGCAATCGCACGGAAAGCTCGGCGCCGACGCACCGTTCCGCATGTTCATCAAGCCGTTCATGGACGCGTGGGCCTTCGACCAGGACCGCATCGACCGCTGCTGCACGCATGTGATCCGCCCCGACGGATCGCTCGACAGCTTCTGCCGCTACTACCTCGAGGGCGGCGAGCCCGGGTTCCGCGCACGCGCCGCCAAAGAGGCGATGGCATGAGCGAAGCAACACCGCCGCCGTCTCCACCACCGCCACCACCGCCCGACAGCCGCGCGGCGCGCAAGATTCCGTCGATCTTCAAGCCGCGCGACGATCGGCACTGCCGTCATTGCGCATTCTCGCTCGAGGGAAACCCAGCGTCCGGCCGCTGCCCCGAGTGCGGCACGGAGTACGACGCGACGAACTCGCGCATGCTGCTGCAGGCGCCGAGCGCGGGCGCGTCGGCGGTGTACCTGCTGGGGCCGGTGATGATCGCAGTCGGAGCATCGATCCTCGGCGCCGCGATCTGCCTGCCGCTCGCGCTGGTGCCCGTGTGCCTCATCTGGTTCGCGCTGCGGCTCGGGAGATTCCGCACCATCATGCACGAACGCGTGCTCCCGCCCGGCGCCGCCGTCGCTCCCGGCGTGCGCTCGCTCGGCTGCGCGGCGATGGTGTTGTCGCGCACGATCATCGCGGTGTCGGTCGTCGTGGTCGTCGCGAGCCTCGCGGTGCTGGGCTGGTGCACGGTCAACGGAAGCATCTGATGAACGCCGCACGCGCATCATCCGGCCTCTTCGCTCCGCCCGACGAGCCGCGTTGCGATGCGTGCGGATTCGCGCTCGTCGGACTTCCCGAGCACGGCAACTGCCCCGAATGCGGCGCGGCGTACACGCCTGCATCGGCGCGCGCGCTGTGCAAGCCGCCGACGGTCACGCGCGCGCTCGGCTACTTCGCGTGGCCCGCGCTCTCGATCGCGATCGCGATCGCATACGTCACCGCGCGCGCGGCCACTTCGCGAACCGAATCGCTTGATGTCTTCTGCGTCATGCTGGTCCTGATCCCCTGCTCGATCGCGTGGCTCGGCTGGCGGACGATCCGCTTTACGGGCGCGTTCAAGCACGAAGTGCTCCCGCGGCGCGTCCGCGAAGGCGGCGGCCGCGGCGCGCTCGGCTGCCTGGTCGAGATCTTCGGCGCGCTGCTCTTTGGCGGCGGGATCATCCTCACCGCGGCGGGGCTGCTGCTGTTTGCGGTGTGCGTCGCGGATTTCGCGAGTTACGGGCGGTAGCGGGCCGCAGCGGGCGAGGCTGATTTTTCGCACGCCGCGCGGAAATCCGTCCCCACCCTCGGCGTACGCTCCAAACCCCGCTCCACGCCGCATGTCGCCCGCCGATCCCACCGCCCGCGAGCTCTTCGAGATCCTCATCCGTGAGAACGGCGAGGGCCTGCTCGCGTCGATCCGCGCCAACGCGGGAAACCAGCACGCCGACGACATCTTCCAGGACACCGTCCTCGTCGCGTGGCGCCGCCTCGGCGACTACGACCGCACGCGGCCATTCGGCCCGTGGCTGCGCGGCATCGCGCGCATGATCGCGCTCGAATACGCGGGCAAGCGCGCGCGCATGCGCATCGCCGACCCCGCCGCGATGGACGCGATCGAGCACGACTTCGCCGCGTTCGACCATTTCCGCGGCACGGGCGCCGAGGCCGCGATGAGCTTCCGCGAACGGCTCGCCGCGCTCGACGAGTGCCTCGCCAAGCTGCCCGCGATGTACGCGAACGCCGTCCAATCGGCGTACCGCGACTCGCACACGCTCGCGCAGATCGCAGCCTCGTGCGGCGAAAGCGAAGAGACCATCAAGAAGCGCCTGCAGCGCGCGCGCGCCATGCTCGAGTCGTGCCTCGGCACGAAGGGCATGTTCGGGCCGCGCGCCGCGACGGCGGGGGGAGACGAAGCATGAACGATTCGCGCGACCGCGTGATCGACGCGCTGCTCACGCAGCACCTCGGCGAGACGCAGGACTCGATGAACAAGCGCTACGAGCGAGCCTTCCGGGCGCTCGATGCCGCCGACGCGCCGCGCCGCTTTCCCCTGCTCTCGCGCGAACGCGGGATCCGGCTCGCGCGCGCGGCGCTGATCGTGCTTGCGGCGGGCGCGCTGTTCTTCCTGCTGCCGATGCAGACGAGCGCGTCGACCGTGCTCGCGCAGACCGTGAACAGCGAGACGCGCGCATCGACCGCGCCCGGCGACCAGCGCTACGAAATCGGCGTGCTCATGATGTCGCCGCGCGACCGCGACCGCGAGATGTGGCTGCGCGGCACCTGGGACATCCGCGGCGGCGAGAGCCGACTCGAGCTCAAGAACGACTCGGGGCACAGCTTCATTCGCGCCGATTCGGTCGACGGCGCGTGGGAACAGCGCGACGACAAGCCCGCGCGCACGCTCGAATCGCACGAGCTCTGGCCGCGCTGGATCGAGGACCTCGACCGCCGCGTGGCCGTCGAACGCATGACCGACCTGCTGCGCCTCGTGCAGCGCTCGTACGCCGTCGCCTTCGCGCGCGGCGGCGAGGAGTCGGCGGTCGAACTGCGCGGCGCGATGCATCTCGTCGCGTCGCGCCTCGAGCGCGCGCCGGGCCCCGATGAGATCGATCTGTGGATCGACACGAATCGACATGTCGTGCTCGAGGCGCGCCTGCGCTGGTCGAAGGGCGAGCGTCCGATGCGGCCGATGGGACCGGGGGCGGGGCCTGGTTCAGGGCCTGGCCGGCCGATGCTCGATGGACCGCCGCCGCCGCCGAGCGGAGGACCCGACGACGACTACCGCGCCGCGCCAGGCGCACTGCCGCCGACGCCGCCGCTCGAGCTGCGCATGCATCGCGTGGAGCCGATCGCGTTCCCCGCGGGGCATTTCGCGATGCCGCGGTGAGTGACGTCGGCGCATGAGCAAATCATGGGTGGCGTTGGTCCGGCCAGTCGAGGGTCGTTGAGTTCCACGCCAACCGCTATGGCCGAGACCGAGGGTGGGCGTCAGGACTCACGAAAGCCGAGTCGACTCGGCCTCACCCGTCGGAATCACGGCAATCGACGTCAACGGGGTGCCCTTGGTCCGGCCAGTCACGGACCGTCGAGTTCCACACCCACCACCACGGCCGAGACCGAGGGTGGGCGTCAGGACTCACGAAAGCCGAGTCGACTCGGCCATCGAGTCTCCTCACCCCCACCCTCAGGCTTCGCCGCTGACATCAAACTCAACTCCTCGTCACTCGACTCGGCGGCCTGAGGGCACCCGGTCCGGCCAGTGGAGGACCGTCGAACTCCACACCAACCGCCACGGCCGAGACCGAGGGTGGGCGTCAGGACTCACGAAAGCCGAGTCGACTCGGCCTCCGAGTCTCCTCACCCCCACCCTCAGGCTTCGCCGCTGGCATCAAGCTCGACTCCCCGTCACTCGACTCGGCGGCCTGAGGGCACCCGCCAGAATCACACCACCGTCCTCACACCAACCACATCCCCACCAGCGCCGCGACGATCGCCGCGCCCAACGCCGGCAACACCTCGCGCATCAACGCGCTCGACCCGAGCACGCGCGCCACGCCGAGCTTGAACACCGTGTTCACCACGAGCGCCAGCAGCGTCGCACGCGCCGCGAGCTGCGGGCTCATGAGTCCTTCGACCGTCTCGCGGCCCGCGCTCAGCGCGATCGCGTCCATGTCGCTCACGCCCGACACCGCGGCGACCACGAGAAACGCCCCCGTTCCCGCGTACTCCAGCGTCGCCTTCGTCGCGATGCGCACGACCACGAACACGCCCGCAAACGCGATCGCCGAGCCGAGCTGCGTGGGATTCTTCGGCTTGGGCAGCACGCGCGCGCCGAGCGCACGGCCGTTCGCGCGCTTGAGGCTGCGCAGCCCGCCGATCAGCGTCACGACCGCGATCGTCGCCAGACTCGGCCACAGCACCGCAACCACCGCGGGCGCCGCCGCCCACACCAGCACGATCAGCCGCAACGGCAACATGCCGCAGGAAAGCAGCATCACCGCGGCCGCGAGCAGCATCTCGCCATCGTCGCGCGAACGCCGCGCGGCACCGACGGTCGCCGCCGTGCTCGACACCATGCCGCCGAACAATCCCGTCGTGAGCGTGCCCGCGCGCGTGCCAAGCATCGTCTGCGCGAGATAGCCCGCGAGGCTGATTGCCACGACGAGCACCACCAGCATCCACGCGCCGCGCGGATTGACCGCGTCGAGCGGCCCAAGCGCGCGATCGGGCAGCACGGGCAGGATGACCAGCGTGATCAGCACGAAGGTCGCGATCGCGCGCACGTCTTCCTGACCGAGCCGGCGGATCATCGCGTGCAGCGGGTCGCGGATGTAGAGCAGGAGGAACAGCACGCCCGCAGCCGCCACCGCGATCGAGCGATCGCCAAGCACCGCGTACCCGCCGAGCAGCGTGGTCGCGATCAGCGCGAACGCCGTCGTCAGGCCGAGATCGCGGAAGGGCTCGCGCCCTTGTTCTTGACTTCGCTCCTCACCCAACCGCATCGGCCGCCGCGCGACCACCACGCCGCCCGCGACACCCGCGATCCCCGCGACCGACGCCATCGCCAGCAGCGTCCACGGCGTCGCGCCGGTCGGCGTGAGAAGCGCCGAGAGGCCGCCCGTCAGTCCCGCGAGCCCGAAGGTCCGCACGCCCGCGACCGTATCCGCGTGTCGCTCGCGCTCGAAACCCACGAGAAGACCGACGCCAAGCGCGAGTCCGAGCGCGATGAGATCCGGCTGCATGGCGCGGAGTCTACGGCGCGCGCCTCGGCGGATGAGTTCGCGCGCTCGGGGAAGTTGCCCCGTCGCACCTCGGTGGCTCTCGGCTTGCCACGCCGCTTCATGTCAGATCTGAGCTACGACCGGTCGACCGCACGACCACGCCACCTCACCTCCAAGCCGACAGGAGGATCGCTACATCGAGCGCATTCACCAACCCGTCGCCATTGAGATCCGCGACGCTGGGCTGCTTCGCGCCCCACATGGAGAGCAATTGCGCAAGGTCTTGGGCATTCACCAAGCGATCGCCGTTGAGGTCGCCCACGACGGGCATCTCACAAGCGTCGAGTATGCCGTCGCCATCGATGTCCGCCCCTCCAGCCGCGATATCACAACTGTCCGGGATACCGTTGTCGTTGCAATCTCCCGAACTCCCGGCAGCGGCGATTTCATCCCAGTCGGAAATGCCGTCTCCGTCGCAATCCGAGATACCAACGCGCAGCGTGCACTGGCTCCCAGACTGCACGATGCCACCGGCTGCGATGTGTGCGTCGCCAAGGGACCACGGGTTTGCGATGGGAGGGTTGAACCCCCACGACTGCAAGGCCCCCGCGCGTGTGATGGAGCATCCGAGGACATAGCCTGGAAAGACCTGCACTCCAAACTCGCGGACGGGTCCCGCCGGCGCGGGATCGGCTGGCGAAGATCCCCACTGCAACACCGCACCCGAGCCGTCCTGGGCGAATCCGTGTCCGTACCCCGGGAGCGAAAAGCGACTCGCTGCAGTCGGCGGAACGTCGCAAAGGATGGAGGGGGCGCCGAAGCAATGCCAAACGCCGGCCGCGTCGCGTGCCACGACACTGGAATCGCCCGATGTGGCATGCGGCGTCTCTCCCGCGGCCGCGGAGCATTGCTCGAAAATCACTTCGGCGGTGGGCGCGATCTGCGTCGGGGCCCATCGGACGAGCCTCCCCTGAGCATCGATCGCGAATAGCCAGCGCTCGGCGCCGACACTTACTTCCCCAACAAACTTCCGAAACACGCCGCTCGGCATCGAGTACGGCACGGGTTCCATCGCCACCTCCAAATTGGGCCACGCCGAGTACGCGCACAGCGTCCCGTCCCGCTTGAGCGCAATCAACGCACCTCCCCGAGAACCATCGTTGGAAATCGGCGTGAGCTCAACGACGTCCCGCCAGATGACCCCGTTGTCCTCGACACGCATGCCGGGCCACGCCGCGCCGTCGAGGAGCCGAACGGTGCCATCCTGCCCAAGCAGAAACGTGTTGGGGCGATTCGGGTTGCCCGCACGCACGATGCTCACCGGCTGTGGATACTCGGACAACCGCAGGCGTGGTCCGTCGGGTCCATTCAGCAGGAACCGTCCATTCGACACGGGATCTGTCTCCGTCACCAGCTGCTTAACCACACGGCCATCGGGCGTAAGGCCGTAGAAGGCCTGGTCACTGAAAGCGGCATCACGGAAGGGACCCTCGAACCTTCTCTCAATCGCGCCGAACCCCACCCAGAGTGCACCATCAGATGCTGCGATACCGCCGAACAGGCGTCCGCCGACTCTGCAGGTTGAATAGGCGCGCTGGAGGAAGCTCGTTGGCGCGCCGATTCCGCCCCAAGTGGTGAGCGATCCATCCGCTCTGCGCGCTATACCAAGTACCCCGCCCGTATCGCCGCCCATCTGATGTTCGACGAACGCTCCGCGTGGCACGTCTGGCGCGCCGGTCCCGATCCCAAACTGCACCAGCCCGCCGTCAGTGCGGCGCGCGACGACGGTGAGCGGACTCACCTCTGCGTCGACATAGGGCCCGGGGTCGCCGCTTGGCATGGGAAAGACGAATGTGCCCCAAATCCGCAGCTGGCCGGTGACCTTCACCCCTGCTACTCCAGACCCCCAGCAACTGATATCCGCCCAGGTTCCTGGTGGCGGAGCGGTGCCAGGCGCGGTTGAAGGCCAGCCGATGACGCTTCCGTCTGGTCGCCGTCCAAAACCGAGCACAGCGCTGCCAACGACTTGGGTGAAAGGACCATCGGGCGCGATAGACGACGAATCAAGCACTGTGCTACCCGCACGTGCGCCGAAGTAGGTCACACCGCCATCGCTCTTGAGGAGGAGGCATGGATACTCCTTCCCATAGAGATGGAAGTCGACCTGTGAGAGCCCGCTCATCGGGCTCGCAAGATCCCCGGGGACGACGTGCCGCGGAGTCACAGCGGTATGCGCAGGGACACCCGACGCGATCGCGAACTGGGCCATCGCCGACAAGGCAGCCAGCGCCGCGCCAGGCCAGACGATCGAGACTCTCGACAGCAGACCGCAGCGCCGCAAACGCTTCATGAGCCGCATCATAGTTCCCGCCTTTCAAACATGAGTTCCACAATCGAAGAAACCTGCCATTCCGCGAGGTCTGGGTCAACAAGCAGCTGCTCTCGGAGCCAAGCTCCGAAGCGAACTGTGTCATCAAAACCGCTGAGATGGATCGCGTCGTCAAAGCTCATTCGCTCCTCGACAGGCAGGGCGGCACAGTTGCAGATATCAGGGAACACGACAACCGCGGCACCGGAATAGGCGCTCAGCAAGAGGGAAAGATCCCGAGCGTCGATGACCCCATCACGATTCAAATCCCGCGTATCCCACTGGGTTCCGGAGGACCCAGGAGTACTCCCAATGCTCGAAAGAAGCATTGAAAGATCCGTCGAATCGACGCGTAGGTCGGAGTCCAGATCCTCAAACCGAGTTACCGCAAACGGTCGCCCATCCATGAACCCGGCAAAGATCCCCTGTGGAATGATGTCGGTGATGATCTGGAACTTGTTGCAGCGGCCAAGTGAAACCTCGTAGCTCTGCATGGACCCTGAGGAATAAGGACTGCCAGACGGATCACCTGCTTCAAGAATGAAGTCTGCAACATCGATCGCGGTCCAACCAAAGCACTCCCGCCAGACAATAGCCGCGCCGGCAGATCCAACGGTCCCGTATCTCTCGCCGCCGATAGTCAGGCCAAGATTCGGTGGTACCGTTTCCTCGGCGGAGGCGGCAACAGAAGAAGTCCCCACCGGCAAGGTCAGCGCGTGCAAGTCGACAACGGGCGGCAGCCCCGCGGGTCCGGTGTTCCAAAGCACCCCATGGAGCCAGCTCGGGATTGGGCTCGATTGCCCGCAGGCACCGTTCGCTGTATATCCAGCCCATCCCACAGCAGCCCGCCCCTCACTTGTGCGCTCCGCCACCGCTCCATTCGGGGTCTGCAGTCGCGCGAGCCGGGTCGGCACTCCAGGCGTTCCCGCAAGAATCGCCTGCCACCGCATTGGATCTAGGAATGGAAGTGCATACGGACCGAGCACGGAGCGCTGCGTGCACGGATCTTCACTCGAGGGGCTCCCATAGAGGAATCCCACAGGATACCCGAGTTGGTTGGTATGCCTCGCCACCGACCCAGCTCGTGATTCGTCGATTGGCAGGCAACCGTCACCAGAAAGTTCGCCGAGCCACTGCGACGAGCCGGAAACCAAAGGGGGAAACCAGCCAACAAACGCGTGTTGGTCCGCAGCGTCTTCGAACCCTTGCGCGCACACGGTGCTAGCCCACCCGCACAAACGCGCCGGAAAGCCAGCGTCGGCAATTCCCGTAATGGCACTTTCATGCACGCCCCCAGACGGCAACGGCTGCGGAGCCGCCACCGGCGCAGCGCCGCCCACGGCGCTTCCGAGGTCCCAAGCGGTCGCTTGCTGCATGGCTACGCTGGGTGAAACCCTAGAACTCCCGACGATTGCCGCCGGCGAAATATCCCATGCGATACTGGCCGCTCCCAAACCCACGAGATCCCGCCCAAGCCCCGACCTGGCCCTAAATCGCACCCACCATCCAGTTGGGGTGCTGAGCGTACCCGAGGTGTAGGACAAGTCTCCGATGGAGCTTATCGAAACACGATATCCCCCGGGACTCGGGACCATTGCGGCACTCGGAGTGACAGGGGCCGAAGAATACCGAACGCACTTTCCGAGGGGGCACCTCGGCGCCTCTTGCGCCGAGGCTTCCATCACATGCACTAGGGAGAGCAAGCAGACCGCCATGAACCCACCCAACGATGATGTACTTGCCGCCAACGGTGTTGCGTGCCGAACGTGAGGGCACCGCGACGTGCTAATCCGGCGTGGTATACCCAGCGTCAATTTCTGCAGCGAACTGTTGCCAACGGTGGCAACGTACCCATGCGCGGCGCGCCCTACCAACTGCGCTGCCGTTGAAATACAACCATGCGACGTATTTTTCAATACGATTTTCATGTGAGGCATATACGTATAGTGCCTCGGCACCTCTGTCTGTGACATCGAACTTTTTCATTTTCCAAATTTGATTCCTGAATGCGAATATTTCCGCGCGTCGATCAGCGGTAATTTGGAAGTCCGATGCGCGCCGCTACAGCAACTAGCCCCGTCGCACCCGCGACTCGCCGCACTCCACCACCTGCGGTAGCCTCCGCCGAATGTCCGCGCCCCAGCCAGTCTCCTCCGCCGTGTCGATCGCCGATCTCACGGCGCTCGCCGAAAGCAAGCTCGACCGCGTCGCGTGGGACTACTACCGCTCGGGCGCCTGGGACGAGACCACGCTTGCGCGCAACGAGGCCGCCTGGCGCGAACTCGAGATCCACTACCGCGGCATGGTCGATGTCTCGCGCCGCAACGGCGCCACGACGCTGTTTGGCCGCACCGTCCCCGCCCCGCTCCTCACTGCACCGACCGCGATGCAGAAGATGGCGCACCCCGACGGCGAGTGCGCGACCGCGCGCGCGTGCTCCGCGGCGGCGCTTCCGATGTGCCTCTCGAGCCTCTCGACGACCGCGCTCGAGGAAGTCCGCGCCGCGACCACCGCGCCGATGTGGATGCAGGTCTACATCTCGCAGGACCGCGGCTTTACCAAGTCGCTGGTCGAGCGCGCGACGGCTGCGGGCGTCGAGGCGTTCGCCGTCACCGCCGACACGCCGGTGTGGGGCATCCGCGAGCGCGACATGCGCAACGGCTTTCGCGTGCCCGACGGCCTGCGCATCGTCAACCTCGAGCGCCCCGGCGGCCCGACCGGCCACACCGGTGTCGGCATCGGCGGCGCGCTCTCGTGGACCATCGACGCGACGCTCACCTGGAAGGACGTCGAGCTGCTCGCCTCGTGGACGCCGCGACCGATCCTCGTGAAGGGCCTCTGCCGCCCCGACGATGTGCGCGCGGCGTTCGACTCGGGCGCGAAGGGCGTGTGGATCTCGAACCACGGCGGACGGCAGCTCGACGGCGCGCCCGCGACCGCCGATGTGCTCGCCGCGTGCTGCGCGGCGGCGCGTGGTCGCGGACCGGTCGTGGTCGACGGCGGCGTGCGGCGCGGGATCGACATCCTGCGCGCGATCGCACTCGGCGCCGATGCGGTGGCGGTCGGCCGACCGATTCTCTGGGGCCTCGCCGCGGGCGGCGAAGCGGGCGTCGCGCGCGTGCTCGAGATCCTGCGCGGCGAGTTCGATCTCGCGATGGCGCTCGCAGGCGTCCGCAGCACCGACGAGATCCGCGCGCTGGGTGCAGATCTCGTTCATCGTCGCTGATGGGCGCACCTGACATATTGCCGAGCGGTACGCTTCGACCATGTTCATGACGACGCTCGTCGCCGCGATGGCACTGGCCGCGCAATCCGCTTCGCCGACCCAGGCGACGCATGCGACCCACGCGACCCAGCAGCCCCAACAGTTTGAGCACGTGCTCGTGATCAGCGTCGACGGCCTCCGCCCCGACGCGATCGACGGCGAGTTCCTCGCGAAACTGCCCGCATTCGCGCGGCTCGAGCGCGGCCCGCACACGCTCGACGCGCGCAACGACCCCGATATCACGGTCACGCTCCCGAACCACATCTCGATGGTCACGGGCCGCCTCGTGAAGGGCGAGCGCGGCCACGGCTGGACCATCAACGACGAGCCGCCTGGCGCCAAGCAAGGCGGCACGGTGCACGCGGCCAAGGGCGCGTACGTGTCGAGCATGTTCGATGTCGCGCACGACGAAGGCGTCTCCACCTGCGTGGCGGCGATGAAGACCAAGTTCTGGACCCTCATCCAGAGCTACTCGTGGACCGGCGGCGCCGCGGACACCGTCGCGCCCGACTACGGCAACGCCAAGATCGACGCCTTTCTCTACGAGGACAACACCGAAGCCCTCGCTGGCGCGGTCGTCGATCGCCTCCATCGGAGCAAGAAGCGCACGCTCGACTTCGTCCACTTCGCGCCGCCCGATGTCGCGGGCCACAGCTTCGACTGGATCGTCGCGCCCGACTCGAAGTACTTCGAGGCCGTCAAGGAGGTCGACCGCGGGCTCGGCCTGATCCTCAGCGCGATCGACTCCGACCCGCACCTCCGCGACAAGACCGCGATCGTGCTCACCGCCGACCACGGCGGCGGCGTGCCGCGCAAGACGCACACCGACAACACCTGCCCGCTCAACTTCCGAGTTCCCCTGCTGGTCTGGCTCGGCAGCGACAGCGCGAGCGTCGACCTCCTCGCCATCAACCCCGAGCGCGCGCATCCCGCCCGCGACCAGAACGTCGGACCCGACGAGGCGGTCCAACCGATCCGCAACGCCGACGTCGCGAATGTCGCCCTGCAGCTGCTGCATCTCGGACCTGTGCCTGGGTCGATCTGCGGTGCACCGGTGCCGCTGCACCTAGCGCCGCCAGCTTCAAAGCCCGCTGGCTGAGCCCAAACCTGCTCTCAAAGAAACTCGCAGAAGTTTGTTCGCACGATGTATTTACGCCGCGGCGCCCTGCTCTCTAGGAACGAGCACTCGCACCTCTGGTGCTCCAAGACGCGCTGGGCCGCTGGTAGTGATCCCCGCAAGGGCTTCCTACCAGCGGCCTGTGTCTTTTTCAGGCATGCGCCAGGCGCGCCCCACGCAACATCTCGCAGAAGTTTCTTCAAGCGATGTATTTACGTCGCGGCGCCCTGCTCTACAGGAGCGCGCACTCGCACCTCTGGTGCTCCAAGACGCGCTGGGCCGTTGGT
>CAITDI010000048.1 GCA_903891095.1 uncultured bacterium | reverse complement strand
GGCACCTCACGGCACGTGCCAGGCACCATTTCCAGATTTGGCGCTTGACTTCGGATTTTCGTTGCGTACTCTTCGCCCTCCAATGACCGCCAACGTTTCCATCAAGCGCCCGACCAAGCAGACGATGTCGTCCTTCTGCATGCATAAGCACATGCAGAAGCACATGTCGCTTCCGGCGCGCTGGGCACGTTGAACGTTCGAATCTGAAACTGTTCCTCCCACCGACGCCGGCAAACACCGGCGTCGGTTGCTTTTGGGCAATGCGGCGTCGGGACCGGCAAGCAACCGACCGCCACCAAAGCTCACGAAAGCTCACGAAAGGCCACGACATGTCCGCTCTCGATCAGTCCCCCGCTCTTGCTCCCTCTTCCGCACCCTTCGCCATCGACGGCGCGCGCGCCGCGCTCGAGCGCTCGCTTGCCGAGCGCCTCGCGGCGCGCGTGTCTTGCTCGCTTGACGAAATCGCAGCGTTTTCCAGCGCTTCCGGCGCACTCGACGCCGTCGCGACGCAGTTGTTCGCGGGTCGCCGCGTGGTGATCGCGCGCCCCGCAGGCGACGCCGTCGCGTTGCGCGCAGCCAACGCCGCCGCGAGCGTCCGCGAGATCGCCGCGCAGCCGCTCGACGGCCTGATCGCCGCCGCGCGCGATGCCGAGGTGCTCGTCCTCTCGAGTCCCGTCTTCGATCCGCGCATCAACGACGGCCGCGCGACCGCGACGATCTCGCCGCGCGAGCTGCTCCTGCTCCGTTCGCGCGCGCCGCGGCCCGTGATCGTGCTCGACCTGCTCGACGAGGAGTTCGCCCGCACGCCGCTCACGCAGCCTGCGCTGCTGCTTCCGGGCACGATCATCGTGCGCGGCTTCGGCGAGCTCTGGCGCAATGCGGGCGCGACGACGGTGGCGGAGCTCGCGTTTGTCGCGGGGCCGCGTGACCTCGTGGAACTCTGCGTGAATGCGCCCTGCGCCGCGCCGCTCGACGCGTCGACGATCGCACGCGCGTGCGCCGATCTCGATCGCGCGGGCGTGGACCGCGCGGTGCAGGCGGCGGCGCTCGCGGTGCGGATGGCGGGGTGAAGAGGTGGACGCCGAAGGCGCGGGGGCACGGGCGTGCGGGGGCACGACGCGATTCCTCGGTGTTTTCCTGCGCTTTCGCGCCGCTATACTGCGCGCCTTCGTAC
The DNA here is from genome assembly GCA_903891095.1 of uncultured bacterium. Classification (GTDB taxonomy): domain Bacteria; phylum Planctomycetota; class Phycisphaerae; order Phycisphaerales; family SM1A02; genus QWPT01. The sequence goes on along the minus strand of CAITDI010000048.1, from coordinate 3,013 downwards.
TACACGCGGGTGTAGCTCAGTTGGTAGAGCGTCAGCTTCCCAAGCTGAATGTCGCGGGTTCGAGTCCCGTCTCCCGCTTTCGATTTGGGTGTGTGTATCGAGACGAGGTCGAGAAGCGGCCGAGACGACACGCCGGTCGAGTCTCCGTTCCCCCACCCTCAGTCTCGGCCGTGACGGTTGATGCGGGACACCACGGCCCACGACTGGCCGGACTGCGGGCACCCGTGCGCCCGTTTGATCCACACGACAAAAAAAGACGCCGCCCCGGTGCCGTAACCGGGGCGGCTTGTCCAACGGATGTTGCCACATGGAGACGGCGGATCCCTTACCCGCGTAAGGATCGGCCTGTGACAACTTCGGCGGACCGCGTGAGAGTTCCCACGCGTCCGCCCCCCTGTGAGGAGCTCTGACTGAAAGAGTTTCGGACGAACCCGCGCGCGGAGCAACGCTCCCCGGCACGAGGCGGCGTGCACCATCCAGCCCGCCGCTGTGTTTGTGCACCTCTGTGTTGCCCTATCACATGCCGTGTGAAAGGCACTGCGCGTTCACGCAAGCCGACGACGTTCGTCCGGACCGCCGCCGGCTTGCGACGAACGGAGCCTCGGCAGGAGCGTTCCCTGCTGAGACTGGACCTAAGCCACGGCTTCCCGAGACAGGGACTCGCGGCGCGTTGCCCTCGCGCGAGTGCGACTGGCTGCTTCCCGCTGCAGCTCGATGTCGCGACCGTAGTGGACTTGGAAAGACAACCGTCGATGCGCGCGTGGACCCGCCGTCCTTGCGCACGGCACGCAGCGCGCGGGCGCAATGCGCTGCGTTGCGGACGGATGCTGAGGCTGGCGGTTCGGCTCGGGCGCATGGTTGCCTGATGGATGCTGATCTGTATGTGTGTGTGCGTGTGTTCTCGATCGCGCGATGCAACAAGGCGGACGACCCGCGGCGTTGAGCCGAGTTGCAGTGAGCGATAAAGGACGGCGAAGGGCGACGACTGGACGAACATGCCGCAGACGATTTGCGGCTCCCTATTACGCGAGAACACGCGCGGCGCCTGCCAGAGTTTTGTGAGCCACCCTTCAAGTCTCTAAAGACTTTGCCAAGACGCGCGTGACCCAGTGCTCCATAAAGCTCCCATCCAAATGCATCGCCCCGGTTGTGGCCGGGGCGATGCGATTGGAAAGTGTTGAGGAGTGGCTTTATCGGGTTGTTGGGGTCACCAGGCGGTGCCGACTGAGTCGCGCGGCGCCCCACCGCCGCTTCGCCGCCCCTGCATGAACATCTGCACATCCACCGCGTCGACCCAGCCGTCGCGGTTGATGTCGGCCGACTCGAGGCGCCCGAGGCCCTCGCGGCGCAGCTGCTTCACGCTCACGCGCTCGCGCGGGTGCAGCGGGTTCGCAGCGGGGACGCACAGCTCGCCCACCTGGAAGAAGTTCACCGAGATGAACGAGAAGTCGCCGTTGTTCACCGCGAGGTCGGCGTTGAAGTTCGACCGCGCCTCGCGCGTGCGCGGGCCGCCGAAGTCGTCGACAAAGAGGCCGAAGTCCACGATGTCGACCATGTCGTCGTCGTTGGAGTCGCCCTGCTTGAGCGACACGCTCGCGCTGTAGCGCGTGCCGATGACGCTTGCCGCCGCGTGCCCGCTGATCGAGTGCGCGGTGTCCTTCGCGCTCACGCAAGCGAGCGAGGCGCTCACCGGCACGTGGTAGCCAGACACCGTTCCGCAGGTCTGCGTGAACGGCACGCTCACCACGCTCGACGCAGCTCCGGCCGTCACGCGGATCTGCCGCGTGGAGTTGCCTGTGAACGATCCGTCGACGCACACCGTGAGGTCGAGCAATTGATACGGCTGGACCGTCACCGTGCGCGAGTCACTCGCCGTGTTGCCCGTCGCGTCGACCGCGGTCCAGGTGACCGTCGTCGAGCCGATCGGGAAGATGCCGTTCGACGGAATCCCCGTCGCGATCACCGCGACCGCGCCGTCGCACTCGTCGGTCGCGGTCACCGTCGGCAGCGACACGAACGCGCCGTAGGTCGAGCCCGCGTCGGTCGGCACAGCGACATCGCTCGGCAGGCCCGCGAGGACAGGCGCCGTCGTGTCGAGGTGCATCGAGGCGAGGTTCGAGGCCACCGGCACCAGCGGCGACGCGTTCGACCGCGTGAAGCGCGTGGCGAACGCACCCACCGGCTCGAAGGTCGCCAGCACCGCCTCGCCGCACATCGTCGCGCCCGCGCGCACCGTGAACACGAGGTCGACGAGCCCCGCCGCCTGCGAAAGCCCCTGCCCGCCGCCGGGGATGCCGGCCGCGTAGCGCAGCGTGCCCGCGGTGTTGTCGATCTGCTTGGCGATCTCGAGCGTGAACGGCGAGCCCGCGACGGGCACCACGTCCGCGAGCGCGAGCCGCGCCGCGTCGAAGTGCACCGCGAGCTGCTCGCCCGTGAGCATGTCCGAAGGCGCGTTGCAGGACACCCGGACCGTCAGCGTGTCGCCAGGCGCGACATGGCTCGCGCTCGTCGTGAGCGAGAGCGTGAAGGGGCTCGCGGCGCCACTGATCGCGATCGTGTGATATGCGCCACCCGCGACCATCGACACGGAGCCGAGGTCCGTCGGGACGTCGCACTGGCCGGCGCCGTTGTTCCCCCAGCACCGCACGCTGCCGTCGGTCTTCAGCGCGATCGTGTGAGCATCTCCACCCGCGACCATCGACACGGGGCCGAGGTCCGGCGGGACGTTGCACTCGCCGTCGCCGTTCCACCCCCAGCACCGCACGCTGCCGTCGGTCTTCAGCGCGATCGTGTGAAAACTTCCACCCGCGACCATCGACACGGGGCCGAGGTCCGTCGGGACGGCGCACTGGCCGTAGTCGTTGTCCCCCCAGCACCGCACGCCGCCGTCGGTCTTCAGCGCGATCGTGTGAGCCTCTCCACCCGCGACCATCGACACGGGGCCGAGGTCCGGCGGGACGTTGCACTGGCCGGAGTAGTTGTCCCCCCAGCACCGCACGCTGCCGTCGGTCTT
>CAITDI010000047.1 GCA_903891095.1 uncultured bacterium | reverse complement strand
CCAATCCAATGCTCCTTCTGGCTCTCGTACCAGACCGAAGCAGACTTCACGCGGCGGTCTTCGGGCATGCGGCTGATCGCGACGAGTAGGTCGCGGATGTCAATCGTCTCGTTCATGCAGAATTCCTTTGAGTACAATTTCAAGTGGGCGGGGTGGATTGTGAAATCTACTGCCGAGCGTGGCCAGCAGGAAGCGTTTGGTCAAACTTCAGCCCAAACCCGCTCGTGCTGCACTGCGCTGCATGTGCGGGCAATCGCGTGCGGCGGCTCCGGTTCGGGCGTCACGGGCTTTGCACACGCGGATCCGCGTACAGCGCACTGGGTGCAGGCCGCACTCTGCGCACTTGCATCGGATCCCATCGAGCGGCGCAAGTGCCTTTCCCCACCGCCGCTGCGCGGCGCACCCGCGTGAACTCCAGCGCACGGCGACCACTACCTCTCGTCCTCCGGACTCGAGGAAGTGGCACCCGCCGCTCCGCGGCGGCGGTTCGCGTGAGAATCACACGCAACGTCTCATTGCCGGTCGCTCCGCGACTCCGCGAACCCCCTACCGCGCCTTACCCCGCGACTTCCTCGCCACCCCCATCGGCTCCACCTCGACCCGCGTCACCAGCCGCACCCCGAGCGCGTCGAGCACCTTCCTCGCCCGCTCCACCGTGATCCCGTGGTACTCGTTGCGCTCGTCGCGCGACACCGCCGTCTCGCTCACGTCCATCCGCCGCGCGAGCTCGCGCTGCGTCATGCCGCGCGCGATCCGCAGGCCGATCAGCACCTGGCCGAGCCCGTCGAGGTTCTCGAATTCTTCGAACTGCGCGCGCTTGAGCCGCTCGTAGCTCTGGACTTCCTCGACCAGCTGCATGTGGAACGACTCCAGCGGCTCGCGGAGCTTCGCCACCTGCGCCGCGGTGAAGCCCTGCTTCTTCCACGCCTTGGCGTGCTCGGCGAATCGCTTGCGCTCCGCATCGACGCGGGCAACGGCCGTCTGGTACTCGGATTCGTTTCGGATCATGCTGCGCGCTCCTTCGTCACGTGGCGATTCTGACAATGCCCTTCGCCGCGCCGTTGGTCCGCCGCTGGCGGAACCAGGCGGGAAACTCCAGCTCGTTGCCATGAGCATCCACGCCCGCGACAAGCCCTGAGTAGTGCGGATAGAGCTCGACGCGGTATGCGTGCCACATGGGCAACTGACGCTTCGGATAGCCGCGATGCGGCCTTCGAGCTCGGTGATCCCACGTCCAGCACTTCGCGGGATCGATGCGGTTGAGATCCTGCTCCAGCTGCCCCGACGCAAAGCGAAACGGATCGCACACGAAGTAGCCGTCGATGTCGTTCGGATGGTCCTTGTCCTCGACGAACGATCCGTCCACGAAGATGTCGTGGATCCCGACCTGATGGAGCTGTCCAGCCATCACCCGCAGGTTCCTGACGAGCACCTGCCGCCAAGCCGCGTCCCAGACGGGATGGTCCCACGGTTGTCCCGGCCCGAGCACGAGGATCGACTCCTCGAGCTCGTCCAGGGTCATCGTGTACTCGCCTGGCGGAAGGACTCCGTCGGGCGTGAAGCCGGGCAGTGGATGCATCGATTCCCCTTTTTCCTCTTTGAGTGCTCATACTCGACACTATTGCTTTGCTTGACACATATGTCAAGTATTTGTTCACGCGAACGGCGCGGCGGGACGGCCGAGACCGACCGACTCCCCGACGGGAACGGCAATGGACATCTCGAGGCGTGGAGCGCGCGACTGAGCGCGGAGGATGCCCGCGGCGGATGGGCCGAGATGTGCGCCGGACGCGTTGCACGCGAAACTATCACGCTCACACGGGTGGATCGGAAAGTTTGTCGAAAGTGCGCGCGGACCGCCGCTACGCGGCGCACCCGCGTGAACCCTGATGCACGGCGATCACTACCTCTCGTCCTCCGGACTCGAGGAAGTGGCACCCGCCGCTCCGCGGCGGCGGTTTGCGTGAGAACCACACCCAGCGTCTCGAGGACGGTCGGCGCGCGAACACACCCGCCGCTCCGCGGCGGCGGTTCGCGTGCGAACCACACCCAGCGTCTCGAGGACGGTCGGCGCGCGAACACATCCGCCACTCCGCGAAATTCCTGTTTCCCACTGAGAGATCCCTGCCGCCGGCGCGGACTTTGCGCGTCGCCGCCCTTCGGCTGCCGTCGCCCACGTCTCGGCGACAAGGTGCCGCAATCGGGCTGCGACGAGGAGCCGCCACCGATGCACGCTGTCGCCATGCCTTCCCGTTTGATCCACCGCGGGATCCGCCATTCGATCACCGTCCTCGCACTCGGTGCGGCCATCGCGTCGGCCGCGGCGACTCCGCCATCCACCCCCGCGCTGCCCGACGCGCTCGAGCGTCTCTCGGCGAAGTCGGCGACGGTGTTCGAGCTGCGCCAGGCAGAGCCTGATCGATTTGGGCTGCGGCACGTCGAAGTCGCGACGCCACTCGGTGGATTCACGCTCGACCTGCGGGTCCACTCGGTGCGCGCCGAGGGCTTCCAGCTCCTCTCCCAGGACGCCAAGGGCCGGTTCGTCGCGATGACGCCCCCGCCGGTCACGACGGTGCGTGGAACGGTCGACGGCGTTCCCGGCGCACGCGTGGTCGGCTCGTACCGCGACGGCCGTCTGCAGTGCCTCGTCAAGCTGCCGGACGGAATCGCGATCGGCATCGAGCCGCAGGCCGATGCGGGCGGTCCTTCCCACATCGCGTACCTCACCTCGGACCTGATCCCTGGCGCGGGCCGCTGCGGCCACGACGACGACGATCACGCTCCGCATGGCGCGGGCAGCAGTGAGGGCGGCATCGCCGGCGGCACCAACGGCATGTGCGATGTGCAGGTCGCGGTCGACTGCGACTCGACCTACTTCCAGTCCTTCGGGAGCGGCGGCGTACTTGCCTGCGCAGCGCAGGTCGAGTCGATCATCAACACCACCAGCAACCAGTACGAGACCGAGGCGGGGATCCGCAACCTGCTCACGGCGATCGTCGTGCGCACCAGCACCGCGACCGATCCGTACGGCAACCTCACCGCGCCCCAGCTCAACTTCCTCCTCGCGAGCCTGTGGGCACCTGGCAACTTCCCACTGGTCGAACGCGATCTCGTGCACCTCTTCAACAACCGGCCCACAACGCCCCATTCCGCTGGCGGGGTGTTGATCGGGTTGGCCTACCGCTGGATGTGCTTCGGCGACACCTCGGCCCCGAACCCCGGCGGCACGGCGTTCAATTCATGCTGGCCAGTGGTTGCAGGCGCGTTCGCCAAGCAGACCGACCTCGTCGCGCACGAGACGGGGCACAACTGGCTCTGCGACCACTGCACCTGCGCGAACCCCGCGTCGACGATGAACGACAGGATCACGGGTGCCAACACCTTCGCGAACTCGCCGTCTGTCGGCGAGCTGACCGCGTGGTTCAACGCCCACAACACCTGCATCGACTGCAGCCAGACCGAGGTCTCGGGCTGCGGGGACCAGCGCGCCGGCTCGCCATGGCAGGCCGCGACCACGCCGTACTCGTCGAACGCGTCCTGCTGCGCGCTCGTGTGCGTCGAGGACTCGTACTGCTGCGAGACCGCGTGGGACGAGGCCTGCCGCCTGCGCGCGATCTACAACTGCACGAGATGCGGCGAAACGAACGCGGGAGATCCGTTCGCCGCGCACGCGACGCCCGGCTGCAGCGACATCCTGTGCTGCCAGGCGGTCTGCGGCTTCGACGCGTTCTGCTGCGACAACGCATGGGACAGCCTGTGCGTCCAGGAGGCCCGGGCGGAGTGCATCCCCTCCAACGACGAGTGCAGTGGCGCCTGGCAGCTTGTGCCGTACTTCGGAACCGCGTCGCTCACGGCAACGACCATGCAGGCAACCGGCTCGACCGGCGGATGCGGCGCCACGCTGGCATACCGCGACGTGTGGTTCAAGTACGAGGCGGCGACGATCTGCCCGTTCACGGTCTCGACCTGCGGAGCGGCGGACTTCAACACCGTGCTGCGCGTGTACCGGTCCACCGACGGCAGCTGCTCGTCACTGGTCTCCGTCGCATGCAACGACGACAGCCCGGGCTGCGCGGGATCGACTTCGACGCTGACCGTCACGCCCGTCTTCGGCAGCGTGTACTACATCCAGCTCGCGGGCCGCGCTGCCGCGACGGGCGGGATCGCGACCGTCACGCTGACCCAGCCGTACTCCTGCCATCCGAACGAAGAGTGCGCGACGGCCCTCGTGGTCGGCCCGGGCCTGCACGCATGGAACACCGCCGGCTCGAGCACCGGCACACCCTGCGTCCCGCAGGACGTGTGGTTCGCATACGACGCGACCGCCAGCGGACCCTGCACCGTTTCCAGCGGCTCCGGCGCGGTGATCTCGATCCGGACCGGCTCCTGCAGCGCAGCGCCGTTCGTGCAATGCCTTGACACGGGAACCTCCCCGGGCGCACCGTCCACCACCTTCACGGCAACGTGCGGCGAGCGCTACTACATCTCGGTCGGCTTGTTCGCCTACAACCCGAGCGGCGCGAGCGGCCAACTGTCCATCGCGCAGCTCGGCACCTGCCGTCCGGGCGACCTCAACGGCGACTCGGCCGTGAACGGAGCCGACCTCGCGATCATGCTCTCGCGCTGGGGTCTCGGCGGAACGGGCGACCTCGACGGCGACGGCACGATCGGCGCCGCCGACCTCGCGGTGCTGCTCGGCAACTGGGGATGACCGAGCGAGGCGGACGAACTCATCCGAACCACGCCTCCACCGGCTTCAGCAGGAATTCCTCGACCGCCACCCCGTCCGCTCCGACGAGCAGCGTGCGCGCCTTCGGGTACGCCTTGAGAAACGCTCCAACGCCAGGCAGACCATCGCGCCGTCGACCGCTCTTGACCTCGATCGCGAGCACCTTGCCCGCGCGCTCGACCACGAAGTCGACCTCGAGATTTCGCTCTCGCCAGTAGAAGAGCCTGCAGCGCCCCGTCGCAGCGGCGTTCGCGAGGTGCGCGCCCACTGCGCTCTCGACCAGCCGGCCCCTGAGGTCGGGCGACGCAAGGAGCTTGCGCGGCTCGTCGCCCGCGAGCGCCGAAGTGAGCGCCGTGTTCAGCACCTGGAACTTCGGGCTCGACGCGCGCTGACGGATCATGTCGCCGGCGTACTTCTCAATGCCGCGCACCATGCCCGCCGCCTCGAGCAGCCGCAGGTAGTGCGCGAGCGTGACGGTGTTGCCGGCGTCCTGAAGCTGGCCGAGCATCTTCTGATACGAGAGCTGCTGCCCCGAATGCGTGCAGGCGAGCTCGAAGAGCCGCCGCAACAGCGCAGGCTTGTCGACGCGCGAGAGCTGCAGGACATCGAGGTTGAGGGTGGTGTCGACGAGCGACTCGCGCACGTAGGCCGCCCAGCGCGCCTGGTCGCGTGCGAGCGACGCGGCACCGGGATAGCCGCCGAACACAAGGAACCTGTCGAGATCGAACTTGAACGCGCGCCGCATCTCGTCGAACGACCAGTGCGGGATGCGAATGGCCTCGAAACGCCCCGCCAGGCTCTCGGTGAGCCCCTTCTGGAGGAGCAGCGGCGAGGACCCGAGCGCAACCACGCGCAGCGGGCAACGCGCGGCCGCGTCCTCGTCCCAAAGGCGCTTCACCTGCTCCGACCAGTTGGGCAGCTTCTGGAGCTCATCGATCGCGAGCACGGCGCCCTTGCGGCGGTTGGCCGCCGCCCTAGCCCGGCCGAGCTCCCATTGCTGCCGGAGCCAACCCTCGGCAAGACTCCCGGGATCATCGGCGGTCGCGTAGTGCGTCGGCAGGCCGCTCGCCCCAAGCGCCCAGCGAACGAGCGTCGTCTTGCCCACCTGCCGCGGGCCGACGACCACCTGGATGTGGCGGCGCGGCCCGACCAGGCGGTCGCGGAGCGTCTCGGCCTCGGCGCGGATGATCTCGGGCATGCTTACAAATTACTCAGTAGACTGAGTAAAATCAATCAGCACACTGAGTAATTTGTAGAAGCGGCGAGCGCCTCGGCCGCGCAGGCGGCTATCGCGAGGGTTCTCGAACCCGCGGGGCGCCGCGCGGGCGCGTTCGCATCGCCGGAGGTGGCCGCCGCTGCGCGGCGCGCCCGCGTGAACTCTGATGCACGGCGACCACTACCTCTCGTCCTCCGGACTCGAGGAAGTGGCACCCGCCGCTCCGCGGCGGCGGTTTGCGTGACAACCACACTCACCTTCCCAGTGACGGTTGGCGCAAAACGACAGCGCCCGCGGCTTTCGCCGCGGGCGCTGATCAGTGTCCTAGCACCAGAGGTCGCGGCCGCAGCCGCGACCGCTCAAGACTTCAATGCCGCCTGCGCCGCCGCGAGCCGCGCCACCGGCACGCGGAACGGCGAGCAGCTCACATAGTCGAGCCCGCACTTCTGGAAGAACGCGATCGACGCCGGATCTCCGCCGTGCTCGCCGCAGACGCCGAGCTTGAAGGCCTTCTTCTGCGCCTTCGCGACGGCGCGGCCCTTCTCGCAGGCCAGCTTCACGAGGCCGCCGACGCCGACGGTGTCGATCGACTGGAACGGATCCTTCTCGAGCATGCCCTTCTCGAGGTACGCCGGGAGAAACGAACCGATGTCGTCGCGGCTGTAGCCGAAGGTCATCTGCGTCAGGTCATTCGTGCCGTAGCTGAAGAAGTCGGCGACCTCGCCGATCTCGTCGGCGGTCACCGCGGCGCGCGGGATCTCGATCATGGTGCCGATCGGGATCTCGAAGGCCTTCTTCACGCCCTTCTCGGCGAACACCTGCGCGATGGTCTCCTCGGTCAGCTTGCGGAGGAGCACGAGCTCCTTCTTGGTGCCGACGAGCGGGTGCATGATCTCGGGACGCGCGTCGATCTTGTTCGCGCGGCACTCGATCGCAGCCTCGACGATGGCGCGGATCTGCATCTTGAGGATCTCGGGGTACGTGATCGCCAGGCGGCAGCCGCGGTGGCCGAGCATCGGGTTCGCCTCATGGAGCTGCGAGACGCGGCGCTTGACCTGCTCAAGCGAGAGGCCCATCTCCTTGGCGAGCTCGCCCTGCTGCTTCTCGTCGTGCGGAACGAACTCGTGCAGCGGCGGATCGAGCAGGCGCACGGTGACGGGCAGCCCGTCCATCGCGGTGAAGATGCCGATGAAGTCGGTGCGCTGGAACGGCAGCAGCTTGGCGAGCGCCTTCTCGCGCGACTCGGTGGTCTCGGCGAGGATCATCTCGCGGATCGCAGCCGTGCGGTCGCCGCCGAAGAACATGTGCTCGGTGCGGCAGAGGCCGATGCCGACCGCGCCGAACTCACGCGCGCGACGCGCGTCCTCGGGGCTGTCCGCGTTGGTGCGCACCTTCATGTCCGCGTGCTTGTTCGACCAGTCCATGACCTTCGCGAAGTCGCCCGAGATCTTCTCGGGGACGGTCGCCTTGACGGCGCCGACCATGACTTCGCCGGTCGCGCCGTCGATCGAGAGGACATCCTCGCGACCGAACGTGCGGCCCTTCACATGGAGCTTGCCGGCCTTATCGTCGATCGAGAGCTCGCCCGCGCCGACGACGCAGCACTTGCCCCAGCCGACGGCGACGACGGCCGCGTGGCTCGTCTTTCCGCCGGTGGAAGTCAGGATGCCGACGGCGCTGTGCATGCCCGCGACGTCCTCGGGGCTCGTCTCCTTGCGGACAAGCAGGACCTTCTCGCCCTTATGCGCGCGCTCGACGGCCTCGGCCGCGGTGAACGCGAGCTTGCCGGTGGCGGCGCCAGGCGACGCACCGATGCCGCGCGTGACGGTCTCGGCGCCGGCCTTGTCCTTCGGCGAGAAGAACGGCAGCAGGAGCTGCGTGAGATCGCTCGCGGGAATGCGCTTGAGCGCGGTCTTCTCGTCGATCAGCTTCTCCTTGACCATCTCGACGGCGATGCGGACGGCGGCCTGCGCGGTGCGCTTGCCGGTGCGGGTCTGCAGCATGAAGAGCTTGCCGTTCTCGACGGTGAACTCGATGTCCTGCATGTCCTTGTAGTGCTTCTCGAGCTTGGCGCGGACCTTCATCAGGTGCGCGTAGGCCTTCGGGAAATCACGGGCCATCTCGCTGATCGGCTTCGGCGTGCGGATGCCGGCGACGACGTCCTCGCCCTGCGCGTTCACGAGGAACTCGCCGTAGAAGACGTTCTCGCCGGTCGTGTTGTCGCGCGTGAACGCGACGCCGGTGCCGGAGCCGTCGCCCATGTTGCCGTAGGCCATCGCCTGCACGTTGACCGCGGTGCCGTTGAGGCCCTTGATCTCCTGGATGCGGCGGTACTCGATCGCGCGGTCGCCGTTCCACGAGCTGAACACGGCCTTGATGGCGTGCTCGAGCTGCAGCAGCGGATTCTGCGGGAATTCGGCGCCGACCTGGTCCTTGTAGACCTTCTTGTACTCGGCGACGAGCTCGATGAGGCCTTCGGTCGGGACCTCGGTGTCCTCCTTGACGCCGTACTTGGTCTTGATCGCGCTGAACGCGTGCTCGAACTTGTGGTGGTCGACGCCCATCACGACGTCGCCGAACATGTTGATCAGGCGGCGGTACGCGTCGTACGCGAAGCGCGGATTGCCCGTGCCCTTCGCGAGGCCCTCGACGGCCTTGTCGGTGAGGCCGAGGTTGAGGACGGTGTCCATCATGCCCGGCATCGAGACGGCGGCGCCGGAGCGCACGCTGACGAGCAGCGGGTTCGAGTCGGAGCCGAACTTCTTGCCGAGCTCCTTCTCGAGCATCTTGATGTTCTTCTGCACATCGTCCATCAGGCCCTTCGGCAGCTTGCCGCCGCAGTCGTAGTACGCGGCGCAGGTGTCGGTGGTGATGGTGAAGCCGGGCGGAACGGGCAGGCCGATCGAGACCATGTCGGCGAGGTTCGCGCCCTTGCCGCCGAGGAGCATCTTCTGGCTGGCGTTGCCCTCGCACTTGGTCTCGCCGAAGTAGAAGACCATCTTGCCGGTCTTCTTCGCCGCGGACTTCGCGGCCTTCTTGGCGGACTTGCCTGCGGACTTCTTTGCGGACGACTTCTTCGCGGACTTGCCCGCGGCCTTCTTCGCGCTCTTCTGCTTCTTCTTGCTCGCCATGGTTCGTGTGCTTTCTCGATGTGTGCGTACGCGGCGTCTTCCGGCCGCGGTGGATCGCGGAGTGTACAAGTTGTTCGAGGGTGCGATGGCGCGCGGAACGCGAGGGTGACGCGAGGTTTTGCGCGGGGTTTTCCGCAGGCAATTCCCAGGGGTTTCACTGTGATCCCGCGACGCGCCCCCGTACCATCGCCGCTCGATGCCCGCGACCGCCGTCACAACCAGCAGCAGCGCCAGCAACGGCGCGGATTCCGCAGCGAAGGCCGCGGAGGTGCTCCTGCGGTGGCCGCGCGAGGTGCCGCTCGCGGCGCTGGTCTCCGGCGGCGGCGAGCGCGCGCAGAACTCGTGGAGCGTGTTCGCCGCGCCGCGCGAGACGGTGGTGATCGACGGGTCGCTGTCGGCTGAGGATGCGATCGCGGCGCTGGACACGGCGCTGGCGCGGACGCCGCGCGGCGGCGCGGCGGTCGCGGCGACGAACTCCAGCGCGCGCACGCCGCCCTTCGACGGCGGCTGGGTCGTCGCGCTCGGCTACGGGCTCGGTGCGTGCTTCGAGCCGCACGTCGGTGCGCCGCGACGGCACGATGACGAGGGTCATGGCGGGACCACCGCTCCGCACGCCGTGCTGCACTGGTGCGAGGACGCCTGGTGCCTCGATCACGCGACGGGCGAACTGCACGCGGTCGGCCGGCCGCCGGCGCTTGCGGCGGTTTCCGCGGCAGAAACGCATGCTTCGCGCGCGTGGAGCCTGTCGCCGCTCGTTCCCGATGCGCCGGACGCGGCGTACGCGGCAAACGTCGCGCGCGTGGTCGAGTACATCCGCGCGGGCGACGCGTTCCAGGCGAACGTCGCGCGGCGGTTTTCTGCGGATTTCGCGGGCGATCTGCGGAGCTTCGCGCATGCGGCGATCTCGCGGAACGGCGCGTGGTTCGGCGCGGCGATCGACCTGCCTGGCGGCGGATGCCTGGTGTCGATGAGCCCGGAGCTGTTCCTGCGCGTGCGGCCCGACGGCTCGGTCGTCACGCGGCCGATCAAGGGCACGCGGCCGTCGGATGTCGACGCGCGCGAACTCGTCGACAGCGGCAAGGACGCGGCGGAACTCGCGATGATCGTCGACCTGATGCGCAACGACCTCGGGCGCGTGGCGGAGATCGGCTCGGTGCGCGTCGCACAGGCGCGCGTGCTCGAGACGCACAGCACGGTGCATCACGGGGTGGCCGAGGTGTCGGCGCGGCTCCGCGAGGACCTGTCGTGGCGCGAGCTGCTGGCGGCGACGTTCCCGCCGGGCTCGGTGACGGGCGCGCCGAAGGTGCGGGCGATGCAGATCATCGACGAGCTCGAGCCGTGCGCTCGCGGGTTCTACTGCGGGGCGATCGGGTTCATCGCGCGGTCGGGTCATGCTGCGCTGAGCGTGGCGATCCGGACGGCGCAGGTCGATGGTGCGGATGCAGCCGCGGGCACGGGCGCGGGCGCACTGCGGAAGGTCGCGTACCACGCGGGATGCGGGATCGTGGTCGAGAGCGTGCCGGCGGCGGAGGTTGCGGAGACGCATGCGAAGGCGCGGGCGATCGCGCGGCTGAGCCGCGGATAACGAGGGCGGCGGCCTGAAGCTGCGCATGCCTGTCCCGTCGCCGTGTGGTGTCGGCGGGCATCTCAGCCAGAATGTTGCAATTACGTTTGCGGATCGTCACAACGGTGCCATGATTACGTCGCTTGGCGGGTCCCACCGTTGAGCATGCCTGTCCTTTTCAGTCCCTATCCCAACGGCTGCGCAGTCCAACCATCGCAGCCACAGACATTTAGGAATCACGAACATGCGCAACTTGCTTGCTGCGGTCGCTGTCGCCTCCATCGCCTCAATGGCTTCGGCCTCGATCTACACCGACGCGGTCAATGACCTCTTCGACAACGGTTTCGACAACCTCGACATCACGGGGGCTGACGTTTCCGACGACGGCACCAACCTGTCGATCTCCGTGACCACGCGCGGCTTCCAGAATTGGACCAAGTACATGCTGTTCATCAACACGACCGGTTCGGGCACTGGCTCGAACGCTTGGTCGCGTCCGGTGAACCTCACGAGCAACATCGACTACTTCGTCGGTTCGTGGGTCGATCAGGCCTCGAACAACTCGCAGTTCGTGAGCTGGACCGGTTCCGCCTGGAACTGGGGCAGCGAGACGACCTTCTCGAACTCCGTCAGCGGCAACACCGTCACTTGGACGATGTCGCTCGCCTCCATGGGTCTCGGCGCGGGACAGACGATCTACTTCGACGTCGCCACTTCGGGCGGCGGCAACGATCCTGGCGTCGATCACCTGTCGCGCAGCGACCTCGCGACGTCGGGCTGGGGCAACCCGTCGACGTCGGGCGACTTCCTGGCCTACACGACGGTCCCGACCCCGGGCGCGATCGCGCTCCTCGGTCTCGCGGGTCTCGCCGGCCGCCGTCGTCGCAGCTGATAGACGGAACTTCTCGATCAAAGCAATCACGCACTGGGCGCTGCGGAAAGGCGCCCAGTGCGTGGTTTTGTTTTTCGGCCGATGTGCATGCCTGTCCTTTCAGGCAGCTTTGCGCTGCGCGCCGGTCAATCGACCGATCGCCTGGACGATCTGATCGGCGACCACGCGCTGATGCGCGGGATTGAAGTCGAAGTCGAACGAGATGCCCGCGTAGATCCGGTGCGAGCTGTCCATGTGGGTGTGGACCACCCGCGCCGTGGCGCATACGGGGACAGGCATGATCGAACCCAGCGTGAAGCGGATCCAGAACATCCGGTGCCTCGACAGCGCCGCCGAGTCGTTCGGCTCGACCAGCACGCCAAGTCCGCCGCCACCGAGGTTGATCAGCGAGGCCTTGAAGCCCGGACCCACCGTCGGAAGCATGTCGTCGCTCATCGGCGCGGGCCTCTCGCCCGCCATCGCCGCCTTGAACGCCAGCTCGCTCGCGCGCTCGGCCGGCATGGCTGTCCTCGGCTCGAGGAGCGGCCACATCTCGACCTTCGGAAGCGTGATCGACGCGACATCGACGCGCATGCTGCGCCGAAGGCATCGCTCGACGTGATCGGGAAGCGTGATGCGGATTCCGCGATGCGTGCGCGGAAACGGCGCCTTCGGCGTCCAAGCGCCGAGCACCTTCGAACGGAACATCCAGCGGTTCTGACCGATCGCGATCGCTCCGACGATCTCGGTGCCGACCGGCAGCTCGATCGCGCGGCCAAGCGCAAACGGCAGGTCGACGGTGATCTCGTCGGTCGCAAGGTCGAGCACGCGGACGCGCCACACGAGGTCGGCCGCGTTCAGGATGCCCTCGTCGCCACCGGGATGGTCGTGCGCGACGGCGATCTCGATCGCTCCTTCACGGGAACGCAACTGCTCAAGCGAACGGCGCCACTCGGTGGTTCGTGATCTTGATGCTGGCATCGGAAACTCCGGCGCGCTCGCGCCTTTTCCAGATCGGTTCCGTACGGTCGTGGGCGACTCGCTGCCGCCCCGACGGACAATCGTCCCGAGTCGGGACGAAGTTCAATCGACCCGAATCGACGCCGAGTTGTGCCGCAGCAACGCACGAAGCGCAAGAACGCGCGAAACATGGGAACGCGCCTCATCGCGAGACGGCGAGATTCCGCCGTATCGGACCCGATAGAAATCATCGGCAATCGCCGCAAATGCGGCTCCGACCTCGCCGTTGCGCGCGGAAAGCGCCTCCGCGAACGCACGCGGCGAAAGATGCGCGGGCTTCCGCGCCCCTGCCGACTCGAGCGCGCGCAGCGCCTCGACGTAGAACGCCGCCTCGCGCTGCAGCCGATGCTGCTCGCGCGCAGGCACATGCTCGAGATGCAGCGTGCGCCGCAGCTGCCGCCTGCGCACGACGATGATCAGCGCGGCCAAGCCCGCCGTGCTGACGCCGATGCCGATCGCCGCGAACCACGCGCCGCCCGCGCTGCCGAGGCTCAGGCTGGTCGCGAGCGCGCGCATCCGCGCAAGCACCGACTCGATGCGCTCGCTGATCGTCGCGCGCCAGCCGGTCTGCAGGCGGTCCGCGATCGTCGCCTGCGCCGACGCGTCGTACGTCACCACGCTCGAGTTCCACAGGAACTCGAGGTTGCCGTAGATCCAGCGGAATCGGTCGGCGAACGAGCGGTTGCGCTCCTGGATCTCGAACAGGCTCTCCTCGGGCGTCGGGTCGACCGCGGTCCATCCGAGCTCGCTCGTGCGCACCTCGACCCACGCGTGCGCGTTGGCCTCGCGCACGACGTACGACTCGCTCTGCTCGTCGTACTCCATCGCCATGAAGCCGGTCACGATGCGCGACTCGATGCCGAGACTGCGAAGGACCGCGCACAGCCCGCTCGCGAAGTACTCGCAGTGCCCGCTGCGGTATCGCTCGAGGAAGCTCACGATCGGATCCTCGCCCGGAATGCGTCCGAACGCCGAGAGATCCGTGGTGTAGGTGAAGTTCGCCTTCATCCAGCTCGCGATGCCGCGCGCAACCTCGCGGTTGCGGAGCCAGCGCGCGGACTGATCCGCATCGGCCGCGGGCTCGGGCGGGATGTTCGACGAGCGCGCGACGTCGGCGAAGATGCGCTCCGCGATCGGCCGCACCGCCTCGACGGGAAAGCGCGTGCGCGCCGCGGAACGCGCGGCCTCGCGCGCGTTGTCGCCGAACCCGCGCGGCCCGCCCGCAAGGTCCTCGAGCGTCTCCGCGTTCGGCTGGGGCTGCACGAGGAGGTCGTACGACCACGAGCGCCCGATGCGGTCGACCGAGACATCGCGCAGGAGCAGCGTCGAAGGCTCGATCGCGATCGTGCGCGACTCGCTCGTGGCGATCGCGACCGGCGCGTAGATCGAGAAGATCACGTCGGACGCCATCGCGCGCATCTGGATCTTCGCGAGAAATCGCGTTCGCACGTCGCTCGCGTTGCCGCGCGCGAGATCGGTCAGCCTTCCGTCGGTCGGCGTGCGCAAGGTGCGCGCGCCGCTCACCGACCTGCGCGCGGTCCAGCGCTGCGCCTCGGCGTCGTAGGTGTCGAGCACCGCACCGCGCAGGAGCAGCGGCCGCGGCGACCGAAACGCCGCGCCCGACATGTCGACGCATTGCAGCGTGAACAGCTCGCGCCGGCTCTCGACGATGCGGTCGCCGCCGCGCAGATCGATCTGGTCGCTGAAGCCCGTCACCGCGCCCGATCCGCCGCCCGTGTCGCCGAGGCGCACTTCGGAGAAACGCGGGAACAGGAAGAACACCAGCACGCTCGCCGCGAAGATCGACAGCACCGAAGCCGTCGCGATCCCGCGGAACTGCGGCGTCGCGCGCCGGCCGTAGGCGAGCTCGATCGGCGGCGCGAAACCACCCTGCTTCGCGCGGTCCGCGCGCGCTCCTTCGGCTCCGAGCGATATCCGCCAGAGCATCGCCGTCCACACCGCCGCGGCCGCGTACGCGAACACCATGATGCCGAACACGAACTGCACGCTCTCGAGGCAGCCGACGAGGATCAGCATCGTCGCGAGCGTGAAGCGCTGGCGGTCCTCGTTCGCGGTGCGGCGCGCGTAGAGCTTGATCACCAGCAGCCACAGGAGGAACTGCCCGAGCGCCGCCATCGCGCCGCCGATCTCGCCGTCGGTCACGAAGCTGAAGCCGCTGTACGAGACCAGCGCGAGGACCAGCAGGTTCGAAGCCCAGTTCGGCAGCGTGCGTCCGCGCGGACCTTCGGTCACGTACCAGCTGAGCATCGCCACGACGACGCCCACGAAGAGCGTCGTGAAGTCGAGCTCCGCGACGGCGAACGCCGCGATCGCGATGAGCACGATCATGAAGCTCGCGAAGCGGTAGTGACGCAGCAGGTTCATGCGCGCGCGTTCTCCGCAGCGGACGGGGCGACGTGCGCGTCGACGAGCGATTCCAGCTGCCGCGAGGTGAAGTGCCACGCATCCGCAGGCGCCACGCCGAGGTCGACGCGGTCGGGATGCACGACGATCACCGTCGAGCGCTCGTCGCTCGCGGAGAGTCCGTTCGTGCGCGACCGCTCGGCGTCGAGGTCGATCGCGGCGAGCGCGGACATCAGTTTCTCGCGGTGGAAGTGGCCCTTTCGCAGGGTCACCGGCGGAACGTCGAATCCCGCGATGCTGAGCGCGTACTCGAAGCCCAGCCGGTCGGACAGCGCGAGGAAGCTCGCCGCGAGCACGATCGCGCGCTCCTCGAGCGCGCGCGCGTCCTCGCCGTCCGCCGTGCGCAGCTGCGCGGTCGGCGTGCGAAGGTCGATCAGCACGCGCATGCGCGGCGGCACCGAGCGGCTGCGTTCGATGGTCGCGAGGGTGCCGGTGCCCGCGAGGCGCTTCCACGCGATGCTGCGCACGCTGTCGCCCGGGCGATACTCGCGCACGCCGAAGAAGTCGTCGAAGCCGCCTGCATCCGAAGACAGCCTGTGCCCGCCGTATCCGCCCGATGCGACCTTCGCGAGGAGATCCGCGCGGAGCACGCGGATCTCGGGATGGATGAGCACCTCGCCGGACTGCGTGAAACGCAGCACTTTCCGCATCAGTCCGAAGGGGAACGTGGTCGACACCTCGAACTCGTTGAGCCGCACGGGACCGCGCCGCGTCGGGCGGAACACGGCCTCTCCATGCAGCCGCTCGCGCGGACCGACGTGCATGACCCACGCGGAGCCCGCGGCCTCGAGCGGGAGCGGCTTCGGCGCATTCGCGCGTCGGAACGCGCGCGTGCGCGGACCGAGCAGGCGCTCCTCGACGCGGATGTCGTACGCGGGGATGAACCGCGACGTGTTCACGATCTCGTAGCGGACGAGCAGCGGCTCGCCCACGCGGCCGCGGCGCGGCTCGATGCGCATCGCGCGCACGGGCATCATCATCCATCCCGACACGATGCCCGAGATCAGCAGCGCCGCGAGCAGGAAGCTGAAGACCCACACGAGGAGGTTGTTCGGCCGGCCCGCGGCGGCGAGCCCGACCGCGACGATCACGAGGATGTAGACCACGCCCGTCGAGACGAGCCTGGTACGGCGCTTCGGAGTGGGCAGGTTGCCGAGCACTGCGGCATTGTGGCACGCATGCGATGGCGAGGCGAGTCGACGCGAGCCGGCGGGCGCGATTTCTAGAGGAGTTCCGCGCTCTCGGGACCGACCTCGCGGAGATCCGCGCTCAGGCCGACGACGCGCCAGTCGCCGACATCGGCGATCGCGAAGTCGACGGGCGCGGGATTCGCGCCGTCGCGCGCGAGGATGCCGCTTCCGCCCCGCTCGTCGGCGCGGGAAACGGCGAGCCAGAGATGCTCGGGCGCGCCGCCGTCGGCGTCTGCACGCGCGACTTTCGCGAGAAACACTGCAGTCGGGTTCGCTCCGTGCTCCGCGAGCGCGCGCACAAACTTCGGCCACGTGCCGCGCGCGATGCGCTCGCGCGCCACGATCACGCGCGGCGCGAGGAACAGTCCCGTCTCGTTGCGCGCGAGGCGCGCGAGCTCGTCGGTCGGCGTGACCCACACCTGGCGAAACGATCCGCGCTTGCCCGCCGCGCAGATCGCGGCACGCGGTCCTGGCGGAAGTCCCGTGCGATCCGACGCGTGGCCCGCTGCGCCAGGCGCGAGCGTCTCGATCACCTCGTGCGCAGGCACGATCGCGATCTTGAGCCCAGGGCCGGCCTCGAAGGGCACTCCCGCGTGCGGAAGCTCCTCGCTCACGAAGCGCGCGGCAAGCGCATCGACGAGCTCGAGCGCGGCGCGCACCTGCGCGACGGGAACCTCGAGCATCTCGAGCTCGGGCTTGCCTGCGCGCGCGAGCCCGACGGTCGCGATCCAGTACGGGCCGTTCGCTCGGTCGCGCGCGACGAGCTCGACGCGGTAGAGGTGGCGTTCGTCGACGAGCGATCCGTCGAGGAAGATCTGCTGGAAATCCTGCGGTTTCCACGCGACCCCGAGCGCGGGGTCGTAGAGGAGCAGCGTGCGCTGGCCACCCGCGCGCGCGACGGTTGCTGCGAGCGCGACCGCGTCGTCGAGCGGCCGCGAGGCCTCGAGGATCGTCTCGATCCACACGACCCACTTCGCGTCGCTTGCCGCGCCGTCGCTTCCGGGCACATGCGGCGTCGCGCCTTCGATCGCACGCTCGCACCACACCATGACGCGCGCCTCGCGCTGCGGCACGCGGAAGCCGAACGCCCACGCCACGCGGTCGTCCTCGACCGGCACCGGCTCCGCATCCTGCGGCGCGACGCCGAACGCCTGTCCCGCCGCGATGAACGCCTCTCCCGGGTCAGGGGTCTCGTCGCCGGCGATGAAGGCGATGTAGGAGATCGGCGCGGGTTCCGCGACTTGCCAGGCAGGCTCGTCGGGAAGACCGATCTGGATGGGCATGTGCTCGCGTGCCATCCCGCGATCTTACTCAATCAAAGTTGGGGCGCATGCGCCGCGGCGCGACGACGGGGAACATGCGCAGCGCGCGAAGTTCCTGGGCGGGCGCGCCGTCGAAATCGAGCAGCACCTCGCACGCCGCGAGCGCACGCTCGTCGGCGTCGGCCGCGCGCGCGCGCAGGATCCAGCCCTCCGGCGAGACGCGCTCGAGCTCGTTCCATGATTCAGGCGAGCCGAAGTCGCCGATGCGCACCCAGTGCGCGCGCCACTCGACGAATTGGCGCAGTGCGGCGTTGCGCCGGTCGTCGGCGCCATCGAGGAGTTCGGCGATCACAGCGCGGATGTCCGCGCTCGCGAGGCGATCGGCCTCGGGAACTCCCGCGCCGGCCGCGTAGCGATCGAGCGCCGCGAACGCCGCAGTGCGCCTGGGCTCGCAGCCCTTCGCGACGGTGTCGCGGAAGCGCGCGTCATAGCGGTCGGCGAACGCATCGCCGAGCGCCACGCGCAGGTCGCGTGCGATCTGGATGCGCAGCTCGGCCGCGGCAGTTCCCGCGAGTTCGGGCCGCCAGCGGGCTACGGCGCGCCGCAAGCCCGAAGACTCGACGGCGAAGATCAGGAAGTCCCGGAGATTGCGCCGCATCGCGGTCTGCATCGCACGATGCGCTGCACGCAGCTCGTCGGCGTGCGACATGACGACCGCCTCCGCGGCTGCACGCTCGGACTCGCTGCTCGCGACGGCGCGCACGAGTTCGAAGGGATTGGCGATCGCGGCGTCGAGCACGCCGACCAGCGGTTCCGCGTCGTGCGCATTGCGCGAGGCGCCGATGTCGCTCAGAAGCTGAAGCTCGAGGCGCGTGATCTCGATGCGCGCATCGTCTGCGTCGGTGCCGGCGAGCCGCGCGGCCTCGGCAAGCAGGCGTTCGTTTGCGCCGCGGTCGGCGGAATTCATGCGGCCGATGTGACCCGCCAGACGCGCCATGAAACCGTTGATCATCGCCGCAGGCGACGCTGCCCCGGTCTGCTTGCCGAGTGACTGGAAGTCATCGCCTACCGCGTGGCTGACTTCCCTTCCTACGGCCTCAAGCTCCGTCGACTCGCGGTCGTAGAGCGCCTTCATCTCGCGCTCGGCGTCGGCGGTGAGCTGGAGGCGCTCGGAAAGTGCGCGGAACGCCTGCGGTTCCAGCGCGCAACCGAGCAGGATCTGCAGGTTGCGATCGCGGCCCGGGACGATGAACTGCTCGGGCTCTTGCGGGGGCGGCTCCTGCGGCGCGAGTGCTGCGTCGGCGGCGGATTCTGCGCTCTGGACGCCCGCGCGCACATCAGCCGTGCGCTCGAGCACGCGCCACACGCCGCCGCGGTCCTTGAGCTGCTTGTCGACGATCGCGCCGATCGGATCGCCGACGTGCTGCAGCGCCTCGTAGGCGGCTTGGCGCGAATCCCTCGAGCCGGACGAGAGCGTGGCGCGCAGTGCGCGCTGGCGATCGAGTTCCTGCTCGACGGTGCGGTCGAAGTCCGCGAGCACCGCGGCATCATCGGGGTGCGCGCGCGCGATCGCGATGCGCGCAATGCGGCAGAACGCGCGCATTCCGGGCGCGCTGCGCATGCCGTCGTGGAGCGATGCATCGAGCTCCTCGAGGAAGTCGGACTGGCGCTGCGCATCCGCGATCGCGAGCGCGAACTGCCGGCCCTCGCGCAGGAGCGCGAGGCGCAGCTGCTCGAGCCCGCGCGCGGCGTCGCCGTCCCATTGCTTGACGCGACTCTCGCGCGCGGCGTCGGAGGTCTTGCGCGCGTTGTCGTCGACATCGTTGCGCGCGGCCTCGATGGACTCGAGGTCACCGCAGAGTTCGACGTACTTCTGGATGCGCGTGCGGATGATGGATTCCGCAGTCGTGGCGAGACGGCGGTACTCCGCGGTCGCTTCGGCCACCTGCGCCGCGGACAGCGCGCTGCGTCCGACGAGCTGCATCACCTCGAGCGGGCCCGGCAGTCGCTGCCCCGGCTCGCGCAGCATCGAGGACGCACGATGAAACGCCATGCGCGCAGCGACGAGCTCGACATATCCGTCGGCTTCGCTCGGAAGCGCGTGACTGAGCGCGCTCAGGAAGGCCGCTTCACGCCCAGCAAGCGCGCGATCGATCTCGCGGTGCGTGGCGACAAGCTTGCGGGCGCGGCGCAGATCGGGCGTCTGACCGCGAATGCGCTCCTCGGCGACGTCAGAGGCGAACTCGTCCCACCGTGCGAGCAGTGCGTCGTCGATGCTGCGGTCGTACTCGGCGTAGGCCGCGTCGATCGGTTTCCACCACTGCGGGTCGAAGTCGGGGGTCCATGACGCTGTCTCACGCAGCTCGCCGAAGCGCAGCGGTGTGGCGAGACGGTCCAGTTCGCTCTGGCTGCCGCCGCACGCGGTGAGCACGACAGACGCTGCGATGAAAGCGAGCAGTCGTAGCAGGAGCGATGCTGGAGAGGCTCGCACGGTCGCGGCAGCGTATCTCGCACGCGCACAGAAGGGACAGGCATGTCACAGGGGGTACGCGGTACGGCGCGGCCCGGGGTTCGCAGTCCGGGGTTCGCAGTCCGGGGTTCGGGGTTCGGGATTCGAGGCAGGGAGGAACCTGGCCTCGGACTGCACATGCCTGTCCTCTCTCACTGCAAACAGGACAGCCATGCCACGGCGGACGAGCTGGGAAGCGCGCCATGTGCCCGTCGGTGCATGCCTGTCCTCGATGGTCTTCCACGGACGGCACTCCCGACGCCCACCCTCCAAAGCGCCCCTCACACGACGATATTGACCATCCTGCCCGGAACCACGACGACCTTCTTCACGGGCCGCCCCGCGATCGCCGCGATCACATCGGCATGCGCGAGCGCAAGCGCCTCGACCGCGGCCGCGTCGGCCTTGGTCGGCACCATGAGCCGAGCCTTGATCTTGCCCTGGATCTGCACGGGCATCTCGACCTCGTCATCGACGAGCAGCGCAGCGTCGTGCGAAGGCCAAGCGCTCGCGTAGAACCCGCCGTTCAGCCCGCCCTTCACGCCAAGCTTCGACCCAAGCTCATCCGCGAAATGCGGCGCAAACGGCCACAGGATCCGCGCAAACCGCTCGAGCTGGTCCCGCGTCATGCCGCCCTGCGCGGGATCGGTCATGCCCGTCGGGCGCGTCGCCGCGTTCAGGAGCTCGATCATCGCCGCGATCGCCGTGTTGAACGACAACCGCTCGATGTCCTCGCCGACCTTGTGGATCGTTCGGTGCAAGAGCTTCTCGATCTTCGGATCGGCCGAAGCCGCGCACAGCAACTCGCCTGTCCTCTCGTCGACCGCAAGCCGCCACGCGCGCTGCAGGAAGCGGAACACGCCGACGATGTCGCGCGTGTTCCACGGCTTCGACGCCTCGAGCGGCCCCATGTACATCTCGTACAGGCGGAACGTATCGGCTCCGTACTCCGCGATCACGTCGTCGGGATTCACGACGTTCTTCAGCGACTTCGACATCTTCGCGACGATCTGCGCGACCTTCGCGCCGGTCGCGGTCTCCACGAAGTTGCCCTCGCCGCGCTCCTCGACCTGGTCGTTCGGCACGAGCGTCTTGTCGGCGCGCTGATACGCGTAGCTCGTGATGAGTCCCTGGTGGAACAGCTTGCCCATCGGCTCCGGCGTCGACACATGACCGAGGTCGAACAGCATCTTGTGCCAGAAGCGCGCGTACAGAAGATGCAGCACGGCGTGCTCGCTTCCTCCGACGTAGAGGTCGACGCCGCCCGCGGGACAGGTCGCCGCGTCGTACGAGGTCGGCGCGGGAGCGTCCGCAACGGACTTCTTGCGCGAGAGCATCCAGTAGCGCTCGGCCTCCGGCGAGACGAAGTGCGACGAGTCCTTCGGCGAGCAGTAGCGCAGGTAGTACCAGCAGCTGCCGGCCCAGCCGGGCATCGTGTTCGTCTCGCGCACGACGGGCGTATTCGCAGGCAAAAGCGCGGGGTCCACGCCCGCCGCTCCCGCCGTCGTGTGCGTCCACTCGCGCGCCTTCGCAAGCGGCGGCTGCGGAACATCGCTCTCGACCGGCGAGTAGTCGGCAAGCGGCGGCAGCGTGAGCGGCAGGCTCGCGACCGACACCGGATAGTGGTTTCCATCCGCGTCGTACACGATCGGGAACGGCTCGCCCCAGTAGCGCTGGCGCGAGAACAGCCAGTCGCGCAGGCGGTAGTTCACGCGCAGCGCGCCGATCCCCTGCTTCTCGAGCCACGCGATGACGGTCTTCTTCGCGTCGGCGGTCGTGAGCCCGTTGATCGAAACCGTCGCAGCGTTCGCGCTGTTCACCGCGCGGCCTTCGCCTGCGGTCGCGGCCTCGCCAGTGAACGCCACGCCGTCGATCTCGACGACCTGCACGATCGGCAGCGCGAACGCCTTCGCGAACTCGAAGTCGCGCTCGTCATGCGCGGGCACGGCCATGATCGCGCCGGTGCCGTAGCCCATGAGCACGTAGTCCGCGGTCCACACGGGAATGCGCGCGCCCGTCGCGGGATTGATCGCGAACAGCCCCGTCGCGCAGCCGGTCTTCTCCTTCGACGCCTGGCGGTCGATGTCGGAGCGGTTCTTCGCCCACGAGACATACTCGGCGAGTTTCCCGCTGTTTCCGCGGGAAATCGCGCGCGCGACCAGCGGATGCTCCGGCGCGACGACCATGTAGGTCGCGCCGAACAGCGTGTCGGGCCGCGTGGTGAACACGCTGAGCGGCTCGCCGTCGCCTTCCACCGCGAAGCGGATCTCCGCGCCCTCGCTGCGGCCGATCCACTCGGTCTGCAGCGTGCGCGTCATCTCGGGCCAGTCGACGAGCGCGAGGTCCTCGAGCAGTCGATCCGCGTACGAGGTGATGCGGAACATCCACTGCTTGAGCGGCATGCGCTTGACGGGATGGCCGCCGCGCTCGCTGCGGCCGTCGATGATCTCCTCGTTCGCGAGCACGGTGCCGAGCTTCGGGCACCAGTTCACCGTCTGCGTGCCGAGGTACGCGAGACGGAACGTGTCGAGATGCGCCTGCTGCTCGCGGCGCGTGCAGTCGGACCACTTCTTCGCGGCGCCGGACGCGGCGACTGCAATCTCAGCGTTTTCCCGCGCAAATCGCGCAGCGAGCTCGCTGATCGCCCGCGCCTTGCGCACGCTTGGGTCGAACCACGACTCGTACGCGAGGAGCCAGATCCACTGCGTCCAGCGGTAGTAGTCGGGATCGATCGTCGCGAACTCGCGCGACCAGTCGTACATGAAGCCGAAGCGCTGCAGCTGCCGGCGGAAGTTGTCGATCGCCTTCTTGGTCGTGACCTCGGGATGCACGCCGGTCTGGATCGCGTACTGCTCGGCGGGAAGGCCGAACGCGTCCCAGCCCATCGGATGCAGCACGTTGAAGCCCTTGAGCTTCTTGTAGCGGCAGATGATGTCGGTCGCCGTGTATCCCTCCGGATGGCCGACATGCAGGCCCGCGCCCGACGGATACGGGAACATGTCGAGGCAGTAGAACTTCGGCTTCGACGCGTCGAATCCCGCCTCGCCCGGATTCGGCTGGCGGTAGCCGTAGCCCTTGCCGTCGGGCCAGCGCAGCGACTCCTGCCACTTCACCTCGACGGCGTTGGCGTACGCGGCGGTGTAGCGGTGCGGGAGCTCGTTCGTCTCGACGTTGGGCGTTGCGGACATAGGCGGGCGATTGTAAGCCGCGCTGATAAAGAAGGCGCCGCGGCATGAGCCGCGGCGCCGTGCTTTCGATGTTGTCCTGCGGAGCCCGCGTTCAATCCCGGTCGGGGACCTGCGCGGGGATCTTGCCGCCCTTCGAGCGGTCGAAGTGCTGCAGGTGCTTGAGCGTCTCGCCCACGAGGTAGAACGAGCCGGTCACGCACACGAGGTCCTCGCGGCTGACGGCGCGCGTGGCCATCTCGAGCGCCTCGGGCAGCGACTTCGCCACCTGGCTCATCTTGCCCGAGCGCTCGTGGAAGAGCTTCTGCAGGTCCTCGGGATCGGCCGCGCGCGGATTGCCCGCGGCGCGCGTGAAGATCACCTTGTCCGCGCCGAGATTCACCTTGTCGATGAGGCCAGGCACGTCCTTGTCGCTGCAGCAGCCGAAGACGCAGATCATCGAGTCGTACGGGACATGCGCGCCGACGCAGCGCATGAGCGCGCCGACCGCCGCGGGATTGTGCGCGCCGTCGACGAGCACGCGCGGGCGATCCCACACGAGCTGCATGCGGCCGGGCACCTTCGTCGCCGCGAGACCAGCGGTGATCTTGTCCTCGGGGCAGTCGAAGCCGACCGTCTTGAGGTGATCGACGACCGCGAGCGCGAGGCCGCAGTTCGACGCCTGGTGCTCGCCCGGCAGCGGAACGGGCAGGTGCTCGAGCCGCGAGTTCTTGGTGTACAGGCACACGCGCGTGTGCGGCCCGAGGTCCTCGGTCACGCAGAAACGCGCCGAATAGTCGATGTCCTTGTTCACGATGCGCAGCTGCGCGCCGGCCTTCTCGGCGACCTCGACGATCGCCTGCTGCACCGACGGCTCGCTCTCGAAGATGAACGCGGGCACGTCCTTCTTGAAGATGCCCGCCTTCTCGCGCGCGATTTCCTCGAGCGTGTTGCCGAGGAGCTTGGTGTGGTCGTAGTCGATCGAGGTGATGACGCACGCCTCGGGACGGATGACGTTGGTCGAGTCGAGGCGCCCGCCGAGGCCGACCTCGACGATGGCGATGTCGACGGCCTGCTCCGCGAAGTGCTTGAAGCACACCGCGGTGATCGCCTCGAAGAACGTCGGCTCGACGCCGGCCTTCTCCGCGGCCTTCGCGACCTGCTTCATCGTCTCGGCGAAGATCGCCTTGTCGATGGCCTGGCCGTTGATGACGATGCGCTCGCGCAGCTCGACGAGGTGCGGGCTCGTGTAGACGCCGACGGTGTAGCCGCAGCCCTGCAGCATCGACGCGATCATCTGGACGGTCGAGCCCTTGCCGTTGGTGCCGGCGACGTGCACGGTGCGGATCTGCTCGTGCGGATTGCCGAGCTTGGCGAGGAGCGCGTGCATGCGGTCGAGCTTGAACGTGGTCTCGTTGTACTTGACCGCACGCATGCGCTCGAAGTCCGTGCGCTCGAGCAGATAGCGAACCGCGGCGCTGTAGCCGTTGATGTCGGCGGAGCCCTTCGGCGGCTTGCCTTCGGACGTGCGGCCGGACTTCATCTCGAGCGGACGCACGTTGGCGACCTCCTCGGGACGCGTGGCGCGCAGGCCGAGCTGGCGCACGGGCGGCTGCGGCGTGTTCTGGCGCGGCGACGCGGCGGCGATGGCCTTGAGCGTGGCTTCGGAACGCACGCCTGGCGCGCGCTTCTCGACGACTGCGGGAGTCTCGGCGGCAAGCTTGGCTTCGGCCTTCGTGAGGGGCTTCGCGGGGGAATTCGTGGGGGTCTTGGCGGGCACCGGGGCAGCTGGCTTCGGCGACGCCTTCGAGTTCGCAGGCGCCTTTGCGGAGGGCGAGGTCTTGGGATCCGCCTTGGGCCCGGCCTTCGGCTCGGGCTTTGCCGCAGATGGCTTGGAATCAGCGTTCACAGCGGGCTTCAGCGGAAGCTTGGGAAGCCGCGACGGCGTCGATGCCGACGCGACGACGCGCGCCTGCGTTGACGTCTTCGTGGACTTCTTCGTTGACTTGGTGCTGCCCGAATCGGGAACGCTGCGCTCTTGACGGCGCGCGGAGGTGTCCTTTGCCATAGATCGGACAGGATAGCGAAACCACCGATGCGGATCAAATTTCATGCGCTAATTGCCGTGAAAACAGGCAGTTGCGCGCATTCGACCTGCATGGTCCGCAAACACCCGAATGCGCGTCCGTGTACCTTTCCTCGATGGACACCTCCGACCGAAAGCAGTCGCTCGCGCTCGAAAGTTGGCGCGCACTCCGCATCCTGAGCGAGTTCGTCGACGGAGTGGAGACGATGTCGCGATGCGCGCCGGGCGTCGCGGTGTTCGGATCCGCGCGACTGAAGCCCGAGCATCCTTCGTACCAGCAGGCCGAGACGTGCGGCCGCATGCTCGCGGAAAAGGGATTCGCCGTGATCACCGGCGGCGGCCCGGGCGTGATGGAAGCCGCGAACAAGGGCGCGAAGGAAGCCGGCGGAACAAGCATCGGCCTCAACATCGTGCTGCCGATGGAGCAGCGGCCGAATCCGTACCAGACGGTCGACATCGAGTTCCGCTACTTCTTCGTGCGCAAGGTGATGTTCGTGAAGTACGCGCGCGGATTCATCATCTTCCCCGGCGGATTCGGCACGATGGACGAGCTCTTCGAGGCGCTCACGCTGATCCAGACGCTGAAGATCGTGCCGTTTCCCGTCGTGCTCGTGGGCACGAAGTTCTGGGCTCCGCTCGTTGCGTGGATGAAGACGACGCTGCGCGATGAATACGCGACGGTGAGCCCGGGCGACTTCGACATCTTCTCGATCACCGACAGCGTGGACGAAGCCGTGAAGATCGTGTGGGAATCGCACATCGGCCAGCGCGTCGTCGCGCCGGAGCTTCCGCGCTTCGCGACCGACGAGGAGGAACGCGTGTCCGGCGACGGAACGCGCGGCGGAATGCGGCACCGTCGGCGCAGCGGCGATTCGTGGCACGAGAGCGCGATCTGATGGCGCGCACGCCGGAAGAGCTTCCGATCCAGCGCGCGCGCGGGGAGATCCGCGATGCGCTGACCGCGGCGAATCGGCTGGTCGTTGTCGCAGCGACCGGTTCGGGAAAGAGCACGCAGCTGCCGAAGATGCTGCTCGATCTGGACGCGGTGAAGGGCGACATCGTCGTGCTCGAGCCGCGCAGGCTTGCGGCGCGCATGCTGGCGACGCGCGTGGCGAAAGAACTGGGCGGGGAGGTCGGCGGACTCGTGGGCTACGAGACGCGGCATGACCGCCGGGTTTCGGAGCGCACGCGCGTGCGGTTCGTGACGGACGGACTCTTCGTGCGGCAGATGCAGCGCGATCCGACGTTGGCGCGCATCGGCGCGGTGATCCTCGATGAGTTCCATGAGCGGTCGGTGGCGGTGGATGTGGCGCTCGGCCTCGTCAAGCTCATACAGGACAGGCATCGCAGGGACCTCAGGTTGATCGTGACCAGCGCGACGCTGGAGGCGCAGCGGCTTGAGGGCTTCCTGGACTGCAAGACTGTCGTCGCGGAGGGCAGGTCATTTCCGGTGGCCATCGAGCATCTCGCCAAGCCTTCGCGGGAAACGCCGTGGGATCTCGCGGGCGCAGCGATCGAGCGCGTGCTGGAGAGCTTCGCCGCGGGGCGGACGGACGATCCCGGGCACATTCTGGTGTTCATGGCGGGTGGGTATGAGATTGCGCGGACATGCGAGCGGGCCAAGATCGCACTTGCGAGGACAGGCATGAACGCCGAGGTCCTCCCGCTGCACGGCTCGCTGCCGCCGGAAGAGCAGGACCGCGCCGTTTCCGCAGTAGATCCCACGAAACGCCGACGCATCATCGTTTCGACCAACGTCGCCGAGACAAGCCTCACGATCGACGGCGTCCGCACCGTGATCGACTCCGGCCTCGCGCGTGTCCATCGGTACGACCCGCTCCGTGGACTCGACACGCTGCGCGTCGAGCCGATCTCGAAGGCGAGCGCCGAACAGCGCGCGGGCCGCGCAGGCCGCACCGCTCCCGGTCGTGCGATCCGGCTGTGGAGCATCGCGGAGCATGAGCGGCGGGACTCTCACACCATGGCCGAAGTCGCCCGCATCGACCTCGCGAGCGCGATGCTCGAGACCATGTCGCTGGGCATCGACGACTTCGCGCGCTTTCCCTGGCTCGATCCGCCCGACGCGACACGGATGGGCGAAGCGACGAAGACCCTCGCGACGCTCGGCGCAATCGACCCCGCGGCACCCTCGAAGGGCCTGACCGAGATCGGTCGCGCGATGGCGCGCGTTCCTGCGCATCCGCGGCTGGCCCGCGCGCTCGTTGAAGGGGCACGGCTAGGCTGCGCCGGCCGTGTGGCACGCATCGCCGCTGCACTTTCTGATCGCGACCCTTGCGAGGGGGTGCCCCCGCTTGCGCTCCTGGCACTGCTCGAGAGAGACGATCCCCGGAGCGACGCGCTGGTGCGTGAGAAGCTCGTCGAGGCCGCGGAGAATCGATCCCTTCCGCGCGAGGCAGACCGACTTGCGATTCGCGAGGCGATCCTGGTGGCGGACCAGCTCGCCCGCAGCGTCAAAGGGACAGGCAACGACACGTCCAACGCCGCGCTCGATCAAGCCCTCATCGCCGGCTTCATCGACCGCATCGCGTTCAAGCTCGAACGGGAGCGATTGCACTGCGCACTCGCAGGCCGCCGCAAGGTCGAACTCGCCAAGGAGTCGCTGGTGCACGATCCGGGGCTCATCGTTGCGCTCGAGGTGCGCGAATCTGGTCCCGACCACGACCGCCTCGTCACGATCCCGGTCGCGCACCCGGTATCACGCGAAGCCGTCGAGCAGGCACTTCCGCAGGCGTTCGACCGAAGGATTACGGCGGCGTGGAACAAGGACACGCGTGCCGTCGAGACACTGGAGGAGGAACTATTCCTCGACATCGTGGTGGCCCGCAAGGCGCGTGTCGCAAAACCATCGCCTGCGGTGGAGCGCGAACTCGTCGCACGAATCAAGTCGGCCGAGATAAAGCTCGACGGATGGGATGAGCACTGCGAACCATGGATCACGCGTGTTCGGTGCGTCGCGGGGTGGTTTCCCGAACGCAATCTCCTCACATACTCCGACGAGGATCTCGACGTCATCCGTACCGAACTCGCATCTGGCTGCGTTCGCGCGCGCGAAGTCGAGGCGAAGGCCGCGATTGACGCCATTCGCAGCGCGCTTTCGTGGGACGACATCCAGTTCGTCGAGAAGATGGCGCCAGCGGCCATCGCAATGCCGCGCGGTTTCAGGATGAAGATCGAGTACGCGATCGGCGCTCCGCCACGAGGCCGCGCGAAGATCCAAGACTTCTACGGTCTCGATGAGACACCGAAGGTCGCGGGCGGGCGCGTTCCGCTGGTCGTGGAGATCCTCGGGCCGAACTACCGTCCGCTGCAAGTCACGCAAGACCTTGCGAATTTCTGGCGCGTGCTCTATCCCGAGATGCGGAATGAACTCAAGCGGAGATATCCGCGGCATGAATGGCGCTAGAACCCGGCGAAGGGACAGGCATCGCAAGAACGAACCGCGAGCCGCCACACCGGCCGAAAAACAATGGCGATTGTCCGAAAAAGTGCGTGATTTCAAGGGCGAGCTCCTGAGCCGTGTAGGTTCAAGCGGTGACCACTCGTCGATCCGACATCGTCGACGCCGAAAGCCCCGGCGTCTATCACTGCATATCGCGTTGCGTGCGCAGGGAAGCTCTCATCGCCGATCCTGCGCGCCGCGCGTGGGTCGTCGCACGCCTTGAGTTCCTCACACGGTTTGCCGCGGTGGACGTGATCTCGTTCGCCGTCATGGAGAATCACCTGCACCTGCTGCTCGGCATCCGGCCAGACGTGGTCCGGGACTGGTCCGATCGCGAAGTGGCATTTCGCCGCCTGAGCCTGCTTCCCAATCGACGAGGGAGAACCCGTTCATCAGGCCCGGCGCAGTCGGAACCGACTCTTGAAGACATCAACGCCCTGCTCGCTAGCCCAGCGAGGATTCGAGATGCCCGAAGAGACCTCAGCAGCCTCGGCTTCTTCCATCGGCTGCTCAAGGAGCCCTGCGCAAGGTTGTGGAACCGCGAGGATGGAGTGACCGGGCACTTCTGGGAGGGACGCTACAAGTCACCTCGAGTTCTCGACGAACGAGCACTGCTTGAGGTGTCGACTTACATCGAGCTGAATGAGGTCCGAGCATGTGCCGCCGAGTCTGTTCCCGGCAGCGTCTGGACCTCGGCCCGCACGCAATGGGATCGACTCTGCCAGGCGGCACGCGACGCGAGCATCAGAGAAGCGAATGGCAATGAAAACGCTATCGCTGTGTTGCAGAGTGTCAGGTGGACGCCAGCGATGCCCTTCAGCGCGTGCCCCTACCTAGATTTGCAGACCCACCACCAGCGTCCGCCACTTCCGCTGCCACGCTATCTCACGGCACGCAGGTCACTCGTGGATTACGTCGACCGGGTGGATAGTGTCGGTCGGGTCGCCCGCAACGGAAAGCCCGGCCGTATCCCGGCAATCCAGCCAGTAGCTGTTGGGCGCGCAATCAGTCAAGCACGTGTGGCGCTGGGCACAGCGAGCGCTCTTGCGTCAGCCGCTGCGGCGCGGCTGTCTTCATGGTGGCGCGATGCGCAAGCCGGCATCGGAACGGCGTTCCACCATGAGTTCAGCACGGCTGAACCGGACGACGACGCGATGGTTCCACGCGGATCTTGCTACGGCAGCCCAGTTTCAATCGCACGCGAGGCACTGCGTAGAGGCAAGCCCCGGCTGGTGGCGATCCCGCTTCGTACGCTGCGCTAGAGCGACGCATATCGCAGCTGGGAATCGACTCGGCACGGTCCGACCACGATCCCGTGCGCCGTCGCAGCGCGCACAGCGCCACACCCATCGCTCATTCCACGCCACCGATCAACACTCACAACGGCGAATGTGGAATCTCAGCGCATCGACCGGCTGCGCGCTGTCTGTGCTGTTCGCAGGTGTTTGCATCCGTGAACGACAGACATGCCTGTCCTCGATGCATCGTGCATCGCACCCGCGCATCAACCCCCAAAACGCTTCCGCACATCGCCTAGGAACCGAACAATCTGTCCCTGCTCCCTGGGGCTCGATGCCTTCTCGACGTCGCTGCCCCAGAAATCGAGGAACCGGACCGCGCCATCCTCGGTCAAGCTCGGCATCTCGTTCGACGGCGTGGAACCCGCTCGCTGACGCCCGCGCTCTCCTTGAGCCCGCATGTCGGCCAGTCGCTGCTCGTCGGACTTCTCTCCGTCCTTTCCCGTGGCGATGCGCTCGCCGGTCTTCATCCACTTGACCATCCAATCATCGATGTACTTGCCGCGATCCTTCTCTGGGAGCTTCAAGTACTCGTCAGCACCCTGCGCAAGTATGTCCTTTGCCAGCAAGCGGGCGTTCTGCGTCGCCTGCTCGCGGGCCGGGCCCGACAGCCCAGCCAAAAACGAGGCCATCAGCGCGCTTTCCTGCTGGTCGCCCTTGCGGAACCGGTCCGCGAGCTCGCGCAGGAAGCGAATGCGCTCGTCGATAGGCAGCTTGGAGAAGTCGTCCAACGCGAAGTAGCCCAGCACGTCGTCGACAGGCGAGTCGAAGATCGATGGCGGCGGACGGAATCGGATCTCGACCCACCAATACACACCAGCACCCAGCAGCGCGGCCAGAAGGACCCCGCCCATCGCCATGCCCAACTCGCGCCGGCGATGCTCCCATGAGTCGCTGATCGCGGTGTCAAGCCTGTCCCTTGCGTCGGTGATGGATTGGATGAAGCTCATGCATTCGCCCCGCTGCTCACGGTTCAGCCGTCTCCTCTGCATCGCGCATCACGCTGACGCTTCCGTCGATGTAGACCGCGTTGCGCGGATTGCGCGAGCCGATGCGATGCCTGTCCTGGCTGTCGTAAAGCACCGCGAACGTGCGCGGGCTCCGTGCATACAGCACGCCGACGAGCTTCGCCTCCGCATCGCGCCGCTGACGCTCGCGCTGACGATCCGTCAGCCCGCTGCCGGCCGAGGCCATCATCAGCGCGCCGACCTGGATCTGCACCTGTGGCGCGTAGCGCAGCAACCCGGGCATGTACATGTAGCTCGTTCCCGCCGCGAGCGATCCGTCGACATCGTCATCCGCCGCGCAGAACCAGCATTTGCAGTCGCGTTCAACGGTCTTGCCCAGCACGTCCACCAGTCCGCCCACCGGCCCATTCGGCGTCGCCGCAGGCAGGAAGTCGCACATCGGCAGCAATCCACGCTGCATGGTCGAGTAGACATCGATGGCCGCGTGCAGCTGCCGAAGGTTCGCCTGGCAAGAAACGGAGAGCGCCTCGCGCCGCACGTTGGCGATGGACGGCACGATGATCGACATCAGGACGCCGATCACGCCGATCACGGCAAGCATCTCGACGATCGTAAAGCCGCGCCGAACTCTGCCGAATCGTGTGGTATGGACCGAATGCGTGCCCATGAGCTGAGCTCTCGATGGTTCCTCGTTCGCCGACATGGCGCAACGAGGCGCCGATGTTAGCCGCCGCTGCCGGTTTTTCCGCGCAGATTGCCCCGAAACCCACTCACTCCGAGAACATCGCCTCGACAAAGCGGTCCGGATCGAAGGGCTGGACGTCCTCAGGCCGCTCGCCGACGCCGATCAACTTGACCGGAACATTGAGCTCCTCGCGGATCGCGACCACGATGCCGCCGCGCGCCGTTCCGTCGAGCTTCGCGAGGAAAATCCCCGTGACGCCCGCAGCCGCGCCGAAGAACTTCGCCTGCTGCACTGCGTTCTGCCCGCTGGTCGCGTCAAGCACCAGCAGAACCTCGTGCGGCGCGCCGGGAATCTTCTTCGCGAGCACGTTGCGGATCTTCGTGAGCTCGCGCATCAGGTTGTCCTGCGTGTGCAAGCGCCCCGCGGTATCGACGAGCAGCACATCGACTCCGCGCGCGATCGCCGCATCCGCCGCGTCGAACGCAACCGCCGCGGGATCCGCCCCAGCCTTGCCCTTGACGATCTCGATGCCGAGCCGCTCCGACCACACGGTCAGCTGCGCGACAGCGCCCGCGCGAAACGTGTCGGCGGCGGCCAGCAGCACGGTGCGGCCCTCGTCCTTCAGGCTGCGCGCGATCTTGGCAACGCTCGTGGTCTTGCCGACGCCGTTGACGCCGACGACGAGCACGACCGTCGGCTTCTGCGGCGCGACGGCGATCGCGCGAGCGCCCGACGTTTCCATGCTCGGCCAGCGCGCCTTGAGGCTCTTCTTCAGGTACTCGAGCGCATCCTCGCCACGTGAAAGCGTTCCTGAGCGGAACTCCTTCCGCAGACCGTCGACCAGCTCGCGCGCGGCCTTCACGCCGACATCGGCGGCAATCAGGCGCGACTCGATCTGATCGATCAGTTCCTCGCTCAGCGTGCGTCCGAGCAGCAGGGAGCGAAGTTGTCCGCCGATCGCCTCGGCGGTCTTCTGCAGGCCCTTCTTGATCGCGTCGAGCGCGGAGCGGAACAGACCCATCAGGCGGATCCCGCCATGCCGGACTTCGCAACGCGGTCGAGGACAGCGTTCACGAAAGCGCCTGATTTCTCGGTGGAAAACGTCTTCGCGAGCTCGACGGCCTCGTCGATCGCGATCGCGACCGGATCACCTGCGTGCGTGAACGCATACCAGCCGAGCCTCAGCGCATTCCGGTCGACGACAGGCTGGCGGTGCACGGGCCATTCGGCGGTGTAGGGCTTCACCGCGGCATCGGCGTCCTTGCGGTACTCCCATACGAGCGAAGCGAATCCAATGCCGTCCTCGATCGCCTTCGCGCGTTCCGCAGCAGCATCGGCATCGCGTGCGGCGACGCGCGCGGCGGCGGTGCTGTGGTCAGGCATCTCACCGAACTCGTCGATCTCCGCCGCGCTTTCAAGCGACTCGCGCACGGCATCGAGGTCACCTGCGAGGCCAGAGTCGAACTGGTAGAGCGCAAGCAGCGCGAACCGGCGCGCGGGTCGAACACGGCCGACGCGGCGGGATTCGAGGTCTTCGCCACTCATGCCGGCCTCCCGAGCGGAAGCTTCTGCACGCGAGCCACGGCCTGCGCGGCGATGATCGCGGCGTTCATGGCTTCCTCGCCCTTGTTGCCCTTGGCGCCGCCAGCTCGGGCGGCCGCCTGCTCGAGGTTCTGGCAGGTCAGCACGCCAAACGCAACGGGCTTGCCGAGCGTGGCGTTGATCGCGCCCAGACCGTTGGCAACGGCTTGGCAGATGTACTGGTCGTGCGTGGTCTCGCCGGTCAGGACGCATCCGATGCAGACCACTGCGTCGAGGTCCGCGCGGGACGCGAGGGCCTGGGCGATTGCCACGAGCTCGAAGGAGCCGGGAGCATCGACGAGCAGGAGGTCGGAGT
This sequence comes from uncultured bacterium, assembly GCA_903891095.1. Lineage (GTDB taxonomy): Bacteria > Planctomycetota > Phycisphaerae > Phycisphaerales > SM1A02 > QWPT01. The sequence continues at coordinate 8,264 of CAITDI010000047.1, read as the reverse complement.
CGACGCCCCCAGCGGCCAGAAATGCCTTGACGGCGCCTTGCTGCAGCCGACCGGTCACTTCGGTGTGGTAGCGGCTGGTGGCGATGCCGACCCGGAGCCCGCGGGCGCTGGCGGTCAATGGAACTGCTGTTTGCATGGGGCGGACATCGTAGTGAGGAAGCGGGGTGAGGGTTTGCGCCGCCACGAGAAGGGACAGGCATGTGCGATCAGGCGTGCAGCCAGCCCCGATCCCCGTACGATCTCCGCCCATGCGCCGCATCGTTCGCAGAGTTCTTGCCGCCGTCGAGGTTTCCCGCCTCCCCGTGGCTTTCGGCGCGGTCGCGAACGTCTGGCTTGCGATTCTCCTGGTCCGCAACGACACCGACCTTGCCGATTCCGCTGCTTCGACGCTTCCGCTGTGGGAGGTCTTGGTCGCCGGGGCCCTCATCGCGGTTGGCTTCCTTGCCTTCGGCGCCGCCCTCAACGATTTCCTCGACGCCAAACACGACCGTGCGTTCGCGCCAGATCGGCCCCTGCCCGCTGGCGACCTTCGGCCGCATCGGGCGGCACAGTTGGCCGCAGTGGCGCTCTGCCTCGGATTCCTCGGCACGATCCCGTTTGGGTCGGCTGCAATGGCATGCGCGATCGCACTTGCGGTCGCAATCCTCATCTACGACGCCTTCGCCAAGCATGTCCCTGCGCTTGGAATAGTGCTCGCCGGCCTTGCGACGGCTCTGTCCATGTCTGTCCCTTGCATTGAGACACGGGCCCTGCTTCCCATCTGGCTCGCGATGAGCCAAACGATGGGCCTCGGAGCACTTGCGTACGTCCTGGGCGAAAAGCGTCCTAAGTTGACGCGAGGGTCAACCGCTATCGGCGCGGCTGGCTGGGTGTTCTGGACCGCGGTTCTCTTCGTGCTGGCGACGGAGCGCAACCAAGGCGCACTGCTTCCCCAGTGGCCCGATGCCAGGCTCCTCGCGGCCCCCGCCGCCACCGTCCTGCTTTGTGCCGCTTTCGGCGCATGGAAGCTCCGGCGCCTTCGAGGCCCCAATGTCAGCGACAAACTGCTTCGCTACGGAAGCCTGTGGAAGAGCCTCGTCGCCGCCGCCTGGCTCCTTGCTGCGGGATTGCCGATCGAGGCAGGGTGGATCGCTGGCATCGCGACCGCGATCTTCGTGACCGTCGCGATTCTGCGTGAGACGGGCCCGCAGTTGTCGGAGCCGGTGTCCTGGCGATCGTGAGGGGCGGTCAACCGATCTCCGAGCACATGCCTGTCCCCTGACGCGTCTGAAGGGACAGGCATGTTCGACTATCCTCCCGCAGTGCCGTCCCCTTCTGCCCCGCGCAACCTGAACTGCCTCGTCGCAGCATCGATCGCCTCAGCGATCGCCGCGACCCAGCACGCACCGGCGCAGACCGAAGCCTCCGCAACCGCACCCGCCGATGCAGTCCAGTCCGTGGCTGGGCCGGCAACCGCGAAGCCAAGCACCACCAGTCGCACCATCGACGGCACGACCCTCGGCGGCTTCGTGCTCCCGACCCAGCCGATCGCGGGCGACTGCAAGATCGGCGCAACGCGCGGATGGGTCTGGAAGTCCGACGACACACAGCGCCTGCTCCTCGAGGGCGACGTGCGCGTCGCGCTCGGCGGCTACACCTTCAGCTCCAAGCGCGCCTCTGTCTGGATCAACCGACTTCCTTACGAGGGCTCCGCTGTCACGCAGATGGCCGTCTGGTTCGATCGCGCCGACGAGCCAACCCGCCGCGCAGGTCTCGGTGCGAGCGGCAAGGACCTGCTGGTCACCGCCACAATCCGCGGCACCACTGAACTTTCGCTCACCGTCACCGAGCGCAACTCGCCTGCCCAGGCACAAGCGCCATCGACCGCCGGAACCGTCGGCGACGACACGGCCGCGCAAGCCGCGCGCCGAAAGTTCCTCGCCGCTGGTGAGACACGCCTGTCCCGTTACCTCCGCGGCCTGACTGCGTCGATCGCCTCCGGCACCCAGCGGGCGAAGCCGCGCGCCACGATCGACGCCATCACCAAGCCTGCCGATGTCATGCCTGTCCCCGGAGGGAGCCTCGCCGCGGCTGCGAACCAAGTCGCCCTCCCCGATTCGATCACCATCCCCGAACTCGCCGGCCGCTCCACCTCCATCTTCGAGCCTTCCGGAACCGTCTCCTTCAGCGCAGACTCGATCGTCGCCGACCAAAAGGCCGACCGCATCTGCATCCAGGGCTCCGTCGAGATCGAGTACCGCGCGCCGTCCGCAGCCGCCGACCGCACGCTTCTGCTGTCCGCGGAACGCAGCGTGATCTTCCTCAAGCACGACGCGCTTGCGACGCTCCAATCCGGCGGACGATCGCTCGACGCATCGTCCGTCGAGGGCATCTACCTCGAAGGCGCCGTCCAGGCGAGCGACGGCGAGTACGCCCTCCGCGGCGCACAGGTCTACTACGACCTCAAGACCAACCGCGCGTCGATCGTCGATGCCGTTCTCCGCACCTACGACCGCAAGCGCCGCGATCTCCCGATCTACGTGCGCGCAGCAGAGCTCCGTCAGGTCGCCGCCGACGAGTGGACCGCCGAGCGCGCGACCGTGTCGACCAGCGAGTTCTTCACGCCGCACCTCGCGATCGGCGTCGATCGCGTGACGGTCACCAAGCAGCCCGACATCGAAGGCGGCGGCGTCTACGTCGATGCGCAGGATGCTGCGTTCGAAGCGGGCGGAAACCGCATCTTCCCGCTTCCTGGCTACGAAGGCCGCGTCGAGCGTCTCCCCGTGCGCTCGCTCGAGACAGGCTACGACGAGGACCGCGGCGTCGAGTTCGGCAGCACGTGGGATCTTGCGGCGCTCACCGGCATGGCGCCGATCGAAGGCGCGGATTCCACGCTGCAAGTCGACGGTTTCAGCGAGCGTGGCGCGGCCGTCGGCACGACCTTCAAGCTCAACGACTCGCTCAGCAAGGGCAAGCTCGAGCTGTACGGCCTCTACGACACCGGCGGCAACGACCGCACGAGTTCCGGCGAGCTCGTGCCGATCGACTCGGGCGCGCGCGGCATCATCGACAGCGAGTGGCAGTCGGCGCTCAGCTCGACGACCACGGTGAAAACGCAGTTCTCTTACATCTCCGACGAGACACTCGTCTCCGCGTGGCGCGAGCGCGACTTCGACAACCGCCGCGAGTACGAGTCGAGCATCGCGCTCGAGCGCACGAGCGCGAACAGTTCGCTCTCGCTGCTGATGAAGCACGACCTGAACGACTTCATCTCGAACTCGTATCTGCTCGCGAGCCGCGGCTACACGGTCGACAAGCTTCCGGAGTTCGCGTACCGCCGATTCGGCGACATGCCGTTCGAGGGGCTCACCTGGTCGCAGAACTGGTCCGCCAGCCTGATGCGCCTTCGCCCGACGACGGGCACTCCAGCGCAGCTCGGCGTTCCGACCGGCGCGTGGGGCGGCGTCATCGGCGCGCAGTCGCCGATCGATCAGGCGTACGACTCCGCGGGCTACTCCGACAACTCCGTCGCGCGCTTCGACTCGCGGCAGGAACTTGCGATTCCGGTGGCGAACGACTGGGTCACCGTCACGCCGTTCGTCGCGGGCGAGGCCACGGGCTACGCGATGAACGAGCTCACGCAGTACACCGCCGACGTCGACAGCATGCGCCTTCAGGCCAACGGCGGCGTGCGCAGCTCGATGCGCTTCGTGCGCGTCGACAACGACGTGCAGAGCAGGCTCTTCGACCTCAACCGCATGCGGCACATCGTCGAGCCGTACGGAACGCTGTGGTACGGCTGGGATTCGCTCGATCCCGGCGCGCTGCCCGTGTACGACCAGGACTTCGAAGGCACCTCGGCGGGAACCGCCGCGAATCTCGGCGTCAAGCAGACTTTCCAGACACAGCGCGGCGGCACGGGCGCGTGGCAGTCCGTCGACTGGCTCAAGCTCGACATGGGTCTCGTGCTCAACCAGAGCGACGACAACTTCACGCCGCAGCCGGTGGATCAGGCGAATCCGTTCTCGAGCCTGCGCTGGTCGCAGTCGCCGATTCCCGCGTTCTACTCGTTCCGCCCCGAGCTTTCGCAGTGGGGCAGCCACGCGTACGGCAACTCGAGCTGGCAGCTCTCCGATTCGCTCACGCTCGGCGGCACGGCGAACTACCTCTTCGAAGACCGCGACTTCGTGACCGACGACGGCTCGGTCATGCCGAACCTCGCACGCGCGTCGATCGGCCTCGAGATGCGCCACAACCCCGTGGTCAGCACGTACCTCGAGTACCGCTACCTCGCGCCGACATCGACCGAGCTCATGCAGGCCGGCGTGCTCTACCGCGTTGGCAAGCGCTATCTCCTCGCGTTCAGCCCGCAGTACGACCTGCAGGCCGGCGAGATGCGCGCGGTCTCGGGCTCGCTCACGCGCACGTTCCCCGACTTCGACATGCACGGAAACGCGGGCTACGACCTGATCGAGGATCGCACGTTCGTCGGCATCTCGCTGTCGATTCCCGCGGGCGCGCGCACGGGCGCGAACACGTTCGGCGCGTACAACCCGACCATGGGTTCAAATGCGGGCTCAAATGCGGGGTCCACGCCGTGAGCAACCGCGGTACGCCGCGGCGCAAGCGCGTGCTCGCCGTCAGTTCCTCAGGCGGACACTGGACCGAACTGCGCCGGCTCGCGCCCGCGTTCCGCGACGCCGAGTGCATCTGGTGCTCGGTGCGCAGCGAGATGCGCGCGGAAGTCGCGCCCGACCGCTTCGAACTCGTGCCCGATGCGAACCGCTGGAACAAGCTGCGACTCGCATGGAGCGCGCTCTGCGTCGCGTGGGTCGTGCTGCGCACGCGGCCCGATGTCGTCGTGTCGACGGGCGCGGCGCCCGGCTACTTCGCGATCTCGCTCGCACGCTTCGTCGGCGCGCGCACGGTGTGGGTCGATTCGATCGCCAACGCCGACGAACTCTCGATGTCCGGCCAGAAGGCCTCGCGCATCGCGACGCTCACGCTCACGCAATGGCCCGAGCTCGGGCCGCCTCTGCCCGCCGATCCGCGCGCGCGCGCGAAGGGCACCGCGTACTTCGCGGGAGGCGTCGTTTGATCTTCGTCACCGTCGGCTCGCAGCTGGAGTTCGACCGCATGACCGCGGCCGTCGCCGCATGGGCGCGCGCGCGCGGCCGCGGCGACATCTACTTCCAGACCGGCGCGACCAAGGTCGATCTCGCGGGCTTCGAGCGCTCGGCGCTGCTCGACGCCAGGGAAATCAAGCGCAAGTACGACGAGGCGTCGATCGTCGTCGCGCACGCGGGCACGGGCTCGATCATCGAGTGCATGTCGCGCGGCAAGCCGATCGTGATCGTTCCGCGCAGCGCCAGGCTGCACGAGACGCGCAACGACCATCAGTTCGCGACGGCCAAGCGCTTTGAGAAGCGCGCCGGCGTGTTCGTCGCCTGGGACGAGCGCGAGATCGGGCCGCTGCTCGATCGCGCCGCCGAACTCGCGGGCGGCGCGCGCATCGCGCCGTACGCGGACGACGCGCTCATCGCCGCGTTGCGCGGCTTCATCGCCGAGTGACGCGCGTCACTCGAACAGCTGCGCCGACTGCGGCAGCACGAATCCGATCGCATCCGCGCCCTGCTTGGTCAGCCGGCGGCCCTGGCGCGTGCGCGCGAGAAAGCCGATCTGCAGCAGAAACGGCTCGACGAGATCCTCCAGCGTCTCCGAATCCTCGCCGAGCGTCGCGGCGATCGCCTCGAGGCCGACGGGACCGCCGCCGTAGATCGACGCGATCGCCTTCATGTACTTGCGGTCGAGTTCGTCGAGGCCGCGCGCGTCGACGCCTTCGAGCGCCAGCGCGCTGTCGACCGCCGCGCGGTCCGCGCGGCCATTCGTGCGCACCTCGGCGAAATCGCGCACGCGGCGCAAGAGCCGCAGCGCGATGCGCGGCGTGCCGCGACTGCGCGCAGCGATCGCATCGAACGCCTCGGGCGCGATGTCGTGCATCGCGAGAATGCGCGCGGCGCGGCGCAGGATGCTCACGAGGTCGTCGTGCGCGTAGAACTCAAGGTGATGCGCGATGCCGAAGCGGCTGCGCAGCGCCTGCGTGAGCAGGCCTGCACGCGTCGTCGCGCCGATCAGCGTGAACGGCTTGAGCGCGATCGTGACCACGCGCGCGTGCATGCCGCTGTCGAGCGTGAAGTCGATGCGCCGGTCCTCCATCGCGGGATAGATGAACTCCTCGACCGCCGCCGGAAGCCGGTGGATCTCGTCGATGAAGAGCACGTCGCCCTGCTCCATCTTGGTCAGCGTGCCGACGAGGTCGCCGGCCTTGGTCAGCGCGGGGCCGCTCGTGACATGCGCGCGCGTGCCCATTTCGGCGGCGATCACGTGCGCGATCGTCGTCTTGCCAAGGCCCGGCGGGCCGTGCAGCAGCACGTGCTCCATCGGCTCCGAGCGGATCTTCGCGGCCTCGAGCGCGATCGACAGACGCTCGACCAGATCGCTCTGGCCGACGTACTCGCGCAGCGTGCGCGGACGGATCTCGACGGTCTGCGTGTCGACGTCGCTCTCCGCCTCGCGGACCTGCGCCGATGCCTCAACGATGCGCTCCTTCGCCATTCGCGCAGGATAGCCGCTCCGCGCGCGTCAACGCGCGACGCGACGTCAGAACTTGACCTGCGGCGCCACGCGCTCCGACGCGTCGTCGAGCTCGAAGAACGGCATCGCCTTGAAGCCGAACATGCCCGCGACGATGTTCGCCGGGAACACGACGAGCCGCTGGTTGTAGCCGCCCGCCGTCGCGTTGTAGCCCGAGCGCGAGCCGCTGATGACGTTCTCCGTCGACGTGAGCTCGCCCTGCAGCTGGAGGAAGTTCGTGTTCGCCTTGAGATCGGGATACGCCTCGGCGACCGCCATGAGGCGACCGAGCGCGCGGGTGAGTCCGCCCTCGGCGGCGATCTTCTCGTCGATCGGGCCTGCGCTGACGGCGCGCGCGCGCGCGGCGATCACGGCCTCGAGCGTCTCGCGCTCGTGCTTCGCGTAGCCCTTGACGGTCTCGACGAGGTTCGGGATCAGGTCGTGGCGCCGCTTGAGCTGCACGTCGATGTTCGACCACGCGCCCTGCACGCCGACGCGGCCGGCAGCCAGCGAGTTGTAGACGCCGATCGCCCACAGCGCGAGGATCACGCCGAGGAGGAGAAGCCCACCGCATGCACCGACCAGGACGATTGCGATCCCGTTCATGTCTTGTTCCTTCTGTTCTGATCCCTGATGTTCATCTGCCTGAGTTTTTGTCCCAGGCGCCGGCTGACTTCTGCGTCTGCGCGGCGAGTCTTCCGACTGCAACACGCAGGCGGGCTTCGTGCTTCCGCGAGGTGAACCGCGGGTTTCAGAGCGCGGTGATCTTACCCCGCCCTCACGACTTCGACCGCTGCAACGCGGGCTTTGCGGACTTTCCGCCGCGGCCGAGCGCTCGGATCGCCTTGAATTCCGCCTCGGTGAGCGGCGTGATCGACAGCCGGTTGCCGCGGCGGAGGATCAGCATCTCCGCCAGCGCGGGCTCGGCGCGCAGCGCTTCCAGCGAGATCACCGCAGGGAAAGCCTCGACGAACTTGACCTCGCACATCAGCCAGGTCGGCTCGGCGGGCGTCGACTTCGGGTCGTGGTACTCGCTCTTCCGGTCGAACTGGCTCGGGTCGGCGAGCGCGGGCTTGGCGATCTCGAGCACGCCCGCAGCGCCCGAAGGCTCCGCGTTCGAGTGGTAGAAGATGCCGAGGTCGCCGGCCTTCATCGCGTCGCGCATGAAGTTCCGCACCTGGTAGTTGCGCACCCCATCCCAGCCCGTGCGCCCATCGCGGGCGAGGTCGTGGATCGAGTAGACGTCGGGTTCGCACTTGAGGAGCCAGAATCCGGGCATTTCCGAAGCGTATCGCGTCAAGTGCCGATTTACACTCCCACGATGCGCGCGAAATTCCAGTGCCTTTCGGCCGTGCGGGTGCTTGCGGCGACGCTGACGTCGGCCGTTGCGCTCGCGCAGGACGCGCCTCCGACGCAGCCGAGCAATCAACCGAGTACTCAACCGAGCACTCAACCAAGTACTCAACCAAGTACTCAACCAAGTACTCAACCAGGGACGCCCGCGCCATCCACGACCGTCGCGCCGGCACCCGCGCCGACTCCGACGCCGGCGCAGGATTCCGCCGCCGTCGATCGCCGCGAGCGCGCCCGCGCGACCGCCGAGGACGCGCTGCGGAAGTCCGTGATCGCGCAGCCGATGGAGCGCGCGCGCT
>CAITDI010000046.1 GCA_903891095.1 uncultured bacterium | reverse complement strand
CGGCCTTACGCCAGCTGTTCGCCGACGAGTCGCAGCGGGATCGGGCGACCGAGGTGCTCGCGGCGGATGTTGAGTCGGCCGGCGGCGCGCTCTTCTTCGAGCGTGCCGAGGAGCTGCTCGACGATCCACAGGCGGATCGGCCGCGAACCGTCGTAGCGGTTGAGGCCGCCATTGCCCTCGCGCGAGATGCGCTCGAGCTGTGTCCAGTACCGGCGCGTCCAGGTCAGGGCGAGCGTTTCCGGAAGGCGCGAGAAGGCGGCGCGCGTCATCGACGGCTCCGCGAAGATCCACAGTTCGTTCCACGCGTTCGCGCGGCCGAGGCAGCACGCGGTGGCGACCGCGATGTCCGCGACGCAGGCGACGGGCTTGATCAGTGCGCCGCGCTCGATCTGCGGGAGCGCGAGACGGTGCGCGTGGTTCGCGACGTCGTCGCCGCTCACGCGGTAGCGCGCGGCGAGCTGCGATGCATCGCGAAAGAACGCGCGCAGCAGCGCCGAGCGATGCTCGGACCAGTCGGCGGTGAACAGCGGATTTGCCTTGTTTTCAGCGGTCGCGCGCGAGGAGGCGCGGGCCGATTGCGGCGCGGAGCGATTCGATCGCTGGTCGCGCTTCGTGACGTCGACGCGTGCGCCAACATCTCGCGCGCACGACTCTTCATGTCGATCGTTCTTCATCAATCAAGCCCTCGTCCACCGGTCGGTGGCACGAGTCGCAATGTAGCGAAGCGTGCCTGCGATGAAGCAGGTCGCTGCGAAAAACAGAGAAATCGAAAGTCCTTCTCAGACGCGCGTGATCGCGATGTTTCCGAGAAGCGATTCGCGTCGATCGCGCAGCGCGCCGAACTTCGCGCGCCATGCATCGAGCTCCGCGCGATCGAAGGGGAGCGTTATGCTGCGCTCTTCGGCGTTCGCCTCGTCGATGCGGACTCCGAGAACACTCAGCGCCACCGAGCCGCCTGCATATTCGTTCGACGGATCGCGGCCACAGCGATTCGCGGCAATAACGCACGCTTGATTCTCGATGGCGCGAGCGACGAGCAGGGCGCGCCAATGCTCGTGTCTCACCGCAGGCCACGACGAACTCATCGCGAAGACTTCCGCGCCAGCGCGCGACGCGAGTCGCCACAACTCGGGAAAGCGCAAGTCGTAGCACACCATCGGGCACACCTTGGTTCCGCCCACATCGAGGATGCAGAGCTCCGCGCCGGCCTCGAACGAATCGCGCTCGCTCGGGAACAGGAAGTTCTTGCGATACACCGCGCGCGTGTCGCCAAGCGGTCCGATCACCACCGCGCTGTTCGAGTAGCGGCCTTCGCCGCGGGGCTCGCCAAAGCCGGCCTGGAGCCAAACACCGCGCGCGCGCGCAACCGACGCGAACCACGCGACGGAGTTCTCAGCCTTCGCCAGCGCAGAGATATCGGTGGTCCATCCGGTCTCGCACATCTCAGGCAGCACGAGGTAGTCGCCCGCACGAAACCCGCTGGCATCGATCGCGCCCTCGATGCGACGCCGGTTCTCAAGCACGTCATGCCAAACCGGAGCCGTCTGCACTGCAATGAATCGCATGCACGCAGCCTAACGCGAGTTCCCCAAGCAAATCGTCCGTGTATCCGCCCCGATGCGAAGAGCACGGGGCCTCAAGGCCCCGCGCGACAGTCGCATCGGTAAAACGAAGGGAGACCAACGGGGATCGAACCCGCGACAGCCGAAACCACAATCCGGTGCTCTACCAACTGAGCTATGGTCTCCGTGAGGGCGAAACCATACCCGAGGCAGGGGGCATCGGTCAACGGCGACGTGCGTTGGCGCTGCGGGTTTCTGTGCTAACATCCGACCCTTCCACTCCGACCGCCCGTCCACCAGTGGCGCCGGTCGGTCGACACGTCTGCGAACCTCCTCGAGACATCATCGATATGGCACTTTCCACCCTTCCGGTTCAGTTCGGTTCCGCCAAGCTTCACGCCAACCTCTCGGTTGCCTCGCTCGTCGAGCTCGCGCTCGCGCGCGGTGAGGGTCAGCTCGCCGCCAACGGCGCACTTCAGTGCGACACGGGCGAGCGCACGGGACGCAGCCCCGACGACAAGTTCCTCGAGGACACGGCGGGCATCCACGCCAACATCAACTGGGGCAAGGTCAACCAGCCCGTCACGCCCGAGCAGTTCGAGAAGCTCAAGGCCGCCGCGCTCGCGCATCTCAGCGCCAAGCAGGACGTGTTCCGCTTCGACGGCTACGCCGGCGCCGACCCGAAGTTCCGCCTGAAGGTGAGCGTGTTCACGGAGAAGGCCTGGCATTCGCTCTTCGCCAAGACCCTCTTCATCAACGTGCCTGACGCGGAAATGCCGTCGTTCAAGGCCGACTGGACCATCATCAACGCCTGCGGGATGAAGATCACCAATCCCGCCGAGTTCGGCCTCAAGACCCACATCGGCATCGTCCAGAGCCTCGAGAAGAAGACCGTCGTCATCGTCGGCACCGAATACGCCGGCGAGATGAAGAAGTCGATCTTCTACGCGATGAACTACGACCTTCCCGACATGAAGGTCTTCCCGATGCACTGCTCGTGCAACGTGGACCGCAAGGATCCGTCCAACGTCGCCCTCTTCTTCGGCCTCTCGGGCACGGGCAAGACCACGCTTTCGGCCGATCCGAACCGCGATCTCGTGGGCGACGACGAGCACGGCTGGTCCGACGCGGGCGTGTTCAACGTCGAGGGCGGCTGCTACGCCAAGTGCATCAAGCTCTCGAAGGAAGGCGAGCCCGAGATCTGGAACGCCATCCGCTTCGGTTCGGTGCTCGAGAACGTCGTGATGGATCCCGTCACGCGCGTGCCCGACTACGACAGCGCCAAGAAGGCGGAGAACACCCGCGTCACCTACCCGGTGAACTACATCGCCAACGCGAAGATCCCGTCGGTCGCGGGTCATCCGAAGAACGTCGTGTTCCTTTCGGCGGACGCGTTCGGCGTCCTGCCTCCCGTGTCGAAGCTCTCGCCGGAGCAGGCGATGTACTACTTCCTCAACGGCTACACCTCGAAGCTCGCGGGCACCGAGGCGGGCGTCAAGGAGCCGCAGCCGAACTTCTCGCCGTGCTTCGGCGGGCCGTTCCTCCCGCGTCCTCCGATGGTCTACGCGGAAATGCTCGCCGAGCGCATCAAGAAGTACGGCGCAAACGTGTGGCTGCTCAACACCGGCTGGACCGGCGGACCGTACGGCGTGGGCAACCGCTTCAAGCTCTCGTACACCCGCACGTTCGTCACGCGCATCCTCGACGGTTCGCTCGCGAAGTCGTCGTTCGAGACGCATCCGATCTTCGGGCTGCAGATCCCGACCGCGGTCGAGGGCGTGCCGAGCGACGTGCTCAATCCGCGCAACACGTGGGCCGACAAGTCCGCGTACGACGCGAAGGCCACCGAACTCGCCAAGAAGTTCCGCGAGAACGAGAGCAAGTTCAAGATGACGCCCGCCGTCATCGCCGCGGGTCCGCGCGTCTGAGCAGGCGCCGCCTCGGCGGCTCAGAGGGGTGCTATCACCATGGCGATCTACTACTTCGAACTCGACGGTCACGGCACCCCTTGCAACCTCGGACGCACGCTTCGCGCGTACGGCCAGCAGGTCAAGCAGATCGACGTGCATCACGCAGCATCGATGCCCGTGGACCTCGATGAGGTCCATGGCGTCGTCGTCTGTGGCGGCGGGGCTTCGGTCACGGCTTCGAGCGGCGCTGTCGAGGCGTTCGTGCGCGAGGCTGCCAAGGCTGAGATCCCCGTGCTCGCCATCGGCTCGGGCGCCCGGCTCGCGGCGCGTGCGCTCGGCGGTGAGATCGGCGCATGCGCGGAGCGCGGCGTGGTCAACGCGAAGCTCAACGCGCTTGGTCGCGAGGAACCGCTCTTCGCGGGTCAGCGTTGGACGAGCGAGCAGGCCGTCTGGAACGACGAGTGCGTTTCCAAGCTCCCCGAGGGCGCGCGCGTGTTCGGCTCGACGCCGGGCGCCAAGTTCGCCGCGTGGGGCGTTGGTCCGTGGGTCGTCGCCGTCGACTGGCACTTCGAGTGGGACTCGAAGGAAATCGCCGAATGCGCGAAGGCGCAGGGTGCGGTTTCATCGACCGCCATCGCGAACATCGAGCGCTTGGGGCAGCTCTTCGCGGAGCGCGTGAGCATGATCCTCATGCCGGTCGACCGCATGTGCTCGGGTCGCGCGAAGGATGTTCGGCACTGAGTTTGAGCGGTCGCAGCTGCGGCTGCTCCCTCTGGTGTAGACACGATTGGGTTGAGCGGTCGCAGCTGCGGCTGCTTCCTCTGGTGTAGACACGATTGGGTTGAGCGGTCGCAGCTGCGGCTGCTTCCTCTGGTGTAGACACGATTGGGGTGAGCGGTCGCAGCTGCGGCTGCTCCCTCTGGTGTAGACACGCTTTCTGGTGGCGACACGATTTCTGGTGCAGACACGCGATGCGGGATCGCTCGCCGCGCGAGGCGGCTTCCGTCGCCGAGTATCAAGCCGAACTCACACGCGCACTGCGGTGCGGTTCGCCTTCGCGCTTGCTTCGAGCGCGACCTTGCGCGCGGTGTTGGCGATGCTCGCGGGATCGAGGCCGACTTCAGCGAGCTGCTCCTTGCGCTCGCCTTGGTAGACCCAGCCATCGGGCATGGCGAGACGCGTGATGCCGCGCGTCTCGATCTTGCGCTCATTGCACGCCTCGAGCACGCACGCGCCAAAGCCGCCGCGGATCGAGTGATCCTCGATGGTCACGATCGGGATGCCGCGCGCCACCAGGCTCGCGACGAGTTCGATGTCGACTGGCTTGGCAAAGCGGGCGTCGTAGACGTCGGCCTTGATGCCATCGAGCGCGAGCTCGCGTGCGGCCTCGGCCGCGTCGATCGCGCTCGTGCCGTATCCGAGCAGCGCGACCTGCGCGTCGGCGTGGGTCACCAGCGCGCGCGCCTTGCCGGGCACAAACGGCGGGCAGGTCTCGTGCACGAACATCTGGCTCACGCTGTCGCGCGGGTAGCGGACCGCAGAGAGGCCGTCGTTGTAGCTGGCCATGAACTCCACCGCGGCCTTGAGGCTCGGCTCGTCCATCGGCGCCATCAGACAGGCCTGCGGAAGCGTCGCCAGCAGCGCGACGTCGCAGAAGCCGTGGTGCACCGCGCCGTCGCCACCGACAAAGCCGGCGCGATCGAGGCAGAGGCGCACGGGCAGACCCTGCAGCGCCGACTCCTGGAACGCCTGGTCGAACGCGCGCTGCAGGAACGTCGAGTACACAGCGAGGAACGGCTTCCAGCCCGTCTTCGCGAGACCCGCCATCATGTCGAGCGCGTGGCTCTCGCAGATGCCCGTGTCGAACACGCGCTCGGGGAAGCGGTTGATGACCTTCGAGATGCCCGTGCCGTCGGGCATCGCGGCCGTGCAGGCGACGACCTTCGCGTCGCGCGCCATGAGGTCGGCGAGAATCTCGCCAAACGCGCCGGTAAAGCTGCGGGCGCTCTTCTTGAGCTCCACGCGGCAGCCCTCGCTCACGAGCTCCTCGCCGTCGTCGTTCATCATCGTGAACGGGCTCGGCGAGTGGAACGTCGTCGAGTCGCCCTCGGCGAACTTGAAGCCCTTGCCCTTGACGGTCTTCACGTGGAGGACCATCGGGCGGTCGAAGTGCTTGGCCTCGTTGAGAACGTCGATCAGCGTCGGCAGATCATGTCCATCGACGGGACCGACGGTCACGAGCCCGAAGTGCTCGAACCACGCGTCCTCGCTCACGCAGGTCTTGGAGACCTCGCCGAGCTTGTGGTAGACCTCGGCCATGGTCTTGCCGCCGGGCATGACCTTGGAGAACTCCTTCGCCGCGCGCTTGAATTCGCCGTAGGTGTGCGACAGGCGCAGCTTGTCGAAGTACGCCGCGACCGCGCCCTGGGGCTTGGCGATCGACATGCCGTTGTCGTTGAGGATCACCAGGAACTGGCGCTTGAGCGTGCCTGCGTTGTTGAGGCCTTCCATCGCGACGCCGTTGACGATCGACGCGTCGCCGATGATGGAAACCACGCGGCGGCCGTTGGGATTGGCCTCGGTGAAACCCTCGCCGTTGAGCGTGTCGCCGCGCGCCATGCCGACCGCGGTCGAGATCGCAGTGCCAGCGTGACCGACGGAGAACAGGTCGTACGGGCTCTCACGCGGCTCGGGGAAGCCAGCCATGCCGCCGCGCTGGCGCAGCTTCGCGAGCATCGGGTAGCGGCCCGTGAGCAGCTTGTGCGGATAGCACTGGTGGCCGACGTCGAACAGCAGCCGATCGTGCGAGAAGTCGAACACGCGATGCATCGCGATCGAGAGCTCGACGACGCCGAGATTCGGCGCGAGGTGACCACCGGACTTCGCGACCTGCTCGCAGATCGCGGATCGGATCTCGGCGGCGAGCTCGGTGAGCTGGGCCATCGACATCTGGCGGAGCTGATCTGGCGACGTGAGGTTGGGCAGGAGCTGAGGCAAGAGCGTTTCCGGGTCGCAGGTTGTTCGCAAGCAGAGCGCAGATGAAGCGAAGCGATCCATCGCCTAGCCATCAAGCCTGCCGCGAGTTCGCAGATGATATCGGGAGCCGATGCGAGCCCTTGCGCATTTGGGCTGAAACGAAGGTTTTCGGTCGTCCGCGCCGCGGTCGCAACCGTCGGTCACTTCGTCCGACGCGCGAGGAACTCGACCAGCTTGGTCAGTCGCTCGCCGCGGGAGCCGAGCGGCGCGAGCGCGTCGACGGCCTGCAGCCGCAGGCGCTCGACCTCGCGGCGGCTGCCCTCGATGCCGTGGACGACCGGATAGGTCAGCTTGCCCGCCTCCGCGTCCTTGCCCGTGGCCTTGCCTGCGTGCTCGGCGGTCTGCGTCGCATCGATCAGGTCGTCGACAACCTGGAACATCAGCCCGATGGCGCGGCCGAACGACGTCAGGCGGGCGAGTGTCTCTGCATCCGCACCCGCAGCAAGCGCGCCCATCCTGCAGGAGCACTCGAGCAGCGCGCCGGTCTTGTTGTGGTGCACGAGCTCGAGCTTGGCCTGCTCGCTGAGACCTTCAGGAAATCCCTGCAGCGTGTCGTAGACCTGCCCTGCGATCATGCGCGTGGTCGCGTCCATCAACTCGTGCCCGATGGCGCTGCCGTTGAACGGGCACCGCGCCGCCGAAAGCGGGGCGAGCGACAGCAGGCAGTCGCCCGCGAGGATCGCCATCGCCTCGCCGAACGCGACGTGGCATGTCGGCTTCCCGCGGCGCATCGAGTCGTTGTCGAGCGCGGGCAGGTCGTCGTGGACCAGGCTGAATGCATGCACGAACTCGATCGCGACCGCTGCCGGCATTGCGTCCTCGACGCGTCCGCCGGCCGCCATCGCGCTCTCGAGAACGAGCATCGGGCGCAGGCGCTTTCCGCCCGCGAGCACCGCATGCAGGCATGCCGCGCGGAGATTCTCGGGAAGGGTCTGCGCGTTGAGGAACGCCGTGAGCGCGGACTCGACCGCCGCGAGAAGCGCGGGATCAAGCGGGGGAGCGGCATCGGCTTGCGGAGCGGTCGTGGCGGACATCCCGCGAATGTACAGCAATCCCCGCCAGAACCGCAGCCCCGTTAGGATGCCGCGAATGCTTGAGTCGTGGAACATCCTCTCCCTTATTCAGCGCGGCGGACCAGTCATGTGGCCGCTTCTCGGTGTCAGCGTGACGACGGTGGCTCTGACGTTCGAGCGTGCGTGGTTCTGGCGCGGCGTGCACTCGCGCCGCGAGAAGGCGCGCGTCCGGCAACTCATCGCGGCGTTCCGCAACGGCGACCGCTCCAAGGCCGAGTCCCTTCTCAAGACTCCGGGATCGGTGTACGACCAGCTCGCGCGTCGTTTGCTCGAAGAGGGCCCGGACGACGCGACGGCGATCGAGGCGATCGAGGATCTCCGCACGCAGACCGAGCGGTTCTCCAGCATTCTGTCGGTGATCGTGACGGCGACGCCGATGCTCGGCATTCTGGGCACGGTCTCGGGCATCATCCAGTCGTTCGAGCTGTTTGGCGGTCAGCAGGCCGTGGTCGAGGCGAACGATGTTTCTAATGGCATCGGCGAGGCGCTCATCACCACGGCAGGTGGCCTCGTCGTCGCGCTGGCAACGCTGTTTCCCTACATGATCTTCCGCGTGCAGGCCGACCGCGCGCTCGGTCGCTTCGAGGCGATCGTCACCGCGGCCAAGCAGGGCCTCGGCCCGACGCGCAACTGGTCGGTGCGCAAGTGAGCACGCGCACGCGGAGCTTGGCGACCGCAGTTGCGGCGCTCGCAGCGGCGACGGCGATCGCATCGTCGCTCCGCGCGGATGACGGCAAGCAGGTCGAGACCAAGCAGGTCGAGGCCAAGCAGGTCGAGCCCAAGCCAGAGCCGTCGTCCTCGACCTTCATCCGCTCGCGGTCGCGCGACGGTTTCACCGCGTTCGACACCGGCACGCGTGTCTACCAGCGCGCCGACGGCAAGGGGCCGACGGTTGCGCTTGTCGGCGTCGTGCACATCGGCGACAAGGCCTACTACGACCGTCTCGTCGCGACGCTCGGCCAGAGCGACATCGTGCTCTACGAAAGCGTGCTTCCACGCGGCGCATTCGGCACCGGCGGGCGCGACGAACTCGCGCGCCAGCGCAGCACGCAGGATGCGATGCTGTTCCTGCGCGGCCTGATCGCGGGATATCTCCGCGCCAACGACCGCCTGCCCGACTCGGCCGCGGACCTTCGCGCGTACACCGTCGGCCGCGATTCGCGCCTTGCGCGGCCACTCGATCTCGCCTTCGTCGACGGCTGGGGCCGCACGCTGCGCTACACGCGGCTCGGCGAATCGCAGTTTGAGCTGGTTTCGCTCGGCTCCGACGGCGCTGTCGGCGGCAGCGGCTTCGCGATGGATCTCGCCCTGCGCTGGATGCCCGAGTCCATCGCCAAGCGCTCCAGCGACCAGAAGCAGGACGACCACCGCGACCTCTACGGCGAGTTCGCCGAGGCGCTCGGCACGAACCTGCAGGTCCGCTCGATCGACTACGACCGCGCCAACTGGCTGCCCGCCGACCTGCCGATGGAGGAACTCCTCGATCGCCTCTGGAAGCGCGGCGAACGCAGCGCCACCATCGAGATGCTCTCGAACCAGAACGGCCTGCAGCAGGGGATCATCCGATTCCTGCTCTCGATGGTCTCGAAGTCGCCGTCGTTCAAGAAGATGGCCATCGAGGCGCTCGGCGGCGGAGCCGAGAAGGCCGGCAAGAAGCGCGGTTCGGGCCTCGGCTCGGTCGACGAGCGCATCATCATCGATGAGCGCAACGAGGCCGTGATCGAGCGTCTGCATGCGCTGCTCGACCAACCGAATCCGCCCAAGTCGATCGCGATCTTCTACGGCGCGGCGCACATGCCCGAATTCGAGGGCACGCTGCGCGAGCAGTTCGGACTCGAGCCAGGCGAGCCGCGCTGGTTTACCGCGATGTCCGTCGACGAATGGTCCCGCGACAAGATCGAGGCGCGCATCGCCAAGCTCGAGGCGCAGCAGAAGACCGAGCGCGAGTCGCTCGGCGCGAAGGACGCGCAGCCCGCGAACACGCGCACCGAGGAGCGGCTCGCCGAGCTCCGCGCGCGGCTGGAGGCGCTGCCGCCATCCGCTGAGCCCAAGCGGTCCGAAACCAAGCCGACGGAAACGAAAACGGCTGCGCCGTATGCAGCGCAGCCGTCGAAGTGATCTGTATTTCCTAGCGCGCGATTCGTGTGACTGCCCGGGTCACTGCCCGTGTCACTGCCCGGATCACTGCTGGGCTTACTGCTCTGGATGACCGAAGTTGATCGGATCATCGCAGTGGCCCGCGACATTGATCCAGCGGCGCTGGTCCATCAGGTCGCGAAGGCCCTGCGCCGTGGTCGACATGTCTGCGCGCACCGTGGTCACGACGTTCTTGATGCGACGCAGCGGCACGCTTTCGGCGACAAACACGTCGATTCCGACGCTGCCCTGGACCTGCACGATGTTCGGCGAATCCGACTGAAAGAGCTGCGCCAGGAAATCCTTGCCCGTGTCGGCGATGCTCGCGCCCGCGCGCTGCATCGTCTCGAACGACGCGCCGTCGGACGACGACCAGATGTTGGTCATCGCGCGCTTGTGCGGCACGACCCACGCCGAGCCGATCGCCGTCTCGTCGGGGTTCTTGATGAAGCCCGGCTGCGCTGGCGCGCTGGCAGCGAAGATGATCAGTTCGCTGGTCCGCTCGATCTGCGCGAGCGACCGCACGACGACTTCCTGACGCTGGACGAGCTGACCGCCCGTGCCGTAGTAGCCCGTGCCAGAGAAGCGCATCTTGGGAGCGCCCGTCTCGCTGGTCCACCAGCCGCCGACATAGAACGCGTTGTAGCCGAACGCGGGGCTATCCGCGACGACCTGCGGCGGAAGCTCGCTCGGCATCTCGTTGTCGGGGTAGTAGTCGTACATCAGCGAGCGGTCGTTGTCGAGGAACGGCAGCAGGCGGTACGAGTACGTGCGGCAGAACTGCGGATCGACGCGCTGGCCACTGCCGTCGCGCGCCTTGATCTTGAACGCGGCCTGGACTCCATCGTCCATGTAGCCGGGCATCGCGCGGTCCTCGCTCTGATTGGCGTACTGCGTCCACGCAGTGCCGATCTGCTTGAGGGCGCTGAGCGCCTTCGTCTGGCGAGCGCTCTGGCCGGCCTGCGTGAGGCTGATCGAGACGAGCGAAAGCAGGATCGCGATGATCCCGATCACCACGAGGAGCTCGACGATCGTGAATCCTGCCGGTGCGTTGCGCTGCTGTCGACGAAGCATGAGGTTCTCCGGTTCATCGAGCGGCAAGCGCCCGAGGCACGCCACTATACGGAAACCCCGCGTGATCAGAGGCATCCAACCTGCGAAAGCGGTTTGGACTGCCGTGCGCGTCAGTCGTGCCCGTCAGTCGGGTAGCGGCGCCGCGGGAAGGGTCGAGAACGGCGCTTCTCCCCGCAATCGGCGCGCGATGTCGGCCTGGATGCGCGCGTCGTCGAACGCCGCCGCGTGCGCCCATTCGCCGCTCGGCGTGGGGAGCCACCACAGCGCGACGCCCTCGGGCGCGGCGAACTCCTCGCCGACCGTGACGTCGTCGAGCCGCGTGTAGCAGTAGAGCTCGTAGGTTCGGCGAGCCGTGCGGAGCTGCTCGAGGAACTCCGACGTCGGGATCATGTCGTCGCCGATCGGCGTTCCGATGGGAATCCCCGCAAGCCGCGCGCCCTGGTGCGGCGTGGAGATCGTGAACAACCTTCGGATCGGCAGCCGCCTGCCCGAGTCATCCGCCAGCGCCGTCTCGCGCGCGACCAGCCCGCCCATCGAGAACGCGACCACATCGACTTCAGGCAAGTTGTTGATGTCGGCGTGGAGCTGCGCGGCGACCTCGCGCAACAGCTTCTGCCGCGCGCCGGGAAACGTGACTTCATCGAAGAAGTCCACCTCGGCGATCGACGCATCGAGCCCGGGCATGATCGCGCGCCGCAACGCGCCGCTCGACACGCTTGGGTCGCCGATGCCGGCAAGAAAGACGATCGGCCGCTCGGCCTTGACGGGCGCGGCCTTCATGCGGCGCAGGTCGGACTCCGCCTGTCGCCGCGTCACGGGAAACGACGGATTCGCGATGCGGTCGGGCGTCGCGCAGCCTGCGGTCAGCAGGGCGGCGGTGATCGCAATGAGCACGATCCTCATCGCGCCCGCCGCGACATCAGGACGTCTTTCCGATCGTGACCTGCTCGACGCCGATCTTCTCGACCATGCCAGCGCGGATCTTGTCCGCGCCCGAGCCGAGTTCGCCGATCGGATCCGGCGGCACGATCTCGACGAGCTTCTCGCCGAGCTTCGCCTCGCCGCGCTTGACCTTGGCCTCGAACTCGCGGCATTCATGCAGCAGTCGATCGAGGATCTCGGGCTCCGGCACGTTGGCGACGCGCTGGCCCTGAACATAGATGATTCCGCGCCGGTCGCCGGCAAACACCGCGACATCCGCGCCTTCCGCCTCGCCCGGGCCGTTCACGACGCAGCCCATGACCGCGACCTTGATCGGGAGTTCGAGCTCGGGCATGAGCTTCTTCTCGACTTCCTTCACGAGCGTGAAGAGGTCGACCTGGATGCGGCCGCACGTCGGGCACGCGATGAGCTCGACGCCCTTGCGCGTGCGCTTGCCGAGGCAGTAGAGCAGCTCGAGCCCGTCCTTGACCTCGTCGATGTGGTCGCTCGCGTACGAGATGCGCAGCGTGTCGCCGATGCCGTTGGCGACCAGCGTCGAGAGCGCCGCGATCGAGCGGATCGCACCCGTGTCGCGCGGACCAGCGTGGGTCACGCCGAGGTGCAGCGGATAGTCGAAGCGCTTCGAGATCTCGGTGTAGACGTCGATCACCATCGACGCGTCCATGGACTTTGCGCTGATCGTCACGTCGTGGAAGTTGCGCGCCTCGAAGATGTCGAGGTACTCCTCGAGCTTGGCGATCATGAGCGCGAGCATGTGGCCCGACTTGTGGCCCGCGAAGAACTTGCCCAGCTCCTCCGCGCGCTTGAGCTTGTCCTTGCGCTCGATGATCGAGCCTTCGTTGACGCCGATGCGGATCGGGATCCCGCGCTCCTTGCAGGCGTCGATGACCTGGTTGACCTGCTCGCGGTCGCTGATGTTGCCGGGGTTGAGGCGGATCTTGTGGACGCCCGCCTCGACGGCCTCAAGCGCGCGCTGGTAGTGGAAGTGCACGTCCGCGACGATCGGCACCGAGACCTGATTGAGGATCTCCTTGAGCGCGTCGGTGTCCTTGCGCTCGGGCACGGCCACGCGAACGATGTCGACGCCAGCCGCGGCATATCGCTCGATTTCCCGCACGCAGGCATCGATGTCGTGGGTGTACCCCGCGGTCATCGTCTGCACGGCGATCGGCGCATCGCCTCCGATGCGAACTCGGCCAACGCGGTCATCACCAACGGTCACCTGACGGGTCTTGCGGCGGGGGGACATAGACCGCGAGTATAGAGGCGTTCTCAGACGCAGCGGCGGGTCTTCCTGTAGAGTGGCGCCGTTCCGGGCCAGTCCCGCGGAACATCAACCATTGGAGGCATCAGCGATGTCAGCAACTCCCGCTCCGTACGTCCGCACTCGACTGTCGATCATGATGTTCCTCCAGTACGCGATCTGGGGCGCGTGGCTGCCGATCCTGTACCCCTTCCTCATGGGGCATCGCGGTTTCTCGCTCGACCAGACCGGCATGTGCCTCATGGCCGGCGCGGTTGGCGCGCTTGCAGGACCGTTCATCGCGGGCCAGCTCGCGGACCGTTCGTTCGCCACCGAGAAGCTGCTCGCGGTGAGCCACTTCGTCGGCGCGATTCTGGTGTACTTCCTGGCTGGCGCCGACAAGTTCGAGGTGTTCCTCGCGCTGTCGTTCATCTACGGCCTGGTGTACGCGCCGACGCTTGCGCTCACCAACTCGATCTCCTTCGCGAACCTTCCCGACCGTGACCGCGACTTCGGTCCCGTGCGCCTCTGGGGCACGATCGGCTGGATCGCTGCGGGCATCGGCGTCGGGCAGATTCTCCTGCACTACCACAACGGCTCCGATGCCGAGCTCAACGCCGGCCGCGCCGTCGCGTTCCAGCTCAGCGCTGCGATGGGCGTCGTGATGGCGCTCTACTGCCTCACGCTCCCGCACACCCCGCCGACCAAGTCCGCCAGCGAGAAGACCGCATGGCTCGAAGGCGTCAAGGAGATCATGAAGCAGCCGCTCGTGACCCTCTTCCTGATCGCGATTCCGATCAGCATGGTGCACCAGTTCTACTTCGTCTACACCAGCGGTTTCGTGACCGACATCCAGAAGGCCGCGAACAGCGAGGGCGCGGACAAGTTCGCCAACGCCGTCAACCAGGTCCTCGGCGTCGGTGGCGGCGGACTCATGACGATCGGTCAGATGACCGAGCTGCTCGTCCTGTTCATGATCCCGTTCTTCGCCAAGTCCTTCTCGCGCAAGACGCTGCTCCTCACGGGCATCGCGGCGTACGCGCTGCGCATGGCGCTGTTTGCCTACATGCCGACGCTGCCGTTCGTGATTCTCGGCGTCGCGCTGCACGGCTTCTGCTTCGGATGCTTCATCTTCGTCGCGTTCATGGTGGTCGACGAGAACACCAGCCCCGACATCCGCGCCACCGCGCAGAACCTGTTCAACCTCGTCATCATCGGCATCGGCATCATCGTCGGCAGCCTGTTCGCGACCAGCGTCGTGGGCAAGTACGCGTCGGAAGGCATGGCCGCCGGCAAGATGGACTACGTGAAGCTCTTCAGCGTCCCGATGTACATCGCCATCGGCTGCTTCGTCCTGATGCTGCTGCTCTATCCGAACAAGAAGAAGTCCGCGGCCCTTCCTTCGGCAGGAGCCTGACGCTTGTCGGCGAACGTCACCGATGTCGCAGCGCTGGAGGAGTTCCGGCGCGCGCTCATCCGGTTCCGCGAGGAACTCGGGGTGGCGATCGCCGAGGCGGACAGCGAGATCAAGTCGACGTTCATCTGGCTCGAGCGGGACCGCATGCTGCACTGGCGGCGTGCGGTCCCGCGCTTTGAAGAAGAGCTCACGTCGGCCAAGACCGCGCTGTTCCGCAAGGAAATGCAGACGATGGGCACCGGCCAGCGCCCGTCGACGATCGACGAGAAGAAGGCCGTCGAGCGCGTGAAGCGCAAGGTCGAGCACGCGCGTGAGCGGCTCGAGTACACGCGCCGCTGGCTGGCGACGCTCGAGCGCGATGTGTCGCTCTTCAAGAGCGCGATGTCGCCGATGTCGTCGCTGGTCGACCGCGACCTGCCCGACGCGATCCAGCGGCTCCGCAACATGGTGCTCGCCCTCGAGGCGTACCTCGCGGCGCCGAATGTCTCGCTCGGCGAGCAGCTCGAGCGCACGCGCGCGAAGTTCGCGTCGATGCGCCGCGCAGGAGAGGCGCGCACCGCCGAGGAGCAGGCTCAGGCCGACCGCGAGCAGGCCGAACTCGAGCAGGATGAACGCGCGATCGCCGCGGCGCGCGACGCTGCGATCCGCACGCTGAACGGCGGGGGTGGCGCATGAGCCTTTCCGATTCCAAGGCGCGCATGATGAGCGCGCACCGCGACTTGATGAACGCGTGGTTCCGCGTGTCCGAGGCGTGGCACGACGACACGGCCCGGCATTTCAAGGAACGCTCGATCGAGCCAGTCGAGCGCCAGCTCCGCAGCGCGATGAACGCGCTCGACCAGATGGAGGAAACGCTGCGGCGGGTGCGGAACGAGTGCGGCGATTCGTGAATGGAGCGGTCGCCGCGGCGGCGGCTTCCTCCGGTGACGAGGGCGGGAGTTGGTGTTGGCGGCGGGAATCGTTGTGGGCGCGGGCGGTCGGCAGTTAGGATGCCCGCATGGCCAAGGCAATCGCAGACCCGCAAGAACTCCGGCGCTTCGCGCAGGATCTCCACCGTTTCAACGCCGAGCTTCAGGGACAGGTCTCCGCCATGGGCGCCAAGATGGGCGCGCTGCAGGGCACCTGGAAGGACCAGGAGCAGCAGAAGTTCGCCGAGGAGTTCGATCAGACCATGAAGGTGCTGGTCAAGTTCCTCCGCGTCTCGGAGCAGCATGTTCCGTTCCTGGTCCGCAAGGCCGAGCGCCTTGAGGAATACCTCAAGCAGCGCTGATGGGCCCAACCATGACCAAGCACTACATCGGGGGCGCGTTCGTCGATGGCGACGCCGCGGCGATCGTCGTTCGCAATCCGGCGACGGATGCCGTGCTCGCGGAGATCCCGGGCGCCAGCGCCGCGCTCGCCGCGCGTGCCGCCGAGGCGAACGCGCAGGCGGCGCGCGGGATGCGCGCGTTTCCGTTGCTCAAGCGCGTGGAGCTCGTGCGTCGGCTCGGCGCGGCGATCCGCGCAGACGTCGCGCGGCTGTCCGTCGCGCTCATGCAGGAGAGCGGCAAGCCGATCGCCGAGGCCCGCACGGAGGTCGAGTACTCGGCGAGCTTTTTCGACAACGCGGCCGCGGCGGCGGAGATGGCGTCAGGCGAATTGCCTGCGTCGCGCGTCGCCGACCGCCGCGTGCTCGTCCTGCGCGAGCCGATCGGCGCGACGGTTGCGATCACGCCGTGGAATTTTCCGCTCGCGATGATCGCGCGCAAGCTCGCGCCCGCCCTCGCCGCGGGATGCTCGCAGATGGTCAAGCCTGCTGAGGAGACCCCGCTCACCGCGCTGTTGTTCGCCGAGATCTTCGACCGTGTCGCGCGTGATTGCGGCGCGCCGGCAGGGGCGTTCGGCGTCATCGTCGGCGATCCGCCGACCGTCGCGCGCGAACTGCTCGCGCATCCCGCGACCCGCAAGCTGACCTTCACGGGCTCGACCGAGGTCGGTCGCATCCTCGCCGCGCAGTGTGCGCCGCGGCTGATCAAGACCGCGCTCGAGCTCGGTGGCAACGCGCCGTTCGTCGTGTTCGCCGACGCGGACCTGGATCGCGCCGCGGACCAGGCGATGCTCACGAAGTTCCGCTTCATGGGACAGACATGCATCTCGGCGAATCGGTTCCTGCTGCAGAAGTCGATCGCGCAGGACTTTGTCGAGCGACTCGAGTCGCGCATGCGCGCGCTTGTGGTCGGCGATCCGGCGAGCGAGTCGACGCGCATCGGGCCGCTCGTGAACGACGCGGCCCTTGCGAAGGTCGAGGAGCACGTGCGCAACGCCGTCGCCGGCGGCGCACGCGTTCGCGTTGGCGGTTCGCGCGTGGCGGTGGCGGGGCTGTCCTCGCGATTCTTCGCGCCGACCATCCTTGAGAACTGCGCGCCGACGATGCAGTGCGCTTGCGAGGAAACATTCGGGCCGGTTGTTGCCGCGATGACCTTCGAGACCGAGCAGGAGGCGATCGCGCTGGCGAACGCGGTGCCGTTTGGCCTCGCAGGCTATGTCATGACGCAGGACGCGGATCGTCTGCTCCGCGTCGCCGAGGCGCTGGAGTTCGGCGTCATCGGCGCCAACGACGGCGCGCCAAGCACCGCCGAGGCGCCGTTCGGCGGCCGCAAGGACTCCGGCCTCGGCCGCGAGGGCGGTCACCACGGTCTCGACGCGTACGTGGACCTCAAGTACGTCAGCCTCCGCGTCCGCGCCTAATTCGGTGCCAGGTTGGTGCGAGGTTGGTGCTGGGCACCAAAAAAGAGCGCGGCACGGATGGACCGTGCCGCGCTGGTGAACGTAGTTGCGTTGTCGCGTCTCAATCGTCCGCGTTGCTCATCTCGCGGTCCGAATCAGGCTCGCCCTCGAGGTCGGCCATGTGGCCGGGCAGGAAGCTCGCGAGACGCTGGCGGCGCACCGGGTGCTGCAGCTTGCGGATCGCCTTCGACTCGACCTGGCGCACGCGCTCGCGCGTGACTTTGAAGATGCGGCCGACTTCCTCCAGCGTGTACGTGTAGCCGTCGCCGATGCCGTAGCGGAGCTTGAGAATCTCACGCTCGCGATAGGTCAGCGTCTTGAGCACGTCGTTGATGCGCTGGCGCAGCATGTCGCTCGTCGCCGAGTCCGACGGGCTCGCCTGACGCTCGTCCTCGATGAAGTCGCCGAAGTGCGAGTCCTCGCTCTCGCCGACCGGACGGTCGAGCGAGATCGGATGACGCGAGATCTTCATCACGCGGCGCGTCTCCTCGATCGGCATCTTCGCCTTGATGGCGATTTCCTCGATCGTGGGTTCGCGGCCTAGCTCCTGGAGCAGCGCCTTCTGGATGTTCCGCAGCTTCGACATCGTCTCGATCATGTGGACCGGGACGCGGATCGTGCGTGCGTGATCCGCGATCGCGCGGGTGATGGCCTGGCGGATCCACCAAGTCGCGTACGTCGAGAACTTGTAGCCACGCTTGTACTCGTACTTGTCGACGGCGCGCATCAGGCCGGTGTTGCCTTCCTGGATGATGTCGAGGAAGGGCAGGCCGCGGTTGCGGTACTTCTTGGCGATCGACACCACGAGACGGAGGTTGCCGCCCGAGAGATCGCGCTTCGCCTGCTCGTACTCGCCGAACACGCGCTGGATGTCGCGCATGCGGCGCTCGAAGTCCTCCATGGACTCGAGCACGAGGTTGCGGAGTCCGTCGAACTCCTCCTGCATGACGTAGACGTCTTCCGGGTCGTAGCGATCCGGATGCTTCTCCGCCTTGACGAGGTTGCGCTGCATCTCGCGCATCTTGGAGATGATGCCGAGGAGCTTGCGGTACAGCGGGATGATGCGGCCCGTGCGCAGGCAGCACTCCTCGAGGAGCGTGCCGATGCGGCGGCGGCGCAGCGTGATCTCGCGCTGGAGCTGCGTCTTCTGCGCGGCGGAGAGTCCGCCGGCTTCGATCTGCTCCCAGGCGGTGAGATTGAGCTTGAGCAAGCGCTCGATCGTCGGCAGGTTCGCGGGGATGCGCTGCTCGATCTTCTGCTTGGCGTGCGGCTCGGCGGTCGAGATGCGCATCGTGCGGTCGAACGGCAGCTTCTGGGCGTGCACGTCCTTGAGGATCTTCACGGCCTCGCCCGCGGCGTAATCGCTCTCGAGCACCTTGCGGCGGAAGATCATGCGCGTCGTCTCGATCTTCTTGGCGAGACGGATCTCCTCTTCGCGGGTGAGCAGCGGAATCGTGCCCATCTGCGTGAGGTACATGCGGATCGGATCGTCGATGCGCTTCGAGCCCTGCTCGGCGAGCGCCTTCTCGACGGCCGCCTGCATCTCGGTGTCGTCGAGGATGTCCTCCTCGACGTCGAAGTCGTCGGGATCCGGACCGTCTTCCTCGCCGCGGGCCTCGCCTTCGGCGGCCTTCTTCTTGCGCTTGTTCTTCTTGATCTCGAGCTCTGCCGCGGCGAGCGCGGCAGCGGAGGGCTGCGCGGGGCCGTGGGATCCCGAATCGGAGCGACCGTGCTTCTTGGGGTCGTCGCGCTGGAACTTGAGGTTGGTCTGGAGCGGCGCGTCGAAGCAGACGTAGTTGTTGCGCCTGATCTCCACCTCGTCGACCATCTCGATCGCGTGCTCGCTGATGAAGACGAGCAGCTCGTCGATCTTCTCAGGATCGACGAACTCGTCGGGTAGGCATGTATTCAGCTCCTCGTAGCTGATCCAGTGACGGCGGATGCCTTCCTGAACCAGTTCGCGAAGAACCGGAGATGCGAGATCGAGAGAATCTAGGGTCATGCTCACTGGTTGCTACTCCGTCCAACTCCATTCGCCGAGGACGCCCGGCGGCTGAAGAGTGCACTTGCTGCTGTGGCGTCGTGACCACGCTCGCGCGCGCGCGCGAGTCGTTCCACGGCACTCTGTTCCGCTGTCTTGGCGGCTGACTTGTTCGGGTCGAGAGATTGGGAAGTCGTGCCCGACGCCGTATCTCTTGGCTCGTCTGTTCGCTCGCCTGAACTCCTCCTACGTGCGCGACGCTCGAGGTTCTCGAGATCGCGCCAACTCACTACGACTTCCTCTGTCGGTGTCCGGCGCTGTCCAAGTTGCGCGGAGTGTGACTCCGCCGCCTCGAGGAGCTCGGCGCCAAAACTGTAAAGGTCGGATGCTAGACGCTTGAGCGGTGCATCGGCAAGTTCGCTCAGGAGCCCATCGAATCGGATCGCTCGTCCACTGTCGGCCGCGTCGCGGATCGCGGCAAAGATTGCCGAATGACCCTGGTCCGCGAACTCCGACGGCGCCATCGCCTCGGAGATCGGAAGGTTGCCGCAGTCGTCGACGCTCACCTGTACGGAGGCAAGCGCCGGGTCGGTGCAAAGAATCGCAAGAAGTCTGCGTTCGGCGTCGCGGCGAGCGCGTGCGCGCGCGGTGCTGCCAATGCTGGCTGGGATTTCGATCACCGTGGAGGACTGAGAACCGTCGTGCTCGGCCATCGACTCCGCTTCATCGCGCGGCTGCGCGTTGCGGGGTCGCAGCGACTGGCAGAGCCGATCGAGGTCGCGCGTCGGCACGTCGAAGAGATCCGACAGGCTCTGCAGCACGAGATGGCGCCGAAGGCCGCTCATCGTGTTGACGCCGAGATCGACGAACTTGGCGAGCGTCTCCTCGATGGTCTTCTGGCGCGCGGAGAGGCCGCGGCCAGCGAACTTCGAGCGCAGGCGGCCGGTCATGAAACGCAGTAGGTCCGAAGACGACTCGAGCGCCGCGCGGAACCGATCTGCGCCGCCTTCGGTGCGCAGCAGGTCGTCCGGGTCGAGCGCGTCGGGCAGCACGCAGATCTTGATGTCGACCTGCTCGTTGAAGAACACCTCGAGCGCGCGGTCGGCGGCCTTCTGGCCGGCTTCGTCGCCGTCGAACAGGAGCACGACGTTCTCGCACAGGCGGCGCAGCACGCGCGCGTGCTCGCGCGTGAGCGCGGTGCCGAGCGTGGCGACGGCGTTGGTAAAGCCCGCGCGATGGCAGGCGATCACATCGGTGTAGCCCTCGGTGATGATCACCGACTTGGTCTCGATGATGGAGCGCTTGGCGCGGTCGATGCCGTACAGCGACTTCGACTTGTGGAAGACGGGCGACTCGGGGCTGTTGAGGTACTTCGGTTCCTGCTCGGGATCGAGCTTGCGCCCGCCGAACGCGATCGCGCGGCCGAGTTCGTCGCGGATCGGAAACACCAGGCGGTCGCGCAGCAGGTCGCTGTGCCCGTAGCGGCTCGGACGAATCACGCCCGCCTGCACGAACGCCTCGAACTGCGGGTAGTTCGCTCCGCCCTTTTCGAGGTTCGCCCGCACGCCGGTCACGAGCGCGTCTGGCGAAGCAGGGGCGGCGCCAATGCCGAAGTTGGCGACGATCTCATCGGAGAACCCGCGGCGCGCGACTTCCGCGCGCGCCTTCGCGCCCTTCGCCTCGTCGGCGTAGGTGCGTAGGAAGAACCGCTGCGCGATCTCGTTGGCACGCATCACATCGTCGCGCGTCGGCTCGCCATCGCGCTGCACGCGGGCGCCTTCCCACGGCGTGAGCTCGACGCCTGCGCGGTCCGCGAGGAACTTCAGCGCTTCGCGGAACTCCATCTTGTGGAAGTTGATGACGAAGTCGATGGCGTTGCCGCCTGCACCGCACGCAAAGCACTTGTAGAAGCCGGCGCCGCCGAACCCAGACTTGTGCGTGACGACCGCCATCGACGGCGACTTGTCATCGTGGAACGGGCAGAGGCCGACATGCTCGCGACCCTTCGGACGCAGCGCGACCACTTCACCGACGATCGACAATATGTCGGTCGCCGCGAGGACGCGATCGCGGTCGTCGTTGGAAGAGATGCCAGCCACTTGAAGGTCCTGTGATCCTGAGAGCGCCTTGCTGCCGGTGTCGTCCGGAAAGGCCGAGAGAAGTTCGCAAACGAGAACTGTCCAGAACACACGCATCCAACGCGCTGCTGGCAACTGCCCTGATGTCGTGATGCAATGCGAGTACTGCCCGCCAACAAGGTTGGTGGTAGCAACAGCAAAGCGCCTCGTATCGAGGAGGGGCCCATCTCCGAAAAGGAGAGAAAATCCACCCGCGAGCGACTGCGGACAACCGCCAGTCGTGACTCACGAACTTCGTGGCAACGCAGAATGACAGCAGATTCGGAGTATTTGTCCTGCCCGACTATGCGGGTCGTGGGACGGGTTGAACTGCTGCCGAGACAATAGCCCCATACCGCCGACGGTCAACGAATCCCAAACAATTTACGGGGGTTTTTGCTTGCAATCCTTTATCGCGAATGGTCCGCGGATTGATGCGTGCGTGTCGCCACCGTTGATGAGCGACTCACTGCACGCGAAACGGACTGCGCTGAAGCGAAAAACAGCAAGGAGCGCCATGCAGCGCTCCTTGCGGAAGATCGTGTTGTCGCGGCTTTGGAAAGCCAGCTTGGTCTTAGACCGTTTCGCCGTTCTTGATGCGGCGGGTGTACGCGAACTTGCGCTTGATCGGCTTCACGACGAGACCGTCGCGGATCGCGCGGACCGAAGCCTTCACGCGGCGCGGGCTGCCTTCTTCCACGATCGTGACGACCTGGAGATTCGGCTTGAACGTGCGCTTCTTGCGGGAAGTGGTCTTGATGCCGACGCCGCCAAGGTACTTCGCCTTGCCGCGATACTTGCAAACCCAACCAGAAGAAGTAGAGGCACCGGTGAAATGGCAGACGCGTGGCATAGGAATTCTCGTTTCAACGCCCAACGGGGCGAGTTCCGCACTATAGCGAAGCCTGCGGTTCATGCAAGCGGTCTTCTCGCAGTGGAAGGTCTCGGTCGAGCAGACCCGCGGCGCGCAGCACGCCGTTCAGGCCGTCCACGTCGGGCCGGCCAAAGCACGCCAGCTCATGGCTGTCGACATCGAGCACGCCCCATCGGATTCCGTTCCGATAAACGGGGATCACGATCTCGGATCGATCGCGAGGATCGCAGGCGATGTAGCCCGCACCGAGCAGGGCGACATCCTCAACGACCCGGACCGACTCCTCCAGAAACCCTTGTCCGCAGACTCCGTGGAGCCCGATCGGCGAGCAAGCAGGCTTGTCGCGTCGTGCCGCAAGCAACAACTGTCCCTCGCGGGTCGCGGGCACGGCAGGTTGCTCAGGGTCCTCAAGGTAGAAGCCGACCCAGCTGACGCCTGCGGGCGCCAGCGCTGCCCACAGGGCATCGCAGAGCGGCGCCAAGCGATCGTGCGCCTCGGCGTGCACCAGCGTGAGTCGGAACGCTTCGGCCCTCAGCCGGGCGTAGGTGGCCTCGTCGCCGCACTGGCGTCGAAGCCCGTCCGTGCTCCGGTGCTGGCTCCCGTCCTGGCTCCCGTCCCCGTTCCGACCCGGGCTCACGCCGATTCCTTCGCCTCTCGTCGCACGATCTGCGACAGGGGGCTGCGGCGATCGATGGCCTCGGCCGTGAGCGTGTAGACCGCATCGCGGTTGTCGAGCTCGGGGAGGTGGTACATGTGGGGCACCATGATCTCGTCGATCACGGCCCGCAGCGCGCGTGCGCCGGTTTCGCGGGCAAGCGCACGGTCGGCGATCATCTCGAGCGCGTCGCGCGAGAACTCCAGGCGCGCGCCTTCGATCGAGAACAGGTACTGATACTGGCGCACGATCGCGTTCTTGGGCTCGGTGAGGATTGAGATCATCGCGGCGCGATCAAGCGGCATGAGCGGGGTGATGATCGGCAGACGGCCGACGAGCTCGGGGATCATGCCGAACTCGAGCACGTCCTCCGGCAGCACCTGCGCGAGCACGTTCCGCATCGAGTCGTCCTTGGTCACGGTCTCCTGGATGTCGGAGCCGAAGCCGATGCGACGCTTGCCGAGGCGCTTGCGGACGATGTCGTCGAGGCCGACGAACGATCCGCCGCAGATGAACAGGATGTGCGTCGTGTCCATCTGGATGTACTGCTGCTCGGGATGCTTGCGGCCTCCCTGCGGCGGCACGTTGGCGACGGTGCCTTCGAGCATCTTGAGCAGCGACTGCTGCACGCCTTCGCCCGACACGTCGCGGGTGATCGAGACGTTCTGCGAGGTCTTGCCGATCTTGTCGATCTCGTCGATGTAGATGATGCCGCGCTGCGCGTTCTCGAGGTCGTAGTCGGCGGCCTGGAGCAGCTTGAGCAGCAGGTTCTCGACGTCTTCGCCGACGTAGCCGGCCTCGGTCAGCGTGGTCGCGTCGCCGATGGCGAACGGCACGTTGAGGATGCGCGCGAGCGTCTTCGCCAGCAGCGTCTTGCCGGTGCCGGTCGGACCGATCAGCATCACGTTCGACTTGTCGATCTCGATCGTGTTGTCGTCGCCTTCGACCACGCTCAGGCGCTTGTAGTGGTTGTGCACGGCGACGGCGAGCGAGCGCTTCGCGGCGTCTTGGCCGATCACGTACTGGTCGAGGAATTCCTTGATCTGGCGCGGCGAAGGAATCGTCGCAAACAGCGGACGAGCAGCCGCGACGCGGCGCTTCTCCTGCTTGAAGATGTTCTGGCAGAGATCCGTGCAGTTCGCGCAGATGTAGACGTCGCCGGGGCCTTCGACCATGGCGCCCACTTCGCGGCTCGTCTTGCCGCAGAAGGAGCAGGTCGTCATCTTGCGGCCCTTGAAGTCGCCGCCGTTGCCGCCGCCGCCACTGCCGCCCGCGCCGCCGGAACCGCCGGCGCCGCCGCCAAACTCGCCGGAATCACCGCGACCAGGCCCGCCCGGACCGCCGCGACGAATGTTCGGGCCGCTGGCGTTGATGATGTCGCCGCGCGCCTCATCGCTGTGCTGGGTGACGGGCTGCGCGGAGACGGGTTGCTTGCGGTTCGGCTTCTTCATGACTGTGAACGCCTCGATGGGTCGGAAATACTGGTGACGGGACTCTATCGCCTGTTGCGAAAGAGGCGTGAGCGCGGCCCCTGAGGCCCTTGAAATCGCGGCTCAGCCGAGTTGCGGAGGCCGTTTGGGGGACTTGGGAGGGCTCGTGCCGTCATGCGTCGGCGGCGTCATCGGCGGAATGCCGCCGTCAGGTTGAGGCCTTTGAGGTTGAGGCCTTTGAGCTTGAGGCGCGGCTGGCTTGTCCGCGTCGACCACCTGATGCTTGCCGGTTGGAGCGGGCTTCGTGGCCGCAACGGGCTTCGAGCTCGACCGAACCGCGCCGATCATCGCGTCGCGCGCCTTGACGAACTCTTCCTCGGAGAGCTTGCCCTGGCTTCGCAGCGTGCGGAGGTCGTTGAGCGTGAACGGCTCGTTGCTCTCCGCCTCGCCCTTCATCCAGCGACGGATGCGGACGATCCCGAACCAGCCGATCACCACGACGACGATGAGCCCGAGCAGTGGTCCGCCCACGCTCTGGAACAACCCCGCAAAGTCCGCGGTTGCGAGCGTGTCGGTTGCTGGCGCAGGGTCCTGCATTGGTTTGGCGATCTTACGACAAGACCCGAAGGACGCGGGTGCGATCCTTCGGGTCTTGCTTGAATGCTTGACGCATCAGCCCTTCGCGCGGGCTTCGACCATCTTGTTCCACTCTTCGGCGGCGATGTCGGTGACCTTCGCCTGCGAGATGATGCGGTCGCTGACCTTCGCGTCGCGGATGATCGTGATGACCTCGCTCATGCGGCCGGACTTCTCGATCTCCTGGCGCATCTGCTCGGGGCGCATGTTCTGCTGCGCGGCCATGAGCGAGATGCGGCCATTGAGCTCCTGCTCGGTGACCTGGACGCCGAAGTGCTCGGCGAGACGCGCCATGATGAAGAAGAGCTTGAGGCGATCCTTCGCAGCCTTCTCGCTGGTGCCGCGGAGTTCCGCAAGGCGGTTCTCGACGGCGGCCGGGTCCAT
The DNA here is from genome assembly GCA_903891095.1 of uncultured bacterium. GTDB lineage: Bacteria > Planctomycetota > Phycisphaerae > Phycisphaerales > SM1A02 > QWPT01. Next base: position 54,844 of record CAITDI010000046.1, on the reverse strand, counting down.
GCCGCGCGAGAGCATTTCCATGCGCTGCTGCTCGAGCGTGCGCGAGGCCTGCTGCTCGGTGAGCTTCGACGGAAGCGCGAAGTCGACCATGCCGACCAGCTGCTCGCCGATCTGCTCGCGCATCGCGGCGCGCTGCTCGCCGTCGCGGCGCTGCTCGAGCGCGTCCTTGATCTGCTCGCGGAAGATCTCCTCGGACTCCACGCCGAACATCTCGGCGAGTTCCTTGTTGGTGCGCGGCGCGACGCGTTCGGCTTCGGTGATCTTGTAGGTGATCGTGATCGCCTTGCCGCGGAGTTCCTCGCGCTCATGGCCAGCGGCGCCAGTGGTCTTGATGACCACGGTGTCGCCGGGCTTCTTGCCGAGCAGTTCCTTGTCGAGGCTGTCGATCATGAGGCCGAGCAGGGCGCCCTTGCCTTCATCTTCCTTGGCCGGCACGACGCAGAGCGCCTTGTCGGTCTCGAAGTAGTTGCCATCGCGGCCTTCGACCACGACGGTGGCGTGACCGAGCATGCGGTCGAGGTGCTCGAACGGACCGTCGATGCGGGCCGGCGTGCCCCAGCGGTAGCTCTGGCGGAGGATCTCGCCGTCGATGTGCTCAGCGCCGACCTCGATCGTCGGCTTCTTCACCTCGATGGTGCCGAAGTCGGGGATCGCGAAGTCGGGGGCGACTTCGATCTCGATGTTGAACTTGAAGTCCTTGCCGCGAGCGAGCTCGGGAGCGGCCTCGCCCTCGACGGGGCGCGGCTCGCTGATCGGGCGCAGCTTGTTGTCCTCGATGGCCTTGGAGTAGGCCTCGGACATGACCTGATTGCGAGTCTCGTTGATCAGAGCGCCGCCGACGCGCTTCTCGACGAGAGCGCGAGGGGCCTTGCCCTTGCGGAAGCCGGGCACGGCCGCGTCGTTCATGAACGCCTGCATGGCGGTCTCGAGACGCTCATCCACCGCGCGGGCGGGCACGGAGATCGCGATGCGCTTCGTGCAGGGTGCGGTTTCGGTGATCGAGATCTGAACGTCGAGCTGGGTGTCGGTCGCGGTTGCCATGGTTGAATTCCGTCAAGGGCCCCAAACTCGGGGCTCAAGGTGCAGGGAAGGGGGCGAAGTATACAGGGCTTTGGGCCGACGGCGAAACGCGCGGACGCGTGTCCGAGGAGAATCTGCGCCACGGGCAACCCGCGACGGACCGACCCGCGGCAAAAGCAACGCCGGCAGGTCCGAAGACCTGCCGGCGGGAGATGCAAGGAACGATCCAGATGCCGTCGTCGCGCTCAGCGCGTCGAGAACAGCAGTTCCGCGAAGGTCGGCAGCGGGTAGAGGTCCGCGGGCATGACCTTCTCGAGGCCGTCGCAGAGACGGCGCACATCGAGCATCGCGGGAACGAGGACGTCGCGGTAGTGGCGAGCCTCCTTCTCGTGATCGCCGTGGAACTGCTCGGCCTTCTCGAGCTTCGCGACGGCGGTGCGCAGCGCCTCGACCTGGCCGACGACCTCGCGCAGCAGCGCGGAAGTGCCGGGGCACTCGATGTCGCACGCCATGGTCGCGCCCACCGCATCGGCGAGCTCGGCCTGGAAGCGCGTCGCGCAGGGAAGGATCGCGGTGCGAACCATCGACTGCAGCGTGCGCGACTCGATGCGCAGGATCTTGATGTACTGCTCGACCATGACGCCGTAGCGCGCCTCGAGCTCGCGCTTCGAGAGGACGCCGTAGCGCGAGAAGAGCTCGGTCGCCGACTTCGAGCCGAAGCACGCGATCGCGTCCGCGGTCGAGGTGTGGTTCGGGAGGCCGCGCTTCTTGGCCTCGTCATGCCACGCCTTCGAGTAGCCGTCGCCGTCGAAGCAGACGCGGCGGTGCTCCTTGACGACTTCCTTGAGCAGGCTCTTCACGGCCGACTCGAGCTTCGCCTGCGTCGGGTTCTTGCCCGCGCGCTTCTCGAGCTGCGTGGCCATGAAGTCGAGGCTGTCGGCGATGATCGTGTTGAGCACGGTGTTCGGCCACGCGACCGATGCGCTCGAGCCGACCGCGCGGAACTCGAACTTGTTGCCCGTGAAGGCGAACGGCGAGGTGCGGTTGCGGTCGCTGGTGTGCTTCGGAAGCTGCGGCAGCGTGGTGGCGCCGAGCTCGAGCGCGCCGCCCTTCATGGTCTTCTTCGGGTTGCCCGACTCGAGCTGATCGAGGATGTCGGTCAGCATGTCGCCGAGGAAGATCGACATGATCGCCGGCGGCGCTTCGTTCGCGCCGAGACGGTGATCGTTGGCAGCGCTCGCGATCGAGCCGCGGAGGAGCTCCGCGTGCGTGTCCACCGCGCGGATGACCGCGCAGAGGATCGTGAGGAACTGCATGTTGGTGTGCGTGTCGTCGCGCGGATCAAGCAGGTTGATGCCGGTGTCGGTGGCGATCGACCAGTTGTTGTGCTTGCCCGAGCCGTTGACGCCCGCGAACGGCTTCTCGTGCAGGAGGCACATGAATCCGTGGCGCTCGGCGGTCTCCTTGAGCACGCTCATCGTGATCATCTGGTGATCGACGGCGACGTTGGCGTTCTCGAAGGTCGGTGCGATCTCGAACTGCCCCGGGGCGACCTCGTTGTGACGGGTCTTGACCGGCACGCCGAGCTCGAACAGGCGCTGCTCGACCTCGGCCATGAACTCGATCACGCGCTGCGGGATCGCGCCGAAGTAGTGGTCCTCGAGCTGCTGGCCCTTCGGCGCCGGAGCGCCGACGAGCGCGCGGCCGCAGATCGTGAGATCGGGGCGCTGCGACGCGAGCTCGGTGTCGACGAGGAAGTACTCCTGCTCGACGCCGAGGGTGGTGATGATGTTCACGCCCTGATCCGCGCCGAAGATCTTGAGGATGCGCATCGCGTGCTTCGCGACGGCCTGGATCGAGCGGAGAAGCGGGGTCTTCTTGTCGAGCGCCTCGCCCGTGTAGCTCACGAACACGGTCGGGATGCACAGCGTGGTCTGCGCGCCCGAGCGATAGAGGAACGCCGGGCTCGTCGCGTCCCACGCGGTGTAGCCGCGGGCCTCGTACGTGTCGCGGATGCCGCCGTTCGGGAAGCTCGACGCGTCGGGCTCGCCCTGGATGAGCTGCGAGCCGCTGAACTTCTCGATCGCGCCGCCATCGGAGGTCGTCGAGAGGAACGCGTCGTGCTTCTCAGCGGTCGTGCCGGTGAGCGGCTGGAACCAGTGGCAGTAGTGGGTCGCGCCGTGCTCGAGCGCCCAGTCCTTCATCGCGCTGGCGACGGTGTTGGCGATCGCCGGGTCGAGCGGCGAGCCGTTCTTCACCGTGCGCTGCAGGTTCATGAACACGTCAGGCGGAAGCCGCTTGAGCATGACGTCGCCTGCGAACACGAGAGAACCGAATGAATCAGAAGCGCGATGGGGCATCGACGGGTCCTTGGAAATCGAATCGAAAGCCGAACGGGATGAGTTGCCGGAGTGCATGATTTTTGTCCCGCAAGTCGGGTGCGACTTGGCCTGAGGGCGCCCTCAAACCAAGCGGCGAGTATCGGACGGAAAGCAGCAGCCCGCAAGGGCGCGTTCCGCCCCTATTCGGTGATTTTCCGTGCGAACTTTCCCGAGTGGCCATCTCGGGGGTGCTTTGTCTGCCGACGCGACAGGATGAGCGACATGGGCCACGTCGATCCGATCTCCGCAGCTCCAGGGACGAACCGCTCGGCAACCGACTGATTCGCCTTCTTCCGCGTGAGCGGATCCCCGATCCAGCCGCGCTGCCAGAAGAAGTACAGAAGCCCCGAAGCGCACGTGACCATGAGCCCCAGAGCGAACGGATACCCGTACTGCCAGCGCAATTCGGGCATCTGGAACGGGCCCTCGCCGCCGAAGTTCATGCCGTAGATGCCCGCGATGAGCGTCAACGGCATGAAGATCACGCTGATGATCGTCAGCACCCGCACGATTTCATTCAGGCGCATGCCTGCGGCATTGAGATAGAGGTCCAGCAGGTGTTGCGCGCTGTCGGTCTGGAACTCCACGACGTCGAGCAGCGCGCCGACCTCGTCCTGCACCTCGCGCAGCGCGGCCATGCGGTTCCATGCGTCCTTCGCGTGCTGGCCGCGCGAGCCGAGGGCGCCCTGCATGCTGCCGAGCGCTGCGTGGAGCGGCGCCAGCCCCTGTCGCAGGAAGAGCAGCTGCCGACGATGCTCGTGGATGCGGTCGAGCATCGACGAGTCGGGGCGACGAACGAGAACGCGCTCGAACTTCTCCAGGCTCTCGCTGTACGCCGAAAGCACCGGCTTGTAGCCATCGCACACGGCGCGGGCGAGCAGCAGGAACACCATGTTCGCGTCCGCGCGCAGCAGGTGGCGGCTCTGTGCGCGCATGCGTTCGCGGATGGAGTCGAAGACATCTCCGCCGATCTTCTCCTGGATCGTGACCAGCACCTTCGTGGTCAGCAGGAAGTCGATGAACTCCGAGACTCCCGAGGGCAGGTGGCATCGCATCGTCACGATGGTCAGGTCGTCGAAGTCATCCGCGCCGGGCCTGCGCACGCCGTCGATCAGCGTGTCGCTGGCGAGCGGGGGGATGGACATCGCGGTTTCGAGCTCGGACACGCATTCCGCCGAGGAGACTCCTTCGATGTCGATCCACGCGAACTGGAACTCGCGGAGCGACGAGGTGGCTTCCTCGATCGACTCGCATCGTCGGTTCACGATGGAGCTGCCGGTCCATCCGAAGAGTTCGACGCGCTGCCAGTCGTGCGGATTCGTGTGGCTCATCACGGGAATCTAGCGGGTTTCCGCATGCGCGGATGCGCGCGACTTCATCCCGCTTCGTCCCTCTTCAACTCTCGTGGCGCATCGCCAGCGCCAGCATCGCGATGGCGACGATCGCACGCGCGCTCCACGCGATCGTGCGGATCCAGTTCGACGCGACCAGCCGCCGAACCACGCTGCCGTCGAGTCCCGTCAAGAGCCGGGTGTGCGCAGGAACCTGCAGCGCTGCCGTGCTGATCCAGACGATCGCGAGCAGCGCCACGCCAATCCAGGCAAGCGTCGGCGGCGTGCCGGCTGGCACATCCAGCGCAAGCAGCAGGGCGGTGAGCGCCTCGACGAGCATGACGGGGCCCACGACCAGCGTCGTTCGGAACTGATGCGCGCGGGAGTAGCTCGGGAACTCGGCCTCGCCGACCGCCGCGAACAGCGGGTAGTGCACGACCTGCACGAACCAGATGAGCCCGGTCATGAAGCACGTTGCGAACACGTTGGCCAGGAGCACCGCTTGCATCCGCGCGCTTTCGTCGGCCAACTTCGCTTGGTTTCGTCGCGCTACTCGACTTCGACCCACTCGGCGTGTCCGGTGGCGGGGTCGAGCAGCAGGGCGGTGTAGCGCGCCGCACGGTGGAGCGCGCCGGGATTCATGACGCGCGTGGCGCCGACGAGCTCATCGCGGATCGCGTGCGAATGGCCGTGGAGCAGAATGTCCACCCGCGACTCGAGCAGGCGGCAGACCTCGTCCTCGAGATGGCCGTGCGTGATGCCGACACGGACGTGGCGCGCGCCCTGCTTGATCTCGATGATCGCGCCGGGATGCACGACGTGCAGACCGAGGTGTTGCGCGTAGCGCGCGAGGCTTCGTTCGTCGTCGCAGTTGCCGAAGACCACCGTGGACTCGATGCCCGCGAGCAGGTCGAGCACCGCCTCGCTGCCGACATCGCCCAGATGCACGATGCGCGTGGCGCCCCGAGCCATCAGCAGCTCGATCGCCGCGCGGGCCCTCGGAGCTTTCCCATGCGTATCGGAAATGATGCCCAGGCGCTCAGACACAAGGAGGACTGTGGCAGGAGCGGGGCGCATGTCAACGCATTTCCCTGCAATGCCTGAGGAAACCGCGTGAATCGGGCATCCGCTACCCTGCGCGCCCCGTCCCTCCGACGGCTCACGAGCGCGCCATGTCCACCACCACCGAAGTCCGTCCCGTCACCCGTTTCGCACCCTCTCCGTCCGGCCACCTCCACGTGGGCGGCGCGCGAACTGCCTTGTTTTCCTGGGCCTTCGCCAAGGGGCGCGGCGGCAGCTTCATCATCCGCATCGAGGACACCGATCAGAAGCGCTCGTCCGACGCCGCGAGCGTGGGCTTCCTCAAGGACCTCGAATGGCTCGGAATCCGCTGGGAGGAAGGCCCCGAGTACGTCGCGCCCGATGGCTCCACCGTGGGCGGCGGACCGAACGGCTCGTACTTCCAGAGCGAGCGGCTCGAGGTCTACAACCGCTACTGCCAGAAGCTCATCGCGGAAGGCAAGGCCTACGAGGCGTGGGACAGCGCCGAGGAACTCGACGCGCTCCGCAAGGACGCGATGAGCCGCAAGGAGGCGTTCCGCTACCGATTCCGCGGCGAGGTCAGCGACGCGCAGCGCGCCCAGTTCATCGCCGAAGGTCGTCAGCCTGTCGTGCGCTTCCGCACGCCGCAGGTGGCGATCACCATCAACGACGAGGTCCTCGGCGACGCGACGCTGCCCGCGGGCGAGGTCGATGACTTCGTGATCCGCAAGAAGGACGGCTTTCCGACCTATCACTTCGCCGTGGTGGTCGACGACGAGCTGATGGGCGTCACGCATGTGCTTCGCGCGCAGGAGCACTTCACCAACACCGCGAAGCACATGGTGCTGCAGGACGCGCTTGGTTTCCGCCGCCCGACCTACGGGCATCTCTCGATCATCAAGAATCCCGACGATTCCAAGATGTCCAAGCGCGACAAGGACAAGGTGCTCCGCAAGGCCGTGAAGGAGCGCGGATGGACCGCTCCTCCGGCGGGCACGGTCAGCGCCGAGGAATGGACCAAGTGGATCACCGACGACAACGTCCAGCTCGATCTCGAAGGCGCGATTCGCATGGCGGAGGCGCTCAAGGTCACGCTGCCCGAGATCAACGTCGATGACTTCCGCCGCTCGGGATACCTGCCCGAGGTGCTGTGCAACTTCCTCGCGCTCAACGGCTGGAGCCCCGGCCACGACATCGAGAAGTTCGACAACGAGTTCCTCAAGCAGCGCTTCGGCCTCGACCGCGTCATGAAGACGCCGGCCAAGTTCGACCGCGTGAAGCTGCTCGCCTTCAACACCGACGCGATCACGGGCATGGCGCCCGTGGACTTTGCGCGCCGCTGCCTCGAGCACGCCAAGCAGTTCCGTCCCGACTATCTCGCCAAGCTCGGCGAGGCCAAGTTCGCGCTGCTCATGACGGCCTGCCAGGAGCGCTCGAAGACCCTCGACGATCCGTTCAAGTCCAACGCGTTCCTCCTCGCGGCCGATGCGTCGATGCCGTTTGTGGACGACAAGAATGTCCGCAAGGCGCTCGGGATCGGCGCGGCACCCGCGGACGGTGCGAAGACGGGGCTCGACCACCTTCGCGCCATGCGCGGAATCCTCGGCGGGATTGGCGACTGGACCCAGCACGCGATCGAGGCCGCTGCCAACGCCTACGCGGCCGAGCACGCCGCCGGCAAGATCGGTTCCGTCGCGCAGCCGCTGCGGATCGGCGTTTCGGGCTCGACCGTGAGCCCGCCGATCTGGGACACGCTTGTGCTCGTGGGCAAGGCGAGCGCGCTGATGCGGATCGATCGCTGCATCGCGTGGGCTGAAAGCCTCGCGTGACGGCGGGCGCAGGTCGCGGATAACGCGGCGGATTCGCCGCGGCAATCTCGGCTGCGACTGGTTGCAGCGGCGGCATTCGCCGATATACTTCTCGCCCACGGACCGTTGGCGCAGTTGGCTAGCGCGTCTCCATGACACGGAGAAGGTCACTGGTTCAAGTCCAGTACGGTTCACTCAGGATTCGGGTCCGCTGCAAGGCGGACCCGTTTCATTTCAGGTCGTTGCAGTGTGCTTCGCCGGCTTGTGATGCTGCGCGTCACCTGCAGGCGCTCGGCACGGCGCGCGGTAGATGGCGCGGTACGGGTCGTGGAACAGCGCGTGGCACGCGGCAATGCACCGCCAATCGCACATGAGCACTGTCGGCAGCCTCCACTCACCCGAAATTCGCTCCCGATGCCTGCTTGCCGCGGCTTGCGCGATCCTCTTGTCGGGATCCGTTGATCGAGCGCGCCCTGCGCTTCAGCCGCTGCCGACGGTCCCGATCCTGATGTACCACCACATCGGCGACTGGGGGCCGTCGAACCCGGGCTGGTCCGATTGGGTGGTCAAGCCCGCCGACTTCGCGCAACAGCTCGACTGGCTCAAGTCCAACGGCTATCACACGATCACTTTCCGCGAGCTCCTCGCGGATCGGCAAGCTGGCCGCGTGCCGGCGCCAAAGTCGGTGATCATCAGCTTCGACGACGGTTGGTCGTACCAGGGCGTGGTGATTCATCAGGAGCTGGAGCCACGCGGCATGCGCGGCGTGCTCTTTGTCTATCCCGGCGCAATTGCGCGAACGCCAAACGGCGGCGGCTACATCAGCTGGCTCGAGTTGCTGGACCTCGAGGCCAACGGCAGCGAAGTGCAATCGCACACGCTCACCCATCCCCGCCTGACGGATGTCCAGCAGCCAGCGCTCGATCGCGAACTTCGCGAGAGCCGAGCCATCATCGAAGCGCAGCTCGGTCATCCGGCGCGTGTGCTTGCGTATCCGTTTGGAGCGCACGACGAGCATGTCATGCAGGCTGCCGCTGCTGCGGGCTACGACTTAGCGGTTCGAGCCGACGCCGAACACTCTGCGACGCCCGATGGGCTGCTCAGGCTGCCAAGAATTCGCGTTGGTTATGGTGAGGGTCTGGATGTCTTCAAAGCACGCATGACGCAAGCAGAGTTGGGCGTGATGGGTTCGAACTCCGGAGCGTAAGTGCCGCGTTCAAAGAGCCTTCGCCGTGGCAACCTCACGTGGGCGGCAAAAACCGCGTGAAAACGCGCTTCAAACTGCCAGCGCCACTTGGGTTTGTTGGCTTTGAATCAATTCCATCTTGACAGGAATGCAGTATCAGATTGTGATCACTCCGCTCTACTGCAGTGATGCCTCGGCCGCGTGTATCGCGATGCGAGGCTAGACAAGACAAGCCAAGACAATCGAATGGTGGTTGGCAACGCTGCAAGGCGCGTCTACCACTACGAACTTGGGGCGTGATGGCAGGACGACCCGCGAAAGCGGTTGCCGCAGCTCCAACCCAGTCCCCGCCCGCGGGGCCCCGCGGGCGGGGGCTTTCTTTTTTGGGCGTATCGATGCGACCGAGCGGTTTCGGCATGGCTCTAGACTGCGGTCGTGTCGGACCACCCAGACATCGTCTTTCTCGACTTCGCGGAGCGGCCGCTCATTGACGTCGAGCGCGCCTTCGAGCTGCTTGTCGCCCGCGGCGCGATCGTCACGGAGCGCGCGGTGGGAGGGCCGAGCGAACTCGGCGGTCCCGTCTTCCGCCGTCTGCGGAGCAGCTGCCACTCCGTCGAGTTCGTCGAGCTCGGGCTGAGGTTCTTCCTCTCCGAGGGCGAGGCGATGGACGATGCACTCGGCGGTTGGCGGATCCGTTGCGAGCCCGAGGAACTCGACGTGCGAATCGCGGGCGACGGCAGCGGAGACGTGATCCTCGACGCGACGTGGTCCCCGCGCGGCAGCGGCGAGATCGCGCGACATTCCAGCATCCTGCACTTCATGGTCCGAGCGCTGGTCGGCGACCGGTTGCCGGAGCGGTGAGAGAGCTCGGGCTCTCGAGATCACGCGTGCTTCACGCGCCTGCGCCGAGCGCGATGCAGCTGTGTGCGATCAGCGCCGACGCGCGTGCGTCGCTCAGCGCATCGTGGTGCTTGAGCGGGATCTTGAGGTGCGCCGAGACCGTCGCGAGGTTGTGGCGCTCCAGCCGTGGAAAGGCCCGCCGCGACATCGCCACGGTGCACGCAAGGCGGAACGGCAAGACGTGTCCGATCGCGCGCTCGATCTGCATTCGATCAAACGACGCGTTGTGTGCGACGTAGAGCGCGGCGGGATCGCCATCGCTGAAGTCCGCAAAGAGTTTGGGCTCGGTCGCCGCCTGCAGCGACTCGTCGATGAAGCTTCCCACCTCGCCCCAAGCGCCTCGCAGGCGTGGACAGCCCGCGACCATGTCGGGAGTGATCCCATGGATCTGGATGAACCTCGGGTCGAATCGCGTTCCAGGATCCACGTACCAGTGCTGCTCGCGATGGACCTTGCCGCGCAGCACCACGGAGATTCCGATGGAGCACACCGCGCCGTTCTCAGGGCAGGCAGTCTCCACGTCGATGCCGACGATCGGTCCGCCGAACGGCGCGGCAACACGCGGGACTCGAGGTGCGCGGGATGGCATGCAGTGAGTGTCGCCGAAAGCGGCGCGATGCGCAGCAGTCCGAGCGGCCGCGAACCCGCGTCTGCGTCACTTCGGCGATTCGGGCGGAGCGCTCGGCGCGGCAACGCCTGAAAAGACGCGCTCCAGCTCCGCCTCGGTTCGATCTCCGACGAGGGCGCTCTCGATGCGGCCGTCGCGGCCAATCACGACGAGCGTCGGAAACGCGGCCACGGCGTCAAGCGGGGCAGGAAAGGCGGCGCCCTCGCCGAGCACGTCGACGGTTACGCCGATGCGCCGGACAAACGCGCGCAGTTCGTCGGACGGAATCGTCGGATCCGCCACGATCAGCCTGCAGGTCGGGTGCGCGCGCGGCCGCGGCCGTGTGCGCGATGGCCGCCGCAGTGAAATCCCCGCCGCCAGCCACGAAGAGCACCACAGTGCGCTCCCACGGTCCGGTCGGCACGAGTTGTGCGCCCAGCGCCGCGCCGTCGGCGCTGATCACGGTCAATGCGCGCTGCTCCACTTCGCGCGTGCGCCAGCGCTCGGTCTCGCGCATCGCATCGCGCCCAAGCAGCACGGTCGCGAGGACCGAACCCCAGATGAGCGCTGCGATCACGCTGGCAACGATCGCCATGAAGCTCACTGCGATGCCGGCGGCCACGATCCCACGCCGAGCCCCCGCGCGCCAGAGATCGACGCCGGCACGCAAGCCCAGCGGTCCGAGCAGCAGTCCGATGAGCAGCGGCGCGGTCACGATGCCCGCAGCACCGAACAGCAGCGGCGCGCCAGCGAAACGCCGCCGAAGCCACGCTTGATCGGCGGCATCGAGGTTCTGGTTCGCTGGGTCTGCTTGCGTGACGCGTTCGGGCATGCACGGACTCTACCGCGCCGCGCCTGGGAGGAATCGCCTGCAGAGCAATCGCGCCCTGCGCGGAAGCCGCTCGTCCAGTCGGTTGAGCACGCGTCGCGCTGGCTCACAGGACGCGGCGAGCATGAGCACGCCGACGACGATGAGCGGTATGCCGGGCACGATCGGGAGGATCCCCAGCACGATTCCGACGACGACCAGCAGCGCGCCGCCAGTCGCCATCGCGGCTCGCTTGAATCTCGACCCATTCGGCGCCGACGGGGGGAACAACTCGGTGGCCAGCGGGTCGGGTCGGGGCGATGGAATGACCTGCTCAGCCATGTTGCGGGTCCACGCCTCATGGGCCGAAGCGCCATGAAGTGGCGAATTCCGAAGGTCCGCGGATGCTAGTGCCGCGAGTGGACCGCAGGCCGTAGCAAAGATGATCGGACGCCCATTCCGCAGGCGATCCATGCCCTTTACGGGCGCGGAAGTTTCGCTATACTCCTCGCCCCGTGTGCGACCGTAGCTCAATTGGATAGAGCACGAGCCTACGAAGCTCGGGGTTGCAGGTTCGACTCCTGCCGGTCGCGCTTCTCGCCGCCTCGCTCACGCGAGGCGGTGGTCGTTTTGGACCTCATCTCCGACCCCGTTCCTCACTGCCAGATCGCAGGAACCAAAGACAGCGCGGAGCCCAAAGGCCCCGCGCTGGGTGTGTCTTGGAGAGGATCGGCGCTTCTGTCAGCGCTTGGCGATCGCGGTCTCAGCAGCCGAAGGCGTCGAAGCCACGATCTTGCCTTCCGGCAGCGAACTGCCCGCAGCCGCCACGAGCTTGCTCACGCCGATCGGCATGACGATCACGCCAACGCCGCACACGACCGCAGCGATGCGCGGCCAAGCGCTGGGCACGGCCTGAACCGTCTCGGTGCGCGCGTTCGGCTGGCCGAGCATCGGCACCGCAACAAGCTGCAGGTAGTAGAACGCGCTGATCGCGCTGTTGACAGCCGCGATGATCACGAGCTGCGTGTGTCCCGCACCGAGCGCCGCCGAGAAGAGCGAGAGCTTGCCAAAGAAGCCGATCAGCGGCGGCATGCCGATCAGGCTGATGGCAGATGCCGCGAGCATCCAGGCGAGCACGGGGTGCCGCGTGCGGAGACCAGCGAGATCGTCGAGAGTCTCGACGTCCTCGCCGTTGCGCTCGAGCGACGCCAGCACCGCGAACATCGCCGTATTGGTGACGCCGTAGCCAATGAGGTAGAAGAGCACGGCGCTCCAGCCCGCCTCGGGGCCGGAGAGCAGACCGATGATCAGGTATCCCGACTGCGCGATCGAGCTGTACGCCAGCATGCGCTTGACGTTGCGCTGCAGGAGCGCGCCGATGTTGCCGAGCGTCATCGTGAGCACCGCGACCATCCACAGCACCGCAGCGAGCGGCGCGGGGAGTCCCGGCATGACGATGGTCGAGCCGCCTGCCGTGACGGTGTGGCCATCGAACCCGAACACCGCGAGCAGCACCATCAGGGCGATCACGCCCGCGACCTTGGGCACGAAGCCCAGGAACGCGGTGGTCGCCGAGCTGGCGCCTTCGTACACGTCGGGCGCGTAGAAGTGCATCGGCACCGCCGCAAGCTTGAAGCCGATGCCGAGCACCGACAACACACCGCCGACGATCGCGAGGGTCGAGATGCCGCCTGCCGCAGACTGCGATGCGAGGACTTCGGCGATCTTGGAGAGCTCAAGCGTTCCCGTTGCCCCGTAGAGCAGGGCGAAACCGTAGAGGAACGTCGCCGCCGAAAGCGCGCCGAGGAAGAAGTACTTGATCGCCGCTTCCTGCGCGCGACGCGTGCCGCGGCTGACCGCGACCATCACGTATGTCGGAAGGCTCGCGAGCTCAAGCGCGAGGAACAGCCAGATCAAGTCGGCCGCGTTCGCGATCAGCATCGTTCCCGCGATCGAAAGCAGGAAGAACGCGAAGAACTCGCCGCGCATCACGCGGATCGGGTCGAAGCTCGCGCGTCCAGCGTCGAACGCCTCCTCGAGACGACGATCGATGGTGGGGCCGGCCAGCATCACCAGCAGAATGCCGATGGACGCAAGCAGCGCCTTCGCGTAGCCGCCGAGGTGCGGGAGCATGAGGCCGGAAGTCTCGACTGCATCGCTGCGGTAGACGTACGCGGTCACGCCGATCGATGCCAGCAGGAAGAGCGCCGTCACGAACGGCACAGCGCGTCGCATCGCGGGATTGCGGGCAAGTCCGAGCACCGCCACGACGACCGAGCCTGCGAAGAGCAGGATCTCGGGCGAAATGAGGGTGAGCCTCGCCGACATGGGGACTGAAGTTGCCAGGGTCATCATGGGATTCGCGGTGGTTTCTGCAGCCGTTTCGTAGGCCTGCGCGCGGGGTTCGTCTCTGAATTCACTTGTCGCTAGAGGGCTGCGCCATGGCAACTCTCGGGTCCTTCGCGGTGGTCGGCTTGATCAGCGAACCATCGTGCGCGTACTGCTCGACGAGCTTGGGGTACTTGGCGAGGGTCTGGTCGACGCTCGGCGCGATCGCGGTCAGCATCGGCTTCGGGAAGAAGCCAATCGCGAGGCACACCACAGCCAGCGGAACGAGGATTCCGACCTCACGCGCCGAAAGGTCGGTCGGGAGTCCCGAGTCGCTGTGGGCTGCGTGATCGTGGCCATGACCATGACCGTGACCATGATCGTGACCATGCGGCTCCTTCAGCGGTCCCCAAACCAGCTTGCCGAGCATGATCAGCAGGTACATGGCTGCGAGCACGAGGCCCGAGCCAGCAACCAGCGCGTACCACGGTCCGAGCACGCCGGGATATCCGCTCACCGAGTGCGGCTCCGCCGTGAAGCAGCCCATCAGGCAGAGGAACTCGCCGATGAAGCCGTTCAGACCCGGCAGGCCGAGGCTCGCCAGCGTGAAGAACACCATGAAGAACGACCACACCGGCATGCGCTTGAACAGGCCGCCCAGCTGGTCCATGTCCTTCGTGTGGTAGCGCTCGTAGATCATGCCGATGCAGAGGAACAACGCGCCGGTCGAGAGACCGTGGTTGATCATGTACATCACCGAGCCCGTCGCGCCGATCGAGTTCAGCGAGAACAGGCCGAGCATGCAGAAGCCGAGGTGGCTCACCGAGCTGTACGCGATGAGCTTCTTCGCATCATGCTGGACCCAGCAGATGAGCGCCGTGTACACGATGCCGATGATGCACAGGATCGCGAAGAACTGATTGAGCTCGACCACGCCCACGGGCGCGGCCGGAAGCGCGATCCGATAGATGCCGTACGTCCCGAGCTTGAGCAGCGTGCCTGCGAGGATGACCGAGCCCGCCGTCGGCGCCTGGTCGTGCGCGAGCGGCAGCCATGTGTGCACGGGGAAGAGCGGCACCTTCACCGCAAAGCCGGACATGAGCAGGATGAACACCCAGTACTGCTGCGTCGGGCTGAGCTTGGTCGAGGCGAAGTCCGCGAGCGTTGCGAGGTCGAACGACCAGGCGCTGCCTGCCGCGGCCGCATTCTGCGCCGCGATGTAGATCACGCCCGAGAGCGTGAGCACCGAGCCAAAGAACGTGTACAGGAAGAACTTGATCGAAGCCGCGCGCCGTTCGGCGCCGCCGTAGATCGCGATCAGGAAGTACATCGGCACCAGCGTGAACTCGTACGCCGTGTAGAACACGATCGCATCGCGCGCGAGGAACACGCCGAGCATCGCCGCCTGCAGCAGGAGGAACCACGCGTAGTACTCGCGCTCGCGCTCCTTGACCGCGGTGAACGAGCCGATCATCGCGAGCGGCATGAGGAACGTCGTGAGCAGGATCAGCATCGCGCCGACGGCGTCTGCGCCGAGGCTGAGGTTCACGCCGAGCGACGGCATGATCGACAGACCCAGTTCGCGCGGAGCGATCGAGCCGTCGGTCCAGCCCGTGAAGCTCCACGCAAACGCGATGGAGACGGCGAAGATGACGAGCGTCGCCGCCGTGGCGATCCACTTGGAGAGCCGCTCAGGCGACAGTGCCACGAGGCCCGCCGCGAGCAGGGGAAGGATCAGAAGGAGCGAAGTGAGGGTTGAAAGCATCGGCCGGTCCGTTGGCTGAAGATGTCGATTCGAAAGTTCGGAGGAGAGATCAGGCGTTGGCGCAGGAGTTCAGCTTCCGTGCAGCCAGATCCAGAACACCCAGGCCGCGATGAGGGCGATGCCGCCAGCCATCGTGGCCGCGTAGCCCTGCAGCGCGCCGTTGTAGAGCGGCTGGAACAGACGGCCGACCTCGAGAGGCACGCGCGCGCCGCCGTTGACCACGAAGCCGTCGATGACGTGCTTGTCAATGAAGTGGAACACGTGCCCGAGCACCGACGCGGGGAAACGGAACACCACGTGGTAGACCTCGTCGACGTACCACTTGTTCTCCATCGCGAGCGGCAGCCAGCGCGTGAGGCTGTTGGAGAGCAGCGCCTGGCGAAGCTTGTCCGCAGCCGAGCGGTTGAGCAGGTGGAAGTACGCCGCGATGAGGATGCCGAGGATGCCGACCGTGCTGGCGACGACGCTGGTCGCCTTGTGCACGTCCTCGATGCCGGTGAACGAGAGCGCGTGATGCGCATGCTCGCCGCCGTGGCCGTGCTCAGCGCTCGGAAGCGCCGCAGACGAGTGCTGCACCATCGTCTCGACCCAGTTCGCCTCGCCGCGCATCGCCATGTAGGCGGGAACGGCGGCGAGCACAGCGCCGAGGCAGATCACGAGCAGAACGCCGTTGATCGCGAGGCGCGGGCCATGGGGATGCCACTCGTGGTTGCCGTGGGCTGCGTGGCCGTGACCATGATCGTCGTGCCCGTGCCCGTGCCCGTGACCGTTGCCATGATCGTGGCCATGATCATCGTGACCATGCATCTCATCGCCCGGCTCGTACTTGGTCGGGCCGCCGCACACGCGGAACCACACGCGGAACGTGTAGTACGCCGTAAGGAACGCGGTGAGAAGCGCGAGCCAGCCGAGCGTCACAAACGTCGGATTTCCGCTGGCAAACGCCTGCGCGATGATCGAGTCCTTCGAGAAGAAGCCCGCCGTGAACGGGAAGCCCGCAAGGCAGAGGCAGCCGATCAGGAATGTCCAGCTGATGACACCGAAACCCTTCACGTTGCGGAGGCCCGACATCTTGCGGAGGTCGAGCTGGCCCGCCATGCCGTGCATGATCGCGCCGCAGCAGAGGAACAGCAGCGCCTTGAAGAACGCGTGCGTGAACACGTGGTAGACCGCGCCGAACGTCGTGCCGACGCCGAGGCCGAGGAACATGTAGCCGAGCTGCGAGACCGTGGAGTACGCCATCACGCGCTTGATGTCGTACTGCGCCATGCCGATCGTCGCGGCGACGAACGCCGTCGAGCAGCCGACGATGGCAACGACCGTGAGCGCATGCGGCTCAAGGGCGAACAGCGGGTAGGTGCGCGCGATGAGGTAGAGGCCCGCGGTGACCATGGTCGCCGCGTGGATGAGCGCCGAGACCGGCGTCGGACCTTCCATCGCGTCCGGAAGCCACACGAACAGCGGGATCTGCGCGCTCTTTCCGAACGCGCCGAGCATCAGGCAGTAGGGGATCATCGCGGCCGACCAGCTCGCGCCGGACGCTGGATCAGCGGTGTGCGCGAGCGCCTTGAAGATGCCGTCGTACTCAAGCGTGCCGTAGTTGATCCAGATCAGGAACACGCCGAGCGCAAGCCCGAGGTCGCCGATGCGGTTCATGATGAACGCCTTCTTCGCGGCGGCGACGGCGCTCGGACGGTTGTAGTAGTAGCCGATGAGCAGGTAGCTCGCGAGACCGACGCCTTCCCAGCCGAGGTACAGCAGGATCAGGTTGCCGCCCATGACGAGCGAACCCATCGCGAAGAGGAAGATGCTGACCGAGCCGAAGAAGCGCGCGTAGCCCTTGCCCGTGTCCGCCTCCATGTACTCGGTCGCGTAGATCGCGATGAGCGAGCCAAGACCGGTCACGAAGAGCATCCACAGCAGCGTGAGCGAGTCGATGTACAGCGAGAACGGCGCGAGGAACTGCGTCCAGGTCGCGCCGCCCGTCTTCCAGCTGAAGTCGATCCAGTCGAAGAGGTGCACGACGCGCGGGGCGTCGGCGGGCATCTTGAGGTAGAGCGACAGCGTGGTTGCGAACGCCGCGATCAGCGAGATCGCGGTGATCGCGCCCGGCAACTTGCTCTTGACGCCGAAGGCAGCGCAGAGGCCGCAGAGCGCGGCTGAAATCGCCGGAAGCAGGAGGATGAGTCCTGCCCACGCGAACTCTGGCGAGGCGATGGCTGAGGGGATCGTCACCGCATGGGCGCCTTCGCCAAGGATGGCGGGGAGGTGCAGGGCTGCGGTCGAGAGGCTGGCGAGTTCAATCATGTCGATCACTCGGAGTGCGCTGGTGGTCGCGGATCGGTCGGTCGTTCGCGGTTCGGTTGCTGTGGCTCGTTGCGTCGCGTGGTCAGGCGGTTTCCCGCAGCTCGCTCCACGCCTCGCTGTCGAGGGTTTCGCGGCGGCGGTAGAGCAGGACCACGAGGCCGAGCGCAAGCGCAGCCTCGGCGGCTGCGACGGTCAGGATGAAGATCACGAACACCTGGCCGGAGATGTCGTGATGGATGTTGCCGAACGCGATCATCGCGAGCGCCGCCGCCTGGAACATGAGCTCCGTGCAGAGGAACATGATGATCATGTTGCGGCGGCTGAGGAAGCCGATGAGTCCGCACGCGAACAGGATCGCGCTCACGAGAAGAGCCGCGTTGACGGTCTGTGCGTCGGTCACGGCAAGTGTGTTGATCGTCTGTGCCATCATGTTGCTCATCGCGAACCTCCTGCCTCGCCGTCAACGGTCAGTCGACGCATGCCCGCGATTCCGCGGCGCTCGTCTTCGCCGAGCTCGATCTGCTTGCGCGCGAGGATGACGGCGCCGAACAGCGCCATCAGCAGCACGACGCCCGCGATTTCCAGTCCGGCCGGGTAGCGCGACACGAGGTCGACGCCGACCTGGCGGCTGTTCTCCGGGAGCAGCGCCGCGTCCAGCGCGATGTCCTTGGAGGTGCCGTCGTCGAGCGTCACCTTGAGCGTCGCGTTCTTCGAGCGGTTCGAGAGTTCATCGAAGTTGGTCGACACGACCGCCGCCGTCTTGGGCTCGGCCTTGCGCGCCGTCTCGAGCAGCAGCTTGGGCATCGACTCGAGGCGCTGCCATGCGGCCTGCTCGCCCGCGCGCGCGCTCACGATCGACGTGTCGTCGCGGAAACGCTGCGCCGCCGGCGAGAAGTACGCGTCGCCGAGCGTCGCGAGCATCACGAAGCCGACGATCACCGCGGAGATTGCCTCGCGCGGCACGCGGTCGTACCACGCGTCGCCCTCGCCCGCGACCGGCGACTGCTGCGCGAGCATGAGCACGAACATGTAGGTGATCAGGATTGCGCCCGCGTAGACGATCACCAGCGCAAACGCCATGAATTCCGCGCCAAGCAGCAGGAACATGCCCGCTGTCGCGATCACGACCAGGATGAAGTAGAGCGCGGCGAACACGGGCCTCGGGCTCGTGATCATGCGCACCGCGCCGACCATCGCGAGGAACCCGAAGATCACCGGGAACACCGGCGGGAAGCCGCCCTCGGGCGCACCGGCAGTTGCCCGCTTGAGCACCTCGACCATCAGCATCGCAAAGCCTGCGAGGCCGATGACGGTTCCTGCGAGGCGCAAGCCTCGGCGTCCAGGCTGCATGAGCATCGCGAGTCCAGCAGCGGAAATCGCTGCTGCAACGGTCAGCGCAAGCGCGGGCGAAACGGCGGGGGCTGCTTCAAGCAGCGTGACGGTGGCGATGGGGGAGGAGTACGAGGAGTACAAGGCGCAATCCATGCCGCGGTCTCTGAGGTTCTCGGTCATCGCCCCTGCGATGAGGCAATGACCACCGTGACCATTGCTGGTCACGGCCAAGGGGCGGTCGACAGCCGACCGCCGAGTTCGGGAATGTAGGGCTGACGGGGGTTTCCCGCAACCAAGGTCGAACTCAGAGCGGGGGTTGAGTCGCTAGCATCCGACCCATGCAGACGCCGTTTCGGCGGGCTCTTCCGAATGCGATCACGATGGTGCGCCTGGCCCTCGCGGTGCTGTTCTTCGTGATCCTCGCGCGGCTGGACCGCGGCGCCCCCGCCGAGGAGATCGCCCGAACCGGCGCGTGGGCGATGTACCTCTTCGCGGTTGCGGCACTGACCGACATTCTGGACGGCTACCTCGCCCGCCGTTGGGGTGTGGTCAGCGTGTTCGGCCGCATCATGGATCCGTTGGTTGACAAGACGCTGGTCCTGGGCGGGTTCATCTTCCTCGCCTCGCCGATCTTCTCGCCGATTCCGCAGAGCGATCTCATCCCGGCCAACTCGATGATCGGGTCGGGGATCGCGCCGTGGATGGTCGTGGTCATCCTGGTGCGCGAGCTTCTGGTGACGGGCATCCGCTCGTACGCGGAGTCGCGTGGCATCGCGTTCCCCGCGGATTGGTCTGGCAAGATCAAGATGTTCGTCCAGTCGTTCTGCGTTGGCTGCTGCGTGTACGTCGCAACGCGCATCGAGCCGTACGGTTGGCAGGTGTTCCTTCGCGACAGCTCGACGTGGGCGACGGTCGTGCTGACCGTGCTGAGTTCGATCACCTACATCCATCGGGCGCTGCGCATGCCGCCGGAGGCCATGCCGCCGAACACCATGCCGCCAAAGACCGTGCCGCCAAAAACAAGGGGAGCAAAGGCATGAGCGCGCGAGGCAACAACGAAGGCATCGGCAACTGGATCGTGACCGGCATGGGCCTGGGATTGATGCGGCCTGCGCCAGGCACGTGGGGCTCGCTTCCGCCGGTCGCGCTGGCGATGCTGCTTGCGTTTGCACGGACGGATGGGCGCACGATCGACATGGCGCTCGCGGCGATGGGCCTGGTGTTCGGCATCGGCTGCCTCGTCTGGGGCGAGATGGCCGAACGCCGCTACGGCAAGAAGGATCCCGGCGCGGTGGTCGCCGACGAGGTGGCAGGGCAGTCGCTTGCGCTGATGTGGCTGCCGTGGAGCACGAACAGCGCGCGCATCATCGCGACCTGCGCCATCGCGTTCTTCGCGTTCCGCGTGTTCGACATCATCAAGCCGCCGCCGGCGCGCGGTTGGCAACGGTTCCCCGGCGGACTCGGAATCCTGATCGACGACCTCGTCGCTGGTTTCTACGCGCTCGTCGCAACCCAGCTCATCGTGCGCGCACTCTGGGGCTGAGATGCGCGAATTCGAGCTGCTCGCGCATGTGTTCCGCGACAACGCACGCCTGCCTGCGCATGTGACCGTGCCGCCGGGCGACGACATGGCCGTCGTCGAGATGTGCGCGGATCCCGAGCGGCTGCAGTTGACCGTCGGCGTTGCGGTCGAGATCGCGTCCAGCGATGAGGCCGCGTGGAGATCGATGGGCCGTCGCGCGATCTGTGGCGCTGGGTCCACGCCGAGCAACGGCGGATGCAGCGTCGTCGGTGTCGTGCTCCCGAACGGAATCGCAGGCGAATTCGCGCTCGCGCTGCACGCGGGACTTCGCGATGAGTCGGACCGCATCGGCGTGCCTATCGTCGGCGGCGATGTCGCGGTGTCGGAAGTCCCGCAGTCGTCCGAGACCGTGATCTGCGCCGCGCAGTTGCGCGCTGGCACACAGAACCCGCACTCGCTCCTCATCGCGTGCGACAGTGCGATCGAAGGCCGACATGCGCCGCGCGGCTGCGATCCGTTCATCATCGGCCGCAAGGCGGTGCTGCGGAACCTCAGCGATGTCGCCGCGATGGGCAACGCGGTCCCGCTCGCGATCGCGGCGGGCGTGGTGCGCGCGCGCGGCTGCTCGGCTGATCGACGCGCGCGTCTCCTCGATGGAATCCGTCAAACCGCCGAACGATGGGGCGTGCCGCTGATCGCGATCGATGAGCGCGAACACATCGGCTCCGCCCCCGACGCGCCGTTGATCGCGTGCGTCGCGATTGTGGCCGGCAAGCGTGCGGCGTCGTCGACGCTCGCGCTTCGCAGCGATGCGCGCCCAGGCGACGGCGTTTATGTGACCGGCACCATTGGCGGCGCGTGGGACGCCGTGACCGGTCTCGGGCGACATCTCGATTTCACGCCGCGCCTCGCCGTGGCGCACGGACTGTGCGATGCGCTCGGAACCCGCGTGGGCGCGATGATCGACGTGAGTGACGGGCTCGGGCGCGATCTCGGGCACATCGCCAGCATGTCCAGGGTTGGGATCGACGTCGAGCTCGCCGCGGTACCCGTCTCGGCTGGATGCGATCCGCGCGCCGCGATCGGGCAAGGCGAGGACTACGAACTCGTGTTCACCGCCCGCGGCGAGGTGCCGCGCGAGGTGGCGGGCATCGCCGTCACGCGCATCGGAACCGTTCGAGAGGGGGGCGGTGTCGTGATCGTCCGCGATGGCGGCTTCACATTCGATGCAACGCGCCGAGGTTTCGAGCATGATGGCGGGGGAGTCGCGCCGTGATATTCCCCCTGTCCTTCCATCTCCGTGATCGCGAACAGACCGAGCAGTTTGGCGCCGTGCTTGGCGATCTTCTCTCGTCGACAACCGCGCACCCCGGCGCCATCGTGCTGTTGCTGTCCGGCGATCTCGGCGCAGGCAAGACGACATTGGTGCGCGGACTTGCTCAGGGCCTGGGCGCCGAAGACACCGCGATCGCGAGTCCGACGTTCACCCTGCGGATGGACCATCGCGGCGCCGACCGCACGCTGACGCACATCGACTCGTGGCGAATCGGCCCCGACGACCTGGAGTCGCTCGGCTTCGACGAATTGCTCGCGGGCAACGCCGTGATCGCGATCGAATGGCCTGAGCGCATCGCAGGCGCCCTTCCGGAACGCAGCCTTCGCATCCGACTTGATCATGCCGAGGCGGCGGAACTCGATGGTGAACCAGGCAGGGCCCTGACCATCGATGTTCACGGCTTCGACGACCGGCAGCAGCGTCGGCTTGCCGAGGGGCTCTCGCTCCTGGTGCGCGCCCCGAAGCTCACGGCCCCTGCCTGTCCGGTTTGCGGCAAGTCGGCGGCGGGGGATTCGGCGACCCACGTCCCGTTCTGCTCGCCCCGCTGCAAACTTGCGGATCTCGGCGACTGGCTGCTGATGCGCCATCGCATCGCGGGCAAGGACACGCCTGAGTTCGACGAGTGAGCCGGCGGCGATGACTGAACGGCATGGGCTCCACGCCAAGAGGTCGTGTGTTCTGTGGGGTTGCTGGCAGCAGCATGCCGATCATGGATCGCTCGGTTGGCGTGCTGGCAAAGCCCCGCTTTGAGCTACAGATCCAAAGTCTGATAATGCATATTCTGTTAAGTGGGGTATCAGGGCGACTTGGAGGGGAGCCGGATCCTGATGCATGGCCTCTTGCTGTACTTCCTTGCTGCGCTCGCTGCCGCTGCTGCACTCGGCGCGATCGCGATCGGCGCCGTTGTAGTTGCCGCGCTGTTCGTCGTGGTCGTCGGCGCAATCTTGATGGGCGTGTTCGCGGTTGGCGCGGCCGTTCTCGTGCTCTCGATCATCCTGGTCGCCGAAGCCCGGCGCAGACGCCGTTCGAATCGCAGTTGAGCCTGGGTTTCGGATCGGCCGAGCTGCACGGGTTCGCGGCGTGACGATTTCAGTCACAGAGTACGGCGCTCTATGACCAATGTGGTCACGGCGTCTTCGCGGAGGCCAGCAGCGCCTTGAGTCGATCGGCGCGCCCGTTGTCGCCGGCGGCAACCGCAGCCTGCATCGCGATCTCCATCGACCGACGGTGCATGCTCGTCAACGGCTGACCAGGCACGGCCAGCGACTCGGCGTCGGCGAGCGCCTCGAGTGCGCGTGCCGGCTGCCCGAGTCCGATGCGCGCGCGCGCAAGCGACGTCCGCGCCGCGAGGCACTGCGGATGCGCCCTGCCAAGTTCTCGCTCGATCAGCGGCGCCGCGCGTTCAAGCACCACGACAGCCTCGGCAAACCGCGCGTGCTCGGTGAGGAACGCCGCGTAGTTGGCGTCGTTCGCGAGCGTGATGCGGTTGGACGGCCCGAGCGCGCGGAGCGCGGAGTCCGTCGTCTGCTTGAACATCGTCTCGGCCGTCGCATCCTCGTTGGCAAGCGCAAGGCTTTGCGCGAGATTCGCGGCGGCCAGGATCGTGCGCGCGTCGTTCGGTCCCGAGCGCTTGAGGAAGGCCTCGTGGTTCTGCGTGTACAGCCCGACCGCTGCCTTTGCGTCTCCGAGTTGAAGCACCGCCTCGGCAAGGTTGTTGCGCGCGGAGAGCGTGTCCTCGTGCAGGTCGCCGAGCACTTCTGCCAATGGCGCGATGCTCGCCTCAAGGAGCGCCTTGGCTTCCGCCGCCTGCCCGAGCGCGAGGAGAGATTCAGCGAGGTTGTTCGCGGCGCGAAGCGCGCTGGGATGACGTGCGCCAAGCATCTGCAGCTTCGATCGGTAAAGCGATCGCGCGATCGGCTCCGCATCGGAGTAGCGGCCGCTTTCCGCGAGCACGAGCGCCAGTTCCTGTTCGGTATCGAGCTTGCTCGTGACAGGGACGTCGGGGAGCATCGCCTTGCGCGCGAGAGCGTCGCGCAGCAGCGCGTCGGCACGCGCCGAGTCGCCGCGTGCGCGGGCGAGCGATGCGAGGTTGTGGATCGCGTTCGCGGCGATGAGGTCGTTTCCTCGTGCAGCGCGCTCGAGCGGCGCCTGCGCCTGGTCCAGTGCGTGCGACTCGACGAGCGCATGGCCGATCGCGTTGTCGATGCCGCGCACGTCCGGCGAGGTTTCGGCGAGACCCGCAGCAAGTCGCACTTCTCGTTCGCGCTTGAACTGCAGGAGCGCTGCGTCAAAGTCGCCCGTCGCGGCGTGCGCCAGACCCAGCGCGGAGCGCACTTCGGCCTCGACGATCGGGTCGCGCTGCTGTCGCTCGAGCTCGAGCTCGGCTTCGACCAGGACAAGCTTGAGCAGGCGGGGATCAAGCCCCTGCGCGACCGCTGGGTCGAGCGCCGTGAGCATCGATCGGTTGAGACGCGCGATCTCCTGCCAGCGACTCGCTTGCCTGCGGCTCTGCACGTAGCCCGCGGTGAGGCCGGCGATGGCCACGGCACCCGCGACGCTCACCGTCAGCGCAACGAGGATCGGGCCACGATGGCGACGCGTGAACTTTCGCAGGCGGTACGCGGCCGTCGCAGGCCGTGCGGAAACCGGCGAACCCGCAAGCCAGCGCTCGAGGTCATCCGCGAGCTCGTCGGGCGTGACGTAGCGGCGCGCGGGCGAACGTTCGAGTGCGCGCACCGCGATCCAGTCGAGTTCGTCTTCCAGCGCGGCACGCACGCTGCGCGGCGCTCCAGGTGCGAGCAACTGGCTCGGTCGCGGGATGCGGCCTTCCGTGATCTGCTTCTGCAGGTCGAGCGCGCCAGCCATGCCGTCGCGCTCGCTGCGGAACGGGCGCGATCCGACGAGCGCTTCAAACAGCATCACGCCGAGCGACCAGACGTCGACGCGTCCGTCGATCTCGGCGGATCCAGACGCAACTTCTGGCGACATGTACGCGGGCGTCGCGGCGGTCGGCCGTTGCATCGTCTCGGTGCGCAGCGCGTCAAAGCCGACCAGCTTCGCGACGCCGAAATCGATGATGCGCGGCTCGTCGGTTGCCGAAGCATCGCTTCCGGCGCCGACGCAGCGGACAAGCACATTCGCGGGCTTGAGGTCGCGATGCAGGATGCCCTGCCGATGCGCGTATCCGATCGCGCGGCACACAAGCACGAGCATGCGCACGCGCGCCTCGAGCGAGTCGCGGTTGCGATGGCACCACGCGTCGAACGGCATGCCGTCGACGTACTCCATCACGAGGTACGGAGCGCCCTCCTGCGTCGTGCCGGCGTCGAGGATGTGGGCGATGTGCGGATGCTCGAGCCGCGCGAGCGCGATCTTCTCCGCTTCGAAGCGACGGAGCGCATGCGAGGTGAGCGCGCCCATGCGCAGGATCTTGACGGCGACCAGACGCGTGACCGGCTCGAACTGCTCGCCCTTCCAGACGATGCCGAACGCGCCTTCACCGATCATTTTGTCCAAGCGGACACCACGGACGCGCGGAGGCTGGGCCAGAAGGCCCTTGTCCACGTTGCCGAAGAGAAAGTCCGTCGCGAGGTTCTGCTCGCCTGGATCCATGGTGCGCTCTACGTCCTGACTGTGGCGATGCCACGCGATGCCACGCGAGGAATGTACCCGCAGCCCTCCTGCTTCCAAATGTGGCTGGGACCACACGCGGAAAAAGTGTCGGACTTGCCTGCGTAGACGTCGCGCGCGGTCGACGGCGGGTGCGACTCAGCGCGCCGCGGCGGCCGCTTGCTCGGTGCGCGACGCACCGATCTTGTCGAGACCGAACACCTCGTGCGCGATCGCGAGCGCTTTCTGAGCGTGTTCCTTGCCGAGGATGCAGGAGATCTTGATCTCGCTGGTCGTGATGTTGTGGATCGGGATTCCCGCTGCGCCGAGCGCCACGAACATGCGGCTCGCGACGCCGGAGTGGCTCTTCATGCCCGTGCCGACGACCGAGATCTTCGCGAGGCCGATCTCGATCGCGAGTTCGCCCGTGCCGACGCGATCGAGCACCTGCGAGGCCGCGATCTTGACGTCGGCGAGGTCGCCGTGGTCGACGGTGAACGAGATCGATGCGATCTCGCCGAACTCCGTCTGCATGATGTCGTCGACCATGATCCCCGCCTTGGCGACGGCGTCGAACAGCATGCCTTGCACGCCGGGGTTGTTGGGGATGCGGCGCAGGCTCACGCGACCAAGGTCCGGCTTGAGCGCCGCACCGACGACCATGACATCTTCCATCTCGGGAGTCTCCCTGCAGATCATCGTCCCCTCGTCGGGACGCTGGCTGTGTCGGACATGAATCGGAACGCCGTATCGCTCGCCGAAGAGCACGGCGCGCGGGTGCATGACTTGTGCGCCGAGCAACGCGAGCTCGAGCATTTCCTCGTAGCTGATGCGCGCGAGCTTGGACGCGTTGGGTACGAGCCGCGGGTCGGCGGTGTAGACGCCGTCGACATCGGTAAAGATCTCGCAGCAACCGCCCTTCTCGCCCACGCGAAGCGCGGCGGCGAGCGCAACAGCGGTCGTGTCGGAACCGCCGCGGCCGAGCGTGTTGATCTCGCCTTCAAGCGAAAGTCCCTGGAAACCACAGACGACGGGCACGCGCCCTGCCGCGAGTTCCTGCTCGAGACGGTCGCCAACCACGCGGATGATGCGCGCGCGGCCGAACGCGCCGTCGGTCAGGATGCCGGCTTGGCCGCCCGTGAGGCTGATCGCGGGGACGCCCAGTTTCTCAAGCGCCATCGCAACGAGCGCGACCGAAACCTGCTCGCCCGTCGCCATCAGCATGTCGAGCTCGCGACGCGAAGGCTTCTCGCTCACGCGGCCGGCGAGTTCGATCAGTTCATCCGTCGTGTGGCCCATCGCGCTCACGACGACGACGACGGAGTGACCTTCGTCGCGGCGCTGCTTCACACGCGCAGCGCAGCGCGCAATGCGTTGTGGGTCTCCGACCGATGTGCCGCCGAACTTCTGGACAAACGTCGCCATGGGAGGTGCATCCTTGCACCGCGGAGACTACACGGTTTTTCGCCGTGCGTCAGGCTTCGGCTGCCGCGAGCTTGTCGCGCTCGGCGCGCTCGGCGCGCTTGCGGGCGCTCTCGTCGAGGATGCGCTTGCGCATGCGGATGGACGACGGGGTGATCTCCACCAGCTCGTCGTTCTCGATGTACTCGAGGGCCGCTTCGAGCGAGTAGTCGCGGGCGCCACGGAGGACGACCGTCTGATCCTTGCTCGTTTCGCGGAAGTTGGTCAGCGGCTTCATGCGGGTGATGTTGATCACCAGGTCGTTGTCGCGGTTGTGCTCGCCGACGATCTGACCGGCGTACACCTGGTCGCCCGGGCGGACGCACATGACGCCGCGGTCCGCGAGGCCTTCGATGGCGTACGCGGTCACACGGCCGGTCTCGAGCGACATCATCACGCCGTTCTTCCGCTGCTGCATGACGCCGCGGAGCGGCTTGTAGCACGAGAAGGTGTGGTGCATGACCGCCTCGCCGCCGCTGGCGTTGAGGATGCGCGTGCGCATGCCGATCAGGCCGCGCGCGGGGATCTCTGCCTCGACGTGCATGCGGCCAGCGCGTTCCTCCATCTTGAGGATCTCAGCGCCGCGGGAGCCGAGCAGTTCGAGCGACGCCCCGAGGCCGTTCGCGCCGACATCGAGCGAGAGGCGCTCGTACGGCTCGCACTTGACGCCGTCGATCTCGCGCTCGATGACCTCGGGCTTGCCGACGGTGAGCTCAAAGCCTTCGCGGCGCATGTTCTCGAGCAGAACGCCGAGGTGCAGCAGGCCGCGGCCGGACACGTGGAACTCGTCGGCCGAATCGCCGGGGCTCACGCGCAGCGCGACGTTGGTCTCGAGCTCGCGGTCGAGGCGCTCGGAGATCTGGCGGCTGGTGACGAACTTGCCTTCCTTGCCGCCGAACGGGCCGTCGTTGATGCGGAACACCATGTGCAGCGTGGGCTCGTCGACCTTGACGCGCGCCATCGGAAGCGGATTGTCGGGATCGCAGATGGTGTCGCCGAGATCGATCTTGCCGAGGCCCTCCACGGCGCACAGGTCGCCCGCGAGGATCTCCGCCGCTTCGCGACGGGCAAGTCCTTCGAAGCGGTTGACCTTGAGGACGCGCGCCTTGCGGACGCTGCCGTCCGCGCAGCAGATCGAGACCTGCGAGCCGCCCTTGAGGATGCCGCCGTAGACGCGGCCGATCGCGATGCGGCCGACGTAGTCGCTCCACGCGAGGTTCGTGACCAGCACCTGAAGCGGCGCAGTTTCGTCGGCGTTCGGCGGCGGCACGCGCTCGACGATGTCCTGGAAGAGCTCGTCCACGCCCTTGTCGCGGGTGTCGATGTCGCGCGCAGCCCAGCCGTCGCGGCCCGATGCGTAGATGATCGGGAAGTCCAGCGCGTGGTCGTCGGCGCCGAGGTCGACGAGCAGGTCGAACACTTCGTTCACGACGCCCTGGATGCGCGCCTCGGGGCGGTCGCACTTGTTGATGACGACGATCGGCTTGAGGCCGAGCTCGAGCGCCTTCGACAGCACGAAGCGCGTCTGCGGCATCGGCCCTTCGAGCGCATCGACGAGCAGGAGGCAGCCGTCGGCCATGCGCAGCACGCGCTCGACCTCTCCGCCGAAGTCGGCGTGGCCTGGCGTGTCGAGGATGTTCACGCGATACACCTCGCCGCGGCGCGGACCGCCGCGGATCGTGTAGGTCACCGCGCAGTTCTTCGCGAGGATGGTGATGCCGCGCTCGCGCTCGAGCGGGTTCGAGTCCATCACGCACTCGCCGGTGTCTGAGTTGATCTCGACGACGCCGGACTGAGAGAGCATCGCATCGACGAGAGTCGTCTTGCCATGGTCAACGTGGGCGATGATTGCGATGTTGCGGAGGTTCTTGTCAGCCATGTGGAAGTCGCGGAAAAACAGGGGAAGAGGGAAAGTGTAGCACACTCCCTCGCTTCCACCAAAGCGTCAGGCGATCTTCCGTGTCCGTGCGCGTTCAGATTCCGTACAGCGGGCGCAGCTTGCCCTCGAGATGGCGCATCAGCGGCTCGGCGGAGAGTGGCTTTCCGGTCACGCGCTGCACGAGCTCGGACGGCGCATAACGGCGGCCATGCACGTGAATGTTCTCGTTGAGCCACTTCTTGAGGCCGGCGAACTCGCCGCGCGAGAAGCCGTCGACGAGCCCAGGCATCTGCTCGCACGCGGCCTCGAAGAGCTGCGACGCGTAGAGATTTCCAAGCGTGTACGTCGGGAAGTAGCCCATCGCGCCCATCGACCAGTGGATGTCCTGGAGGCAGCCGCGGCGATCGTCGGGAACCTCCAGGCCGAGGAGATCCTTGTAGAGCTTGTTCCAGACCGAAGGGATGCCCGCGACTTCCAGCGAGCCGCCGATCACGGCGCGTTCGATCTCGAAGCGCACCATCACGTGCAGGTTGTACGTCGCCTCGTCGGCCTCGACGCGGATGAAGCCTGGCTCCACGACGTTTGCCGCGCCGTAGAGTTCGTCGAGCGTGAAGCGCGACGCGTCGGCGCCGATCGTGGACGGGAGCTTGGTCGCGAGCCACGACCAGAACGCGCGGCTGCGGCCGACCTGGTTCTCCCACATGCGGCTCTGGCTCTCGTGGATGCCCAGCGAAACGCTCTCGCCGAGCGGCGTGCCGATGCGGCTGAAGTCGAGCCCCTGCTCGTAGATTCCGTGTCCCGACTCGTGCATGGTCGACCCGAGCGCGTCGTTCACGCAGCGCTCGTTGTAGCGCGTGGTCATGCGCACGTCGTTGCAGTGCGTGCCGCCGCAGAACGGATGCGTCGAGCGGTCAAGCCGGCCACGGTTGAAGTCGAACCCGATCGACTGCGCGACGAGCTTCGACAGCGCCTCCTGCTGATCGATGCCGACGAAGTAGTCGTTGAATCCATCGGCCGGCTTGCGCGGCGCCGACTTGATGTCCGCGATCAGCTTCTGCAGGCGCGGGCGCAGCGGCTCGAACACGCCAGCGACGTACTTCGCGGTGCAGCCTGGTTCGTACAGATCGGCAAGCGCGTCCCAGCGCTCGCCACCGGCGGGAACGCCGTAGCAGTCAGCCTGCGCGCGAAGGAGCCCGACGAGCTTCTCAAGCCACGGCGCGAATCGCTTGAAATCGCTTGCGGCGCGCGCCTCGGCCCATTCATGCTTGGCCATGCTCGAGGTCTTCGCCATCTCCTCGACGAGGCTCGACGGGAGCTTGGTTGCCTTGGTGTAGTCGCGCTTTGCCTCGCGCACGAGCGCCGCAGTCTGCGGCTCGGCCATGAACTTGGCGTTGGACTCGACCGCTGCGATCAGATCGCCTCGCTCGAGCGACGAGGCGCGCTCATGCACCATGCGCGCGATCAGCGCCTGCTGGCGCGCGCGCCATTCGAGGCCGCCCCCCGGCATCATCGTCTCTTGATCCCAGTCGAGCAGGTTGTTCGAGGTCGACAGGAGTGCAGTCTCCTGGAGGTGCGTCACGAGGGCATCGAGCGGGTTGGTCGCGGTGGTCGTCATAAGGTCCTCTTGCGCTTCGGGGCGAAGCGGGCGCGCAGTGTAGACAGCAAAAGTAGACAGCAAAAACAGCGTCGCGCCCCGAGGGGCGCGACGCATGTTGGATTCACTGCAGCGACCTGATCCTCAGGCCGCGTCTGCGTATTTCACTTGCTCGCAGCGGGCGTGCCCGGAGCGACCGGCGTGCCGGCGGTCACCTTGGGGGCCGGGCTGACGGGCTTGAGCACCTCGAGGAGCTTGGCCTTGTCGCCGGTGGTGCGGTTCATGGCGTGGTCGATCGGGGCCCAGCCCTTCTCGTCGAGCGCGTTGGGGTCAGCCTTCGCGTCGAGGAGGAGCTTGACCTTGTCGGCCGAGCCGCTTGCGGCCGCGAGGTGAAGCGCGGTCTGACCGGCCTTGTTCTTCGCCTTCACGTCAGCGCCAGAGACGATGAGGATCTTGAGGCTCTCGACCTTGCCGGTGCGCGCGCCGCGGAGGAGCGGCGTATCGCCGGTCTGCTTGTCGGCAGCGTTGAGGTCAGCCTTGGACTTGACCAGGATGTCCACGGTTGCGGGCTGGCCGAGGCCAGCGGCCCAGATCAGCGGAGTCCAGCCATTGTCGTCGGTCGCCTTGACGTCCGCGCCCTTGGTGAGGAGGAACGCGACGGTCTCGGGCTTGCCGAAGCCGGCGGCCCACAGGAGCGGGCTCGAATTGATCTGGTCGCGGGCGTTGACGTCCGCGCCCTTCTCGACGAGGAACTTGACCGTCTCGAGGTCGGTTTCAACGCCGCCCCAGAGCGGGGTACGGCCCTGGCGGTCCTTGATGTTGGCGTCGGCCTTGGCGGCGATCAGCACTTCCATCGCGGGACGGTTGTTGCTCTTGGCAGCCCAGTGCAGCGCGGTGCGCTGGCCGGCGCGATCGCGCTCGTTCACATCGGCACCCGACGCGATGAGCGCGCTGATCTTGGCCACGTCGCCCGCACGAACCGCGTTGATGAGATCGGTGGTGCCAGGACCAGCCGGCGGGGTTGCGGCGCTCGGCGGAGTCGGCGCGTTGCCCGTCATCGAGCGCTTGACCAGGATGGTCGTGCTCAGGGCCTTCGGGTTGTCGGTCTTGATCATGATCTTCGGCTGGCGGCCGGACTCTTCCCAGCTCGCCCAGTCGACGATGAGGACGTGCTTGGTCTTGGCGTCCATCGGGGGGTTCTTGACGACCGGCGGAACGACTTCGGTGACCTTGAAGGCGACGCCTTCAGTCGACTCGAGCGTGATCTCGGTCGGCTTACCAGCGGCGGCCGAGGCAGCGTCGGCGGGCGCGTCGATCATGTCGGGGTTCACGGTCACGTAGGCGATGACCTCGCCCTCGACGCTCAGCGTCACGGGCGCGTGGTTCTCGATCTGGAACGTGACCTTCTTGTTGAGCTTGATGCCCTGCTTCGGTCCGGGGCGCAGCGTGATCTCGCAATCGCCGCTACCGCCTGGGGCAATCGGATCCTTCGGCCAGGTCGGCGTCGTGCAGCCGCAGCCGGGGATCGCCTTCGAGATGCGGATCGGCTTGTCGGTGACGTTGCGAACCTTGATGGTGATCGTCTTCGGCGTGTCGGCGATCATCTCGCCCATGTCGGCGATCGGCGGCTCGAACGCAATCGCCGGCGGCTCGTTGGGATCGAAGTTCTGCGGCTCCTGGCCGGGCTTGTCCTTCGCGCCAGCCGGCGGAGTGCTGCCGATGAGCTCACGCACCGGGAGATCGGCCTGCGTGCCACCCGTGGCTCCGACCTTGTCAGGCTTGGCAGCGGGAATGGTGGTGGGAGCGTTGTTCTTCTGCACCACCGTCTGCGCGTTGACGCCCGTCGCGATGACGAGAGCAAGAGCAGTCGAGGCACAAGCAGCAATCCAGTTGAGGCTGTCGCGTCGCATGTCGTAATCCTTTGTTTGAACCTCGGCCATCCACGGTCTTTGTCTTGGTCGGATCCCGGGCCGGGAGGGGACTGTATCGGACGGCATACCGCCTTGCTTTGAGAGGAGTTGAGCCAAACGCGATTCTCGCGGCGAAGTTCTCTCAATCGATGCGGAGCAGGTCGAGACCTCGATACACTGCCTCCCCTTCCGAGGTCACCGAAACACCATGAGCACCGCCGATCTTGCCGAGCATCTCCAGCGCCCCGCCCTTCGTCGCGTCCACCCCGTGCCGCTGCAGAAGGACAACCAGGTGTTTCTCGGACTGCAGGACCCCTGCATGCTGTCGCCGCAGATGATGGTGGTGCCCGCGCCGGCGTTCCAGGTCATGCAGTACTTCAACGGCGAGCGCTCCGTGGATGAGCTCGTGGAAGGGCTCAAGCTGCCGGATGCCGCCCCGCTTGTTGAACTGATCAAGAAGCTCGACGAGTTCGGCCTGCTCTGGGGGCCCACCTGCTCCGCGATGGAGGACCGCAAGAAGGCCGAGCTGCTGACGGCCGGCGCGTTCCCCTCGACCGCGTCGAAGAGCCTTGGCGAGGATCCCGCGGTGATCCGCGCTCAGATCGAGAAGTGGCTCGATGCCGCCGAGGACGCGGAGATCGAGGAGCCGATCGTCGGACTCGTTGCGTGCCACCTCGACTACAACCGCGGCCACCCCGTGTACGCCTCGAGCTACCGCGCGATCGCCAAGGGTCCTAAGCCGGACCGCGTCGTCGTGCTCGGCACCAACCACTTCGGGCTCGGTGACGGCGTGGTCATGTCGGACATCGGATTCGACTCGCCGCTCGGCCGCATGCCGGTCGACTCGGGCATCATCAACCGCGTCAAGGCCGCGAGCGGCGACAAGCTGTTCATCGACATCCTCGATCACGTTCCCGAGCACTCGATCCAGCTGCATCTGCCTTGGATCCAGCACATCTTCGGCAACCTCCCCATCGTGTCGGCCCTCGTGCCCGATCCCGTGGTCGGGCTGATCTCGGATGATGGCGCGCGCATGGGCGTCGATGAGTTCGTAAATGTGCTTGGTGCAGCGCTCGCGGCCGAAGGCGGTCGCACGCTCTTCATCGCCAGCGCCGACATGTCGCACGTCGGCCCCGCGTTCGGCGAGAAGGATCCCGTCAACGACCAGCGCCGCCGCGAGGTTGAGGCGCATGACCGCGCGATGATGAAGGCCTTCATTGCCGGCGGCGAGTCGCTCGTCTCCAGCATGCGCGAGGCGCGGAACGCCACCCGTTGGTGCTCCATCGGCTGCATGACTGCGGCCGCGCGTCTGGCAAAGCCGTCGAGCATCGAGCTCATCGACTACCGCCAGGCGGTCGACGAGCAGGGTTCTGCGCTCGTTTCCAGCGCCTCGATGGTCATGCTGGCCTGACCTCCGCCGATGATCGCTGTCGTGCAACGTTGTAGCCGTGGCGAAGTGCGCGTCGACGGCGCGCGCGTCGGCGCGCTCGGCGAGCGCGGCGGGCTTGCGGTGCTGCTCGGCGTTGAAGTCGGCGACGGCTCGCCGCAAGCGAAGAAGATGGCGGACAAGCTCGCGAAGCTGCGCATCTTCGAGGACGCCGCGGGCAAGATGAACCTCGCGGCCGCCGACGTCGGCGCAACGGTGCTCGTGATCAGTCAGTTCACGCTTGCAGGCGACTGCTCGGGCGGAAATCGCCCGAGTTTCATCAACGCCGCCCGTCCCGAAGTCGCAGAGCCGCTCGTCGAAGAAGTCGTGCAAGGCATCCGCGCTGCGGGACTGCACGTCGAGACGGGTCGGTTTCGCACCGAGATGAAGGTCGACATCCTCAACGATGGCCCCGTCACGCTGATCGTCCGCGTCGACGCTGCGTGACTACTTGCGCTGCGGCACGGGGCGACCCAAGATCGCCAGGACCTTCTTGAGATCCTCCCAGACCTGCATGCGCGTTTCCGGCGTGTAGTTGCGAAGGAGGTACGCGGGGTGCAGGGTCGGCATCACGGGCACATCCACAGGCTCGCCGGCGGCCGCACCGATTCGAATGTTCGCGGTGACGCCGCGGAGGCGGGTGATGCCCAGTTCGCTCGCCAGCATCAACTTGGTCGCCGGTCCGCCGAGCGTCACGATCGCCTTGGGAGAGATGATGGCGAGCTGCGCGAGCAGATACGGTCCGCACCGTTCGATCTCTTGTGGGAGCGGCGTGCGGTTTTCCGGCGTGCGCGACTTGAGGACGTTCGCGACGTAGACGTCGTCGCGCGTAAGCCCCATGGCCGAGATCATCTCGTTGAGCTTGTCGCCTGCGCGGCCGACGAAGGGCTTTCCGAGTTGGTCTTCCGCCTCGGTGGGTGCGTCGCCAATGAAGACGAGTTCTGCATCAGCGTTGCCCTCGCCAAAGACGAGCCTCGTATGTGCGGTTGCGCTCGCGCAGTGCGGGCACTCGCGCGCGTGCATGGCGTCCAGCAAGGCAAGTTGCTCGGCCTTCGAGCCTGCGCTGGGCGGAACAATGCGGTCCGCGATGGGTACGAGCGGTGCGCCGGTGGGCGGAACAGCGGACTGCGGCGCGGTTGAGAAAGTCGAAGTCTGTGCGGGAAAGGGCGTGGAAGACGGCGTGGAAGACGGCGTGGAAGACAGCTTGGGCGTGGCGGGCCGTGGAGTCGGCGGCGATGCCGAGGCACTCGGCGCCGGCGCCGTGCGGGAGCCTGCGCCGCCCGTCGCAAACAGTGCAGCGTCGAACCCGCGCTGTGCAGGCTTGGCATCGACGGGGACTGTGGCAGCAGTGGTCGCAGTCACACTGCGCGCCTGAACCGCCCCGCTTTCGTCCACCGCGACCGCGACGTGCTCCAAAAGCAGAACCTCCTCCACGCCGAGCAAGAGGTCGGTTTCAACCTCAAGCCTTCCGCGTCGGAGGAGGTCCGTCATGCTTGTGATTCCCAGCAGTGCTCAATCCGCTGAGCGGCTCAGCGCTTGCGTCCACCGTCGCGCGTCGAAGGCTTGGCTTTCACGTCGACCTTGACGCCGGCCTTCGCACCCTTAGGAGCGACGATCTGCACCATCGACTGCGTGCGGAGCACGAGGCCGCAATCCGATCGCAGGTGATAGCCCTGCACGTGGACTTCATTGCGGAAGTGCTGCACGTCGATCAGCGAGAGATTCGGCTTTCCGACGGCGTCGGTCCACGCGGCCATCAGGGAGTCGTTCTCGCGAGCGTGCTGGAGCATCTCCTTGTAGGTGCCGACATACAGGTGATCCGAGAGGGTCTCGGTCTGCATCGTCGTCATGTACATGAGGTTTTCGGCGACCTTCTCCTCGAAGTCGCGCTCGCCCGCGCACGGAAGCGCAGCGATGAGGCCGCGATCCGGGATCTGGTCGATGTGCTCGACCACGACTTCCGACATGCAGAAGCCGTTGAGCTGGAACCGCAGGCTGTGGCCACCGCGGAAGATCCAAGCTTCGGTCTCGTAGTCGCCATGCTGGACGCGCTGGCGCGACTCGATCCCGAAGAACTCGGGATGCAGCGCTTTGCGGAACGCGAGCATGTGATAGTTCTGGAGGCTTGAGGCCTTCGAGGCCGTGCCCGATGAGGCAGACGCATTCGAGGACGCGCTGAAGCTGGGCGTACCGCCGCTCGCCTGCGCGCCCGTATTCGATGCGAATGGGCTTGCGTTGCTGCCGTTGGACTCTTGATTGTCGTTGTGCATGGCTTCCTGCATGGCTTCCTGCGTGCTTTCGACCGGAGGTGCCGGTCACCCAACTTCTTCCTAGAGTTCTTCCTGGAGTTCTTCCTGGAGGGCGCTCGTGGCCGACTCAAAAGGTCGGGCCTGGAGCGCCGAAACAACTCTCCTAGGACTGCAGCCGCGGCCGCTGCCTTGCGTGTGCCGCGCTCCTCAGGCCCGTGCTCGGCGCCTGCCGTCGGGCGTTTCCGCTCCGAAGGAGGCGTATCTTGGCGACTCGGAGCCGAAAGACAAGCGAAAAACCCAAAGATCCGCGCCTCGCGCACGCAATCGATCGCGTCCGCGCCCGATCCGCCACCAATATGT
This sequence comes from uncultured bacterium, assembly GCA_903891095.1. GTDB lineage: Bacteria > Planctomycetota > Phycisphaerae > Phycisphaerales > SM1A02 > QWPT01. The sequence continues at coordinate 18,684 of CAITDI010000046.1, read as the reverse complement.
AGCGCTCGGTGCGCGAGAAACCACAAAAAGGAGGGTGGCCCACCATCTCAGGCGGGCCACCCATTGCTGCGAGCACCGCTAAGCCGAGTTCTGTTCCCCAACACCCGCGCGTCTGCGCGAGCATCGGGGCAACGGCCATTTCTCTAGGCCGTCGGTTGCCCGACGGCTCAAGCGCGCTACCCGTTCCCAAACCTGCGGACCGCAGGCGCTTGAAGCCCGAAGGTCTCAAGCGAGAACTGTTTGCGTTTGCACGAGGTGGGGTTTGCCGTGCCTCGGTCGTCGCCGATCGAGCGGTGCGCTCTTACCGCACCGTTTCACCCTTACCCTGCCGAGGCAAGCCCCGGCAAGGCGGTCTATTTTCTGTGGCACTGTCCCTGACCCAGCAGCGGGCCGGTGGGCGTTACCCACCACCTTGTCCTGTCGTGCTCGGACTTTCCTCTTGGAACCCGGGTGGATTCCAAGCGACCGTTCCGGTGCGAGGCGGAGTTTACGCGCAGGGGTACCCGTATCGAAAGAAGGACTTGAGGATTCGGGCGGATTTGGTATCCTCCTCCATTCGCCTCGGCGCACCCGAGGTCAGAAGGAACCCCACGACATGTACGCGATCATCGAAGACAGCGGTACCCAGATCAAGCTCCAGAAGGGCGACGTCATCGACGTTGACCTCCGCGAGGCGGCAGACGGCTCGACCATCACCTTTGACCGCGTGCTCGCTGTTGGCGATGTCGCTGCTGGTTCGGCGGCCAAGATTGGCCTCCCCTACCTCTCGGGCGCCACGGTGACCGCGAAGGTCCTCGGCGAGTCCGATGGTCCGAAGGTTCTCGTCGGCAAGTACAAGCGCCGCAAGGGCTATCGCAAGACGATCGGCCACAAGCAGCACTACACCCGCATCGAAGTTCTCTCGATCAACGCGTGATCGTTGGCGCAGCGCGCTGCGCCGATTCCTCAGTGCCTCACGAGGGCGTCTGAGGTTCGAGCCTGCAGTGCGCCCCGTTGACCCGCGACGTTCATAGGGCCGTGACGAAAGTCACGGCCTTTGTCGTTTTGAAACTGCCGCGCGTGATCAGGCTCACGTCGCCGCGAGTTCGCCGGACTCAAACTTCGCGCGGTACTTCGCAAGACGCTCGAGCGCGCCGTCGATGGTCGCGTCCTTCTTGCAGAACGCGAAGCGCACGAGCGACTTCGCCTTCGACCTGTTCGCATAGAACGCGCCTGGCGGAATTGCGGCGACGCCGCCGTGCTCGACCAGATGGCGGCAGAACGCAAAGTCATCGGCAAAGCCGAACGACGAGTGATCGGCGAGCGCGAAGTAGCTGCCCTGCGGAAGATCGCAAGTGAAACCGCACTCGCGCAGGCCGAAGACCATTCGATCACGGCGCGCGCGGTACTCGGCGCGGAACTCGTCGAAGTAGGTCTCGGGCGCTGTGAGCGCGGCGGCCGCGGCGACCTGCAGCGGCGTAGCCGCGCAGAAGCTCGCGAATTGATGCGCGGATCGCACCGCCGCTGCGAGCGGCGCGGGCGCGATCGCCCAGCCGACTTTCCAGCCAGTGAAGGAGAAACTCTTGCCGAGGCTACCGAGCACGATCGTTCGCTCGCGCATGCCTGGCTCGAGCACGAGCGTGCGGTGCCGCGTCTCGTACCACAGCTCCTCGTAGACCTCGTCGCTGATCACGATCAGGTCGAACTCGTTGGCGATGCGCGCAACGATCGCGCGCTCCGCGTCGTCGAGAATGCGTCCGCTGGGATTGTGCGGGCTGTTGACCAGCATCACGCGGGTCTTGGGCGTGATCGCCGCGCGAATCGCCGCTTCATCGATGCGGAACGCAGGTGCCTCGAGCGTGACGACCTTGGAAACACCGCCGGCCATCGCGACCGCGGCCGGGTACGAGTCGTAGAACGGCTCGAACATCAGCACTTCGTCGCCCGGCTCGATCAGCGAGATCATGCAGTCGACGATCGCCTCGGTCGCGCCGCATGTCACGACGATGTCGCGCTCGGGGTCGTACGACATCCCGCTTGTCTTGTGGAATCGCTCCGCGATCGCCTTGGTGAGCTCGGGCAGTCCCGTCATGCGCGCGTACTGCCCGCGACCATCGCGAATCGCCTTGATCGCGGCCTCCTTGAGGAACTCAGGCCCGTCGAAATCCGGCGCGCCCTGCCCCAGGTTGAAGGCGTTGTGCTTGACGGCCAGCGCCGTCATCTCCGCGAAGATCGTTGCACCGAATGGTTTCAGCCGGGAGTTGACGCCGAGTGTGCGCATCGATGGATCGTACCTATCGCCGCGCGATCGGTAGAGTGCTCGCGTGGCCCAACCCGCTCCCAATCCGCGACTGCGACTCGAACTGATCTACCAGGACGAGAGCGTGGTCGTCGCGAACAAGGCGCCGGGCATGGTCACGGAACCAGGCGCCTCGCATCGCGAGGACAGCCTGCTGAACGCGTTGGTTGCGCGCTACGGGGGCAAGCTGCTTCGATTGGGCGAGCGCCGCGACTACGGCTTGCTGCACCGGCTCGATCGTCAGACCAGCGGCTGCGTCGCCTGTGCGGTCACGCCTGAGTCCTACGACTTCATCCGCGCGCAGTTCGAGGCGAGGACCGTTGCGAAGCGCTACCTGGCGATCGTCAAGGGCCGCATGCGCGCAGGCACGCAGCAGATCGAGCTCAACCTCGAGGAACAGCGCGTCCCGTCGGCCGAGGGCACGCGGCTCGTGAGCGTGGTCGCTCGCGCAGGCAAGCCCGCCAAGACGGATGTCGAGGTGCTTGCGACCAGCACCACGCACACGCTTGTCGCGTGCGAGCCGCACAGCGGTCGACTCCATCAGATCCGCGTGCACCTCGCGCATCTCGGGTTCCCCGTCGCCGGCGATCAGGTCTACGGCGTCGGCGCAAAGGTTCTCCCGCCGCACAAGCCAGATGATCGCACGCTGGGCCTGCACGCGTGGAGGCTCGGGTTCGCGCATCCCAACGGGACCCGCGTCGACGCGTCCGCGCCGCCGAGTCGCAAGTTCACCGAGCTCCTCGCGGGAGTTGGGCTCGGCTTCAACGAAGAGCGCTAGGCGCAGCGGCCAGCGAAGTCAGCAGCTGGCGAAAAAAGAAACGGGCCGCTCGGAGATCCGAGCGGCCCGTGATTGTTTGCTTGATCGAAGGACTCAGTCCTTCGCGTCGGCCGGAATGCGCATGCCGTAGAAGCTGCGCCACACGAAGAACAGCGCGATGGCGGAGCAGCCAACGCCGATCCAGATCTTGGCGGGGCTGTCCTTCATCGCGATCGCGATCTCGACGGCGAGGAGGCCGAAGAGCGTCGTGAACTTGATGACCGGGTTGAGCGCAACCGAGCTGGTGTCCTTGAACGGATCGCCGACGGTGTCGCCGACGACGGTCGCCGCGTGAAGGTCAGTGCCCTTCGCGCGCATCTCGACTTCGACGATCTTCTTCGCGTTGTCCCACGCGCCGCCAGCGTTCGCCATGAAGAACGCCTGGTAGAGGCCGAAGAACGCCATCGCGATGAGATAGCCGATGAAGAAGAACGGATCGAAGAACGGCAGGCCGAGCGAGAAGAAGAAGACGACCATGAAGATGTTCGTCATGCCCTTCTGCGCGTAGATCGTGCAGATCTTCACGACTTCCTTGGCGTCCTCGATGCTTGCTTCGGCCTTGTCGAGGTTGATGTTCTTCTTGATGAAGACCACCGCGCTGTAGGCGCCGGTGACGACGGCCTGGGTGGCCGCGCCGGTGAACCAGTAGATCACCGCGCCACCGACGAGGAGGCCGAGGAGGATCTCGGGGGTCACGATCGAGAGCTTGCCAACGACGATCTGGGCGGCTTCAGCGAGCTGCTTGTCGGTCGCCTCTGCGCCACCTTCCGCGCGGCTCTTGATGAGCGCGAGGATGATGCCGAACACCATGGTGGTCGCGCCGACGACGGCGGTGCCGATGAGCACCGGCTTCGCGGTCGCCTTGAAGGTGTTGCCTGCGCCGTCGCCCTTCTCGAGCGTGTACTTGGCGCTGTCGAAGTCCGGCTCGAAGCCGAAGTCGCGCTTGAGTTCCTCGCGGATGCCGGGGATGGCCTCGATGCGGGAGAGCTCGTACACGGACTGCGCGTTGTCGGTCACGGGGCCGAAGCTGTCGACGGCGATGGTCACGGGACCCATGCCGAGGAAGCCGAAGGCGATGAGACCGAAGGCGAAGATCGGACCCGCGAAGGAGTACGCGACCGGCATGATGGCCTTGACGCCTTCATCCATCGAGAAGCGCCAGCCGATCGCCATGAGACCGGCGATGACGAGGCCCTTCCAGAACGCCGAGTAGTTGCCCGCAACAAAGCCCGAGAGGATGTTGAGCGAAGCGCCGCCCTGCTTGGAGGCGTTCACGACTTCCTTCACGTGACCGGAGTTCGTGGAGGTGAAGACCTTGGTGAACTCGGGGATCAGCGCGCCCGCGATGGTGCCGCAGCTGATGATCATGCTGAGCGCCCACCAGAGGCTGGTGAGTTCCTTGCCGTTGTACATGATGCCGCCAAGGAGAACCTTGCTGGCAACGAACGTCACGACGATCGAGAGGATCGAGGTGATCCACACGAGCCAGGTGAGCGGAGCTTCCTCGTGGAAGTCCTTGAGCGCGCCGTAGCGCGCCTTCGAGATGACCTCGTTGAGGAAGTACGACACGAGCGAGGTGATGATCATGAGCGCACGCATGGCGAAGAGCCACACGATGAGCTGGCCGCACATCTTGCCCGCCTCGCCGGTGTTGCCGAGCGAGTACGCGAGGAACGCGATGAGCGCGACGCCGGTGACGCCGTAGGTCTCGAAGCCGTCGGCGGTCGGGCCGACGGAGTCGCCCGCGTTGTCGCCGGTGCAGTCCGCGATGACGCCCGGGTTCTTCGGATCGTCCTCGGGGAGCTTGAAGACGATCTTCATCAGGTCAGCGCCGATGTCGGCGATCTTGGTGAAGATGCCGCCGCAGATGCGGAGGGCCGACGCGCCGAGCGACTCGCCGATGGCGAAGCCGATGAACGACGGACCGACGAGTTCCGACGGCAGGAACATCAGGATGCAGATCATGAAGAACAGCTCGACCGACACGAGGAGCATGCCGATCGACATGCCCGACTTGAGCGGGATGCTGAGCACCGGGAGCGGGTAGCCCTTGAGCGACGCGAACGCGGTGCGGCTGTTGGCCTGCGTGTTGATGCGGATGCCGAACCACGACACGCCGTAGCTGCCGAGGATGCCGAGCACCGAGCTCATCAGGATGACGGCGAGGTCGCGCGCGCCCTTGTGCTCGAGGTAGCCGAAGTAGAACAGGATCGCGCCTGCGATCAGGAACCACAGCACCGCGAGGTACTTGCCCTGCTGCCACATGTAGCTCTTGCACGTCTCCCAGATGATGTTGGAGACCGAGAGCATCGACTTGTGTGCAGGCAGATTGACGGTCTGCTTGTACTGGACGACGCCGAACAGCGCGCCGAGGATGGCGATGCCGAGGCCACTCAGCAGCAGGAGCTTGCCTGTCATGCCGTTGGCGAAGGTCACCTCGCTGACGTTCGGAAGCTGGAGATCTGCTTCGCCGGCGAATGCGGCGGAAGCAACGAAGACGGGAACGAGTGCAGCAAGCACCCGGGCCGTGCGCGAGAAGGCAGTCTGCATATGGGCTGTCTTCCTATTGCGTGGAGTAGTCATTACGCCACTAGGACTGAAAAAAGGTCTCTGACTCTTGCAACGTTGAGCGGTTGTCGCGCCGGGATCCTCCGCCCGGCGACGTCCAGCCGCTTCCCGCGCGACCGAAGTCGGCGAGGGGGCGAGATGATAGCGATTGTTGCCCCGAATTGGGGTGCCTGAATAGGCGCATGTTCCTGCAGCATGCGGCCCCATGCGCTATATTCTCGCTCCCATTGCGGGCGTAGCTCAGTGGTAGAGCGTCAGCCTTCCAAGCTGAATGTCGAGGGTTCGATCCCCTTCGCCCGCTTCTGACGAGGTGCCGTCAGCCGTCTGAACGGCGGCGAGCGACGACATGGTGCACATGCCACCACTTGGTGCGGCCGGTGCGACCGGTGCGACCTTGGCCGATTCGGCCTTCGCGGTTGACCTCCTCGTGCTCCAATAGATCGAATCCGTCGAAGAGGACTGGGATGTCAGCAGCGCCGTGCGAGGTCATGGCCGACTTCGGGCTCGTTCGGATGAACTCGTCGTCGGGACCAAAGAACTGCCCCACGAAGTAGCCACCGGGCGCGATTCCAGACCGAAGCAGCGCAAACGACCGCGCAAACTCGGCAGGCGCAACGAACGGCAGCACGAATCCTGCGTGCACCAGATCGAGGGAGTCCGGCGTGATGGTGGGCGCGTGCTGCTCGAGTGTCGCCTTGACGAACACGATCTGGTCCGCGAGTTCAGCGCAATCGGACGCTATGAGTGCACGGGCTCGCACGAGCATCTCTTCGTATGGGTCGATCGCGATCACGCGGAATCCGCGCTGGAGCATCGCGACGCACTCGCGACCAGGACCGCAACCGAGGTCGAGTGCGCGCAGTCGCGCGTCGCCTGCATGCTTGCTGCGCAGCGAATCCATCGTTCGCACGAGCAGCTCACGGGGCGGCGCCCCCTCGGTTCCATTGAGGTAGGCCGCACATCTGTCGGGACCAAAGCCTGGGACGTGGTGCTGATTGATATCGGGCATCGAGCTTGCACGGTAGTTCGCAAGGATGCGATGCGCGAATCCGCTGGTTGCGGTCCGGTGAAGCGATGCAGAGTCCGTGTAACCCCTGCTCCGCGCGGCGGGATCAGCCATTTTCGATTCCGTCATCGGCGCGGAGTTTCGCTCGACGTTATCGCCGGACGCGAAGCCATCAATATCTCCAGAATCACTTGGCCACGCTTGCAGGACCTGCGGGCGGTGTCATCATCACCCAACTAGATCAGGGGAATCGGGGCGTCATCTTGGGATCGCCCTCCCCTTCATTCTGGGGGAAGAGACGACAAATGCTTTTTGGAAACCGGACCATCGTCATCGCGCGCGCTCTGGCCGCAGGCTTCGCCTGTGCGGTGGCGACATCGGCATCGTTCGCGCAGTCCGTGATCGATCTGACGCTCGTGGGTCCGACGGCTCCCGTGGCGGTCAACCAGATCATCGACGTCAAGCTGCGCGCAAACCAGGTGAACCAGTCGTTCACGGGCACGAGCTTCGTCGCCATCGACTGCATCATCAAGTGGAATCCAAAGCAACTGCAGCTGATGGGGCTCACCACCACTGGATCGGTCCCGCTGCTCAGTTCGTACTTTCCGACGCCCGCGTCCGACTACACCGGCATCAATGAAGCCGCTCCGCCGACCGACGGCGACGCGCTGTACTACGCGCTTGCGCCGCTCGGCAATCCTGTCCAGGTCTCGGCTGCGGGCGTGCAGGTCACGACGTTCCGATTCAAGGTCAAGACCGCCTTCACGTCTGCGTCGGTGAGCATTCTCCCGACGCTCAACATCTTCACACCGACCGACACCATCGTCTACGACGGCACGGTCCCGGGCTTGAACGTGCTCGGCGCGGTTCATCCTGCGACGATCGTTCAGACTCCTCCGTGCGTCGGCGACATCGATCGCAACGGCGCGGTCAACGCGCAGGACATGGCGGCACTGCTGAGCCAATGGGGTGGCCCTGGTTCGGCCGACCTTGACGGAAACGGCACCGTCAACGCCAACGATCTCTCAATGATCCTCTCTAACTGGGGCCCCTGCCCAGGAACGTGACATGCTTCAATCTGGATGGCGATCGCATATGTTTCCTCGCTTCATGACTGGCTGCATGACTGGCTGCATGTCTTGCTGCCTGGCGCTGCTTGCAAGTGCCTCTGCATTCGCGGGCGGAACGCCCTCGGTGCTTCAGCTGAAGACCAATCGGTGCGCAGAGGTCGGTCAGGATCTCATCGTCGATGTTCGCGTTGGGCCCAACGCCCCGAATATCGTGGGCGTTCAGAGTTCGCTTCAGTACGACGCCTCGGTGCTCCACTTTGTGGGAGCTGAGCCCGGCGACCAGCCATTTGACTTGCCGATCTACTTCTCGGCGAGCCCGGTCGATGGTTTCATCGACATGGCCGTGGGTATTTCCCCGACCAACCAGCCCACGACGGGCAACGTGGTCGCCAAGCGACTTCGCTTTACCGTTCTGCGCGTGCCCGCCGATTGCACCCCGGATGAGCTGATCCAGTTCCGTCACAACACGAAGATTCGGAACCTGCTCACGGACTCGCAAGGCACGGCAATCTTGCCCGCACTTGCGGCCTTGAACGAGATCAACGTCGGCGCAGCGCCGAAGATCACTGTTCCGCCGGACGTCGTCGGCACTCCTGCGTACAACACCATGACCTTGTTTACCAGCGTCGGCGTGGTGACGGCCTCTGGCTGCGGGCCGGTGCTCCGACTGAGCTTCGTTCGAAGCGACGGCGAGACCAACATCAGCGCGGGCTATGACCGCATCAACAGCCCGGTCACGATCACCTGGACCGTGACCGACGAGTGCGGCCGAAGCACGAGCGACACGCAGCGCGTGTTTGTGAACGTCATCCTCGGCGATCTCTCGCAGGATGGGCGCGTCAACGCGACCGACCTCGCACTGGTGCTGAATTCCTTCGGTACCACTGGCACCGCCGGCGACGTGGACGGCAACGGCTTCGTCGACGCTTCGGACATCGCTCAGATCCTCAACGCCTGGAATCCGTAAGCCGGCTGGGCACCGGCTCGCGGCGCGGTCGTGGGCGGCTCAACCGCCACGCTGTGCTCGGGTATGTTGCGTCAGATGCCGCGCTGCACATCCGCCATCGTTCTCGCGTTGACCGTTCTTGTGGCCTGTGCCACGGCGAGCCCAACCGCAAGCCCAACCGCAAGCCCAGCCGCAAGCCCAACCCCAAGCCCATGTGCGCGTTCCTCGGCTGCACCGCTCGCTGGTGAGGAGACGGTCCTCGTGCGCCCTGGCGCGCCCGCCGATGTCGCCGACCTCCGTGGAACCAGCCTCGAGGCAGCGCAAGGGCACGTCACGACCGATTCGACCGACGTCTCCCCTGCACGCAGAGGGCTGCGGCAGCATTCGACGGTCTGCATCGGCAAAGGCGACTTCAAGCTGACGGCGACGATTGAGTTCGACGAGCCGACCGGCCGTGGCGCGGGGATCGCGTTCGACGGCGGCAGTGTCGTGCTCGACGATCCCGAATGGGGCGCGGTGCTCACTGGCCGTCTGTTCGGCGGCGGCAAGTTCCCGCTCGAGAACTCGCGGCCTTCAACGGCTCGCCCAGGGGCGCCGGTCTCGATCGAGATCGCTCGCGCCAACGGCGTACTGGCCGTTCGGATCAATGACGTCGAGATGGGCACGATTGGCGTCAAGGACATCGCGCTTGGTCGCGTCGGGTTCGACCTCGGCGGCGGCGTGATGCGAGTCCAAGCCTGCTCGGTGGAGGGTGACCATTCGCTGCAGCCTCGGCCCATTGCGCTGTTCACCAGCGCGGATGGCGACATCGATGAGTTTCGCGACCCCACCGTCGCGTCTGACGGCAAGCGCGTGCTCGTCGGAGCAATTGCTGTCAGCACGGCCGCCGACGGCTCCTCCAAGAGCGAACTCCACGTGCGTGGCATCAACGTCGATGCCGTGCCGAGCGTCGTTGATCTCGGCGGCGTGCAGCCCGACCTTGCGCTCCTTGGCTGGCGCGCGGACTCCACGGGCGGCGCGTGGATGCTGATCGTCCAGGCGCCCTCGCCGCAGCGGCTCGTGGAGAAGCTCGATGTCTTTGAATCCAGCGACGGCGCCCACTTTCAGAAGGTCGCCGAAGTCGATTCGAGCGGAGCGCCGCTTCAGCTTGTGACTGGCGCCATTCGATCAACCGCCGAGGGCAATCCAGTTGCCTTTGCCACGCGGATCTCGAATCGCGAACCGCACGCATGCGCGATTGAGCGCGGCCGTGACGGCAAGTGGACCGCGCGCGACATCGGCGCGGGCGTTGGTGCGAACGTTGGCGCGAACATTGCGGCAAACATCGGCTGCGAGCCAGTGTGGCTGAACGCTTCCAACACGCTGATCCGCACTCCTCGAAGCACGGAACGGAGCGTGCTTCATGATGGCGCTCTCACCGTTGCGAGCAAGTACGAAGGCGGCGCACTTGCTGGAACCGCCCTGCTTGCGCCAAACGGGACGCTCTCGATTGCGCAGCCAGAAGGCGCCCTTCCCAATCCGATGCGCGAGCTCACATCGACCGACCTCGGCGCGACCTGGAGCGTTGCCCGTGTTCTCTGGGGCGGCGCAGCGGGCAGCTCGTGCTCCACGACGCTCGACGGCCAAACGCTGCTGGTGTTCGAAGGCGGCGACAAGGCACGTCGACAGCATGTTCTGATGCTAAAGGTTCCGCTCAGGGCAGAAACGACAGCGCCGCCGGTCAAGCAGACCGACGGCGCCGTGGATGTTCTTAAGAAGGATGTTCAGAAGAAGGCAGGCTGACGCGCTCAGCGCGTCGAGGCGACGGCAGCCTTGATCGCGCCGAAGTCGACTTGGGTCTTGGGGATCTCCGCTTCCCACGCGTAGGTGATCTTGCCGTCGCTGCCGACGACGTACGCGGCGCGCTTGGTGACGCCCTTGAGCCCCATGAGATCCGCGTGCAGCGCGTCGTAGCTCGCGCTCACCGTCTTGTTGAAGTCGGAAAGGATCGGGAACGGCACGCCGAGGTCGGCGCGGAACTTGTCGGTCACGAACGGGCTGTCGATCGAGACGCCGAAGATCTTGCAGCCGAGCGCGCCCCAGTCAGCCCAGTTGTCGCGCAGATGGCACATCTCCTCCGTGCAGACCGAGCTGTAGGCGTTAGGGAAGAACAGGATCAGGACCTTCTCGCGTCCGAGCGAGGCGCCCACGTCGACCTCTTCGCCGGGCTTGCATGGGAGCTTGAAGGACGGAGCGATGGATCCAACGGGAAGCGACATGGTTTCTCTCGGGAAGTTGCTTGGTGCTCGGGCGCACAGACCCGGACCGCCTTTGGTCCGACAACACGTCCGTCCGCCCTGCGGCGAACGGCGGACTGTAGCCAAATCGACGGACGACGTGCACGACTCGGACCCGCCTTGGGGTCGGGTCCATCGAAACTTACGAGTTGCCTCCTTCCGTCATGTTCGTTCTTGGCAAGCCGCCACAGCGAGTTATCTTTGCACACGCACTTTGATCAATCCTGCGTGAGGATTGTCTCTTCGTGCTGCACGCATGCTTTGAAGAGAGGCCTTCTCGAGAGGACTCTCGAGAGCGTGTGTCGGCGAGTCGAATGGTGCTGGCAGGCGCGAGCGCCATTCAAAATCGGCGTTCGAGAACGTGTTGTACTTCCTTTAAGGAGACTCAGATGCGAGCGAAGAATTGGACATTTGTTTGTAGCGCGGTGGCTTCGGCCTTCGTCGCTTGTGTCGCCTCCGCGCAGGATTGCGCGACGGCCCCCGCGGCGGTGGTCGGCGCAAACGCGTTCGACACCACCAACGCCACCGGCACCTTTGCGATGCCTGCCGCGACTGGCTGCGCGCTTGCGCACAGCATCTACAAGGTGACGTTCTTCACGTTCACCGCGACTGAGGCGGGTTCGTACAACTTCAGCCTTTGCGGCGCGACCTGGGACACGCGTATTGCGATCCTCAATGACTGCGATCCCGTGAACGGCGTTCTCGCCTGCAACGATGACTCGTGCGGTCTCGCGAGCTCCACGGCTGCCACCCTGGCCGCGGGCCAGACCTGCAAGGTTGTGATCGGCGGCTACGCAGCGACCAACGGCGGCGCTGGCACGCTGACGGTGTCCGGTGGCGGTGGCGGCGGTGGTGGTGGCGGCGGCTGCGGCTCGCCGACGGTGCTCTCGCTCGGCGACAACCAGTTCAGCAACACGGCCTCGGGCACGATCGTTGATGTCACTGGTCAGTGCACGATGCAGTTCACGCAGGAGATCTACAACGCGAATTTCTACAGCTTCACGCCGGCTGAGTCGGGCTCGTACCGATTCTCGATGTGCAACACTGCGACGTTCGACACCAAGATCGCCGTCATGAACAGCTGCGATCCCGCCAACGGCGTGCTCGCTTGCAACGACGACGGAGCTGGCTGCACCGGCTTCACCAGCGTGATCGCTGCTGTGGACCTCACTGCGGGCACCACGTACTTCGTGGCGGTCGGTGGCTATGCGGCCGGAACCGCGGCCGGCACCGGCACCCTCACCGTCAGCCTCAACGGCGGCGGTGGCTCGAGCGGTTGCAAGACCGCGCCCGACGCCGTGGCGGGACTCAACTCGTTCACGACGGTCGGCGCGACGGATATCGTCGACCTGACCGGCGCGTGCGACCCGGGTCCGTTCGGCGACGACCTCATCTACAACGCGACGTTCCTGCGCTTCACCCCGACGGCCGATGGCCTGTACTCGGTGTCGACCTGCAATCTCGCTCCGTTCGACACGCGTCTCGCGGTCATGAACACCTGCTCGCCGGCTGACGGCGTGCTCGGTTGCAACGACGACGGTCCGAACACCTGCGCTGCATTCTCGAGCCGCATTGAAGCGGTCGAACTGCTCGCTGGCGTCCCGTACATCATCGTGGTCGGTGGCTATGGCTCGACCGACTCTGGCTCTGGCCAGGTCGACATCTCGCCCTTCGTCCCGTGCGAACTCGCGCAGTCGAACGCTGCCGAGGTCGAGCTCTGCGGCGAAGATGCCAACGGTGGCTGCAACAACGCAGCCGGTGGTAGCCCGTCCGAGCCGATCTCGGTCGGTCAGACGGTCGCCGGCTCGTTCTGGGCTGACGGCGGTACGCGCGATACCGACTGGTACACCCTGACCATCGCGCAGGGAACGTCGGTCACCATCACGATCCGCTCGAGCCTTAACTGCTTCGCTGCGATGGTCGACACCGCGTGCGGTGGCATCATCACGGGTAGCGTGACCGCTGGTCAGTGCCCTGGCACCTCGACCGTCTGCCTCGCTCCGGGTAGCTACTACATCGTCGCTCTCCCGAGCGTCTTCTCGGGCTACCCCTGCGGTGGACCGGTTGGCAACGACTACACCCTCGAGGTGACCGGCGTGGCCTGCGATGCGGCTGCTCCGCCGAACGACCTCTGCGCCAACGCGCAGGTCGCTGTCGAAGGCGCGAATCCGTTCGACAACACGTTTGCTTCGACGGACATCGCGACCGCGACCTGCTCTGCAGCTCCGTTCACGAAGGACGTTTGGTTCAAGTTCACGGCGACCCAGACCGGCGACTACGAGCTCCAGACTTGCTCGGGTCCGGCTCCGTTCGATACGGGCGTCGAGGCCTATGACAACTGCCCCGAACAGGGCGGCGTCCTCCTCGGCTGCAACGACGACGGCGCTGGCTGCACGGCGTTTGCTTCCAAGCTGATCGTCCCGATGACGGCTGGCACGACGTACACCATTCGCGTCGGCGGCTTCGCCGGTGCGACGGGTGCGACCGACCTCGTCATCACCTTCGTCGGCGACGCTCCGAGCTGCGGCGACGCAGGTACGGGCGACTGCTGCACGGGTCACGCGACTCCGTTCTGCGCCGACGCTGCTTGCTGCTCGCAGATCTGCGCCGCTGACGCGTTCTGCTGCGACACGCAGTGGGACAACGTTTGCGCGAACGCGGCCATCGCTGCCTGCAGCAACTGCCAGGTTCCCCCGCCGGTGAACGACGAGTGCGCTGCCGCGGTGACCATCACTTCAGGCGTGACTCCGTTCAGCACCCTCGGTGCGACGGGCACCACCCCGGCGTGCACCAAGTTCGGCAGCGGCAACGTGTACAACGACCTCTGGTTCAAGTATGTCGCCACGGGCAATGCCAACCTCAAGATCTCGCTCTGCGGATCGCTCTTCGACACCAAGATCGCGGTGTTCGAGGACTCCTGCACCGGCGCGCTCGTCGCTTGCGACGACGATGCCGATGCGCCGGCGACTTGCGCGGGTACGCTCCAGTCCGAGGTGAACTTCACCCCGGTCTGCGGCAAGACCTACTACCTGTCGGTTGGTTCGTTCAGCGCTGCGGTGTTCGGCACGGGTCAGATCACGGTCACGCCGAGCGGCACCTGCGCTCCGTCGTGCCCGGCTGACTTCACGCACGACGGCGTCGTGGGTCCGCAGGACATCACCGTCCTGCTCGGCGCCTGGGGTACCCCGGCCGCCGACCTCACCGGCGACGGCATCACTGGTCCGCAGGACATCACTGTCCTGCTGAGCAGCTGGGGCGCGTGCCCGTAAGTGTTCGATACAGCGGGTGCTTGAGAGGATTGCCTCTCAGTCATCGCTGGCAATGAGTTCCATCGAGCCCCCCGATCCGCAAGGGTCGGGGGGCTCTGCTTTGCGGACGCTCGAACATCGTTGGTCTCGATTCCGCGGAAAACTGAAAGCACGATCCGACCTCGCGAGGTGCCGTGCGTATTTTGACCCTAGTCATGCCCGCAGCACGCTTTCGTTTCCTTGTCGTCGTTCTTGCCATCGCGGTGGCCGCCCTGCTGCCGACCGCCGCGCAGGCGCAGTGCGTCAGCACGCAATCCTGCATCGCCGTCCACTCTGGCGGAGGCTGCGATAGCCAAGCGTGCTGCACGAGCGTCTGTGCGGCCGACCCGACCTGCTGCTTCTCGAGCTGGGACGCTGGCTGCGTCGCGCTCGCCAACATCTCCTGCGCGGGCTACTGCGGTTCGGCTGCGAGTGGCAGCTGCTACGCGCCTCACGCGAACCCCGCGTGCGACACGGCATCGTGCTGCAACGCTGTCTGTGCGATCGACGCGTTCTGCTGCCAGACCACATGGGACCTGACCTGCGTGCAGTACGCCGGCTTCGCGTGCCCTGGCACGCCTGGGACCTGCGGACAGGCGAGCGGCGACTGCTACACGACCCACTCGCAAGGCGCGTGCAACGACGCGACCTGCTGCACCGCGGTGTGCACGATCGACCCCACGTGCTGCGAGTCGGCTTGGGACTTCTTCTGCGTCTACGCAGCGGAGCAGACCTGCGTCTCGGGCTGCTACCCAACGCCCGACGACAATGCGGTTGCCGAGGTCGAGGACTGCGACCAGCGGACGAACGACCCGTGCTACGGCACGACGGGCGGCGCTCCTGAAGCGATGACGGCCAACATCCAGATCTCCGGCAGGCTTGGTAGGCCGCCGAGCTCCATCAATGGGCCGGACGTCGACGTGTACCGCGTGATCGTTCCTGACACCGACGGCGACGGCATCGCCAAGGTGCAGCTCACGTTCGCATCCTCGCCGCAGGCGTGGGCGGCGCTGGTGGCCGACTCCAACTGCGCGCCGATCGCGTCGAGCTTGGCGCATGTCTCTACAAGCCTTTGCGTCGAGGTCGGGTCCACGCCAACGTGCGTTCCTGCTGGCGCGTACCGCATCGTTGTGTCGGGCGGCGCGTATCCGCAGCTTGGTGGCGGCGACATCTCGTGCCTCAGCGCCAATCGCTACAACGTCAAGCTGATCGTCACGCAGAGCTGCGTGGCCTGCTCGCCGAATGGTCCGTCTTGCTTCGTGCCGCACACGACGGGCGGCTGCCGCACGGCGACCTGTTGCGCTGCCGTGTGCTCGAACGACCCCTTCTGCTGCGACTCGACCTGGGACACCGGCTGCGTCGCGTCGTCCGCGGCGCTTTGCGTGACATCGGCGCCCGCCAACGATCTCTGCGCCAACGCGATTGCGGTCGCCGTCGGCGACACGCCCTTCAACACCATGCGGTCGGGCAATGAGCTTGGCGCGCTTGCGGCGCCGTGCGCGCCAGCTGGCTACGCGCGTGATGTCTGGTTTGCGTACACCGCCAATGTCTCGGGCGTCATCGACATCGGGACCTGCGGCTCTTGGTACGACACGCTCATCGGCGTGTACACGGGCAGTTGCGGCGCACTGACGCAGATCGCGTGCAATGACAACGGAACCATCTGCGCCGGAAACAGCGCGAGCCGCCTTTCGATCGTCGCCGAGTGCGGCGTTCGATACCTCATTCGCGTCGGGCCAAAGTTCAACAAGGGATCCGACTCGCTTCAGGGCGGCGACACGGTGCTGCACATTGGCGTTGGCCAGGTTGTGCCGTGCGCGCCAGCCTGTCCGGCCGACCTCAATCACAGCGGCGGCGTCGACGCGCAGGACATCACCATCCTGCTCAATGGCTGGGGTTCGAGCAGCGGCGACATCAACGGCGACGGCACCACCAACGCGCTCGACGTCGCAGCGCTGCTGAATGCGTGGGGCCCCTGCCTGTAAGTCTGCCTGCAAGTCTGTCTGTTCATTTGGGCGAGACGCGCGTCAGACGGCTTCCGACGCGATCTCTGGCGTGAGCTTGCGACGCATGATCTTGCCCGTCGGATTGCGGGGCAGTTCGCGGATCAACCGGATCTCGCGCGGCACCTTGAAGCCGGCGATGTTGTCGCGGCAGTGCGCCTTGAGCGCGGACTCGTCGAACTTCGCGCCATCCTTGAGCTCGACGAACGCGATCGCGACCTCGCCGCGCATGCCGTCGGCCATGCCGATGACCGCGGAGTCCTTGACGGACTCGTGGCGGTTGAGGACCTCCTCGATCTCGCGCGGGAAGACGTTCTCGCCGCCGATGATCAGCATCTCTTTGATACGGCCGGTGATCGAGAGGAACCCCTGCTCGTCGATGCGGCCCATGTCGCCGGTCTTGAAGAAGCCCTGTTCGTCGAACACCGCTGCGGTCTCGTCGGGCAGGTTGAGATAGCCCTTCATGATGTTCGGACCGCGCATGCGGACTTCGCCGTCCTCGTTGGCGCCGAGCGTCTTGCCGTCGGGGCCCACGATGCGCTGCTCGATGCCGGGCAGCGCGCGGCCGACGCACTTGCGCCGCTGCTCGTTGGGCCGACACCAGTGCGTGACGGGCGACGTCTCGGTCAGGCCGTAGCCCTCGTTGATGTCGAGCCCGAACTTCTCGCGGAAGCCTTCGAAGACCGCCTCAGGCAGCGGCTCGCCTCCCGAAACCGCGAAGCGAAGCGACTTGAGGTCGTCGGGCGTCGCGTCCTTGAGCAGGCGGAGTGCGTTGTACATCGAGGGGATCGCGACAAACGCCGTCGGCCGGTGCGTACGCGCGAGGTCGATGAGCTTGCGCGGCACGAAGCGCGCCGTATAGACCGCGGTAGCGCCCGTCGCGAGCGGCAGCATCGTGAGGATCGTGAGCCCGAACGAATGGAACTGCGGGAGGACGCCGAGGATCTTGTCGTTGGCGTCGAAGTCGACCCACTCCTGGCACTGACGGACGTTGGCGCCGATGTTGCCGGCGGTGAGCATCACGCCCTTGGGGCGGCCACTGGTGCCCGACGTGTAGAGGACGACCGCGACATCGTCGCGCCGGAGCGGGTTGGTCATCCGGACGGGCGGGATGCCCGTGAACTTGAGCTGGTCGAGGCGGACTTCCTTGAGGCCCGGGATCGAGCCGCCCACGAGGTCGATCATCGGGCCGACCGTCACGACGCAGTCGAGGCCCGCGTCGCGCGCGACATACTCGAGATCGCTGCGCGAGAGCAGGTAGTTGAGCGGGACGATGGTCTTGCCGAGCGTCCACGCCGCGATGGCCGCGGCGGGAAAGAGACCCGAAGTCGGCAGCATGACGCCCACCCGCTGCGCCTCGCTTGCCTTGTCGATGGCGCGGGCGATATGCCACGACGCGACCATGAGGTCGATGCCGCGCCAGGTTCGAAAGTCGTCGACGATGGTCGGACGGAGCGGGCGAACAAGCAGATGGCGGCGGATGGAGGAGAGAAGTTCCAAGGGCTTGCTCCGGGTCGTCGTCGCTGAACGGCGAGGTTCCGTAGAGTACCCGAATGCCGAATTCCGCCGCCCGTCGCGCCACGGTGATCGCCGCAACCTTGCTGCTCATGCTTGGTGCTGGGGCGTTGCTCCCCGCCTGCACGCCGGAAGGCGGCGGAACCTCGCTCGCCGAAGCGACGACGAGCTACTCCTCAGCGGACTACCGACGCACGGTCACGCTCGCGCGAATCGCTGCGGATCGGACCCAAGGGCTCGAGCACGAGCGGGCGCGCTACCTCGAGGGCCTCGCGCATTACAAGCTGTCGGAGTTTGACGCCGCGGCAAAGGCGCTCAACGAGGCGCGCGCCACGAGCGACCGATGGCTCGGCGCGCAGGCGAACGTCACGCTCGCGAGCGTCGAGGTCGCGCGCAAGCAGTACGACGCGGCAGGCTACGCCTTCGACCGCGCGGCGAAGTTGCTCGACGGCGGGGAGCGCGGCCGCGCGTACTCCAACGCGGCGCGTTGCTTTGACGCGGCGGGACTGCCAAAGCTCGCGGAGAATGCGCGCGTTTCAGCGGGCGAGCCTCGCGTGCTCGTTGCAGCTGCTCCGCCCGCGCCGGCCACGCAGGAGATGTCCGAAGCAGACACGGTCGATCCGAACGATGCGATTGCGAGTGAGAAGCCGGGTGAGAAGTCGGGTGAGAAGCCGAGCATCGCAACGCCGCAGCCGCGAAAGGCCGACGCGACCGAGAAGCCCGCGACCCGCAACGGCATCAGCGCACGGTCCGTGCGGTTCGCGATCCAGGCGGGAACCTACGAGAAGCTCGCGACGGCGAAGCGCATCGCCAAGGATTTCGAGGCGCGCGCGGCCGCCGCCAAGATCGATGCCCCGCGGGTGGTGACCTCCGAAGGCAAGGACGGCAAGCTCCTGTACGTGGTGCAGTTCGGAAGCT
>CAITDI010000045.1 GCA_903891095.1 uncultured bacterium | reverse complement strand
GTGATCACCACACAACCCACATTTCGCGCGGCGGTCCACGTGATCACCACACAACCCACATTTCGCGCGGCGAACCGTGTGATCACCACACAACCCACACTTCGCGCGGCGGTCCACGTGATCACCACACAACCCGCCGGCCGAAGGCCGGGTGCCACTTCCCCGGAGGGGTAGTGGTCGCCGTGCACCAGAAGTCACACGGGCGCGCAGCGCAGCGGCGATCCCTCCGCATACGCTCCGCGCATGCTCTCCCGCACCATCGTGCTCCGGGCCATGCTCGTCGCGCTCGCCGCATCTGCGCTGCTCGGCATCGCGTCGATCTTCAGCCCGTCCGCGCTCGGGACAAACCTACTCCTCACCGCGATCGACATCGCAGTCGCATCCGCACTTCTGCTTCCCGCGTCGCCGCGCGACCAAGGCGGGCGGCTCGACCTCGGGCAACGCAGCTTCGTCGGGTACATCGTGATCTCCGCGACGCTCGTCGGCTTCGCCTGCTGGCGCGACAGCATGCCGTCGAACTCGGTGCTGTCGAGCCTGCTTCTGCTCTGGTTCCTGGTCGGCGTTCCCGCGATCATCGTCGGCGCGCCTGCGCTGCGCAGCCGCCGCGACGCCGATCGGTCGCTCGCGCTCGCCGAATCGATCATGATCTGGGGCACGCACGCGGCGCTGCTCGTGCCGTGCGCGCTCACGCTGCTCGGGATGGGCAGGAACTTCACCGAGTCGCTCCTCACGCCGCTCGCGTTTGTCGCGCTCGGCGCGACGGTCGCCGCAGCGACCAGCGCGATCGGCCGGCGCAGCGCGACGACCGACGGATTCGCGACGACGCCCGACGCGACAGGCTTCGAGCGACGCATCGCGCCGATCGGCATCGCATGCGCGGCACTCGCCGCGCTCGCGGGCGCGGCGGCGTTGATCGAGCAATACCGCAACGCAAGCGCGGGCCTCGTGTCGGCGCCGACGCCGATCATGTGGACCGTGATGACCGCGCTCGCCGCGATCGCCGCGCCGATCGGCGTATGGAACGGGCTCGGCCTCGCGCGCGTGCAGTCGCCGCTGCGATTCCTGCGGCACGCGGCGGCGATTTCCATCGGGATGATCGCGGCGCTGGTCGCGTACGGACTCGCGACGCACGCGTTCGCGGATCGCGCGAACGACGACCTGCTGTGGAAGCTGATCTGGACATGCATCGTGCTCGCGTCGACATCGCTCGTCGGCTCGGCGGTGCTCATGCGGCTCAACCGCGGGCGCGCGATCGCGGCGGATCGCATCGAGGCGATCGCGTGGCGATGTCCGCGGTGCGAGACGCGCGCGACGATCGGGCTCGGCGAGAGTTGCTGCGCGACGTGCGGGCTCGCGGTGAGGATCGACTTTCGCGACGACCGTTGTCCGGGGTGCGCGTATGACTTGCGCGGTCAGCCGGAGGGCGCGCCGAATTGTCCCGAGTGTGGGCGGGTGCGGCAGGTGATGACTCGGGGGTGATGGGATCGGGGGTGAAGGGATCGCCGCTGCGCGGCGCGCCCGTGTGACTTCTGGCGCACGGCGACCACTACCCCTTCGGGGAAGTGGCACCCGGCCTTCGGCCGGCGGTCGACGTGACCATCACACAACCTGACACCACGGCCGGCGACTTGTGTGGTTGTCACGTCACCTGGCCTTCGCGCCGACGACTTGTGTGGTCATCACACAACCCGCGCCTCGCGCGGCGATGCACGCTTGCCGCCGCGCGGAGCGCGGGTGCCACTTCCTCTGCTTGGCAGAGGTAGTGGTCGCCCAACACCTGAAGTCACGCGGGCGCGGCGCGCAGCGCCGATCCCCGCCGCCGATCCCCGCGCACCTCACGACAACTTGAACGCGCTCACGCTCTGCCGCAGCGACTGGCTCGCGCGCTGCAGTTCGGTCGCGGTGCGGCCGAACTCCTCGGCGGTCTCGACCGCGCGCTTGGCCGCTGTTGCCAGCGCGCCCATCGACTCGGAGATCGTCGCCGCGCCCTGCGACTGGCTCGTCATGCCGGCCGACACCACGCGGAACCTCGTCGCGTTCGCCTCGACCTGCGCGATGATCTCGCCCATCTGGCGGCTCGAGGTCACGACCTCGTCGACGCCGCGGCGCACCTTCTCGCTAAAGCGGTCCATCTCCATCACGCCCGCGCCGACGGCGGACTGCATCTCGCGCACCATCGACTCGATGTCGAGGGTCGCGCCTGCGGTCTGATCGGCCAAGCGGCGGATCTCGCGCGCGACGACAAGGAAGCCACGCCCCTGCTCGCCGGCCTTCTCGGCCTCGATCGCGGCGTTGACCGAGAGGAGGTTCGTCTGGTCGGCGACCTTGGCGATCGTGGTCACGACGCCGTTGATGCTCGACGCGCGCTCGCTGATCGCGGCGAGCTTGGCGGCGATCGAGGTGGTCGCGGCGGCGAGCTCGCGGATCGTGCCGTCGACCGACGCGAGGTTCGCGCGCGTGCCGTCGGCGAGGCCGGCGGTGCGCTCGACGGCGCTGTCGACGTCGTTCATCGTCACAGCGAGCTCGGCGCCCGTGGTGCTGATCTGCTTGGCGGCGGCGGCGATCTGGCTCGACGACTCTCCAAAGCGGTGCGACATCTGCTCCTGCTCGCGGCTGGTCGCCGAGAGCTCGAGCGAGCTCGAGTCGAGCGTGACGCCCGCGGTCTTGACGTCCGCGAGCAGCGTGCCGAGGTTCGACTTCATGCTGGCGAGGCTGCGGAGCAGCACACCGGACTCGTCGCTCGCGTCGCTCTTGGGCACGTCGCAGCCGAGGTCGCCCGCGGCGATCGCATCTGCGGCGATCGCGGCGTCGCGCACGCGGCGGCCGGTGCGGATGGCGATCCAGGTCACGCAGAACATCGAGACGCCGAGGCCCGCAGCCACGAACAGGCCGTTCGTCCACAGCTGCGCGCGGATCGGCGCGTTGACGACCTCGCACGGCTTGGTGCAGACGAGCGTCCAGTCGCCCGCCTTGATGTGCACGGCGGTCGCGAACCGCGCCTCGCCCGTGCGCGGATCGACGCAAGTCTCGACGACGCCGTCCTCGGTCGCCTTCTTGATGAGCGGCTCGATCATCGAGCGGATCGGCGACGCCGCGACGTCACGCGTGCGGAGGTCGTTCGCGCCGACCTGCGCGCTGCCCGCGGCGAGCTCGGGGTCCTCGGTCGCGACCACGAACCGTCCGCGCGACGAGATGAGGTACATGTCCGCGCCGACGGCCTTCGCGTCCATGCGCACGAGGCGCTCGATGCTGGCCAGCGCGCGATCGGCCGCGCCGACGCCCTTGAACTTGCCGTCGATCACGATCGGATAAGCCTGCTCGACGATCAGCTGGCCGTCGTAGATGTACGGCTCGGTCACCATCGCCTCGGCCTTGCCCGTCTGCGCGAAGGCGCGGCGAACGCCGTCGTAGTAGAGGCTGGTTTCGTAGTCGATCGCGGCCTTGACCTCGACCGCGTCGTTGTTTTTCCAGTTGCGGAAGGGATAGACGATGAAGCGCCCCTTCTCGTCCATCCACTCCTTCGGGTCGCGCGCGAGCGCCTCGGCGTCGTTGCCGTCGGCGTTGGGCTCGTAGATCACGTAGGCAGCGGTGATGTTGTCGTCGGCCTTGAGCACGGCCTTGAGAAGGCCGACCGTGAGGTCGCGCTTGCCGAAGAGCGCACCGACCTGGTCCGCGGCGAGGTCGCGGGCCTCGCACATGGCGTCGTCGTTGGAGTGGCTGATGTCGGTCGCGGTCGCGAGCGCCTGCTGCTGCATCTCCGACTCGCTGTCGAGCTGCAGCTCGCGGTACAGGTCGGTCATGCCGTACGCGATGATGCCGCTGATGATCAGCGCGCCGGGAAGGATGCCGACGAGCAGCATGCGCCCTGCGAGCGACCGGGTGAACGGAATCGAGCGGGCGGCGGAGACGGTGGCGGCCCGAGCGTTGGCGTTGAGGGACATGGGCGCGGATGGTAATGGAATGTCGCTGCGCTACGATGGACGAATGGCCACTCCCACTCCGACCACCGCGTCGCCGAGCAAGCCCGGCGTGATTTCCCGCTTCCAGTCGATCGCCGACACGCCGGGCGAGCCGAACGGCTTCATGGCCGACGGCTCGGTGATGGACGCGTTCAACCTGCTGGGTTGGGTCGGGGAGAACAGCGCGCACTTCAAGCCGCCCGTGGGCAACAAGTACCTCTACTCGGGGCGCGACTTCTTCGTGATGATCATCAAGGGGCCGAACGCGCGGAATGACTTCCACCAGGTCGACAGCGAGGAGTTCTTCATCCAGCTGCAGGGCGATGTGGCCGTGAAGACGATCGAGGACGGCGTCGTCAAGACGCATCCGATCCGCGAGGGCGAGGTGTTCTTCATCCCGCCGAACGTGCCGCACTCGCCGCAGCGCGGGCCGAACACGCTCGGGCTCGTGGTCGAGCGCCGCCGGCCGCAGGGCGAGCCGGAGCACCTGATCTTCTTCTGCGAGAAGTGCAACTCGCTGGTGTACGACAAGGTGTTCGACTGCAAGGACATAGTGCAGCACTTCGCGCGCGCGATGGAGGAGTTCTGGGCGGACCCGGTGCTGTCGACGTGCAAGAAGTGCGGGTGCCGGATCACGAAGCCGGTGGCGAAGTACTGACCGGCGCTTCGCGCCGCGGAGAACCGAGATCGGGGGTTCCGCGACCACTACCCCTTCGGGGAAGTGGCACCCGCGCTCCGCGCGGCGCCATGCGTGATGACCACACAAGTCTCGCCGCGCGATCGGTGGGTGTTGGACGTGACCACCACGCTCGTCGCCGCGCCGAAGGCGCGGGTGCCACTTCCTCTGCGAAGCAGAGGTAGTGGTC
>CAITDI010000044.1 GCA_903891095.1 uncultured bacterium | reverse complement strand
GTTTCCGATGGTTATCCCTGACTCCGGGGTACGTAGGAATCTATTCCTCGCCCTTTCGCCACTCGTGTATTGCTACACGCGTTCGACTTGCATGTTTTAGCCATGCCGCCAGCGTTCAATCTGAGCCAGGATCAAACTCTTCAATAAGTTTTAAGCAGCTTACGCTGCGTACCGTTGAAGGTTTGCCCGGCCTAACCAACGTGTTTGCGTTGGCCGGTCGTCTCTCGGTTCCAGCCGAGAGTGGTGGATGGCAAATCCACCGTATCTGATGAACATCACTACCAGCCAGATCTTGCGATCCGGACTGACAGCGATCACTGGAATTGATCATTGTCTTTGGCATCACGAAGGATGTTCATCTGCTGCCACTGTGGTGGCAGCGAAATTGCGCTTCAGACTAGGGTCGTGCCCTATGTCCTGCGCGAAACATCCTCGCGGCATTCCAACTGCTGACTTGTCAAAGATAGCGCGGCTGAGGCCGCGTCCCGCAACTGAGATCAGTCGCGGGTCGGGGATGTTAGCGAAACCACAAACCCTGTCAACCCCCATGAACGGGTTCGTGTCGGCGATTTTGCTTTGATTTCGGCTGCAAACGTTCTCTCGCCCGAGAACCACGCCTGTTCTGTCGATGCTCGTCCTAGAAGCAGCGTTATTCAGACGCATAGATGCGGTTTGCCGGCGCGCCGACCATTCAGCTCTAGTTTTCGGACATGAAAATCTTCCTGCCTCAGAACTTATCCACATTTTGCGTCTCGTCGGCATGCCCACTTCCCCTGGATTGCCACTGTGCGACCTGAGAGGCGATGGCATTTCTCCGTGGGCTGTCCACGGCAGCACAGACAGCCGCCGTGACGGACAACGGTTCGGCCGCCGCCAACGCCTTCCCCGCCTGCCGAAGGGTACTCCCGGTCGTACGGACGTCGTCCACCAACAGCACGTTGCGCCCACGGATGGATTGCCCTGCACCCGTCAGGCGGTACCTGCCCTTGTTTCCCAGGCGCGCAAGTTTGCTTGCGCCTGTCTGGTGCAGCGCTAGCCGGGCACTGAGGGCTGGAACAAGAGGCACACCAAGCCGCTTCGCGAGGGCCTCCGAGAGGACATGCACGTGGTCGATGCCACGCGTCAAGCTCCGCGTCCAATGGGTGGGGACCGCCACGACGAGCTCGGGAGGCCGAATGACGCCCGCTTCGGCAGCTGCTGCAACCTGGTCCGCAAGCTCTCGTCCTAGCGCGACACCCATGCCTTGCCACGCGCGGTGCTTGATCGCGGGTACCCACTGCGAGAGCGGCGGGGCAAACCGTCCGAGGCGCACAAGTCCCGCGTATCCGAGTCTTCGACCGCGGCAATCGCCACACCCCTCGAGCAGATCCTCAAAGGGCGCCCGGCTGCTGCCGCAACGTGGGCAGTACGCATCGACCGAATCACGCCGCCACCCTGCCTCCGCGATCAAGGTCGTAGCCAGCGGCATTCGATGGCCAAACAGCGAACGCTCGAGCTGCCTCAGCATCATCGCGCGCTGCTTCAATTGCTCTATCCGTCGGCGCGCACGATCGGCGGCCAGGATGACCCTCATCGCCGTGCCGACAAACCTTGCGCCCTCGCCCTCGTGGCGGCGAAGCTCCGCAATGTCGCGCGTCACCGTCCCCTGCATGCTGTCCCGTGGTGTCTGGTGCTTGGACATCTCTTCCTCCTTCTCGACCAACCTAACGAGCCCAGGTCGGATGTCGGAGGATTCGCACATTTTGCGGCGGATGCGCGCGGGCAAAAATGAATCAGGCGGGGCGTGAGCCCCGCCTGACTGCTTGATGCCGTTGTGGTTCGCGCGCGATCACTTCATCATCTTGCGAAGCACCGTGTTGAGGATGCCGCCATTGCGGAAGTACTCGACTTCAACGGGGGTATCGACGCGACACAGGGTCTCGAACTCGACCTTGCTGCCGTCGGCCCGCTTGGCAACCACCTTGATGTTCTGACGCGCCCTGAGGTCCGCCGGGATATGCACGTCGAAGGTCTCGTCGCCCTTGAGGCCGAGCGAATTGCGATCCTGCCCCGCGAGGAACGTGAGCGGCATGACGCCCATGCCGACCAAGTTCGAGCGGTGGATGCGCTCGAAGCTCTCCGCGACGACCACCTTCACGCCGAGCAGGAAGGTGCCCTTCGCAGCCCAGTCGCGCGAGGAACCCATGCCGTAGTCCTTGCCCGCGAGCACGACCAGCGGGATGTTCTTCGCCTTGTAGTTCACGCTCGCGTCGTAGATCGCCTTGACCTGGCCATCGGTGAAATCGGTGGTCACGCCGCCGGTGGTACCCGGAGCGAGCTCGTTCTTGATGCGCGTATTCGCGAAGGTGCCGCGGGTCATGACGCGATCGTTGCCGCGGCGCGAGCCGTAGCTGTTGAACATCGCAGGCGTGACCCCATGCTCGACGAGGAACTTGCCCGCAGGCCCGTCCTTCTTGATGTCGCCAGCGGGCGAGATGTGGTCGGTGGTGACCGAATCGCCGAGCTTGGCAAGGCAGCGCGCGCCCGCCACCGAGGTGATGGTGCCCGCTTCCTTCTGCATGTCGACGAAGAACGGCGGCTCCTGGATGTAGGTCGACTTCTCGTTCCAGCCGTACATCTCGCCGCCGCCGGTCGCGATCTTCTGCCAGGCCTCGGAGCCCTTGAACACGTCGGCGTACTCGCGCTCGAACTGCGCGCGGGTCACGAACTGGTGCACCGCGTCCTCGACCTCCTTGGCAGTCGGCCAGATGTCCTTGAGGTACACCGGCTTGCCGTCCTTGGTGGTCGCGATGACATCCTTCTGGAGGTCGATGTCGACCGTGCCCGCGATCGCATAGGCGACGCAGAGCGGCGGCGATGCGAGGTAGTTCGCCTTCACGTCCTGGTGGACACGCGCCTCGAAGTTGCGATTGCCCGAGAGCACGCTGGTGACCGCGAGATCGCCCTCCTTGATCGCCGCGCCGATGTGGTCGGGCAGCGGACCCGAGTTGCCGATGCAGGTCGTGCAGCCGTAGCCGACGGTGTTGAAGCCGACCGCGTCGAGCGAGGCGGTCAGGCCCGCCGCGTTCAGGTACTCGGTGACGACCTTGGATCCCGGCGCGAGCGACGTCTTGACCCACGGCTTGCGGGTGAGACCGAGCGCCGCAGCCTTCTTGGCGACGAGACCGGCGCCAATCATGACGCTCGGGTTCGACGTGTTGGTGCAGCTGGTGATCGCGGCGATCACGACCGAGCCGTGCTTGAGCTGGTACTCGTTGCCTTCAGGATCGCGCACGCTCACGCCATCGGCGGCGGTCATCGTGGTCGCATTCGGTGTCGCCGCGCTCGCGCCCTTGTTGTAGATCTTGCCGAGATCGCGGCGCCAGCCGGTCTGCATGTCGGTGAGGGCGACGCGGTCCTGCGGGCGCGCGGGGCCCGCGAGCGACGGCACGATGGTCGAGAGATCGAGCGTGAGCTCGCTCGAGTAGACGACCTTCGAGTCGTCCTCGCGCCAGAAACCGTTCTGCTTGGCGTACGCCTCGACGAGCTTGACCAGTGCCTCGGGGCGACCGGAGAGCCGCATGTAGGCAAGCGTCTGCTCGTCAACGGGGAAGAAGCCGATCGTCGCGCCGTACTCGGGCGCCATGTTGGCGATCGTGGCGCGGTTCGCGAGCGGCATCTCGGCAAGACCAGGGCCGAAGAACTCGACGAACTTGTTCACCACGCCGTGCTTTCGCAGCATTTCCGTCGCGCGCAGCACGAGGTCCGTCGCGGTCACGCCCTCAGGCAGCTTGCCCACGAGCTTTACGCCGACGACTTCCGGAATCAGCATGTAGATCGGCTGGCCGAGCATGACGGCCTCGGCCTCGATGCCACCCACGCCCCAACCGACGACGCCGAGGCCGTTGATCATGGTGGTGTGCGAATCGGTGCCGACGAGCGAATCGGGGTAGAGGACGCCGTCCTTCTCCCACACGACCTTCGCGATGTACTCGAGGTTGACCTGGTGGACGATGCCCGTTGCCGGCGGCACCACCGAGAAGTTCGAGAACGCGCCCTGGCCCCACTTGAGGAACTCGTAGCGCTCCATGTTGCGCTCGAACTCCTTCTCGCCGTTGATCGTGAGCGCGACGCCAGAGCCGAACGCGTCGACCTGCACCGAGTGATCGATGACGAGGTCGCAGGGCACCAGCGGGTTGACCTTCTTCGGATCGCCGCCGAGACGCTTCATCGCGGCGCGCATGGCCGCGAGGTCGACGACGCACGGAACGCCGGTGAAGTCCTGCAGCACGACGCGGCCGGGCATGAACGGGATCTCGTTCTCGCCGACGTTCTTCGCGTCGTAGTTCATGAGCGCCTTGAGGTGCTCCTCGGTGACGATGAAGTCGTCGTAGTTGCGAAGGCAGCTCTCAAGCAGCACGCGGATCGAGATCGGCAGCTTCTTCACGTCGCCGAACTTGGCGAGCGCGTCGAGGCGGTAGTAGTGCTTGGTGCCGTATGCGGTGTCGAGCGCGGTGCGCGCGCCGTAGCGATCGTTGGTGGTGGTCATGGTCGTCTGGTCCTGTACTGGCGAAGCGCCGAGTATAGAGCCGACGACGCGACGGGTTCAGGCCTCGATTTTGCGCGGCATCGCCCACGGAAGCGCAAGGAGCGGCGGGATGCCCACGACGATCGAGAGGATGAAGAACCCCTGGTAGCCCAGGCGTTCGACCAGGATGCCGCTCACGCTGCCGACCACCGCGCTCGCGAGGTACATCAGTCCGGAGAGGATCGCGTACTGCGCGGCCGCGAACCGAGGCTCGCAGAGCGTCATGAAGTACGCGACAAACGCCGCGCTGACGAGCCCGTTGCAGAGGTTCTCGACGATCACCACGCCGGCGAACGCCGGGAGCGACTTACCGGTTGAGATGAGCACCAGGTAGCCCGCGTTCGACGCGATCTGCAGCACGCCGAAGACGACAAGCGCGCGGAACAGCCCCCACCGCTTCACGCAGACGCCACCGATGACCGCACCGACGATCGTCATGGCGAAGCCGAGAAACTGGCGGATCGTGCCGATTTCGGCGATGTCGAAGCCGAGTTCCTGGCGAAGGAACGGCATCGTCATCTTGTTGCCAAGCAGGTCGGGCAAACGGAAGAGCAGCGCCACGAACAGCACCACCGCGATGCGTGCGCCAAACGAACGCACGAAGGAGAGGAGCGGCTCGATGACCGCGTCGCGCAGCGTCTCCGGCGAGCGGCGCTTGGGCGGCTCGGGAGAAAGAAGCGCGGCGCCGACGCCGAGCAGCATCGCGCTGCCACCAGCGGCGATGGCGACGCGCCACGCGAGGGAACGCGCCGTGGGATCGCCCTCGGGACCGAAGAGCAGCGCGATCTTGCCGTGCAGCATGAGCACCGCCGCGCCGATCGAGACGAACGCGACGCGGTAGCCAAGCACGAAGGCGCTCGCTGCTGGTCCTTCTTCGCCGCCGCTCGCGCTGTCGGTTCGATGCGCGTCGACGGCGGCGTCGAGCGAGGCGGAGATCGCCGCGATCGCGAGGCCCGCGATTGCCGCGGGAATCACAGGGGACTGCGCACTCTCGGGACCAACCCACGCGAGAACACCAAAGGCCGCCGCGAGCATCGCGCAGAACAGCGCGATCCAGCTGCGCCTCAGGCCAAGCCACGCGAAACCAGGCGCGGGAAATCGGTCGAGCAACGGGGCCCACAGCAACTTGAGGCCGTATGGCAGCGTGAGCGCCGAAAGCAAGCCGATGTCCGCGGGCTTGAACCCAAGATCGGACAGCCAGGCCGAAAGCGTGTCGGTGATGAGCACGTTCGGCAGACCGCTGGCGAAACCCAGCGCTCCGATCGCAAGCACGAGCCTATTTCGCGCGCTCGCCACGCTAGATCGCCCCGCCCATCGAGATCATGCGCAGCTCGACCTTCGGGCCGGTCACGACATGTCCCGCGGGCACGCTCTTGGTGAGGAACACGCCGCCGGCAATGACGGAGCCCTTGCCGATCACCGTGTCTCCGCCCAGGATCGTGGCGCCCGCGTAGACCACGACGTCGTCCTCGAGCGTCGGATGGCGCTTGTAGCCGCGACGCATCGAGCCGTCGGGCTCGCGATCGAAGTTCTTCGCACCGAGCGTGACGCCCTGATAGATGCGGCAGCGGTTGCCGATGGTCGCGGTCTCGCCGATCACGACGCCCGTGCCGTGATCGATGAAGAGCGCGTCGCCAATGGTCGCGCGCGGATGGATGTCGATGCCAGTCTCGCGATGCGCGTGCTCGGCCATCATGCGCGGGAGCAGAGGAACGCCGAGGGAGTCAAGCTCGTGCGCGAAGCGATGCACTGCGAGAGCGCGCACGCCGGGGTAGCACACGACGATCTCGAGCTCGTTGGTCGCGGCGGGGTCGCCGTCGTACGCGGCGCGGACATCGAGCGCGAGCCGCTCGGCGATCCGCGGGATGCGGGCGATGAACGCGCTGGCCGCGTCATCGTTCCCAGTCTGCGCGCACGCGGCGCACGCCTCGGCGACGAGTGTCGAGAAGCCCCGAACAACCTGCCGTGCGAGCGCGTCGCCGGAAACCTGCGGCGCACGCAATTCCGGGAAAACAAGGGCTCGCAGCGCTTCAAGCGTCGCGATCAAGACCTGCTCGGACGGTGCCGAGCCGTTCGTCGCGGATGCCGCGAGTGCCCGGAGATGGTCTGCGCACGCGTCCTGCGATTGAGCGTCCATTGGTCGGAGGATACACGCGACGTTCAGTCGCTCGCGGCGCGCGCCTAAGGCAAATGAAAAGGCGCGCGCGGAGACCGCGCGCGCCTTGGAGTTGCATTCACGAAAGGGCTGCCCGTTGGTAGGCGCGGACGAGGATCAGACCTCGCCGTTACCGCCGCCGTTGGCGCCATTGCCGCCACCCTGGCCGCCACGACCACCGCGGCCTCGGCCGCCGCCGCCGCCGCCTTGAGCTCCGCCACCCTGGCCGCCCGCACCGCCAGCGCCGCCCTGGCCGCCGCCGCGCATGTTGCCGAACTGCTGGCGCATGTAGTCGCGGACAGCCTGCTGCTCGTCCTCATCGACCTTGCCGTTCTTGTTCTTGTCGACGGCGTCCATGAACTGCTTGCGCTGCTCTTCGGGCAGACGATCGAGAAGACCCTGGATATTGCCTCCGCCACCGGGGCCGCCGTTGCCGCCACGACCGCCGCCTTGGCCACGGCCCTTCGGGAGCTTGTCCCACTGCTCGGGGGTCAGGAGTGCCTTGAGACGCTCCTGATAGCGCTCGCCGAGGGCATTGCGCTCATCGAAAGCCTTGCGGGACGCGTCGTCGGCGCGGTTCTGGTTGCCGTTCGGACCGCCGCCCATGTTGCGGACCATTCCCGAAACGCCTTGGCCGACCATGCTCACGAAACGCTCGCCGTCGGCGACGATCTGGTCGGGCTCTTCGGTGCGCGCGAGGTTCTTCAGGCGCTCGTTCATCGGAGCGACTTCGTTGCCGTACTGCGCGTACAGGTCGGTGACGGCCTGCAGCACGGTCGGATCGAGGCCCTGGATCTTCATGGCCTCTTCGAACATGCGGTCGGTCGTCGTGGCGCGGTAGATGCGGTCCCAGCCGTTCTCGAGGACGGCCTTGTCGAGCGACTTGGCCCAGGTCGACTCGCCGAGGGCGATGACCATGGACTTGCGGAACTCGTCGTTGACGTCGCGCACGGCGGAGCGGAGCTCGGCCTGGCGCTTGAAGATGAGCTTGGCGCCGTCGACATCCGAGGTCTGGATCGACTTGAAGAGCTTCGGCATCGACTGCTCGATGTACGAGTTGCGCGCGCGGAGCGACGAGTCGAGACGGGTCTCGTAGTCGTTGAAGAGCGGCTCGAGCTTGGCGAACTGGTCCTGCGGGAGACGGAGCTCGTCGACGAGGAAGAACAGGTTCACGTTCTCGCCGGAGATGCGGCCGCGCGGGAGGGTCTTCTCGCGGACGAGGAAGCGCTCAAACGCCGGCCAGCCGGCCAGCTGCTCGTCGTCGAGAACGACCTTGAGGCCCTGCGTGAAGTTGTCGCGGAGAGAAGCCTTGCGGGTCTGCCAGCCTTCGAGCTTGGTGAGCATCTCGCCCATCGCGGCCTTGACCTCTGCGTCGATGCCGGAGTTCTGCACTTCCTGGGCGAACTTCTCGCTGGCCTTCTGCATGCGCTCGCGGAAGAACGCGCGGCGCGTGTCGTCGTCCATCGGGCCGTTCGCGGCCTCGGCCTCCTGCATTTCCTTCTGCATCTGACCCCAGGTGTCCTGCATCTGCTGCTGGCGCTCCGGGGTCATGAAGGTGCTCATCATCTTCCTGCCGATCTCGGTCATCGCGGTGGTGATCGCCTCGGCCTCGGGCTGGTACTGCGCCTCGTAGTCAACGAAGAGGGTCTCGAGGACGCCGCTCTGGTCTTCGGTGAGCTTGAGCTGGCGGACGAAGAGGGTCACGTCGCGGCGCTGGAAGTCGGCCTCGAGGGCCTCGCGAACATCCTGCATGCCGCGACCCATGCCGCCCATGCCACCCATGCCGCCGCGGCCGCCGCCCATGCCGCCACCCATGCCGCCGAATCCACCCATGCCGCCCATGCCGCCACGGCCACCGCCCTGGTTGCCACCTCGGCCACCGCCGCCACCCTGACCGCGGCCAGCACCGCCGCCCTGCTGCGAACCCTGTCCGGCCGGGGGCTGGTTCTGGGCAAAGATCATGGTCTCGCTGCCGATGAAGGCAGCAGCCGCGACGATCGCGGAGCGAAGGGAAACGGTGGTAAGACGATTCAGCATGGGTTCGGCTCCAAACTTGCCATCAGGGCTTGGTCTGACGTGGATCTGACCTGGCGTGGATCTGACCTGACATGGATCTGACCTAGCGTCAGGCGACTTGCTGCGGGCCGGAATGGCGCGCGGCGAGAGCCGCACCAAACGGGGCAGGTCGCGGAGTATGACCGAATCTCGTCGCGATTTTGTGCAACTTGACGCGAGCCGCCCGTCAACGACCTGCAATTCGCTCCGACGATGGCGGCCAGAGCCGTCCCGATAACTGAAACTCCGCTGCAATCAAACCCGTCGACCTGCGGTGCGGTCCTAGCCGCGCCGATGAGCAACAGCCTCGATAGAAGGCTTGAGGAGCGATCGAACGGTGAGCGAGAAGGAACCAGCCGGCCTTTCCGTGCCCACGAGCTGCCATGCTCGCGTTGTGGTGTTGGACCCCGACCCGTACGCGGCGGCGGCGGTCCGACAGACGCTGTCGACGCTCGGCTACGGGTGCGAAATCGCTGGGACCGTGGACCAGGTCGTTGCGGCCCTGCGAGGACACGCCGAGGCGATCGTGCTCGCCGATGTCGGCGGGCGCGACCGCGAGCTGCTGGGCTTGCTTCAGTCGGCCCGAGGCGCCTGCGCTCGAACTTCGGTGATCGCCTGCGGTGCCGACATCGCGGCCGCTCGCGCGATCGAGTGGATCC
The DNA here is from genome assembly GCA_903891095.1 of uncultured bacterium. Lineage (GTDB taxonomy): Bacteria > Planctomycetota > Phycisphaerae > Phycisphaerales > SM1A02 > QWPT01. The sequence goes on along the minus strand of CAITDI010000044.1, from coordinate 27,357 downwards.
GCGCGGGTGCCGCCGACGTGCTCATGAAGCCGTTCAGCGCGAATGAACTGGCGCAGACCGTTGCCCGCGCGGCAACGCGAAACACGCTGGACACACGCGCGAGCCGCGAACAGCCAGCCGCGGAATCAGGCGATGCACTCGCGCAGATCGTCGGCCGCGATCAACGGCTCGGGCGCGCGCTCGAACTCGCGCGTGCCGCGAGTCGCGTGCGTTCGACGGTGCTCATCCACGGCGAATCGGGAACCGGCAAGAGCATGTTGGCCCGCGCGATTCACCGCGCTTCGACGCGTGCAGCGATGCCGTTCGTCGAGCTCGCGTGCGGATCGATCCCCGAGACGCTGCTTGAAAGCGAACTCTTTGGTCACGTGAAGGGCGCATTCACCGGCGCGATCGCGGACAAGAAGGGTCGATTCCTCGCGGCGGACGGCGGAACGCTGTTTCTCGACGAGATCAACTCCGCGTCGCCGACCATGCAGCTCAAGCTGCTGCGCGTGCTGCAGGAGCGCAAGTTCGAGGCTGTGGGCGCAGACGACACCATCGAGGTCGATGTCCGCGTCATCGTTGCTTCGAACCAGCCGCTCGAGCGGCTTGTCGAGGAAGGTCGCTTCCGGCAGGACCTCTTCTATCGCGTGCACGTGCTGCCGATCGAACTGCCGCCGCTGCGCGAGAGGCCGAACGACACCACGGCGCTTGCGGAGCACTTCCTGCGCGGCAAGAGTGCGGAGCTTGGACGCACCATCCTCGGCTTCACCGCCGAGGCCGCCGAGGCGATGCGCGCTTACGCGTGGCCTGGCAATGTGCGCGAGCTCGAGAACGCCATCGAGCGCGCGGCAATCGTGTGCGACGGAGCGTGGATCGACCGCCCACATCTGCCTGAACGAATTCTGAACGCTGCCGTCGTTCGTGCGGCCGAGCCCATCGAACCACTGCCGTTCGCGGCGCCGCAACGTGCGTTGGATGCTGGCGCGTCGGCGGGTTCAGCCAGCGCCGCGAAGTCGAAGTCGCTCGCGGACGCGATGCGCGATCCGGAGCGCGCGGCGCTGCTTGCGGCGCTCGCAGCGCATGGATGGAACCGTTCCAAGGCTGCAGCGAGCCTGGGCATCAACCGCACCACTCTTTATCGGAAGATGCGCGACCTCGGGCTTGGCGCCATGGGCGAGGCCTGCTGAACCGCTGCGACGCTCTGGTGCCGTCTGTACCGCTTGTGCAGGCCGATCACGAACGCAGTTGGTGGAAATGAGCCGAGCGCTATGGACGGATTCGCCTTCCGTGTCACACTCGAACTGCGGAAACTTTCGGGCAATCGCCTCGGCGATTGATTAGCATCTCGGCAGAGGGAACTCCTGTGTCGAGGTCACGGAAGACTTCGCGTTGCCTGGCGGTGGGTGCCACCGGGTAACGAGAATGTTGTTGCCATGCTTCCGCGGAGGGAAGCACGGCAGAGTGAATAGGGATACCGGAAGAGGAGATCACAAATGAAGACTTGGAATAGCAACGCGAACACCGTTCGCACCTTCGGCCTCGTCGCCGCTGGACTCGCAAGCTCGCTCGCGACTTCGGCCGCGCTCGCGGGTGGAGCCTCCACCTGGAGCCAGATCGCTGGATACCACTCGAAGTCCGACAGCGCGTTCGCAGTTGACGCGCTGATCGTCGATGACTTCGAGGGCGCACGCACGGTGGGACTTTCGTTCCAGCCCGCTGCGGTCGTCGACAACGGCAACTCCGTCGACGCCGACGATCAGTCGATCGACGGCAACGGCGCTCTCGGCAAGAGCCTTCCGCTCGGCGCGTGGGGCCCGGTCTTCGACCCCGCTTTCTCGCAGATCACCTTCATCGCGAAGCAGCTCGGCGGTCAGCCGACCCAGGCTGGCTTCGTGATCACGGACACCAGCGGCCTCGGCGCCGCTGCGCCGGTCACGGTCACCGTGTACTTCATCGACGGCTCGTCTGAGACCCGCGTCTTTGATGTGCTCAGCAACGCGAACGACGCGAGCGACGACACCTTCATCGGCGTCGAGAACGCTGCCGGCATCGACAGCATCGCGATCTCGTCGATCATCCCGATCTACATCGACCACGTGCAGTGCAACGCCCCTGCCCAGGCCGCGGCTGCATTCGTGCGCGACGACTTCAACCTCGACGGCAAGTCCGACGTGGCGTGGTTCAGCCCGAGCTCGCGCAAGTCGACGATCTGGACGATGGACGGCCTGACCCGTGCAAGCGGCGGCTACACCTCGGCTGATCCCGGCGCGAACGCCAAGTCCTCCGGCCTCGGCGACCTCGATGGCGACCGTCACGCCGACATGATCTGGCGCGACCTCAGCACGGGCCGTTTCTCGGCGTGGCTGATGAACGGCAACTCGGTCATCTCGCAGGGCTTCATCTCGGGTTCGCTCGAGGCGTCCTGGGACATCATCGCGATCGGTGACCTCAACGGCGACCGCAAGGCTGACTGCGTGCTCCGCAACAGCGCGACCGGCGAGGTCCGCGGCTGGCTCATGAACGGTCTCACCAAGACCGCGGGCGGAAACATCGGCGACTCCGCGGGACTCAAGTTCCTCGGCATCGGCGACCTCAACGCCGACGGCAAGCAGGACATGCTCTGGCAGAACTCTGGCGGCAACGTCATCGGCTGGATCATGGACGGCTTGACGATCACCTTCTCTGGCTACGTGGGCAATGCCTGCTCGCCGGCCCCGAACTGGAAGGTCGTCGGCATGACCGATCTCGATGGCGATAACCACGCCGACGTGATCTGGCAGGACTCCAACACCGGCATCGTGACGGGCTGGCTGATGAACGGCGTCCGCCGCGTCTCCGGCAACTACATCTCGACCTCGGTCGGAGCCGATTGGCAGATCGTCGGAACCCCCGACCTGAACGGCGACGGTCGCGGCGACATGATCTGGCGCAGCAAGACCACCGGCGACGTGTACGGTTGGCTGATGAATGGCCTGACCAAGCAGTCTGGCTCGTTCATCCGCGGCGTCCAGAGCTCCTGGCAGGTCCTCCGCTGATCCGCTGAGCAGCACAGAACTCTTCCGCACCCGCCGGCCCTCGTCTCCGCGACGAGGGCCGGCTTCTTTTTCCAACCTGTATTTGCGCCGTAGGAGTCACTACCACGCGATCGGCTGAACCCGTCGGGGCAGGAAGGCGTCTTGAGTCGCCCGTTTCGCCAACGAACCCTGGCGGCGGTGTGGTCGAGGCTGCTTTTGGACCGATACAACCACCCACCCCCGGTCGCATTCAGGCGGTCGGATGGTCGATGACGAACCTTCCTGTGCTGCGTCACAACCGCAGTTGCGAAGGTCGGAAAGCTGGAACCCCATATGAAGAAGCCCCTGAAGTTCACCCGAACCCGCTCCTCGCTCTCGCGCCTCGGCGCCTATCTCGGACTGCCCATTGTGGTGGCGTGCGCCATCGCAGGTGCCGCATTCGCCGACGACACGAGCACCATCACTGCGTGGGGACTCAGTCCTTCGGGCGGAACTGATACGCCGAACCTCGGCTACACCGAGGCATTCAAGTGCTTCGCGCTCGGCGACGGTCACGGCATCTCGATCCTCGAGCCAGGCAGGGTGGTGCGTGGGTGGGGTCGCAACGACGACGGGCAGCTGACCGCTCCCGCGTTGCCGACGGGCGTGACCTACACGCAGGCTGCCTGCGGCGGCGCGCACTCGGCGCTGCTGCGATCGGACGGCGTGATCGTGTGCTTCGGCTCGAACACCTTCAACCAGTGCGACGTCGCGACGAGCGCGTCGGCGTACGACCTCGTGCGCTGCGGAGCGTTCTTCACGCTTGGTCGAAACGCCGATGGCGAACTGCTCGCGTGGGGCGACAACAGTGCGGGACAGACGACGGTTCCGGTGCGCGTCACGCATCCGACGGCCTTCTCCGGTGGCCTCGACCACGCGGGCGCGCTGTTGGCAGATGGCACGGTGGTTCTGTGGGGCGACAACTCGGAGGGCGAAGGCACGCAGCCCACGCTCGGCAGCGGCGTGACCGTCTCCGACATCGTCTGCGCATGGAACACCACCGCGTATCTCAAGTCGGACGGCACCGTCGAAGTGGTTGGCGACAACTCGCTGCTGCAGCTCGAGGTCCCCACGCTGGGCACGGGCCAGACCTACACGCAGCTCCGCGCGTACGGCTATTCGATCGCCGCGCGCCGTTCCGACAATCAGATCCTTATCTGGGGCAACAATTCGAACAACCTGAACGAGCCCCCGCTGCAGCCGGTCCTCACGGTCTACGGGGACTTCGAAGTCGGCCTTGGCTTTGCCGCACAGCTGGACTTCCGCGACTGCGACTCGAACGAGGTGTCGGACATCGAGGACATCGCGACGCATCCAACGTTCGACTGCAACAGCGACAACCGAATCGATTCCTGCGAAGGTGGCCTGACCACCCTCGCTGGCGTCCAGGTCACGCCGTACTCGAGCTCGTCGACTGCGGCGGCGGATGGCACGAATCTTCCGAACGCGGTCGGTGATGTGATCGTCGAAGTCGAGGTCAAGGCGGACCTCGGCTCGCCGGGCGAGTACCTGACGCTCAAGTTCAACGACCAGATCATCGACTACATCTTCCTGCAGGGCGGTCTCAACTGCCCGACGTCGTTCCAGAAGGAGACGATCTTCCTCCCGGCGACGCTCTACAACGCGCTGCTCGACAACGGCGCGGCGCATTTCCGGCTCACAGCGTCGGCGCTGGTGTCCAGCGTGGAGTGCCCGACCTCGGCAGCGAAGGTGGGAGCTCACTACTACTACGACTCGGCAGACTGCAACTTGAACGAGAAGCCTGACAGCTGCGAGCTCGCGGACGGAACGATTCCCGACCGCAACAGCAACGGCATTCCGGATACCTGCGAGCTCAAGCCCATCAGCGATCTCGATGGCGATGGCGAGGCGGACATCGTGTGGTTCAATCCGACCACGCGGCAGTTCAGCGTGTGGTTCATGTCGGGCCGCACCCGCACCTCGGGTGGCGCGTTGGACGAGACCGCGCCGGCGGGCTTCTCCTTCGGCGGACTTGGCGACCTCGACGGCGACGGGCGCTCGGACATCGTCGAGCGCAACCTCACGACCGGCGCAGTGCGCGGCGTGCTGATGAGCGGCACGGCCGTGGCGCAGAGCGGGACGATCACCGGTGTGGTTCCGGGCGACTACCGCCTCCTGGCGATCGCCGACATCGACCGCGATGGCAACGGCGACATCCTGTGGAAGAGCGCCACCGACAACAAGGTGTACGGCTGGAAGATGGCCGGACTGATCAAGACTGGCAGCGGCCTGATCGGCACGGCGACCGGCCTGACGTTCCTTGGCATCGGCGACCTCGATGCCGACGGCGACGCGGACATCCTCTGGCGCAGCAGCACTGGTGTGGTGAGCGGTTGGCGGCTCAATGGGCTAACGATCCAGGCGCAAGGCGACATCGCCGATGCGGCGGCTGTTGGGCTCGAGTGGTCGGCAGCCGGCATGGCGGACCTTGACGGCGACTTCAAGGCCGATCTGCTCTGGCGCAACAACACCACTGGTCAGGTCAACGGCTGGCTCATGGACGGCCTCACCAAGAAGTCGGGAGGCGTGGTCACCACGAGCGTCGGGCTGGGTTACACCCTGGCGACGCTGACCGACCTCGATGGCGACAGCATGTCGGACATCGTGTGGCGCAACAATTCGACCGGCGACGTCAACGTCTGGCTGATGGAAGGCCTGGTCAAGCGCGTCGGCGCGTTCGTCCGCAGAGCGTCGTTGGACTGGCGCATCGTGAACCCGTGAGTTGCCCGTAACTACCTCTGGCGCCGCGAGTAATCGGCGCCAGAAACTCCGAAATCTGACGACTCGCCCCCGAAATTCGGGGGCGAGTCCGTTTTTCTGAGGCATATTTATCGCGCCGTCGTATCTGCGTATCGCCCCGCGGTTCCTACGGCTGTCGTCCTCGTAACTAGGGATCTCACTATGAACAACATGAAACTTGCCTCGGTGATTGGTCTGTCGTTTTGCTTCATCGCCTCCGCTTCCGCGCAGGAAGTCGTGACGCGTACGGAACGCCTGGTCCTCTCGCCCGTGTCGACGGCTGCGAGCCAGTCCTTTGGCGCGTCGGTCGCCACGGACAGCGGTCGCAGCGTGTACGGCGCGCCGGGCGCGAACTCGGGCGCGGGCACCGCGACGATCCTCGATCGTGGTTCGAGCAACACCTGGTCGGTGTCGGCGACGCTGGTCGCGAGCGACGCCGCGGCGTCAGATGCGTTTGGCGCGAGCGTCGCGCTGCAAGGCGACATCGTCGTCGTGGGCGCACCGTTCGGGCCAGGTGGCGCGAGCGCGAATCAAGGCGCGGTGTACGTGTTCCGCAAGAGCGGCGCGACTTGGACGCAGGTCGCGAAGCTGACGGCGTCGGACGGCGTCGCAGGCGACCAGTTCGGTGCGGCGGTGTCGATGAACGGCGACTCGGTCGTCGTGGGCGCGCCGGGCGCGGATGTCGCAGGCGCGGCCGACCGTGGCGCGGCGTATGTGTTCCGCAACTCGACGGGAAACACGTGGGTCGAGCAGTCGAAGCTGACTGCATCGGACGGCGCGGTCGCGGACCACTTTGGTGCGTCGGTCGCGATGCGTTCGTCGCGCGCGCTCATCGGCGCGCCCGCACACGCTGCAGGCGCCGGTGCGGCGTACCTCTTCCGAAACACTGGCTCGTGGTCGCAGGCCGCCGTGTTCGCCGCTGGCGAACCAGGCGCGATCGGCTACGGCACCTCGGTGGCGCTCTCGGGCACCATCGCGGGCGACTGGGCGTTTGTCGGTGCACCCGATGCACTCAACAGCGGACTCCCCTGCGGCGCTGCGTTTGTGTACCAGCGCGCGACCGACCTGAGCTGGCCGTCGGCGGCTCGCATCACGCCGAGCGATGCTGCGGCGGGCGACCGCTTTGGCGCAGCGCTCGCGGCGAGCGACGATCGTCTCGTCGTCGGCGCGCCGCTCGACACCGTTCGCGGCGTCGCGAGCGCGGGCAGCGCGACGGTCTACCGTCGCATGGGCACGGGCGTCTGGCAGGAAGGCTCCAAGCTTGCGGCGTCGACGGGCTCCGTGCTCGGCGGCTTCGCGAATGCGCTCGCGATCGCGGGCGAGCGCGTGATGGTCGGCGCGCCGACCACCGCCAACGGCGCGTTGAATCGTGGCGCTGGCTACCACTATCGACTCGAGTACGCACGCGCGGGCCTCGATGACAACGGCCGCAGCGATGTGTTCTGGTTCAGCCCCGCGAGCGGAAACATCGCGGCGTGGACGATGAACGGCCTCGCGAAGGATGGCGGCGGCATCGTGCCGAACACCATCGCGGGCCACGAGTACCTCGGCGTCGGCGACTTCCACGGCGACGGACGCTCGAGCGTGCTGTTCCGCAACAAGACGACCGGCGCGTTCCGCGCGTGGCGGCTCAACGGTCTCGCCGTGAGCGATGACCGTGCGATCTCCGGCGGCGTCGGTCTCGACTGGGAGTACCTCGCGCTCACCGACATCTCGGGTGACGGCAAGGCCGACGTGATCCTCCGCAACTGCTTCACTGGGCAGGTGAACGCGTGGATCATGAGCGGCGGAACCAAGACCTCCGGCGGCGCCGTGGGCAACGCGCTCGGCCTGATCTACGCGGGCGTGGCCGACCTTGATGGCGATGGTCGCGGCGACATCCTCTGGCGCACCGCTGCAGGCGAGATGCGCGCGTGGATGATGAACGGCCTGACGATCGTGTCCGATTCGCCGATCACGGGCGTGACGCCGGTGACCGCGGAGTGGAAGACCGTCGCGATCGCCGACCTCGACGGCGACGGCAAGAGGGACATCGTCTGGCGCAACAGCGTGACCGGCGCGGTCACGGGCTGGATGATGGACGGCACGGCGCTCAAGTCGAGTGGCGTGATGAACGCAGGCATCCCGCTCAACTGGCGCGTCGAGGCAGCCGGCGATCTCAACAGCGACGGCAATGAAGACCTGCTGTGGCGCAACATGAGCACCGGCGACGTGAATGCGTGGCTCATGAACGGCTTCACCAAGACCGCGGGCAGCTTCGTGAAGAACGTCGCGACCTCATGGTCGATGCTGAACGACGACGACTACAACGACGACCACGGCCGCGACGGCGTGGGCGACGATGACAACCGCGACGACTCGAACGAGAACGACTACGACGACTCCGTGGGCAGCGGTGGCAACGGAGGCAATGGCGGAAGCAACGGCGGAAGCAACGGCGGCGGCGGCAACAGCGGCGGCGGCGGAAGCGGCAACAACGCGACCGTGTCCTGCAGCTCGTACACCGCGTCGATCAACGCAGCCATGACCACCAGCAGCCTGCCTGTCCTCGAAAGCGAAGTCGAACTGCAGTCGGGCGTGTACTACGTGGCCGTCACGCAGTGGCGCGCCTCGAACGGCCAACTCGTGCGCGTCGTTGTCAACGCCGCGACGCGGGCGATCGTGAGCACGACGTCGTGGACTCCGACTGCGGCGCAGCTCGCCAACTACTCGGAAGCCATCGGCGCGCTCTCGTCCGCGACCGTGTCCTCCGCTGCGGCGGTGACGACTGCGATCAACGCCAATCCGACCGGCGCACCGCACTCGGCCGAGCTTGCCCAGGAGAACTCGGGACCGAAGTGGGAGATCAAGATCGTGTTCCCGAACGGGACCACTTCGAAGGTCCAGGTCGCGGCCAACTGACGCGGCGAACCAGAGTCACAAGCTCAGACTCGCCAACAACGCATCACCACAGGCGTCGCCGACATCGGCGGCGCCTGTTTCATTTGAGTTGAAGGACGGGCAAGCAAGGCGCCCCGAGATATCAACCCTGCCCGCACAACCGGCGCAGACGGATTGTTCGGCGGGAAGCGCGCAATTCGGGAAGGCGCGCGGGAACACGGGTCAATCCCCTCATTCCACGCGCCGATGGCGACAAACGATGCGGCTTCGAATGCCGTTTTCAAGAGATCGCCCCATGCGCAACCGTCCTCTCGCTGCGTCCATCACCGCCGTCGCATCCCTCACCGCAGCGATCTCGATCGCGGCGTCGCCCGCGACGGCCGACTTCACAGGCTTCGGCAGCACGAGCTACGTCGTCCAAGGTACGGAGAACACGTACCACGTCATGGAGGTCTACGCGACCTTCGACGACCCGACGGACCGCGTGCTCAACGCGTTCAATGTGACCGCGTCGCTTGCGAATGCGATCGATCCGCAGGCGACGGCGGTGTTCTTCCAGGCCGAATCGGTGATCGATGAGATCCCCAAGAGCTTTCTCCCGATGGGCTACCTGCCGCCGGGCGAGGCGTGGCGATTCGACACATACGTGACCATCGGCGCGTTGCAAGGCAACATGCTCAACGGAACGATCGCGGATCCTGGCTTCAACGACGCGAAGTTCGTCGACGCCAACGAGATCGGCGGCGCGGCCGGTTGGTACAACATTCCGCCGACGAACAGCTTTGGCCTCGCAGGCTCGGACCTGAAGGTGCTGCTGGGTGTGTTCGTCGTGACCGCCGATCAATACGCGCCTGGACTGAACCTGCAGTTTGAAGGGACCGTGGGCTACGCGAACAGCGGCGCGGTCGCGTTCGGCACGGGCTCGCGGCAGTTCTTCTATCCGTCGGGCGGACTCACGAAGTACGCGGCCGACGAACTCGACTACGACGGCCGGTCGGATCTGCTGTTCTACAACCCGATCTCGCGGCAGCTCGCGGGATGGCTGATGCTTGGCGTCGGCCGCAAGGCGGGCGGCGTGTTTAGCGATGCTGTTCCTGCGGGATACACGCTGCAGGGCATGGGCGACCTCGATGGAAACGGCTCGACCGACATCGTGTGGCGCGATGCGCAGGGGCGCTTTCACGCGTGGCTCACCGATGGACTGACCGTGTTGGCCAAGGGCGCGATCTCGCTGCCGATTCCGTCCAACTGGCAGTGCGTCGGCATCGGCGACATCTCAGGCGACGGCCGCGGCGACATCGTGCTGCAGGATTCGGTGTCCGGCAACGTGAACGCGTGGCTGATGGAAGGCTTTGTGAAGATCGCCGGCGGCCTGATCGGAAACGCCAGCGGCAAGACCGCGGAAGCGATCGCCGATCTCGACGGCGACGGTCACCAGGACATCCTGTGGCGCGCGTCGAGCGGCGTGGTCAGTGCGTGGCTGATGCAGGGCCTCGACATCGGTACGCAAGGAAACATCACCAACGTCTCGGGACCGGTCGCGGCCGAGTGGCTCGTGGCGGGCGTGGCCGACGTGTCGGGCGACGGCAAGGCCGACGTGATCTGGCGTCATCGCACCATGGGCACGGTGTGCGCGTGGATGATGAACGGCACGCAGCGCGTGACCGGCGGACTCATGAACAACGGCGCTGCGATCGGCTCCGTCTGGCGCATCGACGGTCTGCGCGACCTCAACGGCGACGGGAAGTACGACATCGTCTGGCGCAACACGCTGACGGGCGATGTGAATGCGTGGATCCTGGACGGCTTCGCGAAGACGCAGGGCGGATTCATTCGCAATGCCAACACGCAGTGGGGCGTGGTCGCGCCGTAAGGCGGCGACGCGAGCGAACTAGACCCGAAGGCTACACCTTCGCGTTCGGCCGGCGCCAGAAGTGATGGCGCCCGATGTGCACGCGCCAATCGAGCATGTGCTGCAGGCGCCGCGTGAGTTCATCGACGCGCGACTGCAGGCCGGCGACAGCGGCATCGTGCGATGCGTGCTTGACGCGCATGGCCTCGTGTTCGGCGGCGAGCACGGCGAACTTCGACTCGAGATGGATGCGGCGCGCATCGACGGAGGCGAGCATCGCGTGCTCATGCGCGCGCTGCGTGCGGACGTCGTCGATGCGACGCGCGCTGGCTGCGTCGATGCGTTCGAGCGCGGCGCACCGGGCTGACGCCGCGCTCCCGCGGCGGACGGCCACGACGGTGGTCGAGAGGAACGTCGTGCGCACGGGGAGCACGCAGCCGCTGCCGAGCGCGTAGGAGAACGGCTCGAGGAACGGCACGATGATGTCGTAGGCGTCGAAGCCAATCGCGTCGAGCGCCGCGACGCGCGACGCGAGCGGACGCGACCACGGTCCCGCGGCGCCCTGCTCTCCTGGCGGCGTGAAGCCGAGGATGAGAATGTCGTTGCGCGTGCTGCCTTCTCCTGCGATGCGCGCGAGTTCGGCGTTGGCGACGTCGGGCGCGAGCTCATCGAACGTGGCGAGCGCGACCGCGCAGCGTGGCGCGTGCTTGCCGCTCTTGTCGCTCTTGTCGTTGATGTCGCAGCCGATGCGTGCGGCGAGCGGCGCGGAAAGCGCGTCGCATGCGTGCGCGTCCAGCGCGGGGAACGTCGTGGTGATCGCGCGGCCCGCGTACTCCGCGTGCTTGGCGAGATGCGCGCCGAAGCAGAGTTCCGCGCGGACGGCGGGCGCTGGCGCGTCGATCGGCTTGGTCGAGAGACGCGCGACGCTGCGGTAAAGGTCGGCGTACGGCGCGTGCGAGAAGCTGAAGTGCGGATGCTGCTCGAGGAACCGCCCCACCGCGCGGCGCACGCACGAACCCCAGTAGCCGATCGCATCGTGCATGAGGATCGGCGCGCCATCGCGCACCGCAGTCGCCGCGAGGCGCAGGTCGCTGAGGACGACATCCTCGAAATGCAGGCCGTCGACGAAGACCGCGTCGAACGGTCCGTGCGCGCGGATCACATCGGAACCGATGGCGGGAACGACGGCGTCGATGCCCGCGAAGGTGGCCTCGCTCGAGAATCCGCCCGCGTGCAGATGAAGCCGCGCGCGGATGCCCAGCCGATCGGCGGCGAGCGCGGCGACATCCTGCGTGCGCTTGGCGAGGTCGGCGTTGCGATGACCGCAGTCCATCGCGTCGAACTCGACCTCGAGCGGGAAGTTCGGATCGATCGTGTGCACTTCCGAGCGCGGATCGGCGAGCAGCATGAACAGCGCACTCGTGCCGACGAAGGTGCCGACCTCGAGGACGCGCGGAGCCGGCGCGGAAGCAAGCTCGCGCGCGAGATGCGCGGCGAGATCGGCCGCGTCCGGCGCGGGGATCGACCACTGCGTCACGACCTCGCGTGGATAGCCGAGCGACTCGAACGCCGCGAGCACCTGCTCGAGAAGACTGGTGTGGCCTGATTCGGCTAGCATCGCCGCCCAAGTCTACCGCGGTGGGACGCAGGGATTCGTCCCCTGCTCGTCCGTTGACGGCTGTTTCCGATGCGTTGCTACACGGCCGAACTCGATCGTCTTCGCGCGCCGACCATGTCGAAGGCGATTTCGTTGACGCGTTGGAGCCGTGTTCCGCACCTGATGAGGCGCGCGATGTGGGTCGGCTCGTCGAGGGCGCTCGGACTGTTCGGCGTTCGACCGCAGGCCGTGCAGGCCATGCGGGGCAGCGTTCGCCAGGAAGCGCCGGCGTTCGCGTCCGATGACGAGCTCGCGAAGGAAATCCTCGCGCTCCCGGCGTACGCGCCGCCGCCGCGCGACCGGCCGCGCGTCGTGCACGTGATCGGGAGCCTTTCCGCGGGTGGCGCCGAGCGACAGCTGGTGTATCTCGCGCGCGAGTCGCTCCGAGGCGGATCGGTCGAGGCGCGGATCATGCTCACCAATCCACTGGTGGGCACGGCTGCGCACTACCTGCCGCTCGCACAGGACGGCGGCGTCATCGTCGAGGTCGCGGGCGCGACGCGCGACGAGGCGACGGCGGCGGCGCTCGCGCTCGACAAGGGCATGCAGCGCAGGCTGATCGCGGTTGATCCCGCGTACAGGCCTTGGGTGATCGAGCTCGCGTGCGAGTTTGTGCGGCTGAAGCCGGACGTCGTGCATGCGTGGCTGGATCACGCGAACATCTGGGGCGCGATCGCGGCGTTTATCGCTGGCGTGCCGACGATCGTGCTCTCGACGCGGAACGTGAATCCATCGAACTTTCCGATGATCGACGCGCCGTACTTCCTGGCGTGGTACCGGAGGCTCGCGAGCTCGGACCGCGTGCGGTTCATCGGCAATTCGCGGGTGGGCGCGGAGGACTACGCGGACTGGATGGGCGTGCCGCGCGAGCGGTTCGCGGTGATCCCGAATGGATTCGATCATGCGGCGATGCAGCCGCCTGATGACGCGGCGCTTGCCGCGTTGCGCGCGGAGCTCGGTGTCGAAGGTCGGCGCGTGGTGCTCGGCGTGTTTCGCGTGGCGGAGGAGAAGGAACCGCTTGATTTCGCGCGCGCCGCCAACAGCGTGCTGCGCGCGAACGACGATGCATGCGTGCTCGTGGCCGGCGACGGTCCGATGAAGTCGGCGCTTGAGGCGCAGACGAACGCGGTCGACGCGGCGCGGTTCCGCCTGCTCGGACGACGGAGCGACGTGGCGGCGCTGCTGTCGGTCGCGGACATCGTGATGCACGCGTCGCGCAAGGAAGGCACTCCGAATGCGTTGCTCGAGGCGCAGGCGCTTGGCTGTCCCGTGGTCGCGACGCGCGGCGGCGGAACGGTCGATGCGGTCGAGCACGGCGGCAGCGGATTCCTGTGCGATGTCGGCGATACCGATGCGCTCTCACGGCACGTGCTCGAGGTGCTCGGCGATGACGCGCTGCGCGCGCGGCTTTCGACGCGGGCGCGGGCGTTTGTCTCGGAGCGGTTCGGGCTGCAGCGGATGGTCGATGAGTCGGTCGCGATGTATGCGCGCAAGGAGCGCGGCTGATGGGCGTCTACGAGCAGTGCCTGCGCCCGCCGCTTGGCCAGCGCGTTGCCGCGCTTGGCATGCGCGTGGCGCGCGCGGGCGCGCGGCGCGCGGCGCGCGTGGTCGGCGCGAAGGCCATTGCCTCGGCGCGTGCGCTGTCGGGCGCGATCGCGCCTGCGCCTTCGGTCGATGCGTGCGCGTGGGTGATCGACGCGCAGGCATGCGTGCAATGCGACGCGGTTCAGCGCGACGCGGTTCAGCCACGGGCGGTGCAGCGCGATGCGGTTCAGCGCGACGCGGTTCAGCCACGGGCGGTACGGCCACGCGCGGTGCAGGTGATCGGCAGCCTCGCTGCAGGCGGCGCGGAGCGTCAGCTCGCGCTGTTTGCGGGAGAATCGCAGCGTCTCGGGCTCGCGGATCAGCGCGTACTCACGCTCAACGCGTGCGAAGGCGTTCATGCGCACTACGCGCCGATGGTGCTCGACGCGGGGATTCCGCTCGTCCACGCGGGCGCTGCGACGACGGCGTCGGATGAAGTGCGCAGGAGATTCGCGCAGGACGAGCAGTTGCGGCGGCGGCTTATGGCGATTCCGCTTGCATTGCGGCCGTACGCGACGGACCTCGCAGGCGAGTTCCTCGCGAGCGGGCCTGATGTCGTGCAGGCGTGGCTCGATCACGCGAACATCTGCGCGGGCGTCGCGGCGCTCGCGGTCGGCGTGCCGCGCGTGGTGCTGACGTTTCGCTCGCTCAACCCCACGCACTTTCCGGCGTGGTGCCAGCCGTGGATGCTGCCGTGGTACCGCGTGCTCGCAGCGGACGCGCGCGTGCGGATGTGCGCGAACTCCGAGGCCGGCGCGGACGACTACGCGCGGTGGATCGGCATCGACCGCGCGCGGATCGGCGTCGTGCGCAACGGACTCGATCCATCGGTGCTCGCGTCGGCGGACGACGCGCGCCGTGCGGCGCTGCGCGATGAGCTGGGCGCAGCCGGTCGGCCGCTGGTGGTCGGAGTGTTTCGCATCGGCGACGAGAAGCAGCCGCTGCTGTTTGCAGATGTCGCGCGACGCGTGCTCGCGAAGGAGCCGCGCGCGCTGTTCTGCGTGGCGGGCGATGGCCCGATGCGCGACGAGCTCGCGCGTGCTGCGGCGCCGATGGGCGGATCATTCCGGCTGCTCGGGCGACGCAACGATGCGATCGCGCTGCTCGCGACAGCGGATGTGGCGCTGCTGACCTCGCGCGTCGAGGGCACGCCGAACGTGCTCGTCGAGGCGCAGGCGATGGGCACGCCCGTCGTGGCGACGAAGGTCGGCGGCATCCCCGATGCGGTGCGCGATGGCGAGACGGGAATCCTCGCGGACAGCGGCGATGCCGAGGCACTCTCGCGCGGAGTGCTCGCGATCGTGCACGACGACGCGCTGCGCGCACGCATGTCGGCGAACGCGCGGGCGTTCACGCACGCGGAGTTCTCGCTGGAGCGGATGTCGCGGTCGATGTGCGCGCTCTACGCGTGAGCGCCGGCCGCGAGACTCACGCGCGCGTGCCGAGCATGTGCAGGCCGCACGCGTGCGGCTCGTCGCGGTTGAGCAGCTTGATGTCGCGGAAGCCGTTCGCGCGGAACCACTGCTCGCACACCGCCTCGGGGATCGTCCAGTTGTAGAACGTGTTGAGCATGTCGAGCAGGTTGATCGCGTTCTCGGGGCGGTCGGCGACGGAGTAGGCGAACTGCAGCTTCTCCTCGAAGGTGCGGCATTCGCGGTGATAGCGCGCGCGCCACTCGAGGACCTGCGGCGAGACGTGGTACGTGGGCGCGTACACCATCAGGTAGAGCGAGCCGCCCGGCTTGACCGTCGCGGCGACCGCGTCGAAGGCCGCGCGCGGATCGTGCGTGCACATGACGACGCCCCAGCAAATCGTGAAGTCGAACGCGCGCTGGAACTCGGCGCGCGACGGAAGCTCGAAGATGCTGCACTTCTCGACGTCGTCGTTGAAACGCTTGGTCGACTCGAGGCCGTGGCGCGAGACGTCGATCGACTTCATGCGCGCGCCGAGCGAGGCGAGCGTCTTGGTCCAACGGCCCGCGCCGCAACCTGCGTCGAGGCAGCGCTTGCCCTGGAAGAAGTCGACGGGAAACTTGGGCTCGAGCCAGAGGCGGCCGCCGACGCCGCGGCGTTCCTGTCGCGCGGTGCGGCCGGTGAGGCGCGACATGATCGGCGCGAGCGCGCCCCACTTCTTGCGCCAGAGGAAATCGCGCACGCCCGTGAGCTCGGCGATGCGGTCGTCGATGTACTCGTCGGTGGTCTCGACGCCGGTGTGGTCGCAGAAGCCCGTCTTGCGCTCGAGGAAGAGCCGCCACTGGTCGTCGAACTGCTGGTCGTACGCGACCGATTGGTACGCGCCGGAGTATTCGTCGCTCCACACGACACGCTGGTCGTCGAAGTGCGGGTTGCGGGGAAGCGCGGGTGCTGCGTGGTTGGCGATGCTCACGCGCGGGAGAGTATCACGCGCACGCGTAGCCGAGCGAGGCGAGCGAGAGGTCGGTAGACGATGCAAGGCGTGAGGAAGGGCTTGAGGAAAGGCGCGCGGAAAGGCGCGCGTTACCCGCGGCAAACCGCGCGCGGAGATCGGCGGCGATCGACGCGTCGAGCGCGGCATCGGCGCGCGGACCGGCGGCGAGCCACCGTCGGAGCGCGCTTGTATCGCGGTGCTCGAGAAAACTCGTGCTGCGGCCGAGGCGTGCGAGGAATCTTCCTGCGGCGACTTCACGTGCGGAAAGTCCCCTGTTTTCGTGCGCGTCCGCGAGGTGCGGTGCGCAGGCGGATGCTGGCACCTCGAGCACCGACGCGAGGCGCGCGGCATAGCTCGCGGCGTCTTGGGAAAGCAGCTCGAGCGGAAGCACCGTCACGCGTCCGTCGAAGTGGCGCTCGTAGCAGGAGACGATCGCGTCGAAGTCGAGCGTGGCGAGCAGCCCCGCGCGCGGCTCGCGCACGACGAGGTCCCACCAGGCGCGCTGCGTGAGCTGCGCGGGAATGCGCTCCGCCTCCGACTTGTGCGTGAAGAGGTACTGCGCGAAGCGGCCGTGCGAGCGGAACCAGCTGAGCGCGAGCGATTCCTGCTCGCGGAGCGTGATCAGGATGCGTGCGTCGGACGCGGCGCGCGCGAGGCGATGCGCGACGAGGCCGAGGTCGCGCGCGGCGGGATGCGCGAGCGACTCGGTGGAGATCACCAGCGTGCTCGTCCCGCATTGCGCGCGCAGCTCGGCGATCGCAGCCGCGAGCTGCGGCGCGGGATCGGCGAGCGCGCTGTCGGCCGAGATCGTCGCGGCGATCGCTTCGCCGAGCGCGGTGGTCGCGAAGCCGTAGCCGGGGATGCGCTTGCCCGCGTACGCAACGCCCGCGAGGCGCGGAAACACGGCCTTCTGCAGCGTGGTCGTGCCCGTCTTGGGCAAGCCGACGTGGAATACGACGCCGCTCATCGCGCGGATTCCTTGGCCGTAAAGCGGTATTCGGCGTCGAGATCGACGAGCGACTGCGCGAGCGCGCCGATGTCGCCCGCGACATGCAGCTGGAGGACATCGACGCGACGGTCGTGGTGCGCGTCGTCGCCGAGCCCCCACGCGCCGACGGTGACGAAGTAGTCGCCGGGCGCGAGATGGTTGGTGAACGCGATTTCGGCGGTGACGCCTTCGCCTGGCGCGAGCGGCACGGGCGCGACGCGCTGCGGACGCGGGTTGATCGAGAAGACCTCGACGCCGCGCACGGTGCGGATCGCGAATCCGACGTGGAGGTCGTCGAGCGGACGCACGGCGCGCACGCGCGCGCGCAGCGTGTAGCTCGCGCGCGGACGCAGGAGATCGACGGGATTTCCTGCGGCGTCGACGACTTCGACACGCTCGATCACGGCCGCGCCCGAGCCGTAGCGCATCTCGGGCGCGATGTCGCCGCCGAGGTGCGTCGCAGAAGCCGCGGCTGCATCGCTGGACTTCGGCGCCGACGCGTCGCTCGGAGCGAGCATCGCGCGCAGGTAGTTCTCCGCGACTTCCTTCGCGCTGCCGACGGCGACGACCTTGCCGCGCTCGAGCCAGACGGCGCGGTCGCAGATCTGCGCGACGGCGTTCATGTCGTGCGAGACGAGCAGGATCGTGGTGCCGCGCGCGCGAAGCTGCTCGAAGTGCGCGAAGCACTTGCGCTGGAAGCGCACGTCGCCGACCGAGAGCGCCTCGTCGACGACGAGGATCGACGGCTCGCACGCAAGCGCGGTGGAGAAGCAGAGCCGCGCCTGCATGCCGCTTGAATACGTGCGAAACGGGCGGTCGAGGAAATCGCCGAGCTCGCTGAACGCGGCGACTTCGTCCTGCTTGGCGAGGATCTCGCGGCGCGTCATGCCGAGGCAGAGGCCGCCCATGATGATGTTCTCGCGGCCCGTGTAGTCGGGATGGAATCCCGTGCCGAGCTCGAGGATCGCGGAGAGGCGGCCATTGACCGCGACCGCACCGCTGTCGGCGGCGAGGGTGCCCGCGACGATCTTGAGCAGCGTCGACTTGCCTGCGCCGTTGCGGCCGACGATCGCGACGACTTCGCCGCGGTTGATCTCGACGCTCACGCCGGTGAGCGCCTGGAAGCGCTCGTGCCGCGTGCCGAATCCGATGAGTTCGAGCAGCATCTGCGCGGGAGACGCGTAGATCTCGAACGCCTTCGAGACGCCGCTGATGCGGAGCGCGGGAGCCTGCGGCGTGTTCACAGCGCTTCTCCCATCGCGGGCTTGAGCCGCGTGAAGAGCCGCGCGCCGAGCGCGAGCGCGCACGCGGCGAATGCGGGGAACACGAGCCACGACCACGGATGCGCGAACGACTGCAGCACCACGGCATCGTGGTAGCACCAGACCATGTGGCTGAATGGATTCGCCATGATCAGCCACTGCGCGGGGCGCGGCAGCGCGTCGATCACCTGTGGAAGCAGCAGGATCGGCGCGATGTAGAGGCCGACGTTCGCGAGGAACGCCATGATCTCGCGCAGGTCGCGCAGCCAGACGCCGAGCGTGGCGAGGAGCAGCATGAGCCCGAGCATGAGCGCGATCTGCACGATCCACAGGACAGGCAGCAGCGCGAGCATCGGCGACGGCCCCGCCGTCGAGAGCGCGATCGCGAGGCCGACGACGGTGCCGACGCCTTGCGGCACGAGGCACGCGATCGCGGATTTCGCGGGCAGCACCTCGATCGGGAAGACGACTTGCCGCACGAGCGCGCGGTGCGCGAGCAGCACGCTCGGCGCGCGCACCGCGCAGTCGGCGACGGTGATCCACGGCACGAGGCCCGAGAGAATCAGCGCGGCGCCGAGCCACGGCGAACCCGTCGTGCCGAAGCGCGTGGGGAACACGAAGCCGAAAAGGCCGACATAGATGCCCATCGTGAGCAGCGGCGTGAGCACGGCCCAGATCGAGCCGAGCGCGGCGCCGGCGTAGCGCTCCATCACCTCGCGGCGCGCGAGCTCGAGCGTGAGCTCGCGGTTGCGCAGCAGCGTGGAGCGGAGGATCGCGGCGAGGGCGGACATGCGTTCGGTGCTCGCGTCAGTAGTCGGCGCAGTACGACCAGCGCGAGGGTTCAGCATTGGGATCGCTGCCGTCGGGCGTCGAGAACAGGACGTAGTCCTGCCAGTGGGAGAAGCGGCCGCTGCCGTAGCGGTGCACGTGGTCGTGCATGAAGTGCGGCAGGCCGAATGCGCGGTCGCCGTCGTAGAGCATCACGCGCGAGCCGCGCGGCGTGAGCGACTGATCGCAGCGGCCCGCGAGGTCCTTCAGGGGCGCGGTCCACGCACGCGTCGGGCGGCCGTTGGACATCTGCTGCGTGAACGGACCGACGAGCGGCTTGCGCGATGCGAGGCGGCGCTGCTCTTCCGCGGCCCACTTGGCGTTGTGGCGCGTGTCGGCGAGCACGTACTCGGTGCAGCCTTCGCCGACGATCGCGTTGACGATCGACAGGCCGTGGCGCGCGCCCCACTGCTCGACCTCGACGTACGACGCGAACTCGATCGGCCAGCCGCCGAGCCAGTCGCGGATGTCGGTCCAGAAGTCCATGCCGCGCACGTTGGAGTTGCGCATGACGCTCCACGGCATCTGGCCGTTGACGAGGCCGCCGTAGAAGAGGCGCGAGGCGTGCGACCATTCCATGAGGCGCTTGCCGAGCGTTCCACGCTGGTTGTAGGCGCGCTTGATGCGCACCCAGTGGTCGGCCGGCGGATCGACGTACTGGTCGCTCGAGTAGAGCGCGATGTAGACGACGCTGTCGGGTTTGCGCGGAATGACCGCGTTTTCCATGGCCTTCCACATCTCGCCCGTGTGGTGCAGCACGCCCCACGAGTAGACGATGTCGGCCTTGGCGAGCTGGCGCATGCGCGCGTCGTCGAGGACGGAGCCCTGCTCGACGGTCCACGGCGCGGAGGCGCCGACGGTCATGTCGCGGACCTTGATGCTGGTGGCGACCGAATCGCGGTCGAAGTCGAAGCCGACGACGGTGCGCGCGCCTGCGCGCAGCGCGGCAAGCGAGTGCAGGCCGCTGCCGCAGCCGATGTCGAGAAAGCCCAGGCCCGCGAGCGACTCGAGGCGCAGCGCGCGCAGAAGATGCTCGCGGCTCGACTCGACGCGCGCGTCGGAGAAGTGCTGCTCGATGAAGTCCGACCAGTTGCGGCCGAAGCCGAAACGCAGGGATTCATCGGTGCCTTTCGGACTCCCCTGCGCATGCTCGTCGGTGATGGGCTCGTGCGTTCCCGTGGTCGCGGACATGCGCGGAGATTACGCAATTTTTCGCGTCACCGCGCGGCAATGGCGCGGGAAGGTTCCTGCTATTCTCGCTCGTCCACTCGCAAGAATCATGTGCGGAATCGCAGGCATCATCGACACGGGGCGCGGCATCGGCCGCGAGGAGATCGAACGCCTCGCGACGGCGATGCGCGACTCGATGACGCATCGCGGACCCGATGACGGCGCGACCTGGGTGTCGGAGGACGGGCGCGTCGCGCTCGCGCACCGGCGGCTCTCGATCATCGACCTGCGGCCCGAGGGTCGGCAGCCGATGGCGAACGAGGACGGCTCGGTGCAGGTCGTCTTCAACGGCGAGATCTACAACCACCGCGCGCTGCGCAAGGAGCTCGAGGCCAAGGGCCACGCGTTTCGCTCGAACAGCGACACCGAGGTGCTCGCGCACATGTTCGAGGACACCGGCCTCGAGCAGGTCGAGAAGCTCGACGGCATGTTCGCGTTCGCCGCGTGGAACGCGCGCGAGAGGCGGCTCGTGCTCGCGCGCGATCCGTTCGGAAAGAAGCCGCTGTACATCGCGGAAGGCGACGGTTTCTTCGCGTTCGCCAGCGAGATGCGCGCGCTGGAGCGGCTGCCGTTCGTCGACCGCACGGTGTCGCGCGCGGCGCTCGCGGCGTATCTCCTCGTGCAGTACATCCCGACCGAGCTCGCGATCTACGACGGGATGTGCAAGCTCAATCCCGGCGACGCGATGTCGATCAACTTCGACGACGCGCAGTGGGAGACGCGGCGCTGCTTCGAGTTCGAGCCCGGCAAGGTGCCCGAGACGCGGATGACGCCCGCGGAGGCGAAGGACGAACTGCGCCGACTCGTGCGGAATGCCGTGGAAAAGCGGCTTGAGAGCGATGTGCCGCTCGGCGCGTTCCTCTCGGGCGGCGTCGACAGCTCGCTCGTGGTCGCGGTGATGGCGAAGGACTTCGGCCGCAAGGTCGACACGTTCTCGATCGGATTCGACGATCCCGACGCGACGGAGCATCTCTTTGCGCGCGAGACCGCGCGTCTGCTCGGCACGAACCACCGCGACGACGTGCTCTCGCCCGACGCGATGACGATGCTGCCCGAGATCGCCGCGCGGCTCGACGAGCCGAACGGCGACTCGTCGTGCCTGCCGACGCTCTTGCTTTCGCGCTTTACGCGGCAACATGTGACGGTCGCGCTGTCGGGCGACGGCGGCGACGAGCTCTTCGGCGGCTACGGCCGCTATCGCGACACGCTCAACGAAGGGGCGATGGACGCGCGCGGCTTCATCGGCCGCATGAAGATGCGGCTGCGCGGGCAGCGCGCGTCGACGGTCGCGGACCGCTACCTGTCGCCGCGGTGGCTGATGTTCCAGCCCGAGCGCGTCAAGGAGCTGATGGGCGGAACAATGCCGCCGAACGCCGCCGCCCAGTTCAAGCGCTGGCAAAGGCTTCTTTCTGATCGCGCGCGCACGCCGCTGCAGCGCATGCGCGCGCTCGATGCGCGCACCTACATGCCTGGCGCGGTGCTGCCCAAGGTCGACCGCATGAGCATGCAGGCTTCGCTCGAGGTGCGCTGTCCGCTGCTCGATCGCGAGCTGGCGCAGTTCGCGGCGACGCTGCCCGACGCGCTGCTCTGGCAGCCGCCGCAAGGAACCAAGCAGATCCTGAAGGATCTCGCGATGGAGTACCTCCCGCGCGAGTGGATGGAGCGGCGCAAGATGGGCTTCGGATTGCCTGCAAAGTGCTGGTCGCAGGCCGCGCTCCTCAAGATCGCGGATGAATCCCTGGGGAGCGATGCTGCGTTGCGCGACCATCTCGATGGCGACGCGCTCGCTCGGTTTGTCCAAGAACAGCGCGATCCCGCACAATTCTCGATCTATCGGCTGTGGCCGATGCTGATCCTCGAGCTTTGGCTTCGCGAGCGACGGCAAGGCGCGTAGACTGCGCCCCGAATTGCGCGCACGCCGCGCACCCGGAGAGCTGGCCACTTGCGCGTCGTTCACTTCATCACCACGCTTTCCGTCGGGGGCGCCGAGCAGATGCTGCTCAAGCTGCTGCGCGCGATGGACCGCTCGGAGTTCGAGCCGACGGTTGTGACGCTCGTGAACGACGGCGCGCTGATCGAGATCGTGCGCGACATGGGCATCGAGGTCGCGAGCCTCGACCTCCGCCGCGGCGAGGTGAGCCCGCGCGCGCTGCGTCGTCTCGTGACGATCCTGCGCGCGTGCCGGCCCGACCTCGTGCAGTCGTGGATGTACCACTCGAATGTCGCGGCAAGCCTCGCGAGGCCGTGGCTGCCGCGCAAGACGGGCGTGGTGTGGAACATCCGCCAGTCGCTCTACGACATCTCGAAGGAGCGCTACCTGACGCAAGCCGTGATCCGCTCGGGGCGCGTGCTCGCGCCGCATGCCGACGCGATGGTCAACAACTCGCGCGTGAGCCGCGACCAGCACGCGCGCATCGGCTACGTGAACCGCAAGAGCCTGGTGATTCCGAACGGCTTCGAGGTCGAGAGCTTCAAGCCCGATCCCGTGGCGCGCGCGCAAATGCGCGCGGAACTCGGGCTTGCCGATGACGCCGTCGCTGCGGGAATCATCGCGCGCGTGCATCCGAGCAAGGACCACGGGCTCTTCTTCCGCGCGGCGGAGATGGCCGCGGCGCAGGATCCACGGCTGGTGTTCGTCTGCGCGGGACATGGAACCAAGACGCATGAGCGCTGCCTCGAAGCCGCACGCGGTCCCCTGCGCGGCCGACTGCGCCTGCTTGGCGAGCGCGTCGATGTGCCGCGCGTGATGGCCGGGCTCGATGTGCTCGTTTCGTCGAGCGCGACCGAAGGCTGCCCCAATGCGGTGGGCGAAGGCATGGCCTGCGGGCTCGCCGTCGTCGGCACGGACAGCGGCGACACGGCGGATGTGATCGGCGACGCCGGTCGCGTGATTCCCTGCGGCGACGCCGCCCGGCTGGCGTCGGAGCTCGTCGCGCTCGCCGCGATGGGCGGCACCGCGCGCATGCTCATGGGCGAGGCCGCGCGTGAGCGGATTCGCAGGCATTTCTCGATCGAATCGATCGCCGCGCGCTACGGACAGCTGTACCGCGAGGTGGTCGCCGAACGCCGGGGCACCGACTCGCGGCGCGGCAGCGATGCGCGCGAGACTTCCGCGGCGGAACCCGCGCTCGGGCGCTGATCGGCGCGGCTCCTGCCGTAGATTGCACGCATGGCAAGGAGCGCACGCATGGCCACGATCGTCATCGTCAACGGAATCGGCGACACCGTCGTCGCGTTCCGCGGCACGCTGGTGCGCGAGCTCGTCGCGCGCGGGCATCGCGTGGTCGTGTCTACGCCGAAGCCGATCGAGCGCGCGATCGACGAGGTCGCGGCGGAGATCCGCGCGATCGGCGCCGAGGTCGAGTGGTCGCCGCTCGACCGGACGGGCGTGAATCCCTTCAAGGAGCGCGCGACGCGCGCGCACTTCCGCGCGCTGTTCGAGCGGCTGCGGCCCGACGCGGTGCTCGCGACCAACCCGAAGCCCGTGTTCCATGCGATTTCGGCCGCGCGCGCGGCGGGCGACGCAAGGCGCGTCGCGATGGTCACGGGGCTTGGCTTTGCATTCACGGGCAATTCGCTGCGCGCGCGCGTGCTGCGATTTGCGGCGACGCGGCTCTACCGAGGCGCGATGCGCGACGCGACGACGGTGCTCTTCCAGAACGGCGACGACGAGGCGGAGCTTCGTTCGCGCGGATTGCTCGCGCAGGCGCGCGACGTGCGGCGGATCGCGGGCTCGGGCGTGGATCTCGCGCAGTTCCCGCGGCAACCGCTGCCATCGGGCGACGACGGCTCCGGGGGCATCGTGTTCCTCATGGTCGCGCGGCTGCTCGGCGACAAGGGCGTGCGCGAGTTCGCGGAGGCGGCGCGCATCGTTCGCGCGGAGCGCGCGGACTGCCGCTTTCGGCTGGTGGGATGGATCGATTCGAATCCCGCGGCGATCGCGCGCGCGGAGCTCGATGCATGGATCGCCGACGGCGCGATCAGCTATGCAGGCCGCCTCGACGACGTGCGCGCGGAGCTCGCGGCGTGCAGCGTGTTCGTGCTGCCGTCGTATCGCGAAGGCACGCCGAAGTCGACGCTCGAGGCGCTCGCGACGGGACGCGCGGTGATCACCAGCGACGCGCCCGGTTGCCGCGAGACGGTCATCGACGGCGTGAACGGACTGCTCGTTCCTCCGCGCGATGCGCGTGCGCTCGGCGACGCATGCCTTGCGCTCGCCGCCGATCCTGCGCAGCGCGCGGCGATGTCCGCGGCGTCGCGCGAACTCGCGGAGAAGCGCTTCGACGCGCGCAAGGTCAACGCGACGATCATCGAGGCGCTCGGCGCATGAGTGCGGCACGCGCCTTCTCGCCGTGGTTCGACCGAAGCGCGCCGCGCACGCGCGCGTGGCCGCCGCCGTCGGCGCTGGAGCTCGCGGATGTGCTGCGCGACGTTCGCTCGCACGACCGCTACGGGCACGCCGTGCATGCGTGCGCGGCGATCGTGTTCGCGTACTTCGCGACGCTCGACCAGGCGCCGAACGGCATCGCCACGGGGATCCTGCTCGGCACGTGGTTCGCGCGCGTGCTGCGGTTTCCCGTGCTGCTGACGGCGCTCTTCCGCTGGCCGGCGTTCTGGTTCGGGTTTGCGTGGTGCGCGTGGAGCGCGATCACAGTCGCGTGGTCGCCGATGGGCGCGGGGGCGTTCAAGCTGCTCGCCGCGCAACGGCTGCTGCTCGTCGCGCTCGCGATATGGCCGGTGCTGGACCGCGCGCGCGCGATCGCGTGGGCGCTGGTCGCCGCGGCCGCGACCAACTCGGCGGTGCAGATCGCGCAGAAATTCGGCGTGCTTCTCCCCGCGCAGGGCGCGACCTGGCGACCCGCCGGACTCGCGGCGCTGCCCGCGGTGGCGTCGATCTGCGCGGGCGGCGCGATCCTGGTTGCGACCGGGCTCTGGTGCGGCGCATCGCGCGCGGCGCGCGTGGCGATCGGCCTCGCGATGATGCTGTGCGCAGCGGGCATCGCGCTCGCGGCGTCGCGGCAGCCTGCGCTCGCGCTTGTGCTCGTGCTGCCCACGCTCGTGGTGGCACTGATCGCGTGGCGCCACGCGCGCCCGCGCGAGGTGGCCAAGGCCGCGGTTCCGCTGATCCTGCTCGCGATCGCTGCGATTGCCTTGTTTGGTCGCGATTTCCTGCGCTATCTCAGCGAGACGCCCGCGGGACTCAGCGGCGCGAAGGGCTTCTCGTCGATCGGGCTGCGGCTCTACTGGTGGCGAATCTGCCTTGAGCAGGTCCCCGCGCATCCGCTCGTCGGCAGCGGCGTGGGCAGCTTCAGGTCGATCGTCGCGGCGCATCCCGAGACGGCGCGCATGATCACGGACACAGGCATTTCGCAGGGCGAAGTGCTCGCCGTGCATCCGCACTCGAGCTACGTGCGCGCGCTGCTCGAGGGCGGCATCGTGGGTCTCGCGGCGCTCGTCGGCATGATGCTTGCGCTCCTGCGCGCGGCGATCGGCAACGCGCGGCGCGACGCGGTGTGCGCGGGCGCGGCGGCGGCGCTGGCGTTCGTGTTCCTGGCGATGACCACCGAGTGCGTCGAGCTCATGAACCTCGCCTTCGCGCACGCGGCCGTGGTCGCGGCGCTCGCCGCCCTGCCGCGCGCGGACGGATACTCGCTCCCGCAGCGCGGCGTGTGATACTCTCGCGACATGTGCGGTTTCGCAGGCTTTGTCGACTTTGCCGGCTGCGTGGACGATCCGTCGTCGGCGCTCGCCGCGATGGCGCGCTGCCTCGTGCACCGCGGACCTGACGACGAGGGCATCGCGTTCGACGCGGCCACGCGCGTGGGCCTCGCGTTTCGCCGGCTTTCGATCCTCGACCTCTCGCCTGCCGGGCATCAGCCGATGCGCAGCGCGAGCGGGCGCTACGAGATCGCGTTCAACGGCGAGGTCTACAACCATGCGGAGCTGCGCGCGGATCTGGCCGCGCGCGGCCACGGTTTCCGCGGGCATTCCGACACCGAGGCGATGCTGGCGGCGTTCGAAGACGCCGGCGTCGAGCGCGCGATCGCGCGGTTCGAGGGCATGTTCGCGTTCGCGGTGCTCGATCGCGCGGAGCGCGTGCTCTGGCTCGTGCGCGACCGCTTTGGCGTGAAGCCGCTGTACGTCGGATGCACGGGCGGCCGCGCGTTTGCCCGCGGAAGCCACGCGATGCCCGAGGGCGCATCGCTCGTGTTTGCCAGCGAAATCAAGGCGATGCGCGCGCTTGCCGCGATGAAGCTCTCCGTCGATCGCGGCGCGCTCACGCTGTTCATGCGGCACGGCTATGTGCCTGGTCCGCTGTCGATCCATCCCGAGGTCGCGAAGCTGCGGCCGGGGCACCTGATGCGCGTGGACCTCGCAACGCGCCAGATCGACGAGCGCTGCTGGTGGCATTCACGCGACCTCGTGCGCGATGCGCGCGCGAATCCGTTTGCGGGCAGCGACGACGACGCGCTTGGCGCCGTCGACCACGCGCTGCGCGCAAGCGTGCGACGGCGCATGGTCGCGGACGTGCCGCTCGGCGCGTTTCTCTCGGGCGGCATCGACTCGAGCGCGGTCGTCGCGGCGATGCAGGCGGAATCGTCGCGGCCCGTGAAGACCTTCACCATCGGCTTCGGCCCGAAGGATCTCGACGAAGCGCCGTACGCGCGCGCGGTCGCGCGGCACCTCGGCACCGATCACACCGAGGTCTACGCGACGGGCGACGAAGCGCTCGCGACCGTGCCGCGCCTTGCGGAGATCTGGGACGAGCCGTTTGCGGACAGCTCGCAGATCCCGACGCTGCTCGTGAGCCAGATCGCGCGCCGCAGCGTGACCGTCGCGCTGTCGGGCGACGGCGGCGACGAGCTCTTCGGCGG
>CAITDI010000043.1 GCA_903891095.1 uncultured bacterium | reverse complement strand
CGTGCCGTGCAGTGCCTGGCACTGCGCGGCACGTGCCGGGCACCGTTTCTGGTTAGAAGCGGCGCGACTGGTTCGGGATCAGGTTGTCCCGCCCGCACACCAGCCAATCCGCGATCTCGATCGCCTCCGAGAAACTCTCGCGCGCCGCCTCGAGGTCGTAGCACGGCGACATCACCTGCCCCGCCGACAGATGCTCCACGGTCGGAACCGCATCACCCGCAACCAACGTCGTCGCGCCAACCCCCGGCAACAACAGCCCCGCCAGCCCCGGCGTCACGCCAGGCAGCGGGAACAGATCGACCCCCACCGCCAGCTTGTCCGGCGCGGCGACCGTCCGCTGCACCACCGCGATCTCCTGCCCGATCGTCTTGACCAGGTCCTCGTCGTTCGCGTCGTGCGCTTCCTTGATCGAGTTCACCAGCTGCACGCCGATCGCCTCGCGCTCGCGCTCGCACACCAGCCACTGCGCGTGCTCAAACGCCAGAATCCCGCGCCGATGGATCGGGTTCAGGCAAGTCAGAAACACATGCGTGATCTGATCCGGCCCGATGCCCGCGCGCTCGACGAGCCGCGGAACCAGCGCCTGCGCGGGAAGCGACGGATCCACGAGGATCTTCATCTTGTCCGCCACGATCAGCGTCGTGGTCGCGTGCGGCGGACGCACGGCGCCGCGCTCGCCCCAGTGCGGGTTCGCTGCAAGGGTGCCGATCGAGATGACGCGGAAGGTGACGGCTGCCATGGGGGCGAGAGCGTATCAGGCTCGTCCCAACTCACTCGACGAGCCCATCCCGAGCCAGCTTGCCGATCGGGTTCGACGGATCGCGCCGCTTCGCACGCAGCGCGTCGATCACCGCAGGCGGCACCAGCGTCGCGAGTGCATCGAGCGAGCCGCCGAGCGCGGCGATCTGCTTGATCAGGCTCGAACTCGTGTACGCAAAGCTCTCGCCGGTCACGATGAACACCGTCTCGATGCCCGCGACCTGCCGGTTGGTGATCGCGAGCTGGCACTCGTTCGCGAGGTCGGTGATGTTCCGGATGCCGCGCACGATCGCGCACGCGCCCACGGACTTCGCGTAATCGACGGTCAGGCCCGTGTAATGCTCGACGCGCACGACCGCGCCGCCGGGTTCGTTCGCGCTCATCTCCGCGACCAGCGCGCGGGCGAGCGACATGCGCTCGTCGAAGCTAAAGAGCGCTTCCTTGTTGGGATTGCGGCCGATCGCGAGGACGACCTCGTCGAACATCCCGCGGCTGCGCCGAAGGATATCGAGATGTCCGTAGGAAATCGGGTCGAACGAGCCGGTGTAGATCGCGAGGTGACGGGCCACGGGCGCATCCTACGGGAGCCTCGCGACGGTGCTTGAACCCGCAAACGCCCCACGAACCCGCGCAGGCCGCACGACCCGACCTCCGAATCCGCGCTCTTCGACCCGATCGCTTGCATTGCAATTCTTGTAATCGACTCTGTTTGTGTTGATCGTCGCGTAAGGGACTCCGCGACCTCGACACCTTCGAGCCTGACCAGGTATCCCCTGATTTGCCTCGAAGCTTGGATCGGCCCTGATTCCGGATTGCCTCCCCGGACAGGGCTCCCAACGACTCCGTGTGAGCCGGGGTGACTGAGGAGCACCCCGGTTCGCTGAACATAGACCACCGCCCTGCCGTCGAAAGCAGGGCGGTGCGCCCTTTTGGGCGGTTGTGGTTCTCTTGCATCGGTCAGGGAAACTTCGGCTCGGCGGCGGACTCGGAGAGGTCTAGCGTGGGTGGATGCGGTTCCACGCCGCAGCGCCAAGTCCAGACCCCCCCTACCGAGGTTCGCCATGACCGTCTCCACTCCGAAAGCTCCGATCACCGCCGCCAGCACCACCAACGCACCCCGCCTCGCGTCCGTCGACCCCAAGTCCGCGACCGGCGAAACCGCGCGCATCCTCACGAGCGCGCCGATCAACATCTACAAGGGCGTCGCGGTGAATCCCGAGGTCTTCGCCTCGTTCATCGGGTTCACGCGCTCGATCGCGACCAACGGCGCGATCACCAAGACCGAGAAGGAGCTCGTCATGCTCTACGCCG
The DNA here is from genome assembly GCA_903891095.1 of uncultured bacterium. Classification (GTDB taxonomy): domain Bacteria; phylum Planctomycetota; class Phycisphaerae; order Phycisphaerales; family SM1A02; genus QWPT01. The sequence goes on along the minus strand of CAITDI010000043.1, from coordinate 81,247 downwards.
CCGAGCAGCAGCACTGCGGCTACTGCGTCGCGGCCCACACGAAGGTCGCGGCCGGCGCGGGAATCACCGCCGAACGCGCGCTCGACGCGCGGCGCGGCAAGGCACCGACGCCCAAGGAACAGGCGCTTCTCGCCTTCACCAAGGCCGTGATGACGCAGAACGGCAATGTGAGCGACGCGGAACTCGCGGCCTTCCGCGCGGCTGGCTACGACGACCGCGCGGCCATCGAAGTCATCGCGGCGATCAGCGCCATGACCTTCACCGCGCTCTACAACCATGTGAATCGCACGGCGCTGGACTTCCCGGCGGTGCCGAAGGCGTGAGGCACGCCTGCGCGCGCTCGCACAGGCGCGATCCCCACCAGAGGAAGCAGCCGCAGCTGCGACCGCTCAAACTACGAAGCCGCAGCTGCGACCGCTCAGGCCTTCGCCTGAAACTTCCGAAGCCCCGCGCCCTCGAGCAGCGTGCGGAAGTTCTCGCCGAAGACGAAGTTCTCTTCGGGAAACTCCACGCCAGCGCGGTTCTGGTCGAGGTGGCTGAACATCAGCTCGATGCGGCCGACCGGCGCCCAGGCGTTGTCGGCGAAGCTAAAGCGATCGACGATGCCGATCGTGCTCGCGCCCATGTCGTCCATGCGCTCGATGGTCGCGTCGTAGCGGATCGTCTCGCCGGGGTTGATGTCGCGCTCGAAGGTCGCCGAGACGACCTTGGCCAGCACGACCTTCTCGCGGAAATCGTGCACGCTGCCCACGAGAATGCCCGCGGTCTGCGCCATTCCCTCGAGGATCAGCGACGTCGGCATGACCGGGCACGGGGGCAGGTCGCCCTCGGCCGCGAAGTTCTGGTGGATGTGATCCTCGGCCAGCGAGACGTTCTTGACTGCCACAAGCCGCGTCCGCGGCTCGAAGGCGATCACGCGATCAATCCACATCCAACGCATCAGCCAAGCTTCCGCTGCACGAAGTCGCAGAGACTCTTGACCGTGAAGTGGTTCGGCAGCTTCGTGATCTGCGGGTCCTTCTCGAACTCGCTCACGTCGACGTGCGGGACCTTCTCCTTGAGGAGCGCGATGCCCTTGGCGGTGACCTTGCCGGCCTCGACGAGCGAGGGGTCGGTCATCAGGTTCTCGGGGAAGAGCTCGCCCTGGGCGATCTTGAACGGCTTTTCAGCCGTGGTGAACTTCTTCTCCAGGCGGAAGACGATGTCGAGGTAGTCGATGCTCTCGGCGCCGAGGTCACCCTTGAGGGTGGCGGTGGGAACAACATCATCCTCGTCGACGCCAAGGGCATCCACGAGAACGTCACGCACGTCGGCTTCGATATCGGCTCGGCTCTTGGCCATCATGGTCTCCAAGTGGCTAACTCCACTTTTGCGGTCGGGCGTCATGCCCGCCGTCTGGTTCAGTTGCGAAGGGCGCGCAGTATAAGGCGACCTGACACGGCTGTCTCGGCGACCATCGACTGGCCGGCGATCCCCTTGAGGACCGTGCCTTGGGCCTTGAAGACGAAGGTTCCGTCGTCCTTGGCCTTGTCGAGGGTGACTTCGACCTTGAGGGTCTCGCCCGGGCGGACGAAACTGCCGTAGCGGAGCGCCTTGACCTCGCCGAGGACCATGCGGGGCATGCCGCGCTTCTCGAGGACCGCGCGGGCGGCCTGGGTCAGCGCCTCGACCATGAACACGCCAGGCAGGACGGGGAACCCAGGAAAGTGATCCTGGAGGTACTCCTCGGCCGCGGTCACGTTCTTGATGGCGACCGCCGACGTGTCGGTGAGCTCCAGGAACTGGTCGACGAGCTTGAAGTGCATAGGGCCGCGGAGAGTACCACCGAACCGCGCGGGTGACTTCGGCACGGAGTCGAGGGCGGGCTCGATACGCCTTTGAGTGCGGTTTTCACGGCGCGGATGCCGATATCGAGACCATGTCCAAGACCGCTCGGAATGCCTCCTCGCGCGCTGCTCGCGCGGCGGAAGGCGATACGGATGTCACCTCCCCCGACTTCGACAACAGCCTCGCGTGGCGGCGCTCCCTGTGGGTGCTCTGCGCGGGCCTGTTTGCGTTTGTCTTCCTCGCGTTGGCGAGCTTCAACTCGGCCGACCCGCCGACGAGCACCGTCGCGATCCCGAACAGCCCGCCGCTGAACCTCTGCGGCAAGTTCGGCGCCGCGCTCGCGCACATGCTGTACGAGACGTTCGGTCTCGGCGTGTGGGTGCCGCTGTGCTACGCCGGCACGCTGCTCGTGTTCATCGCGATCGGCCGCACGATGACGCACCCGTTCGTGCGCTTCCTCGGCTCGTGCATGATGATGATCGCCGTCGGCGGACTCCACGCGGAGTGGTTCCCCGCGGTCGGTCCGGTCACGGGCTACCAGGCGGGGCTGATCCCGATGGCGCTCGCGATGCTGCTGCACGGACACTTCGGCATCGGCGCGTGGCTGGTGTTCCTGATGATGCTCTCGATCGGCGCCATCGTGATGGCGGACTCGATCGTCGCGATGCTCCCAGGCGCGGTCGCGCGCTCGCTCGAGTTCCTCTCGCCGGTGTGGAAGGCCGACTGGGCCGGACACTTCGCTGCGATGCGCGAGCGCGTGCGCTCGATGTTCCCGCAGCCCGCGGTGGCGACGGCGCCTGCGCCGCGCGCGCGGCGCACGTCGGCCGCGAAGGCCGCGGCTGCCGCGGCAACCGCCGTCGTCGAGGACGAGACTGAGGAAGAGACCGAGGAAGAGACCGAGGAAGAGGAGTACGAGGACGACGCGGAGATCGAGGACGTCGAGGATTCGGACGAGGACGACGCGGACGACGACACCGACGAACAGGTCGCGGACACGACCACCGCCGTCGCGACCGTCGCAGCCCCCGCTGCTGCCGCCGCCCCCGCCGAGCCGAACCGCCAAGCGCTCTCTGACGACGCGCTGCGCGCGAAGATCGCGATGCTGCCCGTCAAGATGAACACGAAGACGCCCGCGAAGACCGCGAGCGACGACGACATCCCGCGCACGCCGGACTACTCGGGCTACCAGTTCCCGACGCTCGAGCTTCTCGACGAGCCCGAGGGCAACTACTCCGCCAAGATGGAGGCGATCGTCCAGGAGCAGGCCGTTGTCCTGACCAAGACGCTCGAGACCTACGGCATCAACGGCGAGATCAGCGAGATGGAGTGTGGTCCCGTCGTGACCGTCTACTCGGTCGAGCTCGAGGCCGGCACGCGCGTCGCGCGCCTGGAGACGATCGCGAAGGACATCGCGCGCGCCCTCACCGCGCCGAACGTTCGCATCATCCCGAACATGGCCGGCCGCACCGCAGTCGGCATCGAGGTGCCGAACAAGCAGAAGGAGAAGGTCCGCCTCAAGGAGCTCATGTCGAGCGGCCACGCGGCGAACATGATGCTCCCGATGTTCATGGGCAAGGACTCCGCGGGCGATCCGCTCGTGCTCGACCTCGCCAAGATGCCGCACATGCTGATCGCCGGCACCACCGGCTCGGGCAAGTCGGTGTGCATGAACACGATCATCATGAGCTTCCTCTACACGAAGCGCCCTGATGAGCTCAAGCTCGTGCTCGTCGACCCGAAGATGGTCGAGATGGCGCAGTTCGCGGATATCCCGCACCTCGCCTGCCCGGTCGTAACCGAGATGGCCAAGGCCGCCGCGATCCTCGAGTGGGCCGTGACCAAGATGGAGGAGCGCTACGAGCTTCTGAAGGAAGCCGGCGTGCGCGACATCCGTTCGTTCAACGACCTCGGCGAGGCCGACCTGCGCGAGCGCATGAACATCACCGACGACGTCGAATGGGCGCGCATCATGAAGAAGATGCCGTACATGGTCTTCGTGATCGACGAGCTCGCTGACCTCATGATGACCAACAAGGACGTCGAGCAGTCGATCGTCCGCATCGCGCAGAAGGCGCGCGCCGTCGGCATCCACCTGATCCTCGCGACGCAGCGTCCGCAGGCGACGGTCGTGACCGGTCTCATCAAGTCGAACATGCCGTGCCGCGTGGCGTTCAAGGTCGCCTCGGGAACCGACAGCCGCATCGTGCTCGACCAGAAGGGCGCGGAGCTCCTGCTCGGACAGGGCGACATGCTCGTCGTGACCCCGAGCCAGACCGAGGCGCGCCGCTGCCAGGGCACGCTCGTCGACGACAAGGAGGCGCGCGGCGTGGTGAAGTTCCTCAAGAGCGTCGCGGCTCCGAGCTTCGAGCGCCAACTGCTCACGCTCCGCGCCATCAACAAGGGCGAGAGCGGTGGCGAGGGTGGCGACGACGTCGGCGCGCACGATGCGCACAAGCAGGACGAGCTGTTCGACAAGGCGGCCGAGATCCTCATCGAGAGCGGCCGCGGAAGCGTGTCGCTGCTCCAGCGTCGCCTCGCGATCGGCTACGGCCGCGCGTCGCGGCTCGTCGACCTGATGGGCCAGGCGGGACTCCTTGGCGAGCACAAGGGTTCGCAGGCACGCGAGGTCGTGGTCACGATGGAGGAATGGCAGCGCATGAAGGCCATTCGCGACGAAGCCGAGCGCGAGGGCACGGTGTTCGAGCGTCCGGTCGACAACTCGGATGCCGACAGCGAGGCGCTGCGGTGCTCTGACGAGGAGTCGGACGAGGACGACTGAGCTGCGCAACACGGAAGCAAACGACGCGGCCCGCGCGATGCGCGGGCCGCTCGCTTTTTCCCGCGTCCACCCAGAAACCGTGCCTGGCACGTGCCGTGCACTGCCGGCAAGCACACGGCACGTGCCTGGCACCTCCGCGAACACGTGCACGGGAAGCGCCGGAGACAAGTCTGCCCGGTACCAGGCACGTGCCAGTCAGTCCACGTCAGTGCCCGCCACGTGCCAGGCACCGTTTCTGGGGAGGGCGTGCGGACTACACTCACCGCCCCATGGCGCAGTTCTTCCCACGCGAACCCGACGAGATCTGGCCCGAAGGCGCAACGCGCGCGTCGAACGAGCCCGAGCTCGTCTTCCGCAAGTGCCTCGAGTCGGCGCTCGCGGAGCGGCCCTCGTGGAAGGTCATCCAGAATCTCGTCGTGCAGTCTCCGGACCGCGTCGGCGTGCGCGAGATCGACTTCCTCGTGATCGATCCCGAGCGCGGCATGATCGTGATCGAGGTCAAGGGCGGCGACTACCGCTACGCGCCGGACCACGGCTGGCACCGGGTTGTCCGCGACGAGCCCCGCCCAGACAAGCCCGGCGCGCCCAAGCAGGCGCTGGGCGCGATGTACTCGCTCGTCAACATGGTCGCGACGCACGCGATCCATGACCGCAACCGACCGCCCTACCTCCACGGCTGGCTGGTCGCGCTCGTTGACTCCGAGATCAAGCAGTCCACGCTTCCGACCGACGCGCAGGGCCACGTGCTCGACGCCAAGCACTGCCGCGATTCCGCGCGGCTGCTCGCCGACATCGAGGATCTCTTCGCCGCGCTGCAGTCGCACTTCCCGCTTGTCATCTGCGGCGAGGATTCGTGCGTCCCCGAGCTCGTGCAGCGGATCCTGCTGCCGTCGATGCAGGCGCGTTTCGCCGTGCGCGACGAGATCCGCAACACGCGCGTGATCGAGAACGAGCTCCTTCGCCCCGTGCGCATGCTGCTCGACGCAGCCGACGGCATCGACCGCCTGATGGTGCGCGGCCACCCGGGAACCGGCAAGACCTACGCCGCGCTCTATCGCGCGAGTTGCGATCTTTCCGCGGGATTGCGCACGCTCGTGCTCTGCTTCAACGTTCCGCTCGCGGCGTCGCTGACCGCGCGGCTCGCCGCGAAGCCCGTGCGCGCGACGACCACGCCCGACGAGATTCGCGAGCGCCAGTGCGTGACCGCGCGCGTGTTCGCGCTGGCCGAGTCGGCGGCGCGGCACGCCGAACCACCCGTGAAGCTTCCCGCGCAGGACGAAGGCCAGGCCTACTACGAAGCGCTGCTCGAGGTGCTCGAGCGGTCCGCCCGCGCGGGCGTGTTCGGCAAGTTCGACTCCATCGTGATCGACGAGGGGCAGGACTTCACGCCGGCGATGCTCCGCGCGCTCGACGCGCTCGCGGGCGATTGCCGCCGCGTGGCGTTCTTCCACGATCCGAACCAGTCGCTCTACGCATCGACGCCCGCCGGCGAGCTCGAGGCGCGCTTCGGACAGCCGCTGGTGCTGCGGGAGAACCTCCGCAACTCCGCAACGATCACCGAATTCCTCCGTTCGCTCGCGCCCGATCGGCTCGCGGATCTCACGACTCCGCCGTCGGTGCGCGATGGCCAGCCGGTCGTCGTCTGGGAGTACCCGCACGGCGACACGGCGGGGCAGATCGCGGCGGTCGAGCGCATCGTGCGGCATCTCGTCGACGGCGAGGACGTGCGGCCGCAGGACATCGCGATCATCTCGCCGTTCACGTTCCATCGCAGCGCGTTCGCGGGAGTCGAGACGGTGGCGGGCATGCCGCTGCTGTCGCTCGAGTCGGCCGCCAAGCGCGGACCCGAAGAAGCCCCGTGCATCCGCTACGAGACGCTGCACCGATTCAAGGGTCTCGAGTCGCCGGTGGTGATCCTCAACGACGTCGCGGGCAGCGGCCGCAACGTCGCCTACGAGGCGATTCTCACCGCGTGCAGCCGCGCGCAGCACGCGCTCTTTGTCCTGCGTTCGAGCGATTACGCGGGTGGCGCGCCGCTTCCCGTGCAAGGCGAACTCCCCTAGAAGCCGATGAGACACCGATGATCGACCCCACCTGGATCAAGCGCGGCCTCGACGCCGCCATCGAAATGGCCGAGAAGGGCTGGCGCGAAGGCGGCATTCCCATCGGAAGCTCGCTGCTCGATGCGCGCGGCAATGTCGTCGCTGCGGGTCACAACCAGCGCGTGCAGTCGGGCGATCCGACGGCGCACGCCGAGGTCGACTGCATCCGCCGCGCGGGACGCAGACGCGACTGGCCGTCGCTCACGCTCGTCTCGACGCTCTCCCCCTGCTGCATGTGCTCGGGCACGGCGATCCTGTTCAAGATCCCGCGCGTTGTGATCGGCGAGAACCGCACGTTCATGGGCGCCGAGGACTGGATGCGCGCGAACGGCGCCGAGCTCGTGGTCGTCGACGACCCGCGCTGCATCGCGCTGATGGAGCGCATGAAGCGCGAGAAGCCCGACCTGTGGGCCGAGGACATCGGCGAGTGAGCGCAGCGGCGGTCCATCCTCCACATGCGCAGCATCACGCGAATCCAGCGGCGCGGCCGCTGATCCTGGTCACGAGCTTCGAGCCGTTCGGCGGAAGCCCGACGAACCCCACGATTGCGATCGCCCGCGCGCTCGACGCGATGCCGTGCGCGCTCGGCTCGCGCGCGTACATCACCCTTCCCGTCGTGACGGGCACCGAAGCAGGCAGCGCGTGGAACGCGATCCTTCCCGCGCTCGACGCGCTGCGGCCCGACGCGGTCGTCGCGCTCGGCGAGAGCGCGAAGGCCGACCGCGTGAACTTCGAGCGCATCGCCGTCAACCTGCGCGACGCGCGCATCGCCGACAATTCTGGCGTGCAGCTCGTCGACGCGCCGGTCGTGCGCGGCGCGCCTGATGCGCGGTTCACCACGCTGCCCGTGCGCGAGATGCTCGCGGCATGCGAGTCGGCGGGCGTGGCGGCGCAGCTGTCGATGTCGGCGGGCACGTTCCTGTGCAACGAGCTCATGTTCCGGCTGCTCGATCACGGGCGGCCGCGGTTCAGCGGATTCGTGCATGTTCCGCAGCTGCCTGAGCAAGCCGCGGCGCGCGGCGGCCCGTGGATGGACGCGGAGACCAGCGCGCGCGGCGTGCACGCGGCGCTCGAAGTGCTCGCGGCGCGGCTCGCGACGGGAGTGCTCACGTGAGCGATCGCAACGGCAACGGCTCGCGCCTCGTCCTCGTGACCGGCGGCGCGGGATTCATCGGATCGCATCTCTGCGAGGCGCTGGTCGCGCGCGGCGTGCGCGTGCGCGTGCTCGACGATTTCAGCACGGGCAGCGCCGCGAATCTCGCGGCGATCCGCGGACAGATCGAGGTCATCGAAGGCTCGCTCGAATCGCCTTGCGCGGTCGGCCGCGCGGTGACGGGCGCGACCGAGGTCGTGCATCTCGCCGCGCGTTCATCGGTGGTCGAGAGCATCGGCGCACGCGAGCTCTACGAGCGCGTGAACCTCGCGGGAACATGCACGCTGTTCGCCGCCGCAACCGCCGCGAAGGTCCGCCGCGTGGTGTTCGCCGCAAGTTCGAGCGCCTACGGCGACCACGCCGCACCGCACGACGAGTCGATGTCGCCGCGCCCCGAGTCGCCGTACGCCGCGACCAAGGTCGAAGGCGAGCGGATGGTGCGCGAACTCGCGCAGGTCGGCGGCGTCGACGCGGTCGCGCTGCGGTTCTTCAACGTGTACGGCACGCGGCAGGATCCCAACAGCGCGTATGCCGCGGTGATTCCGCGATTCTTCGCGCGCATCGCGGCGGGGCAGCCTGTGACGGTCTTCAGCGACGGCCTGCAGACGCGCGACTTCGTGCATGCGTCCGACACGGCGCGCGCGGTGATCGCGGCGATCGACGCGCCCAAGCCGCTCGCGGGCGAAGTGATGAACATCGGCACTGGTCACGCGACGACGATCCTCGAACTCGCGCGGCTGATCGGCGCGATCTGCGGCAAGGCCGTCCAGATCGAGCACCAGCCGCCGCGCAAGGGCGAGGTTCGCGACAGCGTCGCGACCACGGGCCGCGCGGAGCGTCTGCTTGGATTCCGCGCGAGCATCGGCCTCGAGGCCGGGCTTCGCACGATGGTCTGAGTTCGGTCGAACGCGAGCACGCAGACAAACCACACAAGAAGCCGACCCACGAAAGCCGACCCACCAAAGACAACGGGCGCCGCAAGCGGCGCCCGTCGCATTCAATCAATCGTGTTCACATCACGCGCGGAACGCGGCCTTGTACGCGCCGACCGCAGCCTTGAACTCGTCTTCGATGCCCTTGAAGGACTTCGAGGCGACGAGCTTGGCGCGGAGGTCGGCCTTCTGCGTCTTGAAGTACTCGAGCATGCCGGTCTCGAACTTCGACACCGCGGTGATCGCGACATCGTCGAGGAAGCCGCGCGACGCAGCGAAGATCGAGATGCACTGGTCGATGACATCGAACGGCTTGTACTGGCCCTGCTTGAGGAGCTCGACCATGCGCGCGCCGCGGTCGAGCTGGCGCTTCGACGCAGCGTCGAGATCGGTGCCGAGCTGGGCGAACGCCTCGAGCTCGCGGTAGGCGGCGAGGTCGAGACGGAGCGAGCCCGCGACTTCCTTCATCGCCTTGATCTGGGCGTTACCACCGACGCGCGACACCGAGATGCCGACGTTGATGGCCGGACGGATACCCGCCGAGAAGAGCTCGGGCTGGAGGTAGATCTGGCCGTCGGTGATGGAGATCACGTTCGTCGGGATGTACGCCGACACGTCGCCTTCCTGCGTCTCGATGATCGGGAGCGCGGTGAGCGAGCCGCCGCCGTTCTCGTTGGAGAGCTTGGTGGCGCGCTCGAGGAGACGCGAGTGCAGGTAGAACACGTCGCCGGGGTACGCCTCGCGGCCCGGCGGGCGGCGGAGGAGGAGCGACAGTTCGCGGTACGCGACGGCCTGCTTGGACAAGTCGTCGTACACGCAGAGGACGTGCTTGGGCGACTTGCCCTGCTTGCCGAGCCACATGAAGTACTCGCCCATCGCGCAGCCCGCGTAGGGAGCGACGTACTGGAGCGGAGCGGCGGCAGAGGCGCCTGCGTTGACGACGATGGTGTAGTCCATCGCGCCGTTCTTCTTGAGGGTCTCGACGACGCCAGCGACGGTCGAGTCCTTCTGGCCGACGGCGACGTAGATGCAGACCACGGCGTCTTCGGTGCCCCAGTACTGCTTCTGGTTGATGATGGCGTCGAGGCAGACGGCGGTCTTGCCGGTCTTGCGGTCGCCGATCACGAGCTCGCGCTGACCGCGGCCCACGGGGACCATCGAGTCGACGGCCTTGATGCCGAACTGGAGCGGCTCCTTGACGGGCTGACGCGCGGCGATGCCGGGGGCGACGATGTCGACCTTCTGGCGGCCCGAGGCGTTGATCGCGGGACCACCGTCGATGGCGTTGCCCAGCGGGTCAACGACGCGGCCGAGCATCTCGGGACCAACGGGCACCTCGAGGAGGTTGCCGGTCGCGCGGGCGGTGTCGCCTTCGCGGATCGAGGTCGCGTCGCCGTAGAGCACGCAGCCGACGGTGTCGAGCTCGAGGTTCATGACCTGGCCCATCACGGTGCCGCTCGCGCCCTGGAACTCGATGAGCTCGCCGGCCATCGCCTTGGAGAGGCCGTAGACGCGCGCAATGCCGTCGCCGACTTCGACCACCTGGCCGACCTCGGAGATCTCCAGCTTGCCCGAGTACTGCTCGATTTCCTGGCGGATGACTGTCGTGATCTCGTCGCTCTTGATCTTCACGGATGTGTCCTCGTGGTTGTCGTATCCGATGACGGGCGGGTGCCCTGCGGAGTCTGACTTGTGGCTGAATCTGGGTTCGTTGGAAGTTCTGACTTAGGCGAGGAAGTCGCCGAGACGCGAGCGGATGGCGCCCGTGCCGCGGGTGGAGACTGCCTCGCGCATGTTGCGGAGCTGGGTGGCGACGGAGCCGTCGATCAGCTGGTCGCCGATGCGGAGCTTGACGCCGCCGATCATGTTGGGATCGCTGTACTGGTGCAGGACGGCGTCCTTTGCGAACGCTGCCTTGACGCGCGCCTTGACGGTCGCGAGCACATCGTCGCTGGCCTTGCCGTCGACGGTGAACATGTCGACCTCGATGCGGCCGAGACGGTCCTGCATGAGCGCGTCGAACGCATCGGCGACGTCGGCGATGCGGCCGGCGCGACCGTGGTTCGCGAGCACCATGACGAAGCGGTAGACCAGGTCGCTCACGCGGCCCTTGACGATCTTGTCGAGCGCAGCCTTGCGCTTGTCGTTGCCGACGATCGGGGTCTTGAGGAACTCGCCGAACTTCTTGTTCCCGCGGATGATCTCCGCGAGTTCGCGCAGTTCGCTCGAGCACGCTTCGGCGACGGCGTTGCCGCCGGCCTTGTCGCAGACCTCGAGGAGGCTCTGCGCGTAGACGGTCGCGATTTCGTCGATGTTCTTGGTGGCTGCCATCTGGGTAGGCCTCGATCGAAATCAGTTGCGGGCGCGCGAAAGTTCAGCAAGGCTCTCGGTCACGAGGCGCGACTGGTCGGCAGCGCTCACTTCGCGACGGAGGATCTTGGAAGCCATGGTCGCGGCGAGCGACACGGCGTGGTCGTTGAGTTCCTTGACGGCGGCCTCGCGCGCGGACTGGATGTCGGCGAGCGCGCGGGTCTTCATCTCGGTGAGCTCGGCGTCGTTCTTGGCGCGGAGATCTTCGGCGACCTTGCGGGCCATGGCCTGGGCGTCGGCGATCGTGCGGGTCGCCTCTTCCTGCGCCTGGCGGAGCTTGTCCTCGAACTTCTTCTGCGCGGACTCCGCCTCGTGGCGGGCCTTCTCGGCGGCGTCGATCTCGCTCTTGATCTTGGCGTAGCGCTCGTCGAGGCCAGCGATGATCTTCGGCCACACGAGGGTGGCGAGGAGGGCGAACAGGCCGAGCGTCACGACGATCGCGGTGCCGTAGGACAGCAGCTTGAACGCGAGCGGGTTGACGGCGCCTTCGGCGAGCGTGACAGGGAGAAGAGAGAGAGCGTCGGTCATGGTGGTGCTCAGTGAACCGCGGTCGGGTGATCGCGGGAAGTGTTCTGTCGAAGCGGTTCGGACGGGTTTCCCCGTCCGAACCGGGTTGTTTGCAGACTTAGCCGACTCGGATCAACCCGTTCGGATCAACCCAGGACGGCGAGGAGACCGACGACGACCGCGAACAGCGCGACGCCTTCGATGAGCGCGGCGGTGAGGATCATCTGGGTCTGGATGGTCGACGCAGCCTCGGGCTGACGGGCGGTCGCCTCGACGGCGGAACCACCGATGCGGCCGATGCCGAGACCCGCGCCGATCGCGCCGAGCGAGGCGCCGATCGCGGCGAGGCCCTTGGTCATGCCAGCGCCAGCGGCGGCGGCGGTCTCACCGTCCGCACCGAGGGCCGGGGCGGCGATGAAGGCGGCGAGGGCGACGAACGGGAGGTACTTGCTGATCTTGCTCATTGCTGACTGTGCTCCAAAATGGGTTTGGTTCGGTGTCGGACGCCGTGGGACGCGCCGGTTGAAGGATTGGAATCTTTCAGCCGGGCCTCCCACGGGCCCGGATTTGGTCCTGTCTTGCTCAGTGAGCGTGCGCGTGGCCGTGGCCGTGCGCGTGATCGTGGTCGTGGCCATGCTCGTGGCCGTGATCATGGTCGCCGTGGTGGCTCATCATTCCGATGAACACCGCGGTGAGGAACATGAACACGAACGCCTGGAGGAAGGCGACGAAGAGTTCCATGACGGAGATCGCGACGGCCGCGACGATCGACACCGCGGAGATCGGAACCGCGAGGCCCCAACCCTTGGCGTTGAGCGCCATCGCGCCGAAGCCGAGCAGGGTCGCCATGAGCGTGTGGCCCGCGACCATGTTCGCGAAGAGACGAATCGCCAGCGCCGCCGGCTTGATGAAGAGGCCGAGGATCTCGACCACCAGCATGATCGGGACGACGAGCTTGAGCATCATCGGTCCGTACAGCAGTTCCTTGCCGCCGGCCATGTGCTCGAAGAAACCCTTCGGTCCGAGGTCGCGGAAGCCCTGGTAGACGATCGCGAGGAAGCTGAGCGTCGCAAGACCCGCGGTGACGGCGATGCTCGCCGTCGCGGTGCCGCCGAAGAAGACGGGCGTCTCACCGGCCGGAAGCTCGTGCTCGTGACCCATCATGGTCATGACGAACTCCTGGAGATCCGCGAACGGGATCATGCCGAAGAGGTTCAGCGTCAGGATGAAGAAGAACAGCGTGAGAAGGAACGGGAGGAAGCGACGGGTCGTTTCCTTGCCGAGGAGCGGCTCGATCACGCCGTCGCGCAGGCCCTGCACGAGCACCTCGACGAGCTGCGCGAGGCGGCCCTTGGTGACGTAGCGGTCGGTCCCCATGCTCGCGGGACCGGTCTGGATCTGCTTCGACGCCATCAGAAGGACGACGAAGATCAGGATCGCGCCGCCGATGAGCGAGACCGCGCTGAGGGCGACCTTCATGCCGCTCACCTCGACGCCGTGGAGGTCCTTGTCGACGACGTGCTCGATCGGGTTTCCACCCGAGGCGAGAACGCTCGACATCGCGAGGTCGGAGAGATTGAGAAGGCTGAGTGAGAGGCTCATGGATGCTCTTCTGCTGCTCGATTCGTGAAAACCTTCACGAAGTCGCTTGGTTCGTCTGCTGCTTCACGGCACCGCGTGCGTGCGGAGCCGGTTGATTTTGCTTGGTTTTGCCTTGCTAGAAGCAAATCGAAGCGTGCATCAACGGCTGGTCTGCATCGCCTTGAACATGGTTCCGATGTCGGCGACCAGGATCAGGAGATACCCCACGGCAGCACCAACCAGGACGGGTTGGGGCTTCGCGAGGAGGAGAAAGTATAACGAAACCGCCAAGACAGGAGTGAGCATGAAGCGCGCAACCGTCGAGGCGAGGTAGGCCGCCGACGAACCCTTGGCTGGTGCGAGCGCGGCGCCGACCGTCGTGCCCGCCAAGTGGGCGAGGGTGGCCGCAAACAGCCCGATAACGCCGCCGCGATAGATCGCCACATCGAGGTCGGCGGCGTACCGCAGCCCAGTCCAGACCGCGAAGAGCGCGAGCGCGCTCCATCCGATGGCTCCGAGCAGTCGGCCGGTCGGGTAGGTCTGAAGCTTGAGCGGGCTTTGGGGGGTGTCGGTCATGGCTGGTCTCGCTTGTCTGCGTCTGCGTCGGCGTCGGGACCGAGGGATTTGGCCCCCGGGGATTTGGCCCCCGGGGATTTGCTGGTCGACTTGCCGGCCGGCGGGCGCATCGCCATCCGCAGCACGGTCGCCATCGCGACGACCACTCCGGCGATCGAGCCGACCACGATCCAGCGGTTGCGGGTGCCGAGGATGTAGTCGATGCCGTAGCCGAGCAGGACACCCGCGATCACCTCGCTCATCATCTGGGTACCGAGCCCAAGCAGCGACGCGTCGACCGTCGAGAAGAACGGCTTGGTCTTGCGCGGCTGCGAAGAGGTGCCTGAGGTCGGATGCGAGCGGCTTTCGTCCTTCACGCCTACACCGTACCATCCCGACCCCATGGCCATTCGCGACGAAGACGTCATCGATGTGACCCCGACCCGCCTCACCCGCGGCGAGAGCCTCCTGCTGCCCACGATCTTCAAGGGTCTCGGCACCACGCTCCGCCACTGCTTCGAGAACATCGGCCGTGGCGGCACGAACAAGAAGAACATCTGGGTGCTCCAGTACCCCGAGCAGAAGCGCGACGACCGTCCGGTCGAGGAAGGCGGCCAGTACCGCCCCTACTTCCGTGGCGTGCACCGCCTGAACAAGGACGAGGACGGCCGCGTGCGCTGCGTGGCGTGCTTCATGTGCGCGACGGCGTGCCCCGCGAACTGCATCCACATCGTGGCCGACGAGAGCCCGTGGGAAGACCGCGAGAAGTACCCGAAGCAGTTCGACATCGACGAGCTTCGCTGCATCTACTGCGGCATGTGCGAGGAAGCGTGCCCGGTCGACGCGATCGAGCTCACGCCGCACTACGAGATCACCGGTCTTTCGCGCCAGGAGCTGATCTTCGACAAGTCGAAGCTGCTCCAGGTGTTCGACGAGACGGTGGGCGAAAAGCCCATGTAAACCCGCTGTTTCCGAACGCGCCACACCACCGCTTGGCGGTGGGCGGATGTCGTTCGCCCGGTCACGCCTCAGTTGTTGCGTGGCGCGGGCGGCGGCGCGGGCTCATTCTTCTTCTTGTTGCCCTTGATCGCGTCGAACACGCTGCCTGCGGCGTCGAGGATCGCGCCGGGGTTGTCCTTGAGGATCGTGCCGATGTCGGGCAGCTTGAGCTTGCGCGAGAGCGGCACCGACTTGCCTGCGACATCGAACAGCGGGCCGCTGAGCTCGACGCCGACGGCGAGCGACTTGACCAGCTCGGGGCTCGCGGCTGCGAGCGAGTCGAGGAGGTTGCGCGCGTCCTTGGACCAGTTGGCGACATCGCTGAGCGGCATCACCGTGTCGATCGCGTTGACGCGCATCGGCTTGGCGGCGAGGTCGATGTCGCCCTTGAAGAGCAGCGAGTTGCGCCAGGTGTTCTGCGCGGTCTTGCCCGCGTGGAGCGCGAACTGCTCGTAGGTCAGGCGGCCCTTCTTGACGGTCGCGCGCAGCGGATCGAGCAGCGCCTCGAGGCCGTCGGTGCGGCCGGCGCCGACGAAGGAGAGCATTCCCGACACGCCGCCTGAATTCGCGAGGCGCACCTCGCCGGTCTCGAGCGTGAACGCGGCGTCGAACTTGCTCTTGTCGCCGTCGAGCGGCCACGACATCGACGACAGCGTGAACTTGGCAGGCGCGCCGGTGGTGATGTCGGAGAACACGGGGTTGATGGTCGCGAGGAGTTCCTGCTTGACCGCGGGCGAGAGCGCGAAGGTCGCGCTGATCGGCTTCTCGCTGGAAACGCTGAGGAAACCGTCGCGCAGCGCGATCGCGGGCGCTTCGAGCGTTGCGAACTTCGAGCTGACCGACGCGGAGAGCGCGCCTGAGGACGCGGAGAGTTCGCGCGCTTCGATGCGCGCGTCGATCGCATCGCCGACGTACTTCTGCACGGCGCCGCCGGTCGCGGCGAGCGCGTCGACGGTTGCAGAGGGGAACTTGACCGCGGTGACCTTGGCGTCGAGCACGGGGTTCGCCTTCGCGTCGCCCTTCGCGTCGGACTTGGCATCGGACTTGTTTGGGACAGCGCCGCGGACGTGCGCGTCGACATCGAGCGTGCCCGCAGCGGCGTCGGTGGCCTTGCTGGTCACGCGCACCGCGACTTCGTCGGCGAGGCGCGTGCTCTTGATGGTGAGCGCGAGTGCGCCGCTCGAGACGGTGCTCTTCGCGCCGGCGGCGTCGACGATCTCGAGCGCGAGCGGGGAGAGCGAGCCGGAGATGTCCATCGCGCCGTCGGCGAGGAGCGGCTTCATCGCGCTGTCGAGCGGGACCGATGCGGAGGCGATCTTGAGTTCGGCCGAGACCGGCGCGGTCACGCGGCGCTTGGCGTCGCGGGCCATGCCTGCGAGCTTGCCGACGGTGTCGGCGTCGATGTCCGCGGTCAGGCGACCGCTGACTTGCGCGACGCGCTTGCCGCCCTGCTCGGGCGCGCGCAGTTCGATCGCACCCTTGGTCTTGGGGAAATCGAGCGTGATCGCGGCCTTGGGCTCGCCGTTCTCGGAGAGGGTGATGCGCGCGGATCCAGGTCCGCCGAGCATGCCTGAGTACGCGCCCGCCTCGAGGCCAAAGCTCGGCTCGAAGCGCGCGAGGTCGAACTTGTCGAGCGTGATGTCGCCTTCGACGCCGCCGAAGAGCTTGGCCTCGGCGGGCTTCTTCCACACGATGCCGAAGCCGAGGTCGCCTGCGGTGCCGCCGCCGCCGAGCGAGGCCTTGCCGTTGGCGGTCGCGCGCTCGTCCTTGAAGGCGTAGCTCGCGCTCGCGTCGAGCTTGGCGATGCCGATCGGCGCGCTGAGTCCGGGCGCGCGGAGGACGCGGAAGTTCTGCACGACGGCGCGCAGCGCGAGATCGCCCGAGGGCGACCATGCAGAGGTCTTTGCGCCGTCCTTGCTGCTCTCCGTGCGCGCGAGCGCGAGCATCGGAACGCGCAAGCCAACGGTCGCGCCAGGCTCGATCTCGGTCTTGTCGCCGAGCTCGAGCGATGCGAGGCCTTCGGCGGTGAGCGTCGCGTCGACGGCGATGTTGCTCGCGGAAATCGCGTCGGCTTCATAGCGCACGGCGCCCGATGCATCGACCGCGGTCGCGTCGAGCACGAAGTCGGCGAGCATCGCGCGGCCTTCGCTGCGGTCGCGGATCTCGAGCCGCATCGGGCCGCGGCCGAGAAGGCCGACCTTGCCAGCCGCCGACGGCGCGAGGCGCGCGATCATCGCGGGATCGACGCCGTTGATGTCGACCGTTCCCGACAGCTTGAGCGCGTTGAGATCGAGCGGACCCGCGGCGAGCGGGCCGAACTGCTGCTGCACGCGCGTCTGCGCGCCGTCGATCTTGGCGCCGAGGTCGAGCGTTCCCGGCTTGCCGCCGCGCGGGAACAGCACGTCGAGGCGCACGTCGTTGACGACCGCGGACGCGCCGCCGCCGTTGACGGCGACCGCGCCGGAAAGCTCCGCGCGCGCGCGGCCGACGACCGCGCGAATGCCGCTGAATTCGTCGCTCGGGATGTACGCGAACTCGGTCACCGAGACGGCGAGCGAGGCGCCCGTGCGGCTCACGACGACATTGCCGCTGGTCACGCGCTCGAGGAACGCGGGATCGATCTTTGCGTTCGCTTCGAGCGTCGCGTCGAGCAACGCCTTCGACGCGAGGTCGACGTTGCCGCGCAGCGATGCGGTGGTCGTGCCGGTTTCGCCGCAGCGCAGCGCGGTTTCCAGCGAGAGCGCGCCGGCGGGCGCGCCGAGTTCCTTGGCAAAGCTCACCTTCAGCTTGTCGGCGTGCAGACGCACGGGATCGGCGTCCATGCGGAAGTCAAACGGCGCGGCGAGCTCGACGGCGTAGGTTCCGCCGACGGAACGCACGGCGTCGTCGCCCTTCTTCCACGCGACCTTGTCGCCGTTCACGTTGATGGCGAGCGCGTTCGCGTCGACGAGGCCGAAGGCCTTGAGCAACTCGGGGCGGAGCGACGCGTGCAACGCGAGCGTTCCACCGTTGACGCTCGAGCCGTCGGTGGCGACGGCGCCGTCGAACGTGCACTTGATCTGCCGCGCATCGAGGGCGATGCGCGCGCCGTCGCCCTGGCGCTTGACGATCGGGAGATCGGCGGTGTCGCCGATGTCCTTGGCGAAATCGAGCTTGGTGCCGGGCGCGATTTCAGGCGCAAACGCCTGGAATGCGCCGAGCGGAACCGCGCGCGCCTCGACCGTCGCGGTGACGGTCGCAGGATCGAGCGTGAACTTGCCGCTCGCGTCGAACGGCGAGCCGAGCGCGATGTCGGCGTGCACGGTCGCCTCGCTGCTTGCGGCCACGCGCGCGGCGACGTCGGCCTTGAGCGTGACGTCGCCCTGCTTCGACTTCGCGGCATCGACGCGGAGAGAACTCACGTTGAGTTCGCCCGCGGCGGTCGGCCAAGCGATCTTGCTGGCGGAAATCGTGGCGGTTCCGCTGGTCGCGGCGATGTCAACGCCGCCGTTGGCGAACGCGAGCGCGGCCTTGGCGTCGATCGAAAGTTCGCCTTCGCGGCCCGAGGCCTTGGTGACGGCGTCGAGCGCGACCGAGAGGTCCGCGCCCGCGAGCTCGATGTCGCCGTCGAGCTTCTGCAGCGCGTACGCCGCGCCGTCGGGACCGGTCGCGGCGAAGTCGAGTCCCGCGAGCTCGATCTTGAGCTTGCGCGTTCCCAGCGGATTTCCTGCGGTTTGCGCGGCAGCGGGCGCGGGAGACGAGGCGGCCGACGAGACCCCAGAAGAGACCCCAGAAGAAGCCTTGGCAAGCTTCGCAAGCCCGACCTTGCCCTCCTTGTCGAACACGGTCGCTGCGGAACCCTCGAGCTTGAGCGTGATGTCCGAGCCACGCGCGAGCGCGAGCAGACCTTCGGAAACGCCCGCGGAAACGCTGATCTGGCCGACATCCGCGCCGCCATCGATCGCAAGCCCGTCCACGCGCTGGCCGGAGAACCACGAGAGCTCGAGCGCCTTGAGCTTGACGGTGCCGTTGACGCGCGCGCCGACCTGCTCCTCGACCACGCCGCGTGCGTAGCCCGAAAGCAGCGTGGGCGCGAGCAGCACGAGGAGGCTGACGAACGCGAGCGACGAACCGACGGCGATGAGGATCTTCTTCTTGCGACGCATGTTTGGACTCGAGCGCGGGACGGTAGCAGCGAGTCGGACCGTCGTTGCGCGGCGCGCGGCGATTCCACCGCGGAACAGGGATCGAGACGCGATGCCACGCGCGGCCAGCGCGCAGCCTCGAAAACGGTCACACCCACCAAAGGAAGCAGCCGCAGCTGCGACCGCTCAAACTACGAAGCCGCAGCTGCGACCGCTCAGCCACGCCTCAGTCCACCGCGACCGGCACGCCGCGCGTCGGCGACAGCCGCAGCATGCGCTCAAGCGCCAGCTTGGCGAGGCGCTTGGCCTCGGGGTGCACGGCGATGCGATTGACGACCTTGCCGGCCGCGAGCTGATCGAGGCACCACGACATGTGCGCCTGGTCGATGCGGTACATCGTGGTGCACAGGCACTGGCAATCGCTGAGGATGCGCACATTGACCTCGCGATCGGCCGCGCGGCGCGCGATGCGGTTGACGAGGTGCACCTCGGTGCCGACGGCCCAGCTGGTGCCTGGCGCGGCGCTTTCGATGGTGTCGATGATGAACTCCGTCGAGCCCGCGAGGTCGGAGATGTCGACGACCTCCTGCGCGCACTCGGGATGCACGAGCACGGTGCGCTTGTCCTTGTGCGCCGCGGCGACGTGCTCGGGACGGAAGAGCTTGTGCACGCTGCAGTGGCCGGCCCAGAGCAGGACCTTGGCGTCGCGGATCTGCGCGGGCGTGAGGCCGCCGTTCTCGAGCTTGGGATTCCAGAGCGCGCACTGCGCGTCGGGCGCGCCCTTGGCGAGCGCGTCGATCTCGGTCACGAAACCGTGCGATTTCGCGGTGTTTCGGCCGAGGTGCTGGTCGGGCAGGAAGAGGATCTTGATCTCCTCGCCCTTGGCGATCGGCTGGTCGCCGCCCTTGATGGCCCACTCGAACACGCGCTTGGCGTTCGAGCTCGTGCAGCACGCGCCGCCATGCTGGCCGACGAACGCCTTGATCGCCGCCGTGGAGTTCACGTAGGTGATCGGGATGACGCGCTGCTTCTTGCTGCCGATCGCGGCGTGTATCGCCTCCCACGCGTCGACGGTGTCCTCGTAGCCGGCCATGTCGGCCATCGAGCAGCCAGCGGAGAGATCGGGCAGGATCACCTCGACGTCGTCGGCGGTGAGGATGTCCGCGGTCTCGGCCATGAAGTGCACGCCGCAGAAGACGATGAACTTCGCGCCGCGCTTGGGTGCTTCGGCGGCGGCCATCTGCGAGAGCTTGAGGCTGTCGCCGATCAGGTCGGCGTGCTGGATGACGGCGTCCTGCTGGTAGTGGTGGCCGAGGATCAGCAGCTTGGAGCCGAGTTCCTTGCGGCGCGCGGCGATGGCGTTCGCGAGTTGGTCCTCGGTCGCGTCGAGGTAGCGCTGCGGAAGTGAGGGCTGCCAGAGCATGGGAGCGCAGTCTAGGGGCGATTCATGGGAGGCGCAGCAACCGTGCGACCGCTCAATCCTCTTCCGCGGGCGACTCCATCATGCGCGGCTCGCCGTCGACGTCTTCGGGCGGCGGAGGCGCGGTCACCGTGGAAACCGCGGGAATCCCGAACTTCATCTCGATCGATCCCGCGAGCGCCTCGGCGTGGAAACTGTCGTCGCACACGAGAAAGAGCGTCGATCCCGAGCCGCTCACATGGACGGGCTGGCGCGCGAGCGCTTCGACTTGTGCGCGCAGTTCGGCCAGTTGCGGCGCGATCGCGCATGCGGCGGCGGCGAGGTCGTTGAACGGATTGTCGGCGTTCGCGCCCGACTCGGCGAGTCCGCGCACGCGGTCGGCGTCGACCCGCGCGTCGGGGCCGCGCAGCGCATCGAAGGTCTTGTAGACGGGACCGGTCGGGCACTGGATGTCGGGAAACGCGAGCACGAGATGCGCGCGGTGATCGGCCGCGCGGGAGATCCGCTCGCCGAGTCCCTCGACGATCGCGCTGCCACCGCGCACGAGAAACGGCACGTCGCTGCCAAGCGGCTGCGCGATGTGCTCGAGGAAGTCCGGCCGCAGCCGCAGGTCGAACAGCGCGTCGAGCGCGCGGAGCATCGCGCCTGCGTCGGACGAGCCGCCGCCGAGCCCGCCGCCGACGGGAATGCGCTTCTGCAGCCGCATTTGCACGGGGAGTTCGCGACCGAGCTTCTGCTCGAGCGCGAGGTGCGCGCGAACGGCGAGGTCTTTGGAAATTTTCCAATCGATGTCAGATTTGCGCGGCGCGTCCCCGTGCCACTCGATCGCGTACCGCGACGGCGTGCCCGGAAGCAGCCTTTTCAGCGTCAAATCGTCGCCAAACCGCGTCGTGACCATCCAGGATGCAAGCGGGTGCATGCCGCTCGCGTCGGGCGCGCCGACCGAGAGTGCGAGGTTGACCTTCGAGGGCGCGAACGCCTGGACCACGGACGGCATGGCGCGAAGATATCGCGACCTCGCGCGGCTTCTGGCTGTGCGGGTGCCGAATTACCGTGAAATTCTGTAGACTCAACCAACTATGGCCGCTCCTCGACCCTACGCGCCTTCGAATCTCGACGCCACCAACTTCGCGGCGCTGGAGCCCCACTACAACGAGTTGCTTTCGCGAACGATCGCGAATGCGGACGAGCTCGAGCAGCTCATCCTCGACCGCAGCGACCTCGACGCGCTCGTCGCCGAGTGCACCGCGAACCTCTACATCGCGACCACGCGCAACACCGAGGACAAGAACGCGGAGAACGCGTATCTCGGCTTCGTGCGCGACGTCGACCCGAAGCTCAAGCCCGTCTCGAGCGCGCTCGACAAGAAGATCGCGACCAACCCGCACGCCGACGCGCTGCCGAAGGCGCGCTACGAGGTGCTGCTGCGCGGACTGCGCGTGGACATCGAGCTGTTCCGCGAGGCGAACATCCCGCTCGAGACCGAGCTCGCCGAGCTCGACCAGAAGTACAACCAGACCATCGGCCGCATGTCCGTCGAGTTCGACGGCAAGACGCGCACGATGCCGCAGATGGGCCGCTATCTCGAGGAGAGCGACCGCGCGGTGCGCGAGAGCGCCTGGCGCGCGATCAACGAGCGTCGCCTGCAGGACCGCGACGCGATCGACGAGATCTTCGACCGCATGATCGCGCTGCGCCACCAGATGGCGCTCAACGCGGGATTCCCGAACTTCCGCGATTTCCAGCACCGCCGCTTCAAGCGCTTCGACTACACGCCGGCCGACTGCATGGCGATGCATGCGTCGATCGAGCAGCACCTCGTGCCGATGCAGCGCCGCCTCGACCGCGAGCGCGCGAACGACCTCGGCATCACGCCGCTGCGTCCGTGGGATCTCGCGGTCGATGTGAAGGGCCGCAAGCCGCTGCGTCCGTTCGAGAACGCGCAGCAGCTCGTCGACGGCTGCTCGCGCATGTTCCATGCGATGGGCGGCGGGCTCGGCGAGATGTTCGACACGATGCGCACGGGCGACTGCCTCGACCTCGAGTCGCGGCCTGGCAAGGCGCCGGGCGGCTACCAGTACCAGCGCCAGTATTCGCGCACGCCGTTCATCTTCATGAACGCCGCGGGCATGCACCGCGACCTCGTGACGATGGTGCACGAGGCGGGCCACGCGTTCCACTCGATCCTGTCGAAGGAAGATCCGCTGGTCGAGTACCGCAACTCGCCGACCGAGTTCGCGGAGGTCGCGTCGATGTCGATGGAGCTGCTCACGCTGCCGTATCACCACGAGTTCTACTCGCAGGACGAGTGCAAGCGCGCGCTGCGCGAGCGGCTTGAGAAGTTCCCGACGATCATGACCTGGATCGCGACGATCGACGCGTTCCAGCACTGGATCTACACGAATCCCGGCCACACGCGCGCGCAGCGCACCGAGGCGTGGCGCGGACTCACGGCGCGGTTCGGCAACGACATCGCGTGGGCCGGCTTCGAGGACGCGCGCGACGCGTCGTGGCAGCGGCAGCTGCATCTCTTCGGCATGCCGTTCTACTACATCGAGTACGGCATCGCCGAGACGGGCGCGATCCAGATGTGGATGAACGCGCGCCGCGACCAGAAGCTGGCGCTCGCGAACTACCGCAAGGGCCTCGCGCTCGGCGGATCGCGGCCGCTGCCCGAGCTCTTCCGCACGGCGGGGCTGCGCTTCGAGCTGTCGTCGGGCCTGATGCACGAGCTCGCGACCGAGGTCGACCGCGAGCTGGTCGCAAGCTGACGACGGTCAGGCGCGCAGCTCGAACCGGAGCGCGCGCACGGCTTGTCCCGTCGCTGCGCAGGTCTCGACGCACTCGCCGGCTTGCTCGAAGCCGCACGCGATGAGCACGCGCTGCGACGCGATGTTGCCCGCGTGCGCGTTCGCCTCGAGCCGCGCGAGCGGCGGGTCGAGCTCGTGGAACGCAAAGCGCACGAGCCGCGCCAGCGCCTCGCGTCCGTAGCCGCGCCCCCACTCGCTGCGCGCGAGCCAGTAGCCGCAGGCCGCGACCTGCGAAGCGGCCGCCTCATCGCCACCGATCACGCAGCCGATGCCTCCGATCAGACGAGCGCTCGCACGGTGCTCGATCGCAAACGCGAAGAACGTTCCCGCCGACCAACCCTCGTCGGCCATGCGGAGGAATGCGCGGGCATCGTCGTCGGTGTACGGATACGGCACGCGCTTGAGGTTGCGCGCGACTTCGAAATCCCCGATGGCGGGGACCATCGCGGGGATGTCCGCATCGACATGACGCCGAAGCGCAAGCCGGTCGGACAGAAGGGACTCAGGCGCTTTCCGCATGCGCGGAGCGTATCGGATGGGGCTACGCTCCCCATCATGACCACGGCGCCGCATCCATCTTCATCGTCGTCGACTCCGAATGTCCATGCGCATCCGCATGCGCCGCACGGTCCGATCGATGCCGAGGCGTTCCGCCGCGCGGGGCATGCGCTGATCGACTGGATCGCGGACTACCGCGAGAACATCGCGTCGCGGCCGGTCGCGCATCTGCCTGCGCCTGGCGCGATCCGCGCGATGCTGCCCGAGCGCGCGCCGGAGCGCGGCGAGCCGATGACTGCGATCCTCGAGGACCTCAACCGCGTGGTGATGCCGGGCATCGTCCATTGGCAGCATCCGGGCTGGTTCGCATACTTCCCCGCGAACTCGAGCTACGAGTCGATCCTCGGCGAGCTCGCGAGCGCGGGTCTCGGCGTGCAGGGCATGCTGTGGTCGACGAGCCCCGCGTGCACGGAGATCGAGACGCAGGTGCTCGACTGGCTCGTGCACGCGCTGGGACTGCCGCGCGGGTTTCTCTCGACGACGGCCGGCGGCGGCGTGCTGCAGGACACCGCGAGTTCCGCGGCGCTCGTGGCGATGGTCGCTGCGCGCGAGCGTGCGACGGAGTTCGCGAGCGACGCGCACGGCCTCGGCGCGGGCGGACGCGCGATCGTGTGCTACACGAGCGACCAGGCGCATTCATCGATCGAGAAGGCCGCGCGCATCGCGGGCATCGGCAAGGAATTCGTGAGGCTGATTCCCGTCGACGAGAGGGGCGCGATGCGCGTCGACATCCTCGAGCAGGAGATCGTGCGCGACCGAAACCTCGGGCATCTGCCCGCGTTCGTGTCGGCGACGGTCGGCACGACGGGCGTGAACGCGATCGATCCCGTCGCGACGATCGCGAAAGTGTGCAACGCGCACAGGATCTGGCTGCACGTCGACGCGGCGATGAGCGGCACCGCGGCGTTCTGCGAGGAGTTCCGCTTCGTCAACACGGGCGCGGAGTTCGCCGACAGCTGGTGCTTCAACCCGCACAAGTGGATGCCGGTCAACTTCGACTGCGACGTGCTGTGGGTTGCGAACCGCGCGGAGCTCGTGCGCGCGCTGAGCGTGCTGCCCGAATACCTGCGCAATTCCGCGACGGAATCGGGCAAGGTGATCGACTACCGCGACTGGCAGGTCCCGCTCGGGAGGCGGTTCCGCGCGCTCAAGCTGTGGTTCGTGCTGCGGTCGTTCGGCATCGGCGGCATGCGCGCGCTCGTGCGCGAGCATGTCGAGATGGCGCAGGATCTCGCGGCGCGCGCGAAGGCGCACGCGAAGCTCGCGCTCGTGGTCGATCCGCCGCTCAACCTCGTGTGCATCGCGCACAAGGACGGCGACGACGCGACGCAGCGGCTGATCGACGCGGTCAACCGCGACGGGCGTTTCCTCGTGTCGCACTGCAGGTTCCACGGCAAGCTCGTGCTGCGCGTGTCGATCGGCGCGCTTGCGACCACGCGCGCGCATGTGGCGGCGTTCACGACGCTGCTGTGCGCGGAGGCCGATCGCGCATGAGCGAGCCTGAGAAGAGCGAGCCCGCGAAGAAGCGCCGCCGCAAGCTCGCGTACCACACCGCCACGGTGCGCAATGCGGTGCTCACCAAGCTGCCCGACGCGCTCATGGGCGGCCGGCTCAAGGCGCGGCACGTCGCGCAGCCGATCGAGCTCAAGGAACTCTGCTTCGCCAGCGCGAACTGGCCCGCGGCGTTCGACGGGCTGCGGATCGCGCATCTCTCCGACATCCACTTCGGCCACTTGCTCGGCGAGGAGCGGCTCATGCAGGCCGTCGACGCGGTGCGCGCGGTCAAGGCCGACCTGATCGCGATCACGGGCGACCTCGTCGATCTCTCGGCGGCGGAAGCCCCGCTGCTGTTCGAGCGGCTCGCGCTCCTCAAGGCGCAGCTCGGCGTGTTCGTCGTGCTCGGCAACCACGACCACCTCGATCATCCGCGGCAGATCGTCAAGTGCGCGCGCGAGGCGGGGCTGACCGCGCTGGTCGACGAGTCGATCCGCGCGGGCGGCCGCGACGGGCTGCTCGTCGCCGGCATCGACTGGTCGAAGTCGATCCCCGGCTGCGCGGATCGCCTGCGAAAGTGCGGGGCGGGCCGCGCGGATCTCTTCCTGGCGCACAATCCCAAGGCGTTCGTCGCTGCCGAAGAACGCGGCATCCCGCTCACGCTCTCGGGCCACACGCACGGCGGGCAGGTCGCGCGCCGCGGAAACCGCAGGCACAACCTCGTGTTCACGCAGCGGCTTTCGGCGGGCCACTACCAGCGCGACGACGCGCATCTCTACGTGACCAACGGCGTGGGCGCGTGGTTCCCGCTTCGGGTGAACTGCCCGCCCGAGATCGCGGTGATCGAGATGCGCAAGCGCTGATACGCTGCGCGGATGGACGCAGGTACGCTCGCTCTCGCCGCTGCAATCTCCGCTTCCGACGCGCAGGCCGCCGCCAACGCGGTGCCCGAGCCTGCGCCGTTCAAGCTCGACGTCTCGGCGGACTTCTGGCTGCCTCGGCTCGAGGGACACTTCACCGACAATGGCGCGGATGTCGATGTGCGCACGGTCGACGTGCATGACTCGACGCCGTCGTTTGGCGGCACGCTCGGTTTCCGCAGCGACCGCATCGCGTTCTCCGTGCGCGGATTCGCGTTCTCGACGACGGGCGCGACCGACGCGAGCGAGGCGTTCACGCTCGGCGGAATCACGGTGAATCAAGGCGACGCGTTCCACTCGTCGTTCTCGTGGTGGGGCTTTGGCGGCGAGCTGCTGTACGACTTCTACCGCCCCAACGCCGAGCGCCCCATGATGTGGAGCGACGCGCGCGAAGGCTGGAAGGCGCCGGCGAACAACACGGATTTCTCGGTGTTCACGACGGTTTCGGCAGACATCCAGTCGATGGCGCGCGACATCGTCGACACGACGACGAGCGACTCGACGACCGCGAACGAGGCGTTCCTCACGCTTGAACTCGGCATCGGCGTGCGCGTCGGATTCGACACGCGCGAGAGCTTTCCGCTCGTGCGCCGCATGGAGATCTGCGGCAAGGCGCAGGCGGGACTCGCGATGCCGATGGGCTCGGGCGACAGCAGCATGGGCACCGCGTCGCACATCGAGGCCGACGCGACCGCGTGGTTTTCGCCGCAATGCGCGGCGTACTTTGGCTATCGCCTCATCGGACTCTCTGCGGATGCCGAGGAACTCTCGCTGACGGGCAGCCTGCAGGGTTTGCGGGCGGGCATCAAGCTGGAGTTCTAAGCACGGAGTTCTAAGCACGGAGTTCTGACGCATGCAGCAGCCGGACCCACGAGCCAACCACGAACCTCCGCGCAAGCCGCAGCCTTCGGGCAGCGTCGTGCGTCTCGGTGGCGGATGCGGCGTGGCGGAGTCGGCGCTCGACTTCACCTTCGTGCGCGGCAGCGGCCCCGGCGGCCAGCATGTGAACAAGACCAGCACCAAGGCGCAGCTGCGCGTGCTGTTCAGCGACATCTTCGGGCTCGATGACGCGGGATTCGCGCGGTTGCGCGCGGTGGCGGGCTCGCATGTGGTCGGCGACGGCGCCGACGAAGCGCTGCTCATCAGCGATCACTCGACGCGCTCGCAGGCCGACAACCGCGAGGCGTGCATGACGCGGCTCAAGACGCTCGTGTCGATGGCCGCCAAGAAGCCGAAGGTCCGCCGCAAGACCAAGCCGACGCGCGGCAGCGTCGAACGCCGCATCGAGGCGAAGAAGCGCGAAGGCGAGAAGAAGCGCGACCGGCGTTGGGATGCGTGAGGGACGGGTGCTCGGAAACCGCCGAGTCGACTCGGCATTCGAGTCACCTCACCCCACCCTGATGAGGACGATCTCCGTCGAACCGACGGGACCCGTCAGGCCACCAGTTTGAACGACATCGAACGTGGAACGAACGGGTGCCCTCAGGCCGCCGAGTCGGACGGCGTCGATGTTCGCTGGACAACAGCGGCGAAGCCTGAGGGTGGGCGTCAGGAGACTCACGAGCCGAGTCGACTCGGCATTCGAGTCACCTCACCCCCACCCTCCGTCTCGGCCGTGACGGTTGGCGTGAACACCACACCCCACGACTGGCCGGACAGAGGGCACCCCGATGAGGACGATCTCCGTCGACACGACGGGACCCGTCAGGCCACCAGCTTGAACGACATCGAACGTGGAACGAACGGGTGCCCTCAGGCCGCCGAGTCGAACGACGTCGATGTTCGCTGGACACCACCGGCGAAGCCTGAGGGTGGGCGTCAGGAGACTCACGAACCGAGTCGACTCGGCTCTCCAGTCACCTCACCCCCACCCTCCGTCTCGGCCGTGACGTTCAACGTGAACAACGCGTCTCACGACTGGCCGGACAGAGGGCACCCCGATGAGGACGATCTCCGTCGAACCGACGGGATCCACTCACACCATCCGCACGTCGCCCTTGCCCTTCTCGATCACGCCGATCAGCATCGGCTTCTCGCCGAGCTTCTTGAGCGCCTTGAGAACGGCCGCGGCCGCATCGGGCCGCACGATGATCGTGTAGCCGATGCCCATGTTGAACACGCGGTACATCTCCGAAGTCTCCACGCCGCCGTGCTTCTGCAGGAACGGGAAGATCGGGTTCGCGTCCCACGACTTGGTGTAGATCACCGCGTCGACGTCGTTGCCGAGCGCGCGGCAGACGTTGCCGGGCAGGCCGCCGCCGGTGATGTGCGCCATGCCGCTGATCGCGGGCTTCTTCGTGCCGTGCGACTTCTCGAGGCTGTTGAGGAGACCGATGATCTCCTTCGCGTAGATGCGCGTCGGCTCGAGGAGCACGTCGATGAGCCGCTGGCCGCCGAGCTCGGCGTACTTCTTGGTGTAGCTGAGCTTCGCGTCCTTGACGATGCGGCGCACGAGCGTGTAGCCGTTGGAATGCACGCCGCTCGAAGGCAGGCCGATGATCACATCGCCGTCCTTGACCTTGGGCTGCGACTTGGTGCGCGCGTTCTCGACGACGCCGACGCAGAAGCCCGCGACATCGAAGTCGCCCGGCGCGTAGATGTCGGGCATCTCGGCGCACTCGCCGCCGATGAGCGCGCAGCCGGCGATCTCGCAGCCCTTGGCCACGCCCGCGATCATCGCGGTGGTGTCGACGGGATCGAGCTTGGACAGGCCGAGGTAGTCGAGGAAGAACAGCGGCTCCGCGCCCTGCACGATGAGGTCGTTCACATTCATCGCGACGCAGTCGATGCCGACGCGGTCGTAGATCTTGAACTCCGCCGCCAGCTTGACCTTGGTGCCGACGCCGTCGGTGCACGCAACCAGGACGGGGTCCTTGTACTTGCGACCCGCGCCGTTGAGCTTGAACATGCCCGCGAACGCGCCGTGCAGGCCGAGGACCCGCGGAGAGTACGTCCGGCGCACGATCGGCTTGATGCGGTCGACGACCTCGTCGCCCGCGTCGATGTCGACGCCGGCGGCGGCGTAGGTGAGGGGCTTCTTGGCGGGCTTGCGCTGCGTGGACGGCTTGGCGGACGGCTTCGTGGACGACTTCGTGGACGACTTCGTGGACAACTTCTTGGGGGCGGCGGTTCGTGCCATAGGCGCGCGAGTTTAGCGGCTGCGGCGAAGGGGCAGGTCGTGTATCCTCTCCCCCCCTATGGCCATTCTCGTCGACGGAAACACCAAAGTCATCTGCCAGGGCATCACCGGCAGCGCGGGCGCCTCGCACACCAAGGGCTGCTTCGACTACGGCACCAAGATGGTCGGCGGAGTCACGCCGGGCAAGGGTGGCCAGAAGGACGCGAACGGCCTCCCGATCTTCGACACCGTCGCGCAGGCCGTGCAGGCCACCGGCGCCGACGCGACCATGATCTTCGTCCCGCCCGCGGGCGCGGCCGACGCGATCCTCGAGGCTGCGGCCGCGGGCATCCGCGTGATCTGCGCGATCACCGAAGGCGTGCCCGTCAACGACATGGTGCGCGTCAAGGAAGCGCTCAAGGCGTACCCCAAGTCGACGCTCATCGGACCCAACTGCCCCGGCGTGATCACGCCGGGCAAGCGCGTCTCGGGCGAAGGCCCGACCGCGAAGTTCGAGGGCGGCTGCAAGATCGGCATCATGCCGGGCTACATCAACACGCACCGCAAGGACGCGAAGACGGGCAAGGCCGTCGGCATCGTCAGCCGCTCCGGCACGCTGACCTATGAAGCCGTCTGGCAGACCTCGCAGCGCGGCATCGGCCAGTCGACCTGCGTCGGCATCGGCGGCGACCCCGTGCGCGGCCTCGGATTCATCGAGGCGCTCGAGCTCTTCAACAACGATCCCGAGACCGACGGCGTGGTCATGATCGGCGAGATCGGCGGCACCGACGAGGTCGAGGCCGCCAAGTGGATCAAGGCCAACATGAAGAAGCCGGTCGCCGGCTTTATCGCTGGCCGCACCGCGCCGAAGGGCAAGCGCATGGGTCACGCGGGCGCGATCATCGGCGGCGCCGACGACACGGCGCAGGCGAAGATCGACGCGCTCAAGGCCTGCGGCATCGCCGTGGCGGAGAGCCCGGCCGACCTCGGCTCGACGATGGCGAAGGCACTCGGCCTCTGAGGCGTATCTGAGCGGTCGCGGCTGCGGACGCTTCCTCTGGCGGAATCACCTCTGGCGAGACCTCACCGCGGCTGCGGCCGCTTCCTCTGGCGGAATCACCTCTGGCGAGACCTCACCGCGGCTGCGGCCGCTTCCTCTGGCGGAATCACATCTGGCGAGACCTCACCGCGGCGCGCGGAAATTCTCTGCGCGAGCGTTGTCTCCTGTGGCGGAGCGATTTCCGCGCGTAGAGTGGCTTCATGCGCATGTCACGCTCTGTCGTCCGTCTTGTTCTGGCCGTGTCTGTGGTTGCGTCCGCGTTCGCGATGCCAGCTGAGGTGTTTGCGCAGGTCGCCGCCCCCGCTGTTGCCGCCGCTCCCAAGCCCATCCGCGTGGCCGTGATCGGCGCGAGCGCGTCGGCGGGCTTCGGCTGCGTGATGCACGACAAGCGCGCGGATGGCGACTACACGGGCAGCTTTCGGCTTGCCGACATGGTCAAGCTCGCGTGCCCTCAGCTGCAGCTGGTCACGAGCGACATGTCGAGCGGATTCTTCTTCATGTCGCCGGTCGCCAACGGCGCCAAGGCGGCCAAGCGCGCGAAGGACTTCAAGCCCGACTGCGTCGTCGCGCTCGATTTCCTGTTCTGGTACGGCTACGGCGACGACGCGCCCGACGGCGGGCCGGTCAAGAGCGAGGACGACCGCATCCGAAAGTTCGAGCTCGGGCTCAAGGAGCTCGAGCAGTTCGACGCGTCGATTCCGATGATCGTCGGCGACATCCCCGACATGCACAGGGCGATCGGCAAGATGCTCTCGCCGCAGCAGGTGCCGTCGCCTGAGACGACCGCCAGGCTCAACGCGCGACTCGCGGAGTGGGCCAAGGCGCGTCCCAATGTGCGGCCGTTCCCGCTCGCGCAGATCCAGCACGACCTCATGGACAAGCACGCGATCGACATCTGCGGCACCAAGCTCGAGTCGACCAAGGACGCGCCGCTGCTGCAGCGCGACGAGCTGCATCCCACGGCGCAAGGCCTCGCGGGCCTCGGTTGCGCGATCGCCGCGGAACTCAAGTCCGCCGTGCACTGCCCGCCCGACGGCTGCACGCCCGAGCCGATCGGCACCATCGAGCGCGCCCGCGGCGAGCTCAAGAAGAGCGGCCTCCGCGACAAGCCTGCAACGACGCCCGCGACTGCTCCCGTGCCCGTGCCCGCGCCCGCCGGCAGCTCAACGAAGTGAATCAATCTTCGCCTTGATCATGGGCAGATCCGTCTCGCGGATCGCCGCGTCGCAGATCGTGTCCCACGCGGGCTTGCCGAGCAGGCGCAGCACGGCCGGCTTGATCATCGCGAGGTCGATCGACGCGTCGCGCCCGCGCGGATAGCGCCCGAGCAGCGCGCAAAAGCGCTTGTCCTCGAGCGTCGCGATCCGCGGCAGGAAGAGATGCCAGAGCATGTTGCGCGCGGCGCGGGATTCGTCGCCGGTCTTGTGCGTGGACTTCGCGAACGCGACCGCGAACCGCTCGACATCGCGCGCGCGGAAGAGCGCGCCCAACGCGTAGCGCGCCGCGTCGCCCGCACGATCGGTGGTGAGCGCGAGATCCCACGCCTTCGACACCGCGTCGTCGTCGCCGCAGAGCTCGAGGTCGCGGATCGCATCGACGAGCCCCGTCGCGAGCGTCGCTGCGTCAGCCGCGCTCGGCGACTTCGCTTCGCGGAACCGCGCGAGCGCCTCGTTCGCGCTCGCGTGCAGCGCGGTGAGCCCGTCGCCAGAACCCGCGTCGACGCGCACGAGCCCGAGCTTTGCGGGCGTCGCGAGCAGCGCGAGCGGATCGCCGTACCCGCATGTGCGCCACGGTCGGATGAACGGCCCTTCCATCGAGCGCGCCGAGATCAGGAACGGGATGAGCGCGCCGCCGCGTGCCGCGAGGAGCCCGGGCGGCGTGAACGCCGGCAGCAGCGGCTCGTACACCGAGCCGAAGTACGCGTACGCGCCGTTCTCGATGAATCGCCCGCCGACCGAGTCGTCGACGTTGGGGTTCTCGAGCGAGAACGAATGCAGGAAGTGCACCATCGGCGGCCGGTCGAACAGCGGCACGTCGCCGACGTTCGCGGTCCCGCCCGCGTGCAGGCCGAACTGGCTCGACACGCCGTGCGAGTTCACGAACAGCACATCGCCGCCAAAGCCGCCCATCAGGATCATGCGCCACGCGTCGAGGTTGGCGCGGTCGCGCGTCCAGCTCTGCGTGAGGAAGCCCTGCTTCTCGAGCGCCTCGGCTGCGGGCGCGATGTCGTACTTCTGCCACGGATCGCCGCCGTCGTAGGTGTGCACGAGCCACGCGGTCGTGCGCGGCGCGAAGAGCGAGCTCATCGCGACGTACGCGCTGCGCACCTCGCTGCCGAAGATGCCGCTGCCCATCGCCCACCACGCGCCGTCGGAATGACGCGCGAGCGCGTCGAACGTCGCGATCGGCTGCCCGGGCTTGGTCGGGAACGGCCCCGTGTTGAACTCGATGCGCGCGCCGGGCGGCAGGTCGGGCGTCGCCTTCCACGGCACATCGCGGCAGATCACGAACGCGTCGATCGCGTCGCCGAGGCCCTTCCACTGGAGCGCGGTGCGGTCGGCGGCGGACTTGAGCTCGTCGTCGAGGCGCTTGAACGCGGCCGCGTCGAGCGTGGCGCTCGGCACGCCGTAGGTTTCATGCGAGAAAGAAAGCGCGCCGCAGCGGCCCGCGGCGAGCGCGGCGGCGGCGGTCCACGCGGGATCCATCGCGTCGGTGAGCACGACCATCGACGGCGGCACCGCGCGCTTGACGCACGCGCCGAGGACATCGGCCGCGCCGTCGGCGATGGCGTCGGCCACGCTCGCGGAGATGAGCTTCTCGCGCTCGGCGCGGTCGGCGGGCATCGCGCCGACCGACGCGCGGCGCACCACGCGCTTGGGCGCAAAGCCGCGCACGAAGAGCGGCGCGTAGAAGTCGTCCTCGATCAGCACGGGCCAGTGCGCGTGCTCGCTCCACTTGGAGATCTCGTCGAGATAGGTGCGCGCATCGGGCACGAGCACGACCTGGTCGGTGATCGGCCAGCTGCGCTCGAGCGCGGCGGTGCGGAAGCCGAGCAGGATCGGCCACGGCGTCTGCTGCGGCTGCTGCTGTTGCTGCGCCGCCTGCGGCGCGGGCGCCTGCGCGCTGGCGGAACACGCGATCCCCGCGGCAGCAACCGCGACTGCGAGTGCGGATGCACGCTGGACCACGGTGCGGCGCGTCGTGATGGTCATGATGGAAAGCAGCATGGAGACGCGAAGCGTAGCACGCGCGTCAGGCGCGGAAGTCAGGCATGAACTTCGGGCAGATAGCCGCGCGCGATCGCCTTGAACTCCGCCGCGCTCGCCGCGATGCGCTGCGCGTCCCAGCCGAGCTCGCGGCCCATGAGCCGCGCGGTCTCGTCGGCGATCTCGATCGACGCACGCGCGTCGAGCAGGATCGAGCGCGTGCGCCGCGAAAGCACGTCGTCGACCGTGCGCGCCATCTCGTTGCGCGCGGCGAAGATGATCTCCGACTGCGTGACCGCGAGGTTTCCGTGCATCGGCGCCGAGAGCAGGCGGTCGGCGCGCTCGATCTTGTCGAGCTCGTGGCGGTCGCTGCCGTACATGCGGCGCGCGTCGGGCAGGCCCGCCTCGACGCCGGCGTTGGCGTCGTAGCCGTGGATGTGCAGGGTTTCCGTGGTCGAGACCCGCACCTCGAGGCCCGCCGTCTCGGCGGCGACGGCGACGACCTCGGCGGCCATGCGGCGGTAGGTCGTCCACTTGCCGCCGGTCACGGTCACGAGCCCGCTCTTCGAGACCTCGATCGCGTGCTCGCGCGAGATCTGCTTGGTCGCGCCAGCGCCGTCGTGGCGCACGAGCGGCCGCAGCCCCGCGAACACCGACAGGATGTCGCTGCGCGTCGGCGCTTGCGCGAGGTAGCGCCCCGCGTTGCGCATGATGAACTCGATGTCCTCGTCGCTCGCGCGCGGCTCGAGCTCGGCGTCCTTGACCTCGGTGTCGGTCGTGCCGAGCAGCGTGCGCCCGTGCCACGGGATCACGTAGAGCACGCGGCCATCGTCGGTGTGCGGCACCATGATCGCGTGGTCCGACGGGAGAAACGCGCGCGGCAGCACGATGTGCACGCCGCGCGACGGCGCCACCGACTGCTTGGCCGCGGGATCGTCGGCGCGGCGGATCTCGTCGGCAAACACGCCCGTCGCGTTGACCACGATCGACGCGCGGATGCGGAACTCGCGGCCCGTCTCCATGTCGCGCGCCTCGACGCCGACGACCTGGCCGTCGTCCTTGATGAGCCCTGTGCAGCGCACGAAATTCGCGATGCTCGCGCCGTTCGCCGCCGCCGTGCGCGCAAGCGCCAGCGCCATGCGCGCGTCGTCGAACTGCGCATCGTGGTACTCGATGCCGCCCGAGAGCTGCTCCTCGCGCACGCCGGGAATCGCGCGGATCGTCTCCTCGCGCGACAGCATGCGGCACTTGCCGAGGTTGCGCTTGCCCGCGAGCGCGTCGTAGAGCTTGAGCCCCGCGCCGTAGAACGGGCCTTCCCACCAGTGGTAGCGCGGCACGACAAAGCACAGGTCGTGCACGAGATGCGGCGCGTTCGCGCACAGGATCGCGCGCTCCTCGAGCGCCTCGCTCACGAGACCGAAGTGCATCTGCTCGAGATAGCGCACGCCGCCGTGCACGAGCTTGGTGCTGCGCGAGCTCGTCGCCTTGGCAAAGTCGGACGCCTCGATGAGCGCGGTGCGGTATCCGCGGCGCGCGGCGTCGACCGCGACGCCGAGGCCCGTCGCGCCGCCACCGACGACCAGCAGGTCGAACTCGAGCGATTCAAGCGATGCGATCTGCGCGGAGCGTTCGAAGGGGCGCTTCATGTGAGGGAATTTCCGCGTGCGTACGAGCGTGACGGTTCACGAGTCCGACGGACTGCCGAACTCGCGCACGGTAGCGATCGCGCGCTTCCAGCGGGTGCGGGAGGTTTCGCGCGCGGAGGCCGAAAGCGCGGGGGAGAACTCGCGGTCGATCGCGCCGGCGACCGAACCAGCGTCGTCCGCCGAGCCGTGCCCCGCGCCCGAGATCCCACGCAGCGCGAGCATCGCCGCACCCATCGCCGTCGTCTCAAGCACCTTCGGCCGCACCACCGCGCGGCCGAGGAGATCCGCCTGCATCTGCATGAGGAGGTCGCTCGCCGCAGCCCCGCCGTCGACGCGCAGGCTCGCGATGCGCACGCCGCCCTGCTCGATCGCCTCGACGAGATCCGCGACCTGCTGCGCGATGCCCTCGAGCGTCGCGCGCGCGAAATGCGCCTTGGTCGAACCGCGCGTCAGCCCGAGCACCGCGCCGCGCGCGTGCGGATCCCACCACGGCGCGCCGAGGCCTGCGAACGCGGGCACCACGACCACGCCGCCGCTGTCAGGGACGCTCGCCGCGAGCGCGTTGACCTCCGGCGCCTTGTCGAAGAACCGCAGCCCGTCGCGCAGCCATTGCACCGCGCTTCCACCGACGAAGACCGAGCCTTCGAGCGCATACGACATTCGGCCCGCGATGCGCCACGCGACCGTCGTGAGCAGTCCGTCCGGCGCGGGCACCGCGACATCGCCCGCGTTCGCGAGCAAAAAGCACCCCGTGCCGAACGTGCACTTCGCATCGCCCGCGCGCATGCAGCGCTGGCCGTAGAGCGCGGCCTGCTGGTCGCCCGCGATGCCCGCGATCGGAATCGCCGCGCCAAGCAGCGCCTCGTCGCTCGCGCCGATCACGCCCGCGCTGTCGACGATCTCAGGCAGCATCGCGCGCGGCACGCGGAAGAGCGCGCACAGCTCGTCGCTCCACGCGCAACGTGCGATGTCGGCGAGCATCGTGCGCGACGCATTCGACGCATCGGTCGCGTGCACGCGGCCCGCGGTGAGGTTCCAGATCACCCACGCGTCGATCGTGCCGCACGCGAGTTCGCCGCGCGCGGCGCGATCGCGCGCGCCCGCGGTCTGGTCGAGGATCCACGCGAACTTCGACGCGCTGAAGTACGGATCGAGCCGCAGTCCCGTGAGCTCGCGCACGCGCGGCTCGTGGCCCGCGTCGCGCAGCGCGGCAAGCGCGTCGGCGGTGCGACGGTCCTGCCACACGATGGCGTTCGCGATCGGCTTGCCCGTGGCGCGATCCCACACGACGGCGGTCTCGCGCTGGTTGGTGATGCCGATGGCGGCGATGTCGCGCGCGGCGAGTCCCGCGTCGGCGATCGCGCCGCGCGCGCACGCGAGGAGCGCGGTCCAGATCTCGCTCGCATCGTGCTCGACCCAGCCCGGCTGCGGGAAATGCTGCGCGAACTCCTGCTGCCGCACGGCGAGCGAGGCGCCGATCGCGGAGCCGGCGGCGGTCGATTCCACCGCCGACACGATCGCGCGGACGCTCGTGGTTCCGCAGTCAAAGGCAAGGATGGCGCGCGGCGCGGAGGAGAGGACTTGGGTCATGCGTCGAACCAGTTCGCGATCAATCGTCGTCTTCTTCCTCGAACCCGAACACCTCGATGCCGTCGGCCGCTCCGCGTTCCGTCTTGGCGTCGTCCGAGCCGGAAAGCCCGCGCACGAGCTTCGCGCGCTCGGGGCCGAGCACGCGGCGGAGTTCGGCGAGCAGCTTCTGGGTGCGCTGCTTGCGGTCGAACGTGAGCTGCTCGAGTTCCGACTGCT
The DNA here is from genome assembly GCA_903891095.1 of uncultured bacterium. Lineage (GTDB taxonomy): Bacteria > Planctomycetota > Phycisphaerae > Phycisphaerales > SM1A02 > QWPT01. The sequence continues at coordinate 44,280 of CAITDI010000043.1, read as the reverse complement.
TGCGCGCGTACTCCTTGAACGCCTCGGCGTTGTCGCCTGAAAGGCCGAACAGCTCGTCGTTGCCGGACTTTCCGACGATGCTCGTGGTCAGCGCGTCGAACACCGCGACGTACTCCGCGCGCAGCGCCTCGATCTTCGCGCGCTGGTCGTCGGTCAGTTCGTGCAGCGCGAGCGCGTCGGTCAGTTCGCGCTCGGCGCACTCCGACGGGCCGTACATCTCGGGATAGGTCGCGTGGATGCGCGCACGCTTGAACGCCTCGCGCCGGTCGGCCTCGGTGAAGGCCTTGTCGCACGCCGCGTCGAACACCTGCGTCACGCGGTCGACCCACTTCTTGCGCTGCTCGCGAAGCGAGCCGTTGAGGCGGCCGAACTCCTTCGCCCAGCGCGTGCCGCCATCCTCGAAGCGCGCGCTCTGCGCCGCTCCGGACTGCAACGCCGCAAGCTGCGTCTCGATCGCAAGCTGCTCCTTGAACGCGACGCCGATCTCGGCCGCGAGCGCCGTCCACTCGGTGCGCGCGCCTTCCATCGCGGCGCGCACTTCCTCGGGCTTCGCCTTGACGAGCGCGAACATCCGCGCGGGCGACGACACGCGTGCAGTGGTTCCGTCGCTATATGCCTCGCCGAGCCACTCGACGCGCTCGAGCTTGGCGAGCAGCAAGGCGGGATCGGCCGCGTCGAGCCCGAGGGCGCCGGCGATGTCGCCCATCAGCGCGCCTTCGAGCGTGATCGCGGCGGTTGCGATCTCGAGCTCCGTCGCCTGCTTCTGCTCGAGGACGGCGCGATCGGCGCGGCGATTGCCTTCGTCGTCGGATTCCTGCCATTTCGCATCCAGCGCGTCGCATCGTTCGACCAGCGGCTTGATGCGCGGCTCCCACTGCGACGACTCCCACGCATCGCGCACGCCCTCGATCACGGGCAGCGCCGTGGCGGTGTCGCCGCCGGACAGCACCATCAACTCGGCGATGCGCGCCGCCTCGATCGGCTGAATGGTCGACGCGGAAAACGACGCGCGCATCATGCGCTCGGTTTCGGCCTTGTCGTCCTCGGTCTGGTCGGGATCCTTGGGCGAATACCGCGGCGCGCCCGCAGCGAGCCCCGGCTCCATGCCGCCATCGAACTTGTCGAAGTACTCCTCCACGCGCGCGCCGAGCAACGCGACGAGCGCGGCGATCGCGCGGTCGTTCGCGGCGGCGATCGGCTTCGCGGCCTTCTCGGCGTCGAAGCCCGGTGCATCGTCGCCGCCGAGTGCGATGTCCCGACCAGAGCGATCCACGCCTCGTTCGCTTGCATCCAGTTGGGCCACGATCGCCTCGAGCGCATCGGCGCGCTCGCCGTGCCAGCGCTCGAGGATCGCGTCGATCTCCGCGCGCGCCTCGTCGCCAAGCTCGCGATCGCGGCGAATGCGCGCGGCGACCTTGCGGATCTCGGCGCCGTCGAGCTGCACTCCGATTCGATACGCCGCGGATCCGATCTCACGCATCGCCAGGTCGCAGCGGAACTCGTTCGCAGCCGCGCGCCCCATGATCGCCGCGAGCTGCGCGGCGGCGGCGCGGTTGTCCGCGTGGTTCGCGCGCAGCACCTTGCGGATCGGCTTGCCGAGATCGGCCATCGCCTTCGAGAGCGCGCGCATGCGCGTCTCGCCAGCCGTCTCAGCGGGCTGGCCATCGGGTCCGACCGCGGGCGGCGTTTCCGAGTTCTCAGGCGCGACTGGCGACATCATCGCCACCATGATGTCGAAGTACTTGCCGAGCGCGTCGCGCGTCTCGCCGCCGAAGCTGCGCGCCTGCACGAGCACGCGCGTCTCCTGCGTGGCGAGGAACGAATCGAGCTGCGGCCGCGCCTCCGCGGGCACGCGCTTGAGGTAGCGCTCGTTCGCGAGCATGTCGGCGATGTCGACGAACCCCGAGCCCGAGCCGAACATCATCGGCGCAAAGCGCACCATGCCCGACAGCGCGCGCTGCCGCTCACGCGCGTTCTTGAACCGCGCGATGCCGCCGCGACGCGACTCCGCGACCGCCTCGGCCGCCGCGTTGAAGAACGCGTTGTCGGCGTCGGCGATGCGCGCGCTCACGCGCTCGGAGTCGCGCATGAAGCGCTCGTACTGCTCCTTCGTCGGCATGCCGCCGGTCATCGAGGATGCGAGCGCGGTGATCTCGCCGTCGATCTCCGCGCGGAACTTCTCGAGGTAGCGGTCGTGCAGCCGGTCGAGCGCCGCCATCTCCTCGGGCGTCGGCGACAGCATCAGCTGCGCGAGCCGCTCGAAGCGCTTGGTCGTGATCGGACCCGCGACGATCTGGCGTGCGGACTGCGCGTGCGCGGCGCCGACGAGGGAGATCCGCGTGAAGACGGGCGTGACCTCGTCCACGGGCGCGAAGGGCGCGACCGCGGCTGCGGCAAGCGCGAGAACCGACAGCGATCGAACGAAGCGGCGGGCAAGTCGATGGCAGGGCACGGGTTCCTCCGGCAGATTCGTGCGGCGAATTCACAAAGTGTGCCGCAGCGTAGCACGCGATCTCCCGCCGAAAACCCACGATCTGCGCACGAACCAAGGAACGCCGCCGCGCTCCGCCCGTACACTCGGCGCCCCGCCGCGAGCACGCGGCGCTTCAAACCGAGACCACCATTACGACGACCGTGACGACGACCATGACGACGACCACCACCGCCGCCCCCGCCAAGCTCTCCCCCAAGTCCGCCTCCGCCAAGCTCATCCTCCCGGGTGGCGAACTCGGACTGCGCTACGCCGAGCAGCTCGTGACCACGATCCCCGCCGACATCTTCTCCAAGATGCCGGGCAAGGATGTCAACAGCCCCGGCTTCTACATCGGGCACCTCTCGGTGTACGGCGACCGGATCTGCACCATGCTCGGCCGCGCCGACCTCGTCACGCCGATGCCGTACTCGGTCGACCTCTTCAAGGCTGGCGTCGAGTGCGTCGACCAGCCCGGCCTCTACCCCGAGAAGGACGTGATCGTCGCGACCTTCTTCGAGCGCCAGCGCCGCGCCCTTGAGGCGTGCGCCTCGGCCGACGAGAGCATCTTCTCCGGCGAGAACCCCGCCGAAGGCCGCTTCAAGGAGATGTTCCCCACCATCGGGAGCGCGGTGAACTTCCTCCTCGTCGGCCATGTCCAGATGCACCTCGGACAGGTCTCGACCTGGCGCCGCGTCATGGGCCTCGGCTCGGCGACCTGATCGCCGCACGCGCCTCCAGCACCAACGAACACGCCATGCCGATCCTCGCACCAGCCGCGCTTGCACTCGCCATCGCCTGCGGACAGGTCGTTCCACACGACTTCTCGCAGGACGGCTCAAGCAGCTCGAACTCGCCCGCGGGCCGGCAGACGCCACCAAGCGCGACGGACCAGAAGTCCGCCGAGAAGACCGACGCCAACACGCCGCTCCAGATCCTGCCCCCGCCGATCGCGCTCGCGCGGGTGTACGAGTATGTGACGTCGACGATCCCCGACGAGGCCGCGCGCCTCGAGACGGAGCGCCGCGTCCGCACCTTCTGGGAGTCGTACCTCAGCGACTACCAGGCGGTGCAGCTCAAGGAGTTCGCCGAGGCGCAGGCCGTGTTCGGCCAGCTCGATGAGAAGCCGCCGCCGACCATCGAGAAGCTCCGCGGCAAGTACGCCACCGCGCTCGCGGCGGGCGACCGGCTCGACCAGACCTTCCTCCGCATGCTCAAGGAGCTCGTGCCCGCCGACGCGGGTCCGGCCATCGAGGCGCTGCAGCGCCAGCGCGCGCGCAGCATCGCGGCATGCGGCCTCGCGCCGCACCTCGCGATGTCGGTGCCGATGAAGCTCAACGACCCGATGGCGTGGCTCAACGCCGCCGAGGGCCCCGTGCCCGCGGCCGCGCACCACGCGTACGACCTGACCGTCACCGGCATCGCCACCAGCCTCGCGCCGGCGCGCCGCCGCTTCGAGTTCGACATGGTGCTCAGCGCCAAGAGCCGCGAGCAGTTTGCCAAGATCCTTCCCGCGAAGGCCAAGGAACTCGTCGCCGCCTCGAAGGACACCGCCACCGCGACCATCGCCGCGGTCGACGCGCTCGGTTCGAGCGTGCCGCCCGAGGACCTCGCGCGCGTCCACATCGCGCGCATCGAGTCGCTGTACTTCGACACGCCGCGGCCCGAGCGCCGCGTGGGCTCGGAGGAGTACCCGTCCGACGTCGCGCTCCGCGACGCGTGGTTTGCCGAGCGCGCCAAGCTCGCGATCGCAGACGCCGAGATCCTCAAGCGCTACGAGCAGATCGCGCTCGCGACCATGGCCGCCGCCCCGCTGTGGGACACGCAGGCCTACAACGCGCGCCAACTGCTGGCCAAGTCGTTTGCCGAGGAGCGCACCAAGCTCCACGACGAGACGCGCGCGCGGCTTGCGGTGCTCAACCTCAAGCAGTGAAGTCAAGCAATGAGTTCAAGCAGCGACGTCACGCAGTGAGTCGGTAGACGATCCACGCGCCCACGAGGCCCGCAATGAGAAGGCCCGCGATGAGAAGGCCCGCAATGAGAATCAGCGCGCCGCCGCAAATTCGCGCGCGTGTTCTAGAGCACGGCCTTGCGCGACGCGCGGTCCGCGGCAGACTCGCCGCCCGCGCGGCCAGCGCGCATCTTGTCGTCGGTCTGCCAGACCTCGACGATCACCTGGACTAGCCACGCAAGCGCTTGCGCCAAGATTGTCGACCTCGAATGCCGACATCGCATTGGTCTCCCCGCTCCGCGAGAGGGCCTCCCCGCTCGGCTAGAGCCCGTGCTCTTCCAGCAGCTTCCGTAGGCCTTCGACGCCGCCCGCGGCCTTGATCAGGTCGGCGAGCTCGCGGCGCTCGCGCTTGGAGCGGCTCTTGCGACGCCTCGGATCGGGCGTCTGCTCCTTGAGCACCTGCGCATCGACCTCGAGAAAGTCGATCTTGCCTTCGGTCCCCGCGCGGCGAAGGACGGGGTCGAACTGGTCGACCGTCCACGCGACCAGCGTGAGCATGCGCGACAGCTGCGCGCCGGTGATCGTGCCGTCCTCGACGGGCACGTCGCACACCACGCGGATCTCGCCGTCGGACTCGTCGAGCACATAGCTCGCGACGCGCACGCGCCAGTTGGCGGCGAGCATCGCCTCGGCCATCGGACCGCGGTGCTCGAACGCGGAGATCGTGTAGACCTCGGGCACGCAGATGCGGAGCATGCGGCCGTCTTCCTGGATCATCACGTGGAGGAGCAGGCTCTTCTCGCCGTCATGCGGGTCGACATAGTGGCTGGTCGGGACGGCGACGACGACTTCGTTGTGCTCGCGCGAGGCGCGGAAGTCGCAGCCGATCTCGGCGATGCGTCCGACAAGGTCAGCGAAAGTCAGGGCCATCGTGCTTCACTCCCTTCGGCGGGTTGCCCCGCGACCGTCCAACAGGCATCCGATCCGCCACTGTTTCGAGTGTAGCTTGCGACTGAAGCGAGCCAAGTCGTTCGACCGTGGAAAGGCTTGAACGCCACATCGAAGCTGGCACGCGCGGAAGTCTCCCCGCGGCACCCGCGGTTCTCGGCGCGCGCCGCCGTCAGACTCCGATGCACCGCGCCACGATCGACCGAGCCTGCTCGGGATCGCTGGTGCCGTCGACGATCGCGAGGATCGACGCGCCGTTGCCGGCGAGCACGCTGATCGCGGTGCCGCCCGCGAGTTCCGCGCGCAGGACGCGCGTGTCGCCGTGCACGCTGCTCGCGACCGAGCCCGCCGCGCGCAGCTGCGACTCGATCCGCGCGAAGGCGCTGGCGTCGGCCGCGGCGGCACCAAGCCGGATCTCCACCGCGTTTCGCCCGCACAGCACGCGCCACGGCTTGTCGCCGCCCTGCTGCGCGAGAAAGTCGAACCGCCGCAACGCGCAGCAGACGCATGCCGCGTCGCGCGCGTCCGCGATCGAGGCGTTGCTGAACGCAAGCCGCGCAAAGTCGAGTCGCACGAGTTCGGCGGGCACATCGTCGGCGTCCTCCGCGATCAGCCGCAGCGCAAGACCCGCCTCGATCGACGCGACGATGCCCGCGACCGGCCCAAGTATGCCCGCGGTATCGCAGGTCGCGACCTCGCCCGGAGCCGGCGGCTCGGGCGCGAGGCAACGGAGGCAAGGCGTCGAGCGCGCGTCGCTCCAGCGGATCGCGCCGTGACCGAACCGCTCGCCGTGCGGCAGCAGCGCCGCCGCCATCCCCTGCATGCCGACCGCGCCGCCGTAGACCAGCGGGATGCGCAGGTCGACCGCGCAGTCGTTGAGCAGGTAGCGCGTCTCGAAGTTGTCAAGGCAATCGACGATGAGATCGCACGCCTCGGCGTAGCGGCGCGCGTTGCCCGCGTGGAGGTCGTCCACGAATGCACGCACCGCGACGGTCGCGTTGACCACCGTAAGTCGGGCCTTCGCCGCCTCGGCCTTGGGAACGGCGCGGCGCGCATCCTGCTCGGTAAAGAGCGTCTGCCGCTGGAGGTTCGAGAGCTCGACCAAGTCGCGGTCGACAATCGTGATCGTCCCAATGCCTGCGCGCGCGAGCTGCTCGCACACAACCGTGCCCAACGCACCGCACCCGGCCACGAGCACGCGCGCGGACGCGAGCCGCTGCTGCGCACGGGCGCCGAAGCGCGGCAGCTGCAGCTGGCGCTGGTAGCGGGTCCAGTCGGGAATCATCGCGCGGAGCGTAGCCCAACGCGGTGGCACGCGCGCGCGCACGCCCACGAACCGCGGGCATCGGCACTGGCGGCGCGCTGATTCCAGGCGCATCGCGCAAGCGCAGCGGCGGCGGACCGGGGCGCGCGGGCAGACCTTCCCACCCGCGCGCGCCGCGACGAAGTCCGCACGCCTCGCGCCAACGATCAAGCCGCGCGTCGGAGAGTTCCGCGCTGCTGCGGCCCGTACGCACGCGTCCGTCGGCGGCCACGATCATCGAGTCGACGCGCTCCGCGCGGTGCGCGCGCAAATCCACAAGCAGCTCCGCGAGCGCGCGGCACGGCGGCCGCTCGAGCATCGCCAGGCGAATCGCCGTCAGCACGCGGTCAGGATTGCGGCGCAGCAGCCCCGTGCGCGTGAGACGCGCATCGTTGGGGCCGAACTCGGGGACGAGCGTTTCGCTGGCGCCGACGCCCGCGCCCGCACCCGCGCACGGCTCATCGCGCGTCCAACCCGCGAACGCAAGCCGCTCCTCGATCACCACCGCGACGATCGCGCGGCCCTCGGGTCCATCGGCCGCGCGCGCGAGCGTCGACATCGCGGCGATGTAGCGCGCCCGCCATTCGTCGGCGCGCACGCGCATGCGCACGACCTCGGTCGCAAGCCGCCCCGCCGCCGCAGACGCCGGCGCACCGAGCTTGCCCGAACGCTCGAGCCGCGCGACTTCGCGCAACAACGCGGGATCCGCCGCAGGATTCGTCGGCGGCGCGGGGATCGCCCGCGCGATGTCCGCGACCACATCCGCCGGCAGCGGCGCCATCGCGCCGTCGGCCTGCGCGCATCCGAGCCGCGCGATCACCGCCTCGCGCGCGAGCAACGCGCACGCGCGCTCGAGGTCGACCTCCGCCGCGTCGAACACGGGACCCGCGCGCCCATCGCCAAGCGACGCCCACACCAACCGTCCGCGCGGCTCGATCGGCGCACAGAGCAACGCGACGATCTCGTCGCCATCCAGCTCGCCCATGAGCGAGACCGTCGGCGACACGAGATCGCCTTCATGCCACGCCGACGCGCGAATCGCGAGCGCGGCGTCGCAGACAAGTTCATCGATCCTGCGCCGCGCGACGCCGTCTGCAGCGCCGCCGACAACACCACCGCGCGCCGCGCGCCCCACGAAGAGCGCGCCGACCAGCGCAACCACCATGCATGTGATCCACGCCGCGCGCCGAGTTGCGCGCCACGCCGCGCGCCACGCCGCGGCCTCCGCCTGCATCGTCTTTCCCCGCATGTCGCCTCCTTCGCGATGGCCCCCGCCATCAAGCGCGCGCGACACTACCGCCGTTTCGCGGCGTTCCTAGAAATCCGACACTTTTGCGCGCGAATCGCGCGTCGCGCATCAAACATCCAGCAGCTCGCGAACCTTCGCAAGAAGATCCGCAGGCGAGAACGGCTTGGGCATGTAGCGCTGGTGCGTGCCGAGCGAACCCGAGCGGATGAACTCGTCCTCGGTGTGGCCCGACATGAAGATCGTCGGCACCGGCCCGCGCAGTTCCTCGAGCTTGACCGCGAACTCAGGTCCCGTCATGCCCGCCATCACGACATCGGTCACCACCGCATCGAACGGCGCCTCGCGCTCGGCGATCGCGAGCGCATCGAGCGGATCGCCCGACGAACTCACCTGGTATCCCGCGCGCGACAGCAGTTGCTCGAGCAGCTTGCGAACGAGCGGCTCGTCCTCGACCAGCAGCAGACGCTCGCCACGACCGCCGGCGGCGTGCTGCACCAGCGCCGGCGCCGCAGGCTCGACCGACTTGATCCGCGGCAGCAGCACGCGGAAGAGCGATCCCCTGCCCGGCTCCGACTCGACCTCGATCGCACCGTGGCACTGCTCGACAAGTCCGTAGACCTGCGCGAGCCCGAGGCCGCTGCCCTTGCCGACTTCCTTGGTCGTGAAGAACGGCTCGAACGCGCGCGCCCTCGTCGCAGCATCCATGCCGATGCCCGTGTCGCGCACGGAGAGCTCGATAAAGCCGTCCGCGTCGACCGTCGTGTTCGGCATGTCGCTGCGCGCGCGCAGGCGGATCTCGAGCTCGCCGCCGTTGGGCATCGCATCGCGCGCGTTGAGCGAGAGGTTCATCACGATCTGGTTGATCGCGGTGCCGTCGGCCCAGACAAAGCCGAGGCCTTCGTCGCACACGACCGTGAGGCGGATGCGTTCGCCGATCAGCGAGCGCAGCAGCTTCTCGAACTCGCGCATCTCGCGCGCAAGGTCGAGCGCGCTCGGACGCAGCACCTGCTGGCGGCTGTACGCGAGCAGCTGCCGCGTGAGGTCCGCCGCGCGGTCGCCGGCCTTGCGGATCTCCTCGACCCACGCGCGCACCGGATCGCCCGGCGGAATGCGCGAGAGCGAGAGCGCCACGTAGCCCTGCACCGCCATGAGGATGTTGTTGAAGTCGTGCGCGATGCCGCCCGCGAGACGCGCGACGGCCTCGAGCTTCTGGCTCTGCCGCGCCTGCGCCTCGAACTGCTCGCGCAGCTTCATCTCCGCTTCCATCTTGGCGCCCGTCGCGCGCAGCCGCGCGGCGAGGCCCTTGAGGTCGGCGAGCGTCGACTCCTGCGTCTGGAGCAGCACCAGGAAGTCGCCGCGCGGATCGTGCGGCGGGAAATCCGACAGCTCGAGCCCGAACCGCGGAAGATCGGAAATGCGCGTGATCCACGGCCCGCCGACGAACTTGAGGTCGTCCGCGCGCGCGACGAACTGCCCGCGCAGCTTGAAGTCGGGCCGCGCCTTGAGCACCATCACGAACACATCGGTCGTGTGCTGGCGGATGTCGTCGCAGGTATGGACCTGGGTCGGGCGCTCGATCTCGAAGTGATCGAGAAACGACTCGCCCACGCGCACCGCCGGCGCGAACGTCGCCCAACGAGCGCCGACCGCCGTGACGCGCATCCCGCCGTCAAAGCTGATGGAGAACGGAAACAGCTCGCTCACGAGCTGCGCGTCGCTTTCGGAGCCTCTTTCGCTGCCTGCGCTCACGCGTGTGCGTTCCCCGCGCGCGGCGTCCAGGTGAGACGGAAGAGGTCGTGCGGCCTCGGACCCTCGTTCACACGCTCGGAGCGCGTGACGATGTCGACGTTGAATCGGTCGCCGAGGCCGCGCAGCAGCCCGACGACAAGCGGCGCGAGGCCCGCGCGATCGCTGTAGTAGTGGAGCGTGAGGCTCGAGCTCGTCTCGTCGGTCACCGAGAAGCTCGGCGGCGCGAGATGCGGAAAGCTCAGCTTGACGCGCGTGTGCATCTGGTCGAGGTTCCGCAGGAACTCGGGCAGCGTCTTGCCCGCGCTCTTCATGAGTTCGCCGTAGCCCGCCTCGGCGGTGTACTTGGTCCAGTAGTAGCCGAACTCCTCGAGGATCGCCTCGCCAGGCGCGCCGAGCACCGCGCTTGCGGCACCGACGAGGTCGTACGTCGTCTTGTCGTCGTACTGCTCCATCGAGATGAACGGCTCATCGGGCAGCCCCGCGCGCGTGCGGATCTTGTCCCAGGTCGCGTCGCCGAACTTGCTGCGAACGAGCCCCTCGACGGCTTTGTTGATGAGTCCGTACATCCTCGTAGCGTAGCGGGTCGAGCGCACAGGACGAACCGCACTCTCGCTGCGGGAAATCGCCTGTTTCGCAACGAGCCCGCCGAAACTGCTACAACCCCGCCATGCACCGCAGCAACATCATTCCGCCATCGGCCGCCGCCCTGCTCGCTTGCCTCATGCTCGCGTCGTGCGCGGCCGAGCAGCGCTCCGAGCGCATCATCGGCGTGCGCGCCACGCTGCCGCCCGACTCGGATCCCAACGATGGGCGCGAGGAAGTGCTGATCGAGATCACCGTGCAGGACGCGAGCGGCAACATGATCGCCGCACCGAGGCTGCTGACCTACATCGGCCAGCCCGCGATGGCGGAGATCGGCGCGAACCTCCACGAGGGCTTCACCGGGATGCGCATCGAAGTCACGTCGCGCCGCGAGGGCAGCAGCATCGTGGTCGACACAAAGGTGATCGAACTCGATGGCCACTCGAAGTCGATGACCGTGCAGGCGCGCGCCGCGGAGTGAGCGCAGCGGCGGAGAAACACACCAAGAGAAAAACACCAAGAGAAAAACTAAGGGCGCCCGCGAAGGGGCGCCCTTAGTTTTTGCCATCCACCCGCCGAAGCGAGCGTTGAGTTGTCGTGCGAGCACCAAAGGAAGCAGCCGCAGCTGCGACCGCTCGTCATTTCGCGCTCGCGCCGTGCGCGCGCTCGCTCTGGCGCAGTCCCCGCCAAAGGAAGCAGCCGCAGCTGCGACCGCTCGTCATTTCGCACTCGCGCCGTGCGCGCGCTCGCTTTGGCGCAATCCCCACCAAAGGAAGCAGCCGCAGCTGCGACCGCTCAAATAATGACGGTCACCAAGCAAAGTGCGCGAACGCCTTGTTCGCGTCAGCCATGCGGTGGGTGTTTTCCTTGGTGGTCACTGCCTTGCCTTCGTTCTTGGCGGCATCCCAGAATTCCTTCGCGAGGCGGAGGTGCATGGGGCGGCCCTTCTCGTCGCGCGCGGCATCGATAAGCCAGCGGAACGAGAGCGACTGCTGGCGACGCTTGTTCAGCTGCATCGGGACCTGGTAGTTCGCACCACCGACGCGCTTCGAGCGGACTTCGACCGCCGGACGCACGTTCTCAAGCGCGAGGTGGAACAGCTCGATCGCGGAGCGCGGCATGGTTTCCGACTTCTCCTTGTCGAGGCGAACCTGGATCGCGTCGAGCGCGCCGTACACGCAGCGCTGCGCGGTGGCCTTCTCGCCGCCGATCATGACGCAGTTGATGAACTTCGACAGGACCTTGTCCTGGAAGCGCGGGTCGGGCTTGAGCCACACATCGTCGGGACGCTTGAAATGACGGGCCATATGAATACTCCTGTGGCTGTTGGTCTTGGCGAAAGCCTCGACCCTCTTCACCGCGGACGGGAGATGGGCATTCCCGAAGATTCGAATCCGCGATTACTCAGTGCCCGGGTCCTCCAGCGAGGGCCACGACCGGGCTATGTGGTGAATTGATTCGGATTACTTCTTCTTGGCGGCAGTCGCGGCCTTCTTCTTGACGCCGTACTGCGAGCGGCCCTTCTTGCGGCCGTCGACGCCGAGGCAGTCGAGAGCGCCACGCACAACGTGGTAGCGCACGCCGGGGAGGTCACGCACACGACCACCACGCACGAGCACGATCGAGTGCTCCTGCAGGTTGTGGCCTTCGCCACCGATGTACGCGGTGACTTCCTTGCCATTGGTCAGACGAACACGGCACACCTTGCGAAGCGCGGAGTTCGGCTTCTTCGGGGTGACAGTGCGAACCTGCAGGCAAACGCCGCGCTTTTGCGGGCATGCCATGAGGTCCTTGACCTTCGACTTGGAGGCCTGGACAACGCGGGGCTTACGGACGAGCTGATTGATCGTGGGCATCGGTGACTCTTAAAGTAGGGTCGTCAAGCGTAACGGAGCGCGCGGCGCGACGCAAGCGCTTCCCGCGTCGTGTGTCGCCGAGGCGGGAATTTGCAGTGAAATCGCTCACCTGCGGAATTGGTCAATAACCCCGACAGCGAGCCGATCGCACCGCTCGTTCTCAGGATGGCCGACATGGCCGCGCACCCACTCGGCCTTGATCTGGTGGATCAGGCGCAGGCGATCGAGCTCCTGCCAGAGCTCGACATTGAGGACGGGGCCTTCCTTGCGGCGCCAACCGCGGCGCTTCCAGCCGTCGATCCACTCGTTCAGGCCCTTCACGAGGTACTGCGAGTCGCTCACCAGCCGGACGCGGGACGGCTTGTCCAACTTCTTGAGGCCCTCGATCGCGCCGAGGAGCTCCATGCGGTTGTTGGTGGTGCGCTGCTCTCCGCCGGCACCTTCGGTCTCGACGCCGGCCACGCGCATCACGTATCCCCAGCCGCCTGGGCCGGGATTTCCAGAGCACGCGCCGTCGGTAAAGAGCTCGACATCAAATGGAGAGGGCATCGCGGGAGCGTAGCGAAAGCCGACCCGCGCACGAGTGCGCGTGCATGTTTGCCCGCGCGAACCGCCGCGCGAAACCGCTCGGCGTTATCTGACCTCACGCCGCGCAGACGCGCAGCGCGTCGCCGAATGCCTTGACAGATCGCGCGGTTTTTCTAGACTTCCCCTTCTGTATTCGCCGCGCGGACGACATGCGTCCTCGCATCTTCGGGCATCGGTGCAATCACCAACGCCCTCACTGAAAGAGTTCGAACATGGTTCCTCCGTTCCGCTGCTCCCCCGGTCGTACCCGTCGTCGTCGCGCCCACCAGGCGATCAAGGCTGCGCACACCACCCTGTGCCCCAACTGCGGCGCCGCGAAGCGCTCGCACACCGCGTGCTCGTCGTGCGGCTATGTGCGCCCCGGTCTCCAGATCAAGAACGGCAAGGGCCCTGCGGCCTGATTGACCGTCCGCGAGTGATCATGCGCCTTCGGGCGCATGTTCGTTTTCGTGCGTTCATCAAGGCATGGCCCGTCGCGAGGCTCCCTGTTCTTTGGGATCTCGTAAAGTACGCGCCCGCGTTCCCGGTTCTTCCCCGGCTTCTTTCTGCATAGAGGACAGCACGCCATGCGCATTGGTGTCGACATCATGGGTGGCGACAACGCGCCCGACGAGATCCTGAAGGGCTCGTTCGCGGCACTCTCGAAGCTCCCCGCCGAGGACACGCTCGTGCTCTTCGGCAAGGGCGAGATCATCGAGGAAGCCATCAAGGAGCGCGGAATCTCGAAGACTGGCCCCGGCGCCAAGATCGAGGTCGTGCACTGCAGCGAAGTCATCGAGATGGACGACGCGCCCGTCGAGGCCGTCCGCTCCAAGCGCGACAGCTCGATCTCCCGTGCCGCGGAATACTCGAGCTCCAAGCATCCCAATCGCTGCGACGCCTGGATTTCCGCTGGAAACACGGGCGCCTGCGTCACCGCGAGCCAGATGTACATGCGCCGCCTGCCGAACGTGATCCGTCCCGGCATCGCGGTCACGATCCCGACCTTCGCGGGTCCGATCGTCCTCATCGACGTCGGCGCGAACATCGAGCCGAAGCCCGTCCACCTCGCGCAGTACGGCGTGATGGGCGACGCGTACGCGCGCGCCATCCTCGGCATCAAGAACCCGCGCGTCGCGCTGATGAACGTCGGCGGCGAAGAGCAGAAGGGCACCAGCGAGATGAAGGTCGCGCGCGATCTTCTCCGCGGCGCCGAAGACCTCAACTTCATCGGCTACGTCGAAGGACGCGGCGTGTTTGACGGCGACGCAGACGTCGTCATCACCGACGGCGTCGTCGGCAACGTCATGATCAAGCTCGCCGAAGGCCTTTCGAAGGGCCTCTTCCAGGCGATCGCGCAGCAGGTGCTCGAGACCGATCCCGAGCTCGCCGTGCGGCTCGAGCCGGTCGTCAAGGCGATCTACGCCAAGCACGACTACCACGAGTACGGCGGCGCCCCGCTGCTCGGCGTGAACGGAACCTGCTTGATTTCCCACGGATCCAGCGTGTCGCGCACGATGATGAACGCGATCCTCCGCTCGCGGCTCTTCGTGAGCAGCGGCATCAACAACATCATCAACACGCGTCTCGAGACGATCCAAGAGCCCGCAGCATGATGGGCCAGCTTCCCAGCGGCGCGTGCGGCGTTCGGATCCTCGGGACCGGCTCCGCGGTGCCCGATCGACGCCTCACCAACGACGATTTCGCGCGGATGATGGACACGAGCGACGAGTGGATCACGCAGCGGACCGGCATCCGCGAGCGCCGCGTGCTCGACCTCCGCACCGAAGGCTGCTCGACGCTCGCCCAGCGCGCGCTCGAGCGTGCGATCGAAGGCGCCGGCATCAAGGCCGAGGAACTCGACTTCGTGATCGTCGCCACGGTCACGATGGAGATGACCTGCCCGTCGGTCGCGTGCCGCATCGCGGGCGCAGTCGGCGCCAAGAACGCCGCCGCGTTCGATCTCGGCGCAGCGTGCAGCGGCTTCGTCTACGCGCTCAACACCGCCGAAGCGATGATCCGCGCCGGCCGCGCGCGCACGATCGCCGTGCTCGGCGCCGAGGCGATGAGCTCGATCCTCGACTACACCGACCGCTCGGTGTCGATCCTGTTCGGCGACGCCGCTGGCTGCGCGATCATCCAGGCCGATCCCGATCCGACCAAGGGCTGCATCTACCAGCACATGGGCGCCGACGGCTCGGGCTGGCACGCGCTCTACATCCCGCGCCGTGAAAGCGACGTGCCTGCGGAGGATGCGGACAACCCGATCCGCCTCGGCTCGCTGCGCATGAACGGCAAGGAAGTCTTCCGCTTCGCCGTGACGAAGTTCAAGGAAGTGATGGAAGACGCCTTCAAGAAGACGAGCCTCACTCCCGACGACGTGAGCCAGGTGATCTGCCACCAGTCGAACATCCGCATCATCGATGCGGCGCGCGAGAAGCTCGGCATCGATTCGTCCAAGATCTACGTGAACATCGACCGCTACGGCAATTCGAGCGCGGGCAGCGTCCCGCTCTGCCTCGACGAGCTGTGGCGCGCCGGCAAGATCACCAAGGGCAAGCCCTTCATGATGGTCGCCTTCGGTGGCGGCCTCACGTGGGCTTCGTCCGTCTGGAACACCTGAACATGACTCACATCGTCTTTCTCTGCCCCGGACAAGGTGCACAGGCTGTCGGCATGGCCAAGGCCTGGTGCGACGCAAGCCCCAAGGCAAAGGCGCTTCTCGATGAAGCCGACCGCATCTTCGCGGGCAGCGCAGCGTCGGCGTCCGTCGGCGGCCGTTCGCTGACCGACATCGCGTTCAACGGCCCGATCGATGTCCTCAGCCGCACCGACATCTCGCAGCCCGCGCTGTTTGCCGCGGCCATCGCGTGCCACCACGCGCTGCCCGAGGAACTGCGAGCGCTCAGCGTGCGCGCCGTCGCGGGCCTTTCGCTCGGCGAGTACACCGCGCTCCACCTCGCGGGCGCGTTCAGCTTCGAGGACGGACTGCGGCTCGTCATGCGCCGCGGCCAGCTCATGCAGCAGGCCGCCGAAGCGTCGAAGGGCGGCATGGTCGCCCTGATCGGCGGCGACGAGGCGCAGGCCAACGACGTCTGCGCGCGCGCCCTCGCGGGAGCCGCGGCGGGCGAGTGCCTGGTGCCGGCGAACTTCAACGCCCCCGGCCAGATCGTGCTTTCGGGCTCGATCGAGGCCTGCGACCGCGCGGTCGCGGTGTCGGGCGATGTCGGCGTCCGCGCCACCAAGCTCCAGGTCGCGGGCGCGTTCCACAGCCCGCTCATGGCCCCCGCCGCCGAGAAGCTGGGCGAGGCGCTGGCCAAGGTCCAGATTGCGGCGCTCAAGTGCGAGGTCTGGTCCAACGTGACCGCCCGTCCGCACGACCCCGCAAATCCTGAACTTCTCCGCAGCCTGCTGGTGGATCAGCTCGTATCCCCTGTACGATGGGCCCAATCTTGCGCGAACCTGCTCGAAGTGCTCGGCACCTCGGGCACGCGCACGACGACGGCTTTCCATGAGCTCGCCCCCGGCAACGTGCTGAAGGGCCTCATGCGCCGGATCGACAAGACTTGCGAGGTCATCCCCCATGACGCAACGTAAGAACACTCTCGCTCTCTCGCTCGCGGTCGCCGCGGGCTCGCTCATGAGCACCCTGCTGGTCGGCTGCGGTGAAGAACCGCCGGCCGTCGTGCAGGCTCCCCCGCCGCCGCCGCCGAAGGCCGTCGCTCCCGAGGCGCCCAAGCTGACCTCGATCAAGGACCTGATGGCGAAGTACGACATCGACCAGCGTGTCACGCTCCCCGAGGAGCGCGCGCCGGACACCGATGAGGCGCGCATCGCCGTGCTCAAGTTCTTCGACGCGTTCGCGCGCGGCAACGCCGATGCGCTCAAGCCCATGCTCTCGGCCCCGGACCAGTTCCAGCTCGACGGCATGATCGAAGCAGGCAGCTTTGCCAAGTCGACCGCCGCGATCACGCGCATCGACGTCCGCTGCGGCAAGCAGGACAGCAGCAACTGCACGCTCGCGGTGTTCCACGTCGGCGAGGGCTTCGAGCCCCAGCTGTGGAGCTACACCACCGGCGGCAAGGCCGAGTTCGACGCGATCGCGACCCCGCCGGGCATCCTCAACAAGCTCAGCGGCGACAACCAGATCGCCGCGTGGTTCGAAGTCCTCAAGCTCGAACTCGCCAAGGCCGACGAGCCGGACGAGTCGCCTGAGATGCCCAAGCAGGACTTCACCAAGGAAGACGAAGGCGGCCAGCCGACCGCGTCCGAGGGCGACGTGCCCGCGGGCGTGCCCGGTGGTCTGCCTGGCAAGCGCATGCCCGGCGCGCCGATCAAGGCGCCGAAGGGCCCTGGCTTCGGAACGAAGTAAGAGCGCTCGCATCTGCTCGCTTTGGTGCTCGAAAGAATCGACGACCGCCCGCGCCTGCGGGCGGTTGTCATTGGTGCCTGACGCGCGTTGCGACGCCTCTTTCCGCTGCGTGGCGCGCGTGCAGCGCGTTTCGTGATTTCCACTATCCTCCCCGCCCTACGCCGCCTCCGCGGCGAGGGAGGTTTCAGTCATCGACAAGCGCGTCGCCATCGTCACCGGAGCTAGCCGCGGCATCGGCCGGGCCATCGCAGAACGCCTCGCCAAGGACGGCCGTCATGTCGTCCTCGTGGCGCGCACCGCCGAGGGCCTCGCGGCCGTCGACGCGGCGATCAAGGCTGCGGGCGGGTCCTGCGAAGTCCGCCCCTGCGACATCGCCGACGGAGCCGCCGTGCAGGCGCTCGTCGAAGGCGTCGCCGAGGCCCACGGCCGCCTCGACATCCTCGTCAACAATGCGGGAATCACGCGCGATACGCTGCTTCTCCGCATGACCGACGAGCAGTGGGACGAGGTCCTCAACGTCAACCTGCGCTCGATCTTCGTCGCGTGCCGCGCGGCGATCCGCCCGATGATGCGCGGCAAGTTCGGTCGCATCGTCAACCTCGGCAGCGTGTCGGGCCTGTCGGGCAACGCGGGGCAGGCGAACTACGCCGCCGCCAAGGCCGCGATCGTGGGCTTCAGCAAGACCATCGCCAAGGAGATGGGCGCGAAGGGCATCACCGCCAACGTGATCGCCCCTGGCTTCATCGAGACCGACATGACCGACGCGCTCGGCGACACGATCAAGACCGCCGTGCTGCCCAACATCCCGGTCCGCCGCTTTGGCAAGCCCGAGGAGATCGCCGCCGCCGTCGCCTACGTGAGCAGCGACGAAGCGGGCTTCCTGACCGCACAAGTCATCGTCGTGGACGGCGGCATGGCGGCCTGATGTTCGCCGCGCAGGATGTGCCGACACGCACATCCGATCCGACCCGCCCATCGCTGTTCGAATTTCGCTATATTCCCCCGCCCGTCGCAACCCGCGACGACCGTGTGAGGAGTTCGCCTTGAGCCCAGAGAAGATTGAAGGAGTCATGCCCGTGACCGACGCCGAGATCGAAAAGAAGGTCATCGACATCGTCGCTCAGCACACCGATGCCGAGCCGGAGTCGATCACCCGTGAGACCAGCTTCACGAACGACCTGAACGCCGACAGCCTCGACATCGTCGAGCTGCTCATGGAGTTCGAGGCCCAGTTCGGAACCAAGATCCCTGACGACCAGGCGGAGAAGATCCACACCGTCGGCCAGGCGATCGACTTCATCAAGGCGAACCGCACGCAGGGTTGACCTGCGTCGGATCACCCCAGCGCATGTCTGCATCTCTGCCGGAATCCGAGATTGAGGCGAAGGTCGTCGAGGCCATCGCCGACCAACTTGGCGTTGCCAAGTCGGATGTCACTCGGACCAGCGAGTTCGACGCCATCTGCGACAGCCTCGACAAGGCCGAGTTGATGATGGAGTTCGAGGATCTCTTCGAAATCTCCATCACCGACGAGGCCGCGACCAAGCTGAAGACGGTCGCGGATGCGATCGACTACATCCAGCGCACCCTCAAGAGCTCCTGACCGCGGCTGCGCGGCGGGGCAAGCTTCCCTGCAGGATTCACCATGAGAACCGTCACGCACCGCCGAGTCGTCGTCACCGGGATTGGCTGCGTCTCGAACATCGGCAACTCCGGTCCAGCCACCTGGGCTGCGATGAAGGCTGGCCGCTCGGGCATCTCGCCCCTGCGCACCTTCCCGCAGAACGAGGACTGGACCGTGCGCTTTGCCGGCGAAATCCATGATTTCGACCCGTCGCACGTCGTGGACGGCCGCGAGCAGAAGCGCATCGACCGCGTGGCGCTGTTCGCGATGGTGGCGGCGCACGAAGCGGTGCTCGACTCGGGCTACGACATCAAGAACTCGGGCGACCCCTACCGCCACGGCACGATCATCGGATCGGGCATCGGCGGCGTGCTCACCATGGAGGACGGCCACACCAAGCTCCTCCAGACGGGCCCGCGTCGCGTCAGCCCGTTCGTCGTGCCGCGGCTCATGGTCAATGCCGCCGCCGGCAACGTCTCGATCCAGTTCAACCTGCGCGGCCCGAGCACCTCGGTCGCGTCGGCCTGCGCGTCGAGCGGCCACGCCATGGGCATGGCGATGCAGATCATCCAGCGCGGCGACTGCGATGTCATGGTCGCGGGCGGCGCGGAAGCGGCGATCACCCCGCTCACCCTCTCGGCGTTCGCGTCGATGAAGGCGCTCTCGACCCGCAACGACGACCCGACCCGCGCCTCGCGCCCGTTCGACAAGGACCGCGACGGCTTCGTGCTGTCGGAGGGTTCGGCGGTCGTGATCCTCGAGGAACTCGAGCACGCCAAGAAGCGCGGCGCCCGCATCTACGCGGAACTCGTCGGCTACGGCGCGACGGGCGACGCCTACCACATCGCCGCTCCTGACGAGCAGGGCTCGGGCGCGTTCAAGGCCATGGAAGTCGCCCTCCGCGACGCCGAGGTCAACGCCACCGACGTCGGCTACATCAACGCCCACGGCACCTCGACCCCGCTCGGCGACAAGGCCGAGGTCGGCGCGGTCAAGCGGCTCTTCGGCGCCCACGCCCACAAGCTCGCGATGAGCTCGACCAAGTCGATGACCGGCCACGCCCTCGGCGCGGCAGGCGGCATCGAGACGATCCCCACCATCATGTCGATCTACGAGGGCGTCCTCGCCCCGACGATCAACCTCGACAACCCCGACGAGGGTTTCGACCTCAACTTTGTGCCCAACACGCCCCAAGAGGCGAAGGTCAACGTCGCGCTGAACAACACGTTCGGCTTCGGCGGGCACAATGTGAGCTTGGTGTTTAAGCGGATCTAAGCGGAGCGTGTTTGAGCGGCGACGCCGCTGCGGCGGCGGCCTTTGGTGCTCATTGAGGTGGGCGTGATTGGGGCGGTTCGCGGCTTGCGGCGGCGGCCTTCGGTGCTTGGACGCGGGGCGGTCACTTCGACGGCGGTTTCCGCCGAACGGTTGGCTTGGTCTCGGGGATTCTCAGGAAGTCGCAGTTCCCCGAAGGCTCGGCCTGCTGTCGGCCGATAAGGACCCCATGTCGAATGACCTCGCCCGCATCCTTCGCCTGGAGGTTCCGCTGATCGTGCAGATCGCGGAGCGCCGGATGCCCCTTTCCGAGGTGACCGCGCTCACCCACGGTTCGATCATCGAGCTGCCCAAGCAGATCGACGAGGACCTCGACGTGCTGATCAACAACACGCCGATCGGCGCCGGTCGCGCGGTCAAGGTCGGCGAGAACTTCGGCGTGCGCCTCACGCGCATCGGCGAACTCAAGGAACGCGTCGCCGCACTTGGCGGAGGCTGACCAAGCGTCAGCCCACGCAAGCAAGAGCCGATCGTCCACAGTCCTGAACCAAGCCCCACAGTCGCAGAGAGAGTACACCGCGCATGCCACGCAATATCCCAGTCGGAAACGGCGAGATGCTCGTCGCCTTCGACGATCAATACCGCCTGCGCGACCTCTACTGGCCCCATGTCGGCCAGCCGAACCACACCTGCGGTCACATGCAGCGCTTTGGCGTGTGGGCCGACGGACACTTTGCGTGGATCGATTCGCCGGGCTGGACGCGCGACCTCCGCTACAAGCCCGACACGATGGTCACCGATGTGCGGCTCCGCCACGAGCGCCTCGGCATCGAGCTCGTGTGCAACGACGCGGTCGACTACTGGAGCCCCGTCTACTTCCGCCGCGTGGTGGTGACCGACCTGCTCGGCAAGCCGCGCGACGTGCGCATCTTCTTCCACCACGACATCAGCGTGAACGAGTCGCCCGTCGGCGACACCGTGATGTACGACCCGCAGACCAGCGGCCTCGTGCACTACAAGGACAGCGCGTACTTCCTGATCAACGGCTGCTCTTCGGGACGCTTTGGCGTCGACTACTGGGCGACCGGAGCCAAGCGCATCGGCGACGCCGAAGGCACATGGCGCGATGCCGAGGACGGCCTCCTTTCGCGGCACGCGATCGCACAGGGCTCGGTCGACTCGACCGTCGGCTTTGCCGTCGCGCTCTCGCCGTGGGGCTCGGGCTCGCTGCACTGCTGGCTCGCCGCCGGCCGCACGCATGAAGCCGTGATGGCCCTCAACGAGAAGGTCCGCACCAAGACCCCGCAGCGCATGATGGACCGCACGGAGGCGTACTGGCGGCTCTGGGCGCTGAAGGAACCGCTCGACCTCTCGCCGCTGCCCGAGCGCCTGCGCGACATGTTCGTGCGCAGCCAGGTGATCTCGCGCACCCAGATCGACAACAACGGCGCGATCATCGCCGCCAACGACTACGACATCACGCACTTCGCGGGCGACACGTACTCGTACATGTGGCCGCGCGACGGCGCGCTGGTCTCGCATGCGCTCGTCCTCTCGGGCCACGGCGAACTGTCGCGGAAGTTCTTCCGCTTCTGCGAGCAGGTGATCTCGAAGGAAGGCTACTTCCTCCACAAGTACAACCCGAGCGGCACGCTCGCGTCGAGCTGGCATCCGTCGGTGCTCGACGGCCAGCGCGTGCTCCCGATCCAGCAGGACGAGACATCGCTGGTGATCTGGGCGCTGCGCCGGCACTTCCAGATCTTCCGCGACGTCGAGTTCATCAAGACGACCTACAACACGCTCGTCGTCGAGCCTGCGAACTGGATCCTGCGCTACCGCGACCACAACGGCCTGCCGCAGCCGTCGTGGGACCTGTGGGAGGAGCGCCGCGGCGTGCATCTCTTCACGGTCGCGTCGACGATCGGCGCGCTCAAGGCCGCCGCGAGCTTTGCCCAGGACATGGGCGCGTACGACCGCGCCGCCGAATACAACGAAGGCGCCGAGCGCATGCGCGGCGCGATGATCCGCCACATGTGGGAGCCCGACCGCAACCGCTTCGCGCGGATGGCGACGCCGCTCCCCGACGGCAGCTACCGCCTCGACATGACGATCGACGCGAGCGCGTTCGCGCTGTTTGCGTTCGGTGCGATGAGCGCCAACGATCCCAAGGTCGTCGCCCACATGGAGCAGGTCCGCGACCGCCTCTGGGTCAAGACCCACATCGGCGGCGTCGCCCGCTACGAGAACGACTACTACCACCGCGTCGAGCACTCGAACCTGGCCGACGTGCCGGGCAATCCGTGGGTTATCTGCACGCTTTGGGTCGGCCAGTGGCTGATCGAGCGCGCCGAGACCGTCGAGCAGCTCGAGCAGGCGCTGCCCTACCTGCACTGGACGGCGGACCGCGCGTTCCCGTCGGGCGTGCTCGCCGAGCAGTTCGACCCGTATACCGGCGCCCCGATCTCGGTGAGCCCGCTCACCTGGTCGCACGCCACGGTCATGATCGTGACCATGAAGTATCTTCTGAAACACGCCCAATTGACGGGTAAACCCTCGGGCAGCCTGGCCGAGCGGGCGTTCACGCGGTCTCGGTGAGCGGTGTTCCCGCGAACTTGCGTTCACCCAGGGGAACGGCGAATCTAGTCGCCTTGTGGTCCGAATCGGGGACACCCGTTCCGGACGCTGAACCATGCTCGCCACCGATAGGCAACACGCAGAATCGATCGACAGCGTCTCCCGCGCCCTCGCGGAGTGGACGGTGACGCTGCTCTTCGAGCGCCACCCCGAGCTCGAGCGCCGCATCGACGGCGCTCGCGCGCTGTGGAAGGGCGAGATCATGAATCGCCTGCACCACCTGGCCGAGGCGATCGCAGCCGACCGCGCCGTGCTGTTCGTGCAGTCGGTCGAGTGGGCGCGCGCGGCGTTCATCGCCCGCGAGATGGACCCCGAGCATCTCTCCGCCAGCCTGATCGCGCTTGAGGAGACCCTCCGCGCCGAACTCCCCGCCGAACTCGCGAACCGGGCGTCGGTGATGATCGACGAGGCGCTCGACGCCCTGCAGAACGCCGATGAGGCGACCGTCGACGCGAGCTTTGAGAGCGCGCTCGAGCATGAAGGTGTCGACACGGTGCGCTCGCGTGCGTACCTGGTCCACCTCCTCGAGCGTCATCAGTCGCGTGCGGTCGATGTGCTGCTCGACGCCGTCAACAGCGGACGCTCCGTTGCCGAGGTCTACGAGACCGTCATCGGTCCCGCGCTGAGCGAAGTCGGCCGCCTCTGGCAGATCCAGGAAGCGACCGTCGCCGACGAGCACTACGTGACCACCGCGACGCAAGGCGCGCTCGCCGTGCTGCGCAGCCGACTCCCGCAGGCTCCGCGCAACGGCAAGCGCGCGCTCGCCGCGAGCGTCGGTGGCGACCTGCACGACGTCGGTATCCGCATGGTCGCGGACCTCCTCGAGAGCGAAGGCTGGCAGGTCGATTGCCTCGGCGCCAACATGCCGACGGTCGATCTCGTCGAGCACGCGGTCGATGAGTTCGGCACGCCGCAGTTCGACCTTGTCGCGCTGTCGGCGAGCACTGGCCTGACCGTGCGCTCGATTGCGAAGGCGATCGAAAGCCTACGCGAGGCTGCGCCGGACCGGCACATCCCGATCATGGTCGGCGGCGGCGCGTTCCGCGTCGTGCCGGACCTGTGGAAGGTCGTCGGCGCCGACGGTTGCGCGTGCTGCGCGACGGACGCGGTGCGGGTGGCGGCGGAGTTGGCGAAGGCGTAAGGCCGTTCGCAGAACCAAACAACCCGCCCGGATTTGTCGATACTGCCCGCATGAGCGCGAACAACGCCGACGCGAAGATGAACAACTCAACCCTCTCTGGCCGCGCCATGCTCGCGGCCCGCGTTTCCGAGCGCTGCGAGACCTGCGGTGTCGAACGCGCGCGTGGCTCGACCGCGCCGTGCCGGTGCGCCGCGGCGCGCTGGCGTCCGTTCTGCACGCGGTGCGCGAAGCCCATCGACGGCGACCTCTGCCCCCACTGCCTGTCCGTCGCCGAGACCAACGGCCGCAAGCTCCGCGCCAACCTCGACGCGGCGCTCGTGCGTGACGGCGGGCTCGCGGGCGTCGGCGCGACCTTCGCGCGGCTGAGCGCGCGAGCGACGACCACCCTGCGCGAGTTCGGCCTCGACAGCGCGGTCGAGCCGATCCCCGATTGGGCCGCGCGCCTGGCCGACAAGTCGATCCCGCTGCCGCCCGGCGCGGAGCACTCGCGTGTCAAGCTCGCGGCGATCAACGAGCTGCGCGTCGAGGACGCCGCCGTCCGCCTCGCACTCGCAAACCTCGGCTACAGCGGTCGCCCGACCGACGAGAAACTCGCCAAGGCCGTCGAAGGCGCCGGCGAAGCGCTCGCCCTGCTCCAGTCGTGGGACGGCATCGCCGCGGGCGCGGAACACGAGCAAACCCTGCGATTCGCGGCCGAAACGCTCGCCGCCAGCCTGCAGACCGCGTCGACCGTCCTTGAGAGCGTCCGCCGCCGCGACCTGTCCAAGCTGGTCGAGGCCAGCGTCCGCCGCGCGCGGGCGCTCCGCAACTGCCAGTCCGCGCTCGGCGTGGGCTGACCGCACGATCGAACGAATTCACCCCGAATCGCCGACCTATACTCGCACCACTATGTCCATGCTCCAATCTTCCAACCCCGTTCTCTCCGACCAGTCGCTCGGCCGCATCCTGGCCATGCCGGGCGCCCGTTCCGACACCGCCAGCGTCCAGGGCGTGATGGCGAAGACCGGCTTCTGCACGGTGCTCGCGGTCATCGCGGGCGCGGTGGGCTACACCGTCGCGCAGACCTACCCGCCGATGTTCATGATCAGCATGATCGCGTCGCTGGTCGTGTCGCTGGTCCTCTTCTTCGTGCTCATGGCCAAGCCGACCGCGGGCATCATCGCGGCGCCGGTCTACTCGATCGCGCAGGGCCTGTTCCTCGGCTGCGTCAGCCTGCTCCTCGAGCAGATCCTCGCGTCGCGCGGCATCAAGGTCGCGGGCGGCCTCGCGCTGCAGGCGTTCGTGATCACGGGCAGCGTGATGGCGACCATGCTCGCGCTGCACACCTTCAACATCATCCGTGCGGGACCGCGGTTCCAGTCGGTGATCGCCGTCGTGACCGGCGGACTCTGCATTGCGATGCTGATCTGCTGGGTCATCAGCCTGTTCGGCGTGCGCATGCCGTTCCTCGAGCTCGGCGAGGCGTTCAAGGGCGGCAGCGCGGCGTGGATCGGCCTCGGCCTCAACGCCGCGATCCTCGTGCTCGCGTCGCTCTGGCTCCTGGTCGACCTCGCGCAGATCGATGAGGCGGTCGCCGCCGGCGCCCCCAAGTCGATGGAATGGCTCCTCGCGTTCGGCCTGATGGTCACGCTCGCGTGGGTCTACCTCGAGGCGCTCAAGCTCGCGTTCCGCATCGCCGCGATGTTTGGTGATCGCAAGTGAGCATCGGCGGGCTGCTCGTCGCTGCCGCGCTTTGCTGCGCGAACCCTGCCGACGGACCGGTCCGCGTGGTCTCCGCCGACGACAAGACGCTTGAACTCGAACTCCGCACGGCGCCGCCCAGTTCTTCGGGCGGCGCCGTGTCGCTTGCGGGAGATCGCGTGCGCTTCGTGCGACGCGCGGATTCGCAAGGCTGGCGGCTCGAGAACGCCGCGCCACGCGCGATCGCCACGTCCGCACTGTCGTTCGATGACGCAGGCAAGCACCCGATGCGCGCGCTCGACAAGTCGATCGCGGATGCGCACGGCGAACGCGCGGCGATCGTGCCGCTTCAGGAAGGCGACGCGGCGATCTGCATCCTCGACGGTGGCGTGGTGCGCGAGGTGTTCCTCGCCGACACGGTGATCCCCTCGATCGATGCGGAGATCGCGGCCGCCCGGGCGGCGAATCCGGGCAAGCCGACGATGGCGGCGGCATTCTTCTGCATGAGGTACCGCGTCGCCAAGCCTGGTTCGACTCCGATCCGCGCACTGGTGCTCGGCACGCTGGACGAGGACGAGCGCGTGCACGCGACCGCGATCGAGTACCTCGCCGCGCGCGCTTTCGTGAAGGGCAGCGATATCCGCGACGCCAACACCGAAGCCGCACGCGCGGCGATCGAGTACGCGAATCTCGAGCCCGAGCGACCGCCGACCGCACAGCACGC
The DNA here is from genome assembly GCA_903891095.1 of uncultured bacterium. Classification (GTDB taxonomy): domain Bacteria; phylum Planctomycetota; class Phycisphaerae; order Phycisphaerales; family SM1A02; genus QWPT01. The sequence goes on along the minus strand of CAITDI010000043.1, from coordinate 18,158 downwards.
CTTCTACCGATGGGCGCTCGCGAACATGGGGCGAGCCTCGGCGGTTCCTTCAGCGAAGCCCTCAACCTGACCGAGGACGCGCGCTGGCGCGGGGAATGAACCCCCTCGCACGGCTGTTGGCCGTCTGCTCGAGGAGCGCGATGAGCCCGGGCGCGCTGCAGTCGGTGACGCTGCGCTGGACCGCGAGCCGCGACGCTTCGATCGCGGGGGCCTTGCCGAACTGCGTGCGCGAGATGTCTGCGATCACCTGCGCGAGCGCGACCTGTCGAGCGACGCGGTCCCCAGATGCGGGATCGGATGCGGGATCGGATGCGCCCGAGGCGTCGTTCGAGATGCGTTCGACCGACATCACCGCGAGCGGCGCAGCTCTCCACGGGTCTGGCGTCGCGAGCGCGAGGATCGCGGCAGCCAGGATGTGCGCGCGGTCGTGGTCGTCGAGCGCGGGCTTTCGCGCGAGCACCGCGACTTCGTCTTGCGCGGAAGCCGCGAGCACCAGCCCTCGTGTCTTGAAGATCGGTCCGTTGGAGCCATCCGCGAGCACCTCGCGCACGGCCGCTTCGAGCTCGGGCGCGTCGTCGAGCGCGACGCCGAACACCAGATCGATCGGATCGATGGCCGCGCTCGCGCCAGAGCCGCGGCCGACGAAGGTCCACGCGCCCCACGCGCAAACGACCGTGAGCGCGGCCGCGGCGACCACGAGTCCACGGCGGCTTCCGCGCGCGCGATGCGCTGGCGTAAGGCCCTTTGCGATGGTCTCCGCGGCATCGAGTGCCCGACGGCGCGCGCGCGTCGGCTCGAGGTCGCGCACGAGCCACGCGAGCACCGCGCCAAGACGACGCTGGTCGCGCACGATCTGGCTCGGCAAGCCGGTCGCAGCATCGCCGTCGTCGTCGACGCTCGTCGCAGCGCTCCACGACGCGTGACCGAAGTCGACGACGCGCGGCGCGCCCGACGCATCGACGAGGATGTTCGCGGGCGACAGGTCGCCGTGCGCGACACCGCCCGCGTGGCATGCACGCAGCGCGGCTTGCACGCGCAGCGCGAGGCTCACGCAATCATCGGGGCTGCGATCGGGATGCGTCGCCTTCCACAGGTAGAGCGGCATGCCGTCGATGAGCTCGGTGACGATCGCAATACCCGCGTCATTCAAGCCAAGCGCCGCACGCTGCGCCGCTTCGAGCTGCTGCAGCTCGACCGCGCCTGCGTCGAGGACGCGCGCGACGCCCGCGTCGGCGATGCTTCGCGCGGCGCCGGCCTCGCGAAGTCGCGACTCAATCTCCGCGTGCGCGCAGGGAATCACCTTGACCGCGACCTCGGCGACGGCGCCGCAATCGGAGAGCGCGCGGTCGACCGCGCGATAGACGGTCCCGCTCGAGCCGCGTCCGATGGCAGCGACCAACTCGTATCGACCGCGCCCATCCTGCACGGACGCACCCAGCCGCGCGCCACGCCATTCGTCGCACGCGTCGCCGTCGTCGTCGTCCAAGAACATCGCGACGCCGACCGCGCGATCGATCGCGGGCTGCCACGACGCGAACCGCTTGCGCCACGCATCGGCAAGCTCGTGCATGAAGCGCGGCGCCGACTCGAACGCAGCGACGGCGACGGCCTCGGCCGCGCGCGGAGAACGCATCGGATCGACGAGCGCGGCGTAGCGCGCAGGCGACGGAAACTCCCCGTGATGCGAAAGCACCTGATCGATGTCGCGCGACACGGCCGCCTGCAGATCCTCGCCCTCCGCGGGACGGAAGGGAGGCAGCGTGCGCGCATGCCACGCGCCACCTGCGGAAGTGCCTCGACCTGTTGACATTTTGGCGAGTATATATTCCGCGGCATGGATCGCTCGACGGAGTTGGCAGATCTACTCATCGAGCTCGCGCCCGCGCTGCGTGCGCGCATCCGCACGCGGCACGATCGCCGCAACCGCCGCATCTCGACAAGTGACGTCTACGCGACCGTCGTCCGACAAGCGCTTGAGATCGATGCCCGCGACGGTCTCAGTGCGCTCGACGACCGCGATGGCGAGCCCGTGAAGGAATCTCCGCGACTCTGGGCGTTCCTGCACACGCTGATGGACCGCGCCGTCGGACGGGCCAGCCGGCGGGATCGCCTTGAAGCACGCGTGACGAAGGACCTCCCAGCCAACGGCGGGCTGCCTACGCAGGCCGAGGAGCCGGAGACTGCGGCGACAAAGGCTGCGCTCCGGCACGCGATCACCAGGCTGCTCGACGAGATGGAACCCGTTGACCGCACGCTGATGATGCTGCGACTCAAGGGTGTCGAGTGGGAGCACATCGCCGCCGAGACGGGACTTCGCGCGGAATCGTGTCGCCAGCGCTGGCATCGACTTACGGAGCAGCTCGGCAAGGCGCTCGACGAGCACGCGTAGTGCGGCCACGGGTGAATTTCGAGGAAATCTCAACGAAGTCTGTCACACACGCGCGACTCGCGGCACTAGAGGTGGGAGCAGTTTCCTGCGACCACCTGCGCGAGGGTCGATCGGCCCCTCTGCGCATGGGTGGCGGGTACTGCTCCTTTTTCACGGATAGGCGAGAGGCACTGGCCGCGCTATGACGGATCGCACGCAACGACAACCGAACACGCCGTGGAAGGCCGCCGCTTCGCTGCTGCTCGCGTTCGGGCTGTGCACCGCGGCTGGCCGCGGCGATCCGCCGATTCTCGATCGCGTGCATTCGGATCCGTTCGCGCTGCGCGTCGAGGAGCTCGTCCTGGACGGCACTCCGCGCGAGGTCGCGGTGGAACAGGCGCGGATCGAGCTGCGCCTCGTCGACGAGGACTTCTGCCTCTGCTTCATCTTTGAGGTGAGGTGGTGCGCGAGCGATGGAATCCATCGCGCGTACAAGCTCATCAACGCAAGCTGCCTCGACGCGATGGCGGCAACGCCTGGCGTGACGCCGCTGACCCTTCCGGCGGGCTGGGCTCCACCGATGCTCTCGCCGTTGCCCACCTGCCCTGCGCCGCAGGTGCCGATGTGGGACACCTTCGTCAACCCAAGTTGCGCCGGGCTACCCATGAGCGTGCAGTGCGTCTGGATGTATCCGACATCGCCGACTCGCTCGTCGGGTCCTTGCACCCAACTGCTCGGGTGCGAGTGCTTCCCTACGTTCGCCGAGAACCCCACGGCCCTCGTCGTCGAGTGTCGCGACCCGGCCGCACCGAGCCAGGAGGGAGACCCGTGCCCGAATTGCCAGTAGCCAGCGTCGCGGCTTGGCCGCCGCGTCGACGCACGATCGCCACTCACGAGTTCTTACTGCCTCGCACTTCTCACGGGGAAAAGATCTGCCCCATGGGGATGAGTCGGGGGGATGAGTCGAGGGTGATGAATCGAGGGTGATGAATCGAGGGGGATGAGTCGAGGTCACCCCTGACGTCGCCGAGTCCGGGCCACCCTCCGTACTTGGACCAGCAGGGGTAAAAAGACGCCAGCGCTCTCGGATCCCGAGAGCGCTGGCGCTTCCTTTCCGCCTAGACCGGCCGTTTGAGCGGCGATCGTGGCGGGTCCACGTGTGCTGACTGGCGCGTGGAGCGCCTGAGTGGTTCATGCAGGCCTGAGGCAGACCAGCCTGCGCTGCAACTATAACCCCAGATTGCACGAATCACAGAATTTCCGCAGCAAGACTTGCGAGATTCGAACGCTCGGTCTTGGAAAGCGACACATGACCCGCGATGCGCTGGCCCTTCATGCGCTCGATGCAATGGGCGAGGCCGTTGGACTGGGCGTCGAGGTAGGGGTTGTCGATCTGCAGGATGTCGCCGCAGAGGACGATCTTGGTGCCGTCGCCGACGCGCGACACGATCGTCTTAATCTCATGCGGGGACAGGTTTTGCGCCTCGTCAACGATCATGAACTGATGCGGGATCGACCGGCCGCGGATGTAGGTGAGCGGCTCCATGACCACCCGACCCGTCGCCATGAGCTGGTCGAGGCGCTGCTCGGCGGTGCGACTTTCGGGACGCTCGTCGACATGGCTGCCGCGGGTCGAGAGCAGGTACGAGATGTTGTCGAAGATCGGCTGCATCCACATCGCGAGCTTCTCGTCCTTGTCGCCCGGGAGGTAGCCGATGTCGCGGCCAAGCGGCATGATCGGACGCGCGGTGAGGAGCTTGTCGAAGCGCTCTTCCTTGAGCGTCTTGTGCAGGCCTGCGGCGAGCGCGAGGAGCGTCTTGCCGGTACCGGCCGGGCCGGTCAGCGTGACGATCTTGACGTCGTCGTCGAGCAGAAGCTCGAGCGCCATCGTCTGCTGCACGTTGCGGCCCATGATGCCGTAGACGGGCTTGCGCGGCCCCGTGACGGGGATCGCCGCGCCCGTGTCGGCCAGGATGCGCGCGAGGCCCGTGTGGTGGTCGTCGGCCTCGTCGATCAGGAGCACGAACTGGTTGGCGACCGCCTCGATGGCGACCTCGTGCGCCCCGTCGGGCGTGTGCGCCTTGAACTCGGCGAGCCGCTCCATGCGGAGCTGCCGCTCGTCGTAGAGCTCGTCGATGATCTCGCCCGGCACCTTGGCCACGACGTAGCCCGCGTGCAGGAAGTCGGTCGAGATGTGGTCGTGCTCGAAGTCCTCGGCGGGGATGCCGAGGGCGTCGCTCTTGACGCGCGCGTTGATGTCCTTCGAGATGAAGGTCGTGCGCTGGCCTGCGCGGTGGAGATCCGCCGCGACGGCGAGGATGCGGTTGTCGGCCTTGTCGAGGTCGAGCGCGAAGTCGCTGCGCGGCTGGCTGCAGCGCGCGACGCGGATCGAGCCGCCGAGTTCGTTCCAGACGACGCCTTCGAAGAGCGCGCCCTGCGCGCGCAGCCGGTCGAGCGCGCGGGTGACGGTGCGGGCGTTGCGGCCCGTTTCGTCGTTGTTCTTCTTGAAGGTGTCGAGCTCCTCGATCACCGCGAGGGGAATGACCACCTCGTGCTCGGCGAACTTGAAGATCGACTGCGAGTTGTGGAGGAGCACGTTCGTGTCGAGGACGAAGTGCTTGCGGCCGGCCGCGCTGTCACGCATCGATGCGTTGCGGGCGACGGTCTCTCGGTCGGGTGACACGCCGAAGGTGGCGTCCGTTCCGGGTTCGTTCAGCATGCAAGCCCTCCCATGGCTAGATCTGGCTGGAACTGCGATGAGGCGAGAGTCGCCTCCTGACTGAACATGGGGATAGTTGCTAGGCGGCGAGAACCTTTCAACCACGCAACGTGAAGATCCCACGATTTTGGTGCCAGGCACCGGCTAGGCGAGGGGATCGCGATCGGCCGTCGACACCATGCACTCGACCCCGCACGTCGCGTGGACTGCAGCCGCCAGGCGCGGCAGGTAGCCGCGTTCGGTGTTGGTATGGCCTGCGAGGAGGACCTCGAGGCCGAGGGCGTGCGCGCGGAGCACATCATGGTGCGACAGCTCGCCGGTCACGAAGAGGGTCGCGCCCTGCGACGCGGCCAACTCGAGGAGGCTCGCCCCGCTGCCCGCGCACACGGCGAAGCGCTCGTGCGTGCGGACCGCACTCGAAGCGGCCCTCGACCGTTGGATTCGACCACATCCGAGTGCCGGCTCAAGCCGGTCCGCGATTTCGGCCGCCGTCGCAGGCCGCGCAAGCCGCGCGACCCGCCCCGCACCCACGCGTGAGTCGGCCGCACGTTGGAGCATGTTCGCAATGCGGCACACATCGACTTGACAGGCAATTCTCAAACTCATCACCAATACAACTTGACAATAGGCGTTTCCCTTGTAGCGCTTGCCAGCGCGGGATGCTGCGCATGCCTGGGAGCAGAAGGAGGGTTTCGATGGATTTCAGCGCCAACAGCCATTTCAAACGGCCGAACCTGTCTTGTCCCATCGCGTGCCTGCCATTGCTCGCTTGGACCTGTGCGGCCGCGGCGATGGTTCAGACTTCCCCTGAGCCGCGTCCGATTACGTGTTTTTCATTCTGACTCACGAGTAACCGTGGCACTTCGAATCCTTCATCTCACGTCGGTCGGAACTGTGGCAGCCCTCATGACCGCATCGTCGCACGCCACGCTGTACCTGAGCACGGCGGCGTGGGAGGCCGCGTTCGGGGGAACAACCGAGGAGATCGGCTTCCACGAGCCCGGCGTCGCGATGCGCATCGAGGAGTACTACGCGGATCGCGGCGTGCACTTCCTTGCCGGGGGGTCAGGTTCCCTCGGGCAGTGTGCCTGTCAGGACATACTTTCAGGCCTCGACCTCGGAGTGGTATCTGCTCCCGAGCGGTGACTACAACATGGGCTTTGCCATCACCTTTGATGAGCCGATCCGCGCAATCTCCATGCCGTACTGCCTCGCGATCTCGATCTTCGCGTACAGCGGGCCGTACATCGACGACAACACGGGGTTCGCCGAAGCCGCCTACAACCTCGGTGGACCAACTACGAATCCCGCGGCCGATTGGGGCGTCGTCTTCAGCCAGCCCGTCAAGACGATCTACACCGATCGGAACCCCGTGGGAATCAACACGCTCCGCTGGTCGACGGTGCCCGCGCCCAGCGCGTCGGTGCTGCTGCTGCTCGCGGGGACGGCTCGGCGTCAGCGACATTGAGGGCGTTTCGCCCGGCTCGAGCGAATCGCGGTCGCGTGCCCCCGGCGCTTCTCCACGCCGCTCACGCCGCCGCCGCGAGCGCCACCTGCTGCGCGATCTTCCACCAGCCCGTGTGGCCCGTGATGCCGCGCGACCTACGCAGGCCATCAACCGTCTTCAACCACCCGGGGAATTCCTCGACGATCTTGCGCCTTCGCCGGCTCCGCTCGCGCTCCGAGCTCGATTCGCCCACGAAGGCGTCTTGTGCCGCGGCTTCTTCATGGTGTCGTGCATTGTGCCCTCGAGGCCCAAACGGATTTCTCAAGACACCGTGTAGCGCCTTATTGACATCTCTGGTTCAATCCCATACGCTGCCGATGGCGGTTGGGTCGCTCCGACGGTCAGGATCACTTCGCCAGACAATCGAAGGAGTAGCTCATGCTTCGGCTCGCGACTTTGTTCGTCACGGCATGCACCGCGCTTGCGATGGCAGCACCAACCCCCGATGACGATCTGGATAGAGTGCTTCGATCCGTAGACTCGTGGGACCTCCTGAAAGCGGGAGTGGACTACGAGTACACGGACATCGGCATCGTGCTGCAAGGGCTCACGTGTTACACCGCCTCAAGTTTGCGCTGCATAGACCAAGACATGCATTGCCGCTATGTGGCGGCGGGCACAGTCTGCACCTACTGCGATGGCACTGGCGGAATGTGGATCGCATCAAACGGGATCTGTGTCCAAGACCCCAACGGCGTCGGCTGCACGGTGAACCCGGCTGGCGGCGGTAAGTGCGGGAAGCAGAGGCGATCGAGTTGCAGTGGCGTGGCATCGAACCTCAGTTGCGGGACCGTGACTATCCCATCGACTCGGGATTGCGACCTCAAGGAGTGCACCCCCTGACATGCTCTCGTCGATGGCGATGCTCGCGATCGCTGGATCGCCTTGGCTGTGCCAGGGCGATCAGCCCGTCGCGCCTGACACCCAATCTCGCGTTGCTCAACTCTGCAGAGCTGCGATAGAGGACCTCGACCGGCGCGCCGCCTTCCTAGAGTCGAAGGCAGTGACCTACGCCGTCTCTACGTATGGACAACGGAATGGGGAGCGACCAGAGTTCAATGTTCCTCCAGATGCCGAGAGCCCAGACCGATTATGGCTGTGCAGAGTAGCGATCGTCTCTCGCTGGCGGCCCGCGTTTCGGGTCCATGAGCAGACCGTCTGGGCGAAGGACGCTGCTGAGATAGGAGGCTGCAACACCTACTCCAGTGACGGTGGCCAGTTCTTCACCCGCTGGTCCAACCAGCGCGGGGGAGGCTCCAATCTTATGCTTGACCTGCGCGATTCTGTGCAGCGTGTAGGACCCGAGATGGACGCGTATGGATGGCGCGTTCTCGGCCAGGTAGCCCCACTTGACTATCAGTACTTTCTGGCTGGCGCGATCAACTCCGCGAATGTTCGAATTGAATCACAGGATGGCGAATCAACGATGATTCGCTGGAACTGGCTTCCAGACGCTCCGCAAACCGAACTCTGGGCGCGATTCGACACCCCTTCGGGCGCACTGCGATCGATTCAGTTCGATGTATACACATCCGACACCCGGCTGCCCGGTGCGAAGTTGATGCACCGTCGGGCCGTTGAGTTTATGGACTACCACCTCGGCGCCAATGGCGTTCGGGGCGCTCGGATCGTCGAGCAACTTGCCGACGCCGGCGAAGAGTATCCGCCTGGATGGGCCGTCGTGATCGTCGCGCCTGTTTCCATGGAGCCGGCCGCGTGCACGGCTGCCAAGCTTTTTCAAGCACCAACCGGAACTGACATCGTCCAAGACACCCGGTTTGACATCGCCTATCGCCTGGGTGAGGGCGACCGCCGATTGAACCTTGACGGCCGTCTGCTCGAGATGCCCTCAGCCCCTTCAGGCGATGTTGGGTGGGAACTCGACCGCTGGGTGAAGGACCTTCCGGAGTGGACTGGTCGTCCTCCGTCCTCCCCGGACGCGCGGATCGTTCCTTCGGGCCCCGCGAACAAGCGTCTGTTTGACGCAGGGAATGTCATGGTCGCTGACGTTCCTGCTCGCATCGCGCATGACTTCGTCATTCACAATGACTCGGGTGCTGCCATGCATGTGAAGCAGCTTGTGAAGTCTTGCGGCTGTCTTACATGCGAGATCAGTTCCAATACGATTGCGCCAGGTGGCGATGCAACGCTGGCGATGGCGATGAGCGTTCCGTTTCCAGGCCCGCGCGAACAGACCGTCACCGTACTTTTCGACGGCGACAAGATGGAGCAGTTCACCCTCAGAGCCCATGGATGCGTCGCAGGGAGCCTGCGCGTGATCTCGAACGGATTCGCGCAACAAAATGGGGTGTGGTCCGCCGACGTGCGTGCGTACTGGGTTGAAGCGGAGCCGCATCTCCTAGGCGTTGAGGCCCCGGCGCTTGCGCTTGAAGGCGCCGGCGCATCTCTTCGTTTCGACGGATGGAGCCTGATTGAACCTGCGGCGGACAATGGCGCATCGCGCCCCAGGCGACTATTCGGGCGCGGCCGCGTCGAATTGTCGAATCTCGATCTCCAGGAGCTGCGATTCATCACGGCGCCGGCACGTCATGCACGGCTTGACGTGATCAAGATCAAGAGCGAGTAGGTGAATGGGTGACGCCCGATCGCGGCAACCTGCGAATCCGAGGGTGGGCAGCGCACTCTCCGATCGATCCGACCGAATGTTCGAAGACGCTTCCCCGCACGATTGCGACCGTTGACAGTGCCTCACTGTCAACGATTTCTCTACACCGGACACTGCCGTCAGACAGAGCCTAGCCCGGCCCCAGCGGATCGCGGTCGCGTACCGAGACGGTGCACTCGATGCACGCGGTCGCCGCCAGCGCCGATGCCAGGCGCGGCAGGTAGCCGCGTTCGGTGTTGGTGTGGCCTGCGAGGAGGACCTCGAGGCCGAGGGCGTGCGCGCGGAGCACATCATGGTGCGACAGCTCGCCGGTCACGAAGAGGGTCGCGCCTTGCGCCGCGGCCGCCTCGAGGAGGCTCGCGCCGCTGCCCGCGCAGACGGCGAAGGTGCCGTGCACGCGGGGTGAAGTCGCCGTATTCCTCGACCGTTGGATTCGACCACATCCGAGCGCTGGTTCGAGCCGGGACGCGATTTGGTCGGTATTCGCGGGCGTTGCAAGCCGCGCGACTCGTCCGCTTCCCACCCGCGGATCGCCCGCGTGCGACTCGAGCGCGAAGATATCGAACGCCGGCTCCTCGTACGGATGCGCCGCGCGCAGAGCCGCGATCACCGCCGCGAGATGCCGCTTGTGGAACGACATCTCGAGCCGCACCTCGCTCACGCGCTCGAGCCGGCCGGTGGCGCCGACCGCGGGGTTCGCGCCCTCGCCGCCGAAAAAGGTGCCTTCGCCGCGGCTCGTGAACGAGCAGTGCGTGTACGCGCCGATCGTGCCCGCCTCGGCGTCGGCGAGCGCGCTGCGCACCTGCTCAAGCGCCGACTCGGGCACGAACGCGACGATCTTGTGCGTGTTGGCCGCGCGGTCGGCTGCGACGACCAGCGCGCGCGACTCGGCGATCACGCCTGCGCCGCCCGCAACGCACTCGACGAGCCAGTCGTTGATGCCGCCCGCGACCGCATCAAGCGCGGTGTGCGGCGAGTAGACGGCGATCCCCGCGCGCACCGCGTCGAGCGCGACACGCCCCTGCCAGGTCGCGCCATCGAGGCGCTCAAGCGGCTTGAAGAGCAACGGGTGGTAGCCCACGATCAGGTCGGCGCGCGCGGCCTTGGCCTCGGCGAGGACCTCGGGCGTAACGTCGATCGCGAGCAGCGCACGCGAGATCGCGCGACCATCGCCGTCGACGAGCAGTCCGACCTTGTCCCACGGCTCGGCGAGATGAAGCGGCGCGATCCGGCCGAGGGCTCGAACGATGTCGGCGAGTGGTCGAGGCATGGGGGCGGAGTGTAGTGAACGAAGGGATGGGGTCGTTGCGAGCTCGCACTGCCAATCGGCAGTGGCACCCCTCAGCCAAGCACCTGCATCGCCGCACCGAGCATGCCCGCGTCGTCGTTGAGCGCGCTGGCGACGAACTCCGTCTTCCGCAGGCTCGCGGGGAACACGGTCCGCTCGAAGCTCTTGCGCACCCTCGCGACATACGGCTCGCCGAGCGCCTCGGTCACGCCGCCGCCGAGGGCGACGCAGTCGATCGAGAGCATCGTGACCAGGTTCGCGATGGCAAATCCCAGGAACTCCGCGCTCTTGTCGACGACCTTGCGCGTGAGCTCGTCCTCCATCGCGTACGCCTTGGCGATGGTCGACGAGCCGATCGCACCGGTCTCGTCGGCCTTCTCGGCGATCAGGCGGTGCAGCGCGCTCTCGGGATACGCGGGCAGGAGGCGCTTGAGCGCGTTCACGATGCCCGTGCGCGAGCAGATGTCCTCGACGGTCATCATGCCGGGCTGGCCGCCCGGGAAGAGCACGACGTAGCCGATCTCGCCGGCGGTCAGCTTGGGACCACGCCAGATCGAGCCGCCGAGCACGAGTCCGCCGCCGACGCCCGTGCCGACCCACACCGCGAGCACGTTCGCGCGGCCGCGTGCGGCGCCGAGCTGCGCTTCGCCCCAGGCGGCGCAATTCACGTCATTGTCGAGCGCGACGGGCACGCGGAGCTGCTGCATGAGGATGTCGCGCAGCGCGACGTCCTCCCAGCCGAGGTTGCCGGCCTTGACGACGGTGCCCTTGTCGAAGTCGACCACCGCGGGCGCGCCGATGCCGACGCCAAAGAGTTTCTCGCGCGGAGTCTTGGCCTCATCGAGCGCGCGCTGGACGCCTTCGATGATGCGCTTGATGACCTCGTCGCGCCCCTCGTGCGACTTGGTCTTTCGCTTGCAGCGGCCGATGACCTTGCCCTCGGCGTTCACGACGCCGATCTGCATGTTGGTGCCGCCGAGGTCGACGCCAACGACGACCATGTCCTTCGGAAAGTCCTTCGAGATGCGCATGCCGCGAGTGTAACGCGCTCACTCGGCGGGCGAATCGGCGGCGGCGGCGTGCGCACCTGCCGCGTCGTCATCCTCGCCGCCGCTCCAGATCGCGCCGAGCAGGCGACGAATGTCGTCGATGATCAAGAGGTTCGCCGGCAGCACGACGAGCGTGAGGATCGTCGCCGACAGGAGTCCCGCGCCGATCGAGATGCCCATCGGGATCAGGAACCGCGCCTGGAACGAACGCTCGAGCAGCAGCGGCAGGATGCCGAAGATCGTCGTGCCCGTCGTGAGCAGGATCGCGCGCAGGCGCGACGCGCCCGAGTTGAGCAGCGCGTCCTCGTGGCTCTCGCCGTCGCGCATGCGCTCGTTGGCGAATTCAACGAGAATGAGCGAGTTGTTCACCACGATGCCCGACAGCGCGACCGTGCCGATGAGCGACAGGAACGTGAGCTGGTAGCCCATGAACACATGGCCCCACACCACGCCGATCAGGCCGAACGGGATCGCGATCATCACCGCGAGCGGCTGCGAATACGTGCCGAAGAGCCACGCGAGCACGACGTAGATCAGCATCAGCGCCGCAAGGAACGCGTAGGGCAGCGAGTTGAACGCGTCGGCGAGGTCCTTCTGCCGGCCGGCCTCGCGGATGTCGAGCGACGGGATGTCGCGGTGGATCTCCGCGAGATCCTTCGCCAGCGCGCGCGTGATGTCCTCGGGGATCGTGCCCGCCGCGCAATCCGCGGTCACCGTGATCGCGCGCTCGCGGTCGACGCGCTTGACCGCGGCGTAGGCGTTGTCCTCGCTCACATCGGCGACTTCGGCGAGCGGCACGCGTCCGCCTGCGGGCGTCGCGATCCACAGGTCGGTGATCGAGTCGATGCGCGCGCGCGACGCTTCGTCGAGACGCACGCGGACATCGATGTCCTCGCGGTCGGCGGAGTACGTGTGCGCGTCGAGTCCGAAGAGGATGCCGCGCACCTGGCGCGCGACATCCGCGGTCGCGAGTCCCATCGCGGCGGCGCCTTCGCGCAGCTTCACGCGGAGCTCGCGCTGCGTGCTGAAGTCGTCGTCGTTGATCGAGTAGACGCCGGCGTACTTCGCGAGCGCGGCCTTGAGGCGATCGGCGCCGGCGCGCGCGAGATCCGCGTCGGCGGAGCGGATCTGGTAGGTGATGTCGGCGCCCGCGGGTCCGCCGGAAATCTCGGAGTACGTCACGCTCTCCGCCTCGTCGACGGTGCCGAGCGCGGTGCGAACCTCGTTCATCACCGTGCCCGAGTCGCGCGTGCGCGTCTCGACCGGATAGAGCTCGACGAAGATCTGCGCGATGTGCGCGGCGTTCGCGTCGGGCTGGCCGGTCTCGAAGTTCGTGCTCTGGCCGAGGATCGACGAGTAGCCGCTGATTTCCTTGGGTCCCGCGAGCGCGTTCTCGAAGCGCCTGACCACCGCCGCGGTCGCATCCTGCGTCGAGCCGATCGGCAGGCGGATGTCGATGATCACCGTCTCGGTGTCCTCGGCGGGAAGGAACACGAACGGCAGCCGACCGCCCGCGATCAAGCCGAGGCTCGCGATGAGCACGCCGAGCGTGAGGCTCGTGGCCGCATAGCGATGGCGCACGCAGTAGCGCGCGAAGCGCAGGTACGCAGCCTGCACGCGCGGGACGAACTTGGTCTCGCGCCAGGTCTCGAAGCGCGTCCACAGGCGCGCGAGCCAGTTGCGCGGCTTGCGCTCGTGCATGCTGTGCGCGGCGTGCGCCATGTGCGCGGGCAGGATCACCATCGTCTCGACGACGCTCGAGCCGAGCGCGACCGCCGCGACGATCGGCAGCGCCGAGAGCAGGTCGCCCATGCGGCCCGCGATGTACGCGAGCGGAAGGAACGCGAGGATGATCGTCGTCGCATTCGCGCAGATCGGCCAGAACACGCTCTTGGTGCCCGCGATCGCGGCCTCTTCGGGCGTCTCGCCGTTCTCGCTGCGCTGGATGATGATGTCGGCGACGACGATCGCGTCGTCGGCGAGCATGCCCACGACGATCAGCAGGCCGAACATGGTGACGAGATTGAGCGTCACGCCCAGCGCCCACATCGTCAGCGCGGTGCAGCCGATCGACACGAAGATGCCCGACATCACCCACCACGCCGCGCGCACGTTCATGAACAGCACCATCACGATGAGCACGAGCGCGGAGCCCTGCAGCGCGTCGCTCGTGAGGAGATCGAGGCGGCCCTCGATGATGCGCGCGAGGTCGTTGTGCGCGGAGATCGAGCAGCTGAGCGGCGTGCGGCGGTTGGATTCCTCGCCGAGCGCGTAGCCCGCGCCGCGGTCGGATCCGTGCGCGAGCGCGGTGAGGCGGTTCCACGCGGTCGCGGGCTGCAGCGGGATTCCCTGCCGCGCGGCGACATATCCGCGCACCATCTCGGCGATGCGCACGGCGTCTTCATCGGCGCTCTTGAACACGACGAGGCTCGCCGCGGGCTTGCCGTTGAAGCGACGCGTGACCTGCTCGTCGGCGAAGCCCTCGATGACCTTGGCGACATCGCCGACGGTGACGACCTGGCCGCCCGGCGTCGCCTTGAGCGGGATCGCGCGGATCGCATCGGCGCGCTCGTCGGCGCCGAGCGTGCGCACGCCGACGTTCGCGCCGCCGGTGCGCATCGTGCCCGACGGAACCTCCGCCATCCACGCCTGCACGACATCGGCGACCTGCGGCAGGCGAAGGCCGTGACGCAGGAGCGCGGTGCGGTCGACATCGACGCGCACCTGGTACGGCCGCGCGCCGGTGAGCACGATCGTGCCCATCCCGGGCAGCGTGCGCAGATCGTCGCCGACCTGCTGCGCCGCGCGCTTGAGCGCTTCCTCGCCTGCGTCGCCGAAGAGCGACACGATGATCACGGGGAAGTTCGGCTTGAGCTCGGTCACGCGGATGCGCTCGGCCTCGGGCGGAAGCCCCTGCAGCGAGTCGATCACCACGCGGATGTCGTCGAGCCCCTGCTGGATGTCGGCGCCGTCGTCGAACTGCACGACGATGCCGCCCCCGCCTTCGACGAGGTTCGACGAAACTTTCTTCGCGCCCTCGACGTCGATGACCGCGTCCTCGATCTTTCGCGCCATCGATTCCTCGACCTCGGTCGGGCTCGCGCCGGGATAGATGATCGCGATGCGCGCCGCCTCGGGCTCGACCTGCGGGAAGAACTCGCGCCGCATCAGGAGCAGCGCCGCCGTGCCCGCGATCACGAGGAACCACATCAGCAGACTGCCGAACACGGGACGCTTGACGCCGAAGGTGATGAAGTCCATGCGTTGCTCCGTAGATTCAGGGTTGCTTCGGAGCGGCAGCAGGCGCTGCAGTCGGATTGAGGTCGCCTTGCAGCGTTTCGCCAGGGCGCACCGCGATCACGGGCGCGCCTTCGCGGATGCGGCGCGAGCCGTCGAGCACGACGAGCGTGCCGCGCGGCAGCGCGTCCTTGAGCACGAGCCACTCGGTGTCGGGCAGCGCAGGCGCGATCGAGCCGGTGAACGCGAACTCGACTTCGACCGCGAGCTGGTGCGCGACGCCGTCGCGGATGACGACGATGTGGCCACCGCTCACCGCGCGACGCGGAACCAGCAGGCGCGCGTCGCTCGAGCTCGACGCGACCTCGGCCTCGACGAACGATCCGGGCGCGAGCTGCGCACTGCCGACGGCTTCGGCGTAGACGGTCATCGTGCGCGTGGCGGGATCGTCTTCGGGCGCGATGCGGGTCACACGCGCGTCGACGGGATCGGCGCCCGAGCGGTCCGCGCGCAGGACGACGCGATCGCCGACATGCACGAACGCGCGCGAAAGCGCGGGCAACAGCACGGGGATCTCGATCGCGCTCGGATCGACGATGCGCGCGATGAGCACGCCGGGCGCGGCCATCTCGCCCACATCGAGCTGCGCGACCTGCACGATGCCCGCGATCGGCGCGCGCACGGTGGCGCGCTCGAGCGAGGCCTGCGCGAGATCGCGCGTCGCCTCGGTGCGCGCCTTGTCGGCAAGCAGCGCCGCGCGCTGGAGCGGAAGCTTGTTCGAAGCATCGCGCGCCGCCATGAGCGCGCGCTCGGAGAGAATCGCCATGCCGCGCGCGCGATCGACCTCGCGCGCGACGGCCGCGTCCTGCGCCGCGGCGCGGCGCACGCGCTCGAGGTCGTCGTTGGCGATCTTGGCGTCTTCCTCCGCGAGTTCGAGCGCGCGCTTGAGCGACGCCTCGTCGAGCGCGAGCATCGAGAGCTGCGCGTCGATCGCGCGCAGCGCCTCGTCGGACATCGTGAGCTGGCGCTTGAAGTCGCTGTCATCGAGCGAGACGAGCGGCTCGCCCGCGGCGACGGCCGCGCCTTCGCGGTAGTTCGGGTGGATCATGGCGACCGTCGCGGACACGCGCGCGGGCACATCCGCGACGTTGACCGCGCGCGCCTGGCCGAACGCGCGGAAGCGCCGCCCCACCGGCTGCTCGATCGGCTCGGTCACCAGCAGGCGCAGGCGACCCGTCGCCGACGGATCGCTCGCGGGCGGCTGCGCGCGCGTCTCGTAGAGCCAGACGTAGATGCCGATGCCCGCGGCGATGAACGCCGCCGACACGCCCGCGCGTGCAAGGAACGAGAGGACGCGGACGATCGGCTTCTGCTTGGTCATGGGGGGCGGGAAGTATAGGTGCGACACACAACCGACCCGCGAGGCAAGGTCGGTTGTGCTACCTTCGCCAAACGCGGCGCAACCGATGCGTTGCCGCACGAAATAGAACTGGACACGCGATGAGCCACAGCGAACTCACTTCCAAAGAGGTCCATCACGTCGCGAAGCTCTCGCGGCTTGCCGTCGACGACGCGACCCTCGAGCGCATGCGCACGCAGCTCTCGTCGATTCTCGGTCACATCGCCAAGCTGCAGGCCGTGCCCGTCGAGGGCGTGGAGCCGATGGCGCACCCGCTGCGCATCGTGAACCGCCTCGACGCCGACGAGCCCAAGGCAACGATGCCCGTGGAAGAACTGCTCAAGAACGCGCCCTCGGTCGTGGACCGCTTCCTCGCGGTCCCGAAGGTGCTCGGCGACGGAGGTGGCGCGTGAACACGACGCAGAAGCCGCTCATCGAGATCTGCGGAGATGTGCGCGCAGGCAAGGTCACCGCGCGCAGCCGCGTCGAGTCGTACCTCGCGGCGATCGCTGCGAAGGACGCGGAAATCCACGCGTTCAACGAGATCCACGCCGATGCCGCGCGCGCGCAGGCCGATGCGGTCGACGCGGCGGTCAAGGCCGGCCGCGATCCCGGCGCGCTTGCCGGCGCGGTGATCGCGATCAAGGACAACATCGTGATGCGCGAGGGCCGCACCACGTGCTCCTCGAAGATGCTCGCGAACTACCGCTCGCCGTTCGACGCGACGGTGATCGACAAGCTGCGCGCGGCGGGCGCGGTGTTCATCGGAAAGACGAATCTCGACGAGTTCGCGATGGGCTCGTCCACCGAGAACAGCGCGTTCGGCGTGACGAAGAATCCGCACGACACCACGCGCGTCGCGGGCGGAAGCTCGGGCGGAAGCGCGGCTGCCGTTGCCGCTGGTTTCTGCGATGCGGCGCTGGGTTCCGACACGGGCGGCTCGATCCGCCAGCCTGCGGCGCTGTGCGGCTGCGTGGGCTTCAAGCCGACGTATGGCCGCGTGTCGCGCTACGGACTCGTGGCGTTCGGCTCGAGCCTCGACCAGATCGGTCCGTTCGCGCGCACCGTCGCCGATGCGACGCTCGTGTACGACGCGCTCGTCGGCCGCGATGCGAGCGATTCGACCACCGCCGATGTCGCGCACGAGCCGCTTGCGGCGAAGGTCGCGCAGCCGGTCGCGAAGCTGCGCGTGGGAATCCCGCGCGAATACAAGTCGAGCGCGAACTCGCCGGCCGTCGCCGCCGCGTTCGAGCGCGCGATCGCCGCGGCGCGCGCGTTTGGCGCGGAGATCGTCGATGTCGAGCTCCCGCTCACGGATCTCGGCATCTCGACGTACTACGTGATCGCTCCCGCCGAGGCGTCGAGCAACCTCGCGCGCTACGACGGCATCCGCTACGGACACCGCGCGAAGCTCGCGCCCGGCGAGGATCTCGAGGACCTGTACTCGAAGTCGCGCGCGGAGGGCTTCGGCCCCGAGGTGCAGCGGCGCATCATGCTCGGCACGTATGTGCTGAGCTCGGGGTACTACGACGCGTACTACAAGCGCGCGCTGCAGGTCCGTCGCCTCATCAAGGAGGAGTTCGACAGGGCCTTCGCGAAGTGCGACGTGATCCTCGGGCCGACGTCGCCGATCCCCGCGTTCCCGATCGGCGGCATGAAGGATCCGCTCTCGATGTACATGTGCGACGTGTACACGGTGAACACGAACATCGCGGGGATCCCCGGGATTTCGATCAACGCGGGCTTTGCGGACGAGGGCGGCAAGAAGCTGCCGATCGGCATCCAGCTGCAGGCGAAGGCGTTCGATGAGGAGACGCTGCTGCGCGCGGCGGGGATGTTCGAGCGCGCGCAGCTCTGAGAAGAAACGGTGCCTGGCACGTGCCATGGAGTGCCAGGCACTGAGCGGCACGTGCCGCGCACCCCCCCTATAGAACTGGATGGACATGGTGCCTGGCACGTGCCGTG
>CAITDI010000042.1 GCA_903891095.1 uncultured bacterium | reverse complement strand
TCTCTTTCCGTTCCGCCCGCCGCTCGCGCTCGAGCCGCGCGTGGGCGCGAGCCTGATCAAGCCGACGAATGTCGCCGAGCGCCTTGGTGTGCTGCGGCTTTCCGATGACGCCGACGGCTGGCCCGACGCGTTCTCCGACGCAAACCTGCAGTGGCCGCGTCTGCGCTATGTGCAGAGCGTTCCGCGCGCGCGGCTCAAGCCGACCGCGGAAGTTCTCGCTGAAGCCGAAGGCGCCGGCATCGGCGCTGAGGAAACGACCGCAGCCGTCACGCGCATGCGCTTCGGCGCGGGCGAAGTGATCTTCGTCGCGACCGACGAGATCTGGCGCTGGCGTTACGGACAGGGCGAGCGCTATCCCGAGCGTTTCTGGGTTCCTCTCGTGCGTCTGCTTGCGCGCGAGTCGCTCGTGCAGGGCAACGAGCGCGCGACGATCTCCGTCGATCCGCCGCGCGTTGCGCCGGGCGAGTCGGTCGTGATCACGCTGCGCTTTGTCGACGAGGAATCCGCGCAGCAGAGCGCGGCGTCGGTTCCTGCGGAGATCGTCGCCGCCGATGGAACGCCTGTCGGTCGCGTCGATCTCGTGCGCGAAGGCGGCGTCGCTTCGGCCACGTTGCCCGTCGAGCGCGTTGGTGTGTTCAAGGCAGTGGCGAGCGATCCGTCGTTTGGTCGCGCGTCGGCAGCGTTCGAGGTCGTGCGTCGCGACGATGAACTCCGCCGTGGCGACGCGGATCACGAGGCGCTTGCGGATCTCTCGAAGCGCACGGCAGGTCGCGCGCTCGACGCGCGGTCGATCACGACGCTGCCCGAGCTTCTCCCGCGCCGCGCGCGTGAGACCGACGAGAGCGTGATGCGCACGATGTGGGACACGCCCGGCGCGCTGGCCGCGCTGCTGCTTCTCCTCGGCCTCGAGTGGATCGGAAGGAGGCTGCTGCGGCTCGTCTGATTCGCCGCAGTGCACACATGAACGACAACCGAACCAGCCCCAATCGTGCTGCGCCGCGCTCCGAAAGCGTGCGCGCCGTCGTGCGTCTCACGGCGCTCGCACGCGGACTTCGCGTCGCGGGCGCGATGTCGTCGCTTGTCGTGCTGGTGCTTGCGTGCGTTGCAGGCGCGGCGGTGGTCGATGCGGTCGTGCGCTTTCCGTCGCTGATCCGCGTGGTGATCCTCGGCGTGATCGTGTTCTTTGTCGCGGTGGATCTGCGGCGGTTTGTCATCCCTGCGCTGCGCTTTCGGCCGCGGCCCGTGGATCTCGCGCTGCGCATCGAGCGGATGCGGCCCGAGCTGCGCGGTCGTCTCGCGTCGGCGGTCGAGTTCGAACTCTCGGGCACGGCCAGCGAAAGCGAACTCGCCGCGCGCGCCGTGCGCGACGCCGACGAACGCGCGCTTGGAAGCTCGCTCGCGAAAGTCATTCGCATGCGCCCGACGGCGATGCGCGTGTTTGCCGCGATCTTCGCGTTGGCTGCGGTCGCGGCTGCGTCGGTGTTCGATCCGGCATCGGTGTCGATTGCGGCGCGTCGCGTGCTCACGCCATGGAGCGACGCGGCGTGGCCCGCGCGCACTTCGATCGAGAGCCTCGTGAAGGCCGGTTCGGTCGCGCCGCGCGGCAAGCCCGTTGCGTTGCGCGCCAAGCTCGTGCGCGGCGATGCCGATCGTGAGCGCGTGCACGCCGAATACCGCGTCGTGCGCGACGGCGTGAAGAGCGACTGGATCAAGGTCGCGCTCGCGCGGCAGCCTTCTGGCGAGTTCGAGCGGATGGTCGATGCCGACGGCGATGCGGTCGAGTTCCGCTTCGTCACGAGCGATGCCGCGACGGATTTCGGCGCGGTGCGCTTGGTCGCGCCGCCGACCGTCGTGAGCGCTGAAGTGCAGATCGACGCGCCCGAGTATGCACGCGCGATGGTCAAGCCGATCACCGCGTCGCTCGGCGATTGCAGCGGTTCGCGCGGAATCCTGCGCGACGCGGTGCTCGAGGGCAGCCGCGTCGGGTTCGACCTGCATCTCTCCCGCGCGATTCCGTTCGATGCGGCGCGTTCGCCGATCAAGCGTGTGAACAGCGGCGACGCTGCGACCGATGCCGACGCGACGATCGAAGTCGATCCGCAGGACGGCGCGCACTGGCACATCTCGTGCACTGCGAACAAGCCCACGCGGCTCGCGCTCGAGCTGATCGACGCCGATGGCATCCAGCGCGATGAACCCGTCGTGCTCGCGTTCGACACGGTCGCGGACCGCGCGCCCACCGCGACGATCGCCGAGCCCGTGCAGGACGAGTCGATCGTCGCCGACGCGAAGATCGAGATGCGCGCCGAGACGCGCGACGACATCGGCCTCAAGGCCGCGGGCATCGAGATCGCGACGCGCATCGGCAAGGACGCGGTGGACAGCCTGGTGTTCGAGGAGCCCGCGAAGCTCGCGCCCGCTGAAGTCGCGGTCGACGCAACCTGCGAGCGCACGCTCGATGTCTCCAAGCTCAAGCTCTCCGCAGGCGACAGCGTGCTGCTGCGCGGATACGCGGAGGATTTCTACGTGGGCGCCGCACAGTCCAGCGCTGGGCCGGCCACGCATGGCCGTGTTCGCAGCGCGCCGCGCATCCTGCGCATCGTCGGCGAGGATGAGTTCGAACGGCAGATCCGCTCGGTGTTCGCGGGCGTGCGTCGTGACGCGATGCGCGTCGACGAGCGTCAGGCCAAGGCGCGCGACGCGATGGAGCGCGATCCCACCGATCGCGCGGTCACCGAATCGCAGGCCGCCGTGAGCGAAGGAACCGCGCGCATGCGCGAGGCGATCACGCAGGCGATGCAGCGTCTCGAACGCAATGGCCGCAAGCAAGGCGTGCTCTCCGAGCTCAGCGATCAGGCGCGCGACCTCGCGTCGACCGCGGAGTCGCGCAGCGCCGAAGCAAGCACCGCGATCGAGCGCGCGCAGCAGCAGGCCGATCCCGCCAAGCGCGCGGAGGCCGCGCGCGAGGCCGAGGCGCGCCAGGATGCCGTGCGCCAGGAGCTCGAGGATCTCGTCGCTCTGCTCGACCGCGACGAAGACGCGTGGCTCGCCCGTCGCCGGCTCGATGCGCTCGCGAACAAGATCCGCCAGTCCGCGCGCGAGACCGATCAGGCCGCGCGCCGCTCGAACGGCGAATCGCGCGAGGAACTCTCGCCCGACGCGCGCGCCGAAGTCGACGCGATGGCCGACAAGCAGCAGCAGGCCGCGGCCGAGGCGGAGAAGGTCATCTCCGAACTCAAGGAGCGCGCGCAGGCGCTCAAGGAAGCCGATCCGCAGCAGTCGCGCGCGCTCGACGCCGCCGCGAAGGCCGCCGAGGAAGGCAAGGTCCGCGAGGAAATGGAGCAGGCCGCGAAGGACTCGCAGCAGAATCGCCTCGCGCAGTCGAAGCAGGCGCAGGACCGCGCCGCCGCCGCGCTGTCGAAGGCCGCCGAAGCGCTCGCCGAGGATCACAAGGTCCGCGCGCAGGAACTCGCGCGCCAGCTCGAGTCGCTGGCCGACTCCATTCGTCGCTTGATCGAAGCCGCCGATGCCGTGCGCGGTCAAGTGGACGCGGTCGGTGACGACGCAGCCGCCGATGCCGATCGCGAGCGTTTCGCGCTCGGCGCCGGCAAGCTCGCGCAGAACACCCGCGGTGTCGCCGCGGATGCACGCAGCGCAGGTCGCGAGGCCGCGCGCGCTGCGCGTGCGCTCGACGCCGCCGCGACCGGGCTCGGCAAGGTCACGAGCAACCTCCGTGCGAAGAAGTTCGACCGCGCCGATACGCTCGCACTCGCGGACGCCGCGATCGTCTCGCTCAACGACGCGCTCAAGCAGGCCGAGGAAGCCGCGAACCGCGCCGAGCAGCGCGCCGAGCAGGAGAAGCGCGAGGAGCTGCTGGTCAAGTACCGCGACTTCCTCGAGCGCCAGGCCGCGATGCGCGCGTCGGTCGGCAAGATCGTCCCCGCCGACGGCAAGCCGCTCGGCCGCCGCGAGCTCATCGAGAGCCGCCGCCTCGGCACCGCGCAGGAAGAACTCCGCAAGGCGATCGCCGACATGCGCACCGCCGAGAAGGACGTGCAGGAATCCGACGCGCTCGTCGAGATGCACGACGCGATCGACTCCGCGCTCGTCGACGCGAAGGAGAACCTCAGCGGCGGCCGCCCCACCGAAGCCGTTCCGCAGGAAGACGACGCGATCGCGTCGCTGAGCGCGATCGTCGAGGCGCTTGATGAGAGCAGCAAGCCCAAGGACGAGGACGAGTTCGGCGAGAAGCAGGACGAAGGCGACCAGCAGCAGCAAGGCTCTGGTCAGTCGCAGTCCGCGGGCGCCGTACCGCCGGCCGCGGAGATCAAGCTGCTCCGCACGATGCAGGAGTCGCTCGCCAAGCGCACGCGTTCGTTTGCCGAAGGCGCCGCGCAGCTCGATGTGACCACGCGAGCGCAGAAGCTCGCGGAGATCGCCGCGCGCCAGCAGCGCATTCTCGAGCTCGGCTCGAAGATCGCCGACAAGATCGCGCCCAAGCAGCAGAACGGCGCGACGATGCGCCCGACCGAGCGGCCCGAGCAGGACGGCGGCAAGGACGCTCCGAAGCCGAGCGAGTCAAGCAAGCCAAGCAAGCCGAACAACCCCACCAAGCCCGAAGGCGCGACCGATACCGCGGGCGATCAGCGCAATTCGGCAGGTTCCGGAGTGGCTCCGCGATGAAGCACCGATACTCTTGCTTGGCGACTTCGGCTTCGGCTGTTTCGCACGGCCCACGGAACCACGCGATGCACGAGCACCGGTTCATCCTCTCCACGCTGGTGTGTGTCGTGGCGCTCGCGTTCGGAAGTTCGTCCACGCTCGGGCAGACGCCGGCGCCGAAGGATCCGCCGAAGACGGATGCACCCAAGACTGATGCACCCAAGACCGATGCACCGAAGAAGGACGCCCCGCGTTCGCTCGACGATCTGCTCGGAGTTCCCGCGGCCAAGCCGTCCGACAAGCCCGGCGATAAGTCCATCGACAAGCCCACCGACGACGCGACCAGCGCCGAGGACGCCGCCGCGCGCGAGCAGAAGCGCCGCCTCGAGCGCTCGCTCGACGAGGCGACGCTGCAGGATCTCGTCGCCCGCGCCGTCGAAGGCATGAAGACCGCGAGCGACCGCCTGACCGACGCAAAGGACCCTGGCCTCGGCACGCAGCGCGTGCAGGAGGAAGTCGTCCGTACGCTCGATCGCCTGCTTGAAGAAGCGCAGAAGCAGCAAGGCAAGAAGAAGTCGTCGTCCTCCTCGAGCTCGTCGAAGCAGAAGAAGGAAGGCGAGAAGTCGCAGGACCCCTCCGAGAAGAACGGCCAGCAGCAGAAGCCGAGCAAGTCGCAGCAACAGCAGCAGAACGACGCCTCGAAGAGCGGCGAGAACAACGAGTCCGCCAACAACCAGACCCGCGGCGACGAGGTCGCGCAGGGCGGCGAGCTTTCCGAGAGCCGCATCGAGTGGGGCAAGCTTCCCGAGCGCGTGCGCGAACTCGTGCTCCAGGGTCGTCGCGACCGCGTGTCGTCGATCTACGAGCGCCTCACCCGCGAGTACTACCGCCGTCTTGCCGAAGAGGCGTCGCGATGATCGCGCGTGCGCTGCATCGGTCGATCCATGTGACAGCGGCGCTTGCGCTGTTCGTCGCGCAAACTTCGTCGCTGTCCTTCGCTGGTGAGGCCAACGGGCGGCCCGCGGATGCGGTTGTGCAGGATCAGGCGAAGCCGGCGACCCCGACCCCGCCGCCAGCTTCGGCAGTGAAGAAGGACGACAAGCCCAAGGTTGGAGCGACCGCCGAGAACGCCCCCGCCGAGCAGGAGATCACGCCCAAGCTCGAGGACGCGGTTCGTCGCGGCTTCGAGTACCTCCGTCGGCAGCAGAAGCCCGACGGCTCGTTCGGACAAGGCCGCTACGGCGAGCACATCGGCGTCTCGTCGCTGTGCGGCATCGCGTTCATGGCTGATGGAAATCTCCCCGGCCGCGGCGACTTCGGTGAGAGCGTGCAGAAGGCGCTCGACTTTGTCATCGCGCACGCAAGCGAGACCGGCCTGCTCGTGTCCGACGAGACGCACGGCCCGATGTACGGCCACGGCTTCGCGACGCTGTTCCTCGGCGAGGTCTACGGTATGAACTCCGAGGACGATCGCGTGCGCGACGCGCTGGTGCGCGCCGTCCAGCTGATCGTCGCGAGTCAGAACGAGGAAGGCGGCTGGCGCTACAACCCCGTGCCGAACGACGCCGACATCTCGGTGACGATCTGCCAGATCATGGCCATGCGCAGCGCGCGCAACGCGGGCATCAAGGTGCCCAAGACCACCATCGACGACGCGATCAAGTACGTGCGCGAGTGCCAGAACCCCGACGGCGGGTTCCGCTACATGCGCGACGCGGGTGGCTCCGCGTGGCCGCGCACCGCAGCCGGCATCGCGAGCCTCTTCTACGCCGGCGTGTACGAAGGCGAGAACATCGAGAAGGGCCTCGACTACCTCAAGCAGAGTGCGTTTCCGCGCGGCGTGAACGGCGGGCCGATGGGCGCGGCGTTCATCCAGCCCCACTACTACTACGGTCACTACTACGCGGTGCAGGCGATGTACCTCGCAGGCGGCGACCGTTGGCGCACCTGGTGGCCGGCGATTCGCGAGGAGCTGCTTGCGCGCCAGAACCCCGACGGCTCGTGGTCCGACGCACAGGCGGGCGACGCCTACGGAACCGCGATGGCGCTCATCGTGCTGCAGATGCCGAAGCGGTACCTTCCGATCTTCCAGCGCTGAACGCGCGATCGAAACATGGCCAAGACGCGGATGACACGACTCACCACAGCCACCATCGGCAGCATCCTGCAGGCAACCGCCGTCGCGCTCGCGTGTGCGCCGATGCTCGCCGCGGGTTCGGTCGTTTCGGTGCGCATCCTCGATGTCGACGGTCGCTGGACCGGCGCGACGCTTCGTTCGGTCGACGAGCGCGCGTGGCACATCGCCGATGGTCCAAACAGCGCCGAGCGCACCATCGCGACCGATCGCGTGATCGCGTTTCTCGCGCAGCGTCCGCTTGCACCGACCAATCCCGATGCGACCGTCAGCCTCGAGGCTCCGTCGCCGATCTCCTACGGCATGCTCGAGACGCAGAACGGCCAGCTGCTCCCCGGCACGCTGCGCGCGGGCATCGATGCGATGACCTGGGAGCACCGCTGGATCGGCGCGATCCCGCTCGCGATCGACAACGCGGCCACCATCCGCTTTCGTGCCTCGCGCACGCTCGAGCGTCGCGCCGATGGCGACGCGATCCTCTTCGCGAACGGCGACATCGCGACCGGCTTTGTCGAGAAGATCGGGTCGGACGTGCTGTTCGAACCGCTCGACGCAGCTGCCGCGCTCGGGGAGGACGATGGGGCTGCTGGCGCAGCGAAGCCCGCGGATCTGAAACCGACAGACAAGCCGCCCGCCGAGCAACCCAAGACCCGCCGCATTCCGATCGAGCGCATCGCCGCGATCGCGTTCGCGCGCGCCGACGCGACACCAGCGCTTGACGGCGCGCGGATGTGGACGATCGATGGTTCGGTCGTCGGCGGCCGCGATCTCCGCTACGACGCGTCCGCGGGCTGGAGCTTTGCGCTCGCCGATCCGCTGCTCCTCAAGGTGCGCGCCACGCGAACCACCGACAACCTCGCGGCGGATCCGCTCGCGGGCGTCCTCGATCCGAGCCGCATGGTTCCGCTCGCCAAGCTCGGCGCGCCCAAACTGAGCGTGCCGGAGGGGCTGTTCCACTACGGCTCGAGCACTGCGTCGCGCGTCGGCACGCCCGCTCGTGCGCTGCTCGGGCTTGCGGAGGTCGAACTCGCGGGGCCGATCGTCGCGCGCTTTGAGATTCCCGACGCGCTTCGTCCCGCGGGCGATGAGCTCGTGTTCAGCACGGATCTCGTGCTCGCCGAGCCTGCGCCGACCGATGCGCGCGTCGAGGTGCAGATCGCGTTCGGAAAGACGCGCAGCGAGCGCGTGCTGCTCGACGCCGAGCATCGCCGCGTCTCGATCGCCGTCCGCGCGAGCGCCGCCGACGCGAAGTCGATCGAGCTCACCGTGACCGATGGCGGGAACGGCATCATCGGCGACCGCGTGCAGCTCGAGCGCGCGTGCATCATCGGCGCGCGCCGTTGACGCAGCAGCCGCCGCGCGCGGAACAAAGCAACCCGCCGGCCGCCACGAACCGCTGCATTCCGGATCGAACACCGCGACGTGCATCCAGCCGTCGTCGTCAAGCCGCACGCGCGTGCAGCCATCGCGACACGTGACCATGCGCACGCTCCCGCGCGGAAGCTTTCCGCCAAAGCGATCGTCGTCGAAGCGCCGACGCGACGTCGACTGCAACACAATCGCAGGCTCCGCGCGCGCGAGGTAGTCGACGGCGCTCTCGCGCCACGATCCGCGATGCGGCATCTCGGCGATATCGCTGGCGAGATCGATTTCTCCGCGTCGCGCGTCGTTCGCGAGTCTCGCCGTGGCGACCGCATCGATGTCGCCTGCGAACACGACGCGCACGCCGCTCGCCGCATCGTCGACACGCACGACCAGCGATCGATCCCCATCCGACTTCACGCGAACATCGCGCGCGGGCCAAAGCACGGTGCACGCGACCGCGCCGAACTCCAGCCGATCACCCGCGACGACGGCGCGCACGGGCACGCCCGCATCCGCAGCCTCGGCGAGCAGGTGTCGAACCGCAGGCATGCGCTCGCCGCTCTCGACAAACGACGGATGCACCACGAGCTCGCCGACGCGCGCGTACCGCAGCAGATCCGCGACCGCGCTGCATCGATCGAGCGTCGCGTGCGAGACGAACACCGCATCCACGCGCCCGCCCGCCGCGTTGATCCACGGCAGCAGCATGCGTCCCGCGATCCCGCCGTTCGAGCTCGAGCCTGCGTCGAACACGACGACCGCGTTTCCCGCGCGCACGACATGCGCCCCGCCGTCGCCGACCGCGAACATCGTCGTCTCGAACCGCACGGTGTTCGGCCGCGCGCGTTGCACGCACACGCATGCGACGACGGCGATCAACGCGCACCACCCAGCGATACGCACCGCGCGCATCGGCGGAACAAACGCGGCCGCGATCGCCACGAACATCGCGCAACCGATCCACAACGGCGTCGGCTCGCCCGACACCGCGGGCCCGCACACGCCGATCGACCACTCGACGAGCTTGATCTGCAGCCACGCGAACAACCACACCACGCACCCAAGCGGCGAAACCAGCGGCGGCCACATCGCGCCGACGATCGCCTTCGGATACGCGACTACAAGCGTCGCCGTCGACAGCGGCGTGCACGCAAACGTGAGCAGCGTGCCGAACGGCTGCACCGAGCCGAATCGCACGAGCACCACCGGCAGACTCGCGATGAACGCCGCGAGACCCGCCGCGAGCGCGCCCGCCGCCATCTGCCCCGCGAACGCGACCCACGCGGAACCGAGGTTTCGCCCGCGCTCGTCGGGCATCCACGCGAGCCAGCGCGACTTGATGTGCGGCGCGAGATAGCGCAGCGCGATCACGCAGCCGAAGCTCAGCTGAAAGCCAGGATCATTCGCGCACGACGCGTCGTCGACGATCATTGCAATCGCGGCGAGCGAGATGATCGCGTCGCTGTTCCACTCGCGGCCGAGCGTGCGGCCGCTCGCGCCGACGGCGGCCATGAGCGCTGAACGCACCGCGCTCGCCGCCGGCGCCATCAGCCACAACGCGACGATCGCCGCGAGCGCGACAGGCGCCGCGCGCCAACGCTCATCGCGAAACACGAGCCCTGCGACCGTCGCCACGATCCACCCGAGCACCGCGAGGTTGAACCCCGAGATCGCGAGGATGTGCGAGAGCCCGACCGCGCGAAACGAATTCTCGACCGCGCGATAGCCCTCTTCGACATCGCCGAGGACGAGCGCGACGAGCATCGGTCCGGCACCGTCGGGGTCGTCGTCAGGAAGTCCCGACACGAGGCCCTCGCGGAGCCGCGCGCGCAACGACTCGCGCGCGCGTGCGAACGCATCGGCGATGGGCGTGGGCGATTGCCAACCTGCGACTTCGGTCGCGAGCGCCTCGGAATCGAGCGCGAGCGTGCCCAAGAGATGACGCCGCGCGGCGACTTCCGCGAAATCACCACCACCTGGATTCGTCGCGCGCGCGATCGCGTGGAATCGCCCCACGCAGCGCAGCCGCTCACCCACGCGCCACTCAGGCCGCGCGCCGGAGATCGACAGGGTGAGAAAGCACGGCGTGTGCCCGTCGCACGGTCCGTCCTCCGCCGCGATGCGCACACCGTCATCGCCGACGAACGACACATCGCGCAACAGACATCGATGCGACGGCGCCTTGCGAAAGTAGCGCGCGAGAATGTCCGTCGCGAAGCCAACCGTCGTGCAGCTGCTCGCGACCGTGCCCTCGACGACGACGAGCGCGCCGTCGCCATTCGCGGGCGCACTCCCCGCGACAAACCGCGGGACGCGCGCGTCGTCCGTCACTTGCGCAAACCGCAACCCCGCGCCGAGCAGCCCCGCGGCAATCGCCAGCAACGCGAGTGCGCACCACGGCCATCGCGCGGCGTCTCGCGTCGCATCACGCGTCGCATCACGCGCTACAACGAGCGCCACCGCCCCGCTTCCCGCCGCCGCCGCGCCCACCAACATCGCCCACGCGATCGGCGCCGCACACGCCGACCGCGCGACGCACGCGTACGCGCTCCCATCCGCGCACGCCGCGCCGATCCACACGCACGCCGCCACGATGCACGTCGCGATCGGCACGAGCGGCTGCGGATTGCACGCTTCCGCCCGTTCTCGCATCGTGGGCGTGCGACCGCCCTCCGCGGCTGGAGTTGTCTCGTCCCCTGCTTGCATGTGGAATCACCCCGCCTCTCGCGCGGCGAATCTACATGTGAAAAACGCGCACCCTCGAAGGCGCGCGTGTTTTACGGATGGATGCAGTCGATGGCGATCACTGCGCGTTCGACGTCGTGCGCAACGCCTCGAGCGTCGCAAGCCCGCGCCCGAAGTCGATCGCATCCGCCGCCGCGCCGATGCCGTCCTCGATCGAGGTGACGACGCCCGCGACCATCAGCGCCGCCGCCGCGTTCACGAGCACCATCGCGCGCCGCGGTCCGCGCTCTTCGCCGCTGAGGACGTTGATGAACACCGACGCCGCCTCCTCCAGCGAATGCGGAGCAAGCGCCGCCGAATCCGCGCGCTCGAGCCCGAGCGCACGCGGATCGATCGTCCACTCGCGGAGCTTGCCGTCGCGCACCTCGACCACGCGCGTCGGCGCGGCGATCGAGATCTCGTCGAGGCCGTCGTCCGAGTGCAGCACCATCGCGTGCGTCGAACCGAGCCGCAGCAGCGACTCCGCGATCGGCCGCACGAAATGCCCCGCGTACACGCCCATCACCTGGCGCCCCGCGCCCGCGGGATTCGTGAGCGGCCCGAGCAGGTTGAAGATCGTCGGGAACCCGAGCGCCTTGCGCACCGGCATCACATGCCGCGCCGCAGGATGGTGGTGGATCGCGAAGCAGAAGCAGATGCCCGTCTCATCGAGGCAGCGCGCCTGCTGCGCGGGCGTCGCGTTGACGTTGATGCCGAGCACCTCCATCACCTCGGCCGATCCGCGGCCCGTGCGCGAGCGGTTGCCGTGCTTGGCGACCTTCGCGCCTGCCGCCGCGGCGACGACCGCCGCCAGCGTCGACACGTTGAAGGTCTTCGGCGCGCCGCCCGTGCCCGCGGTGTCGACCACGCCGCTCGCGTCGCTCTTGCACGGCACGCGCTCGACGCGCTCGCGCATCACGCGCGCCGCGCCGACCATCTCGTCGACCGTCGGCATGCGCGTCGCGAGCAGCGCGAGGAACGCGCCCATCTCGGCGTGATGCGACTCGCCCGTCGCCATCTCCGAGAACGCTGCGTGCGATTCCGCCTCGCTCAGCGCGCTTCCGACGAGCAGCTTCTTGATGTACGGCGTGAGCTCGCCGGGGCGGCTCGTCTTCGCGAATTCGGGGAGTCCTTCGAGGGCCATGCCGTAGCGTACCCGCGATCCCGTAGCATCCGCCCCCATGCTCTCGTCGCTCACCGCCACGCTCGCCGAATCGCTCGTGCACACGCTCGATCCGTTCGTGTTTGAGATCGCGCCCGGCGTCGGTCCGCGCTGGTACGGCACCGCGTACATGTGCGGATTCGTGCTCGGGTGGCTGATCCTCCGCTGGCTCGCGAAGTCTGGCCGCATCCCGATGACCGTCGTCCAGGTCGGCGACCTCGTCACGAGCTGCGTGATCGGCGTGATCGTCGGCGGGCGCCTCGGGCACTGCGTGTTCTACGAGCCGCATCTCTTCGCGAAGTTCACGGGCGAGTTTCCGTTCTGGGGCATCCTCGAGATCCACAAGGGCGGCATGGCGAGCCACGGCGGCGTGATCGGCGTGGCCATCGCGGTGATGCTCTTCGCGCGCCGCGAGAAGATCTCGTTCCTCGTGATCGCCGACGCCGTCGCGTTCGTCGTCCCGTGGGGCCTCATGTTCGGCCGCCTCGCGAACTGGGTCAACGGCGAGCTCTGGGGCCGCGCGCTCCCCGAATCGCTGCAGGCGAACCCGCCGTGGTGGAGCGTGAAGTTTCCGCGCGAGCTCGAGCTGTTCACGCAGATCCCGTCGCGCGTCGAGGCGCTGCGCCCGCTCGCGCCGGGAACCGTGCGCGGCAACAACGCGCAGTTCATGGAGTGGGTGATCGCGACGGCGTACGACCACGCGTCGTCCGCGCACGCGCAGGTGATGGACGCGATCACGCCGGTGCTGACGGCGTACTACCCGAGCCAGTTCTTCCAGGCGTTCGCCGAAGGTCCGGCGTTGCTCATCCTCATGTCGCTCGCCTGGCTCGCGCCGCGCCGCGCGGGCGTGGTCGCGGGCGTGTTCCTCGCGGGATACGGCGTCCTTCGCTACACCACCGAGCAGTTCCGCGAGGTCGACTCGCCGGTGATCGCGCTCGGATTCCTCACGCTGCCGATGCTGCTCTCGATCACGATGATCGCGGCGGGCGTCGGGTTCTTCGTCGCGTCGCGCAAGTCGAAGCAGGTGATCGGCGGGCTGGTGTGGAAGGCGGAGTGACGGTCACGCGCCGCGAGCTCGCGGCGATGCTGCGCGCGGCCCGCACGGTCGCTGCGGTGCGCGAACCCGTGCACACGCAGCGGTTTGCGTGTGCGGCGCTCGCCGCGGCGTGCGTCGCGACGGCGGTGTTTTCCGAGCAAATCGTGGGATTTCCCCACGGGACGGGGGTGAGGGCATTCCTCTTCGCACGCGCGGGTTCTGTCTTGCCCGCGCCTCAGCAGGACCAATGGTCGCAAGAGGAGTCCCAGATGCGTTCTCTCCAGTCGATGGCGGTGGTGGCGGCTTCGTCGTTCGCGGTTGCGTCAGGCGCGATGGCGCAGACGGCGGTGCAGTGGCGCGTGGAGGATGGGGGGAATGGGCATTGGTATGCGGAGCGCGCGTCGCTGAGAAGTCAACCCGATGCAGCTGCCGCGGCGACGATGGAAGGCGGCCATCTCGTGAGCATTGGAAGTGCTGCCGAGAACTCCTTTTTGGTGAATCAACACTTTCCGTATGGTCCATTCAGTGCCCCGGTTGCGCATTGGACGAGCGGAGTCCGTACGCCCAGTGGCGCGTGGGCTTGGGCAACTGGTGAGCCATGGAGTTACTCGAACTTTGACGCCGGCGAACCTAATGGGTGTTGTGGCGCGGACGTTCGATTCGTGCTCATTCGCACATATCCCGGTCACGAGGGTGCTTGGGATGACACCTCGACGAACGGAAATGGCGACCAAGCGCCACAGCCGTCGATCGTGGAGTGGTCCGCCGACTGCAACAACGACGGCATCGTCGACTACGGCCAGATCCTCGCCGGCGATTTGCTCGACACCAACCACAACAACATCCCCGACTGCTGCGAGAACGGCGGCTCGTGCAACCCCTGTAGTGCCGACGTCGATCAATCCGGCGCCATCAACGGCGTCGACCTCGCAGCCGTCCTCAACAACTGGGGAACCTCCGGCGGCAAGCAGCCACGCAGCGACATCAATCACGACGGCATCGTGAATGGATCCGATCTCGCCGAAGTGCTCAACGCCTGGGGCCCCTGCCACTAACCCCAGCGGCCTCGCCTCCATCTCATGTCCAACCTCTTCCCCACCACGCACGCGACCTGGCTTCTCACCCAGGTCGAGTCGAACCCGCTCGCCGCGCGCGACCATGTGATGTCGCGCTACTTCGAGCCGCTCTGCGCGTATGTGCGCGCGTCGAGCCTTCGCGTACTCGGCGATCCCGCCGAGCTCGTGAACGACTTCTTCGCCGCGCGGCTCACGGATCCGGAGTACCTCGCGCGCTGGAGCACGAGCGGACTCGCGCTGCGTCGTTGGCTCGTGAACGGCCTCATCACCCACACGCGCAACCGCGCGATGACGGAGTCGCGCCGGCGCAGCACGCTCGGTGCGGTCGACCCCGACATCCTCGCGCGCGTCGCGGCCAACGCCGAGACCGGTGCGCTCCTCGCGCTCGAGCGCGCGTGGGCGATGCGCACGATGGTCGAGGCGCATGACCGAGTGCGCAGCGAGTTCGACGCCGACGGCAAGAGCGCGTGGTGGGAGCTGTTCCGCCAGCATTCGGTGCAGGGGCTCGCGTACGCCGACGCGTGCAAGGCGACGGGGATCACGCTCGCGAACGCGTCGCATGTGAACCGCGTGGTCGCGAGGCGCCTCCGCGATGCGCTGCGCACGCTCCTCGAACGCGACGGCATCCGTCCCGACGAGATCGATCGCGAGCTCGCGCTCATGCAGGACGTGCTGGACTGAACTCACGGCTGAACTCACGGCTGAACTCACAGCTGAACTCTTGCTCGCCGCCACGCACGATCGCTAGTCTGCCCGCGTGCCGCCGGAACTCCCGCCAGCCTCGCAATCCTCCCCTGCGTGCCCCGCATGCGGCTACCTCCGCGCGGGCATCGCGTCCGACGCGCGCTGCCCCGAGTGCGGCGCCGAGGGATTCGACGGCGTCGTGACGATCGCGGGCACGCCGCGCACCGGCTACTCGGGATTCGTCGCGCTCTTGGTGATCAACGTCGCCATCGTCGTGCTGATCGCCGTGTCCACCTACAGCTCGTACCAGCGCCGCGCGGCATCGCTCGCCAGCTGGCCGGCGTGGCGCAGCCAGTACGCG
The DNA here is from genome assembly GCA_903891095.1 of uncultured bacterium. Taxonomy (GTDB): domain Bacteria; phylum Planctomycetota; class Phycisphaerae; order Phycisphaerales; family SM1A02; genus QWPT01. The sequence goes on along the minus strand of CAITDI010000042.1, from coordinate 15,549 downwards.
CTGCAGAACGAGATCACGAACGGTCTCGTCCTCGGCGCACTCCCACTCCTCGCGTTGCTCCTGCTCGGCCGCGTGGTCATCCGCGAGCATCGCCACCGCATCGCAAACGACGGCCGACCCGAATCGATCACCTGGACCGCACATCCACGCGGCGTCGAGATCCGCACGCCCACGCGCAGCACTTGGATCCCTCGCGACGAAATCGCCCGCATCGACTGCGCCGACTCGCTCTTCGGACCAGTCTCGCAGCTGCAGCTCATTCGCAAGCGCACGAGCAAGGCGGGCATCATTGGGTCGACGCCTGTCCTCTATGTCCGCGGCACCGTCGATGAACGTCGCGACCAGTGGCGCGCATTCCGCGCGGCCACCGGCCTGTCGTAACGCGACTCGCGCGCGCACGAAAAATCGTCGCCGCAAAACTGTCGTGAAATCGAGACCCCTCCCAAACGAGGTGTACCCTCGCGCGCCGCCGTCGAATCGCTCGACCGCGCCAACCAGCAGGCCCATCATGGAGAAAAGACAATGATCGAGTTCACCGATCGTGACCGTGACATCTCATCCGATCTCTACCGCGACATGGCCGACGCGGTCGCCGCAGCCGTGGCACGCCGCGAGGCCTCGCTCGGCGTCGTGTACATCGCGGCGTACCAGCATCGCTTCGGACTCGACTTCACGGCGCACGCGACACGCCGCTCCGCCGAACTCGCGATTGCCGACATCGCCATCCGCGAGTGCGCACGCGACCCGCAGGTCCGCGAGCGCGTGATCGCGCGCTACGGAACCTGGCCGGCGCAAGACCTACCTGGGGGCATGCCAGAGCACGAGCTCGACGAGCTCGCCAACGATTGGACAGCCTTCGCGCACGACGAAGCGCTCTGGATCGCCGAATGCGATGTGCAGACCGAAGCCACGCGCGACCAGGCCCGCGCGTTCACCAAGCCGCATCCGGTCGAGGCCGACGAGGGCATGAACGAACCTTTCGACGTGGCACCCCACAACGAATACGACCGCGACCCGTCGACTTTCGTAGACGAGGATTCGACGATGGACTAGCGCTCACCACGTCCGCCATCTCACCACGTCCGCCATCTCACAACGGCATCGGCGGAAGTTCCGAGCGCTTGCGCGAACGGTTCTCGCGCACCATCGCAGCGATCGCGGCATGGGCGGCCATCGCCCCCCACTGCGTCTCGTGCGCGATGCGCTCGACTTCCCCCGGGCTCGCCTCACGGACCTTGCGGCCCGCAAGGTGCTCACGCAGCGCCGCTGCATAGTGCGCGTCCGGAAGCCGCGTCGGCAGATCCTCCTCGACGATCGACTTCATCAGCTCGTCGTTGATGTACGGATGACCTTCCATCGCCGCGCGCGCAAGCAACGTGCGCGCGAGTTGCTCCGTGCCGTCGGTCAACGTGCCCAGCACGCGCTCCAGGCGCGGGTAGCACGCGGGGTCGATGGTCACCCGATGCGGCTTCATCGCGCGCACGAGCGTGGCACGCAGCGCCTTCGGATCCGAGCGGAGATGCACCATCTGCTCGAACTTGCCGCGCATGCTGTAGTTGATCTGCATCGGCACGAGGGCGGTTCCGATGATCGTTCCGCCAGGCGTGATCGGCGCAGTCTTGCGTTCCTCGCCATCGCGTGTGCGCGCGGAGTCGGCGATCTCGCGGTCGAGCTCCGACTCCCACGGCGGCCGCTGCCGATGCGCCTGCGGTGTGACGTCGTCGCGCTCAATCTGCTTGCCTGCAAGGTACGCAGACACCAGCGCCGCGTTCTGCGGATCCAGCAGCTCGATGTGGCGGATCAGCACCACGCCGCGGCGATTTGCCTTGATGAGCGCGCGCTTGAGTCGCGGATACGAAATGCCGCCCTGCGCGTCGAACTCTTCAAAACGCTCCGGCGCGTAGTCACGCGCGAGCGCGCGCGCGAGCACGGTCGTCCCTGTCCCCGGCCGCCCGTGAATCAGGATGTGATCGAGCCGACGGTTCTCACGGAGCGCCGCCAGAACATATCCCTCGAGCGCATGCGTCACACGCGAGTAGCTGATGAAGTGCTTGAGCGTCGGCACGCCGAAGACCGGATTGGTCGAGTTGATCGTTGGACTCAGTCGGTTTGGATCAGCGCTGTTCGCGCCTTCCGCACCGCCGGCTTTCTGCTTCGAACCCGCACGTCGCTTCGCGGCAGGCTTGACCGGCTCGCCGTTCACTTGCGGTTCACGCTCCACGCGTTTCTCACCGCCGTCGGCTCCCGCCGTCGATTCTGCCGGCGTGGACTGCCCCGAAGCTGATTCGCGCGAGGTTGAATCCCCCGAAACTGACTCCCCCGACTCCGCTGGTTCTTCCGCCATGCGATCCTCCTCTGCGGCATTCGCCGCTGCTCCGTTTCGATGCAACTCGATCCGATCCAACGCGATCCGATGCAAGGCACATACCTGCACCCGCCTGCACCCGCCTGCACCCACCTGCATCCACCCGCCGCACGAACACACCAAACTCTCGTTCGCGATCAACTCGCAACGACAGTCACCGACAGGCGTGCGCAATCACGCGACGCGCCAACGTCTTGTCTTTTCGTTACCACCTACAAAGCTGTCGTGTGCACTACCGTCCCTGCTCGTGTCACCGCGGTTCCATCCGCAGCGGGGCGGATAGTAGGCACGAACCCTCCAACTTCAAGCGCCAATTCGCCAATCGCCAATCGTCGTCCAAAAAGCACGCCGCCCGGCTGAACCCGCGGGGCCGTGCGGATTCAATCGGGCGGTCGTGAACAACTCTGAGGAGAGTCTGGCGAGGTCAGTTCGCGCGATCGCGCGTTTTGGTTCCACCATCTCTCAGGAATTCCGTCACGCGTTTGCGAACGCGCCTCAGGCTCAGCCGGCCTTGGTGCCTTCAAGGTTCACGATGACCTTGACCGAGTCGCCAACCATGCCCTTCTCGACGCCGTAGTTCATGCCGAACTCGCTGCGCTTGACCGTGAAAGTCGCTTCTGCGCCCGCACGCAAACCCATGCCCATGTCGGCCTTGCCCGTGATCTCGATCGCCGCGGTGATCGGCTTGGTCACGCCGTGCATGGTGAAGTCGCCCGTCACTTCATACATGCCGTTGGCGAGCTTCTTGCCGCCAGTCGACTTGAAGCTCATCTTGGGGAACTCCTTGGCATTGAAGAAGTCGGGGCTCTTGAGGTGGGCATCGAGCTTCGGCTCTCCCGAGTCGACGCTGTCGACCGCGACTTCGATCGCGAACGCCAGCTTGCTCGCGTCGTCTGCGATGCTGAAGGTTCCCGAGACATCCTTGAAGCGTCCCCAGAACTGTCCAGCCTTCATGTGCTGCACGCGGAACATCGTCGACGAGTGCACGTCGTCGACCTTGAAGACCTCGACGGCGGGAGCCGTGGCTTGTGCCGTGGCCTGTCCCGCGGCCTGCGCGGCAGCCGGCTTGGTGTCCTGGCTGGTGGCGGCCAGGCCGACCACAGCGAGCGATGCGAACGAGAGAACGGAGACGGCCTTACGGATCGTGAGATGGTTCATGTGTTTCCTGCGTGATGACTTGCGATTGCGGCTCCCCTCCAACCCGGAATCGGGAGCCGCGACTGGATCGAGCGTGATACCACCGATCGACCTCCGATCGGGGGCGGTGATTGAAGGTGCGCTTTGCGTGCAGGGCAAGCCATCCAGTCGATAGATTTGCCGACATGCCGACCACCCCCATCTTCATCTGGCTTGGCTGGGCGGCCGCGGTCGTAGGCATCGCGCTCATCACCTTCGGTTGGGTTGGCCGACGCGTTCCGCGTCCCATCTGCCGGCGGTGCGCGCACCCAGTTCCGCCAGGTGGTGGTCAGGTCGGTCAGGTTTGCACCGAGTGCGGAGCGGCGTTCCGGCGACCAGCTGACGTTCAGAATCGCGCCAGAAAGCCCGTGATCGGGTTTCTAGGACTCATTCTCATCGCCTCCGGGATCCCATTTGGCCTCGGCGAGGGAGGTCGAACCCGCGTTCTGAAGGCAATTCTGCCTCGATATCGAGTCACGGACACTCAAACAATCGGCGAGACCACCATCCGAGTCTTCGCCCCGACCTGGGACGACGACTTCGAAGGACTCGTCGATGTCACGGTCGGCGGCACTGTGGTCTACCGCAGCACGATGCCCTACCCGTCCGCAGGTCGAGCTCGGGTGCACATGCTGGCCGACCAGCCAGGCGACCTGATCTGGATCCGCTCCGACTCTGGCGGGTCTGGCGGCTACAGCACGACCTATCTGTTCCTGAGCGCGACCGAGGCTGGCCGCGCCGCCTTTCTCCCTTTCGCGGTGCTCGAGAACGGCATGTTCAAGTCCAGCCCCGGCGCCCCTGTTGATGGGAACGAGGGCGAGCAGGTCTGGCTCCAGCCCGACATCAGCTACCGCTATTGGCTGACCTCTGGCGCCGCCAGCCCGGTGCCCACGCTCCTCGCCTTGCCCATCCAGGGCGGACTCCGATTCCTCGATCCCCTTCCCGACGACGGCCCGACCAACGCTGAACTCGAGCAAGCCAAGGCCGCCATCGCGCGTACGCCCGCCGATCAACTCGAGCGTGACACCGTGCTCGGTCCAGTGCTGCGCGGATTCTTCGATCTCGTGTACGCAGGCAAGGCGCAGCGCGGATGGAAGTTCTTCCGCGAGTGCTACGACCTGCGGATCGCGGAACTCGTGAGCGGACGGAACGTCGCCGATCTTCCGCGTTCGCGCGAAGCCTTCGAGTCAGTGCTGCAGCAGGCAATTCTCAAATCACCGTTCTCAGCCGAGGTTTTGCGCCGCAATCACGGGTCGATTGCGCCGACTTCCACCGCTTCACGCAAGCACTGATGGTGGAAACGCTCGTTTGAGCGGTAGCATGGCGCGATGCACGTTCTGCCCGCGCCGTTCGTCCTTGTCGCCGCCATCGCACTCGCGCCGTTGGGCAGTGCCGTTCCGCCCACCGAGCCCGCGACCGCCCATGGCTCCGGTGCGGCAAAGCCCGCAGCCGAGGCACCCGCTGCCCCAGCCGGCGAATGCAAGATCCAGCCCGTCGCGGGACTCGCGAAGTCGACGGTCGCCGTCTACCCGCTGCTCGACGACGCGATCGCGTTCTGCATCGACGAACAAGGCGCGTTCTACTTCGCCGAGAGCGATCGCCAGGAGCGCGGCATCGAGGACAACCGCTCGAGCTCCTACTGGCTGCTCGACGACATCGCGAGCACGACCGTCGAGGACCGTCTCAAGATGTACGAGAAGTGGGCCTCCAAGCGCGAAGGCGGCATGGCGTACTACTCGAAGTACGACGACCGCATCTCGCGCGTCGTCGATAGCAACGCCGACGGCAAGCTCGACAAGCGCACGATCTTCGCGGGTCCGTTCCGCGAGCCGCTCGATGGTTCCGGCGCAGGCCTGCTCGCGCTCGACGGCGAGATCTACTACACGAACATCCCCAACCTCTGGCGCATGCACGACGCCGACGGCGACGGCGTCGCGGAGTTCACGCTCAAGGATTCGACCGGCTACGGCGTGCGCGTCGCGCTGCGCGGCCACGACATGCACGGCCTCACGCTCGGCTACGACGGCAAGATCTACTGGTCGATCGGCGACCGTGGCTACCACGTCGTCACCGCCGACGGCGCGCTGATGGCCGACCCGCGCTCGGGCGCCGTGTTCCGCATGAATCCCGATGGCAGCGAGCTCGAGCTCTACTGCACGGGCCTGCGCAATCCGCAGGAGCTTGCGTTCGACAACTTCGGCAACCTCTTCACGGGCGACAACAACTCCGACGGCGGCGACAAGGCGCGCTTCGTCTACTGCATGGAAGGCGGCGAGACCGGCTGGTCCGCCGACTACCAGACGCTCGAAGGCTCGAACCAGCGCGGCCCGTGGAACCAGGAAGGCATCTGGCACCTGCGCCCCGATCTCGCGCCGCACAAGGTGACCGCGTTCTCGCCGCTGCAGCCCGCATGGACGCTGCCGCCGCTTGATCACGTCGCGAGCGGCCCGTCGGGGCTCACGTTCTATCCCGGCCTCGGCTTGCCTGACCGCTACAAGGATCACTTCTTCCTCTGCGACTTCCTCGGCGGCGACAGCTACTCGCGCGTGCTCGCGCTTGCGCTCGAGCCCGTCGGCGCGGGCTTCAAGGTCGTCGACGAGCATCCGTTCGTCGAGAACGTGCTGCCGACCGACGTCGACTTCGGCTACGACGGCAAGCTCTACATGACCGACTGGGGCGGCGGCTGGGAGAGCGGCGACAAGGGCGAGCTCTACGCGGTGTGGGACGCCGAGCGCATCAAGGATCCGCGCATCGCCGAGGTCACGCGTCTCTTCAAGGAAGGCTTCTCCAGGCGCGACAGCGACGAGCTCGTCTCGCTCCTCGCGCACGCCGATCGCCGCGTGCGCCAGCGCGCGCAGTTCGCGCTCGCTGCGCGCGGGCGCGCGACGACCGAGCTCCTCGGCGACGTCGCCCAGCACGCAAGCGACCGCTTTGCGCGCATCCACGCGATCTGGGCTCTCGGCCAGCAGGCCAACATGAAGCTCCGCGACTCGAGCACGCTCGAGCGCCAGACGCTGCGTGGCGACATCGATCCGACGCAGTTCGTGCTGCCGATCCTCGACGACCGCGACGCCGAGATTCGCGCGCAGGCCGCGCGCATGCTCGGCGAGGCGCGCGCGAGCGCCGCCGCGGACAAGCTCGCCGATCTCTGCAACGACGAGAACTCGCGCGTGCGCGCCTTCGCAGCGCTCGCGCTCGGCAAGATCGGCGCGCGCGCGCAGCAGCCCGCGATCGTGTCGATGCTCGCGGAGAACGCCGACCGCGATCCGTTCCTGCGTCACGCGGGCTTCCAGGCGCTCGCGTGGATCGGCGACCGCGCCAAGATCGGCGAGCTCGCGGCCGAGCCCGTCGCATCGCTCCGCATGGCGTCGATGCTCGCGATGCGCAAGCTGCGCGATCCGCGCCTCGCGATGTTCCTCAACGACCCAGAGCGCAACATCCGCCTCGAGGCCGCGCGCGCGATCAACGACGTGCCGATGAACGACCTGCGCCCGCAGCTCGCGCAGTCGCTCTCGCGCTTTGCGCCGTCGTCGAGCACCGTCGTCGTGGCCGATCCGCCGCCGCCAGGGCACTCGTTCACGCGCGAGATCTGGCAGCTCGGTCGCCCGGGCACGCTCGCCGATTTCAACAACGCCGATCTCATCGACGGCGGCCCCACCGAGACCGTCGTGCTGACCGTCGCCGAAGGCAAGCGCAACATCGGCAACAACTACATCTCCCGCATCCGCGGCGTGGTCGAGGCACCCGAGACGGGCGACTATGTCTTCGCGGTCGGCAGCGACGACGACTCCGTGCTCATGCTCGGCACATCCGAGGACCCGAAGACGCTGCAGACCATCGCGCACGTCGAGGGCTACTCCGAGCCCGGCGACTACGAAGCGCGGCCCGAGCAGCGCTCCAAGCCCGTGCATCTCGAGAAGGGCCGCAAGTACGCGATCCTCGCGCTCCACGCCGAGGGCGGCGGCGGCGACCACTGCTCGATCGCCTGGACGCTCCCCAACGGCAAGAGCGAGCAGCCGATCGGCATGAAGCCCGTCGACAAGAGCGACTTCCCGCACATGCGCCGCGGCATCGAGGCATGCCTCGCCGAAGGCACGCCCGCGACCGCTGTCCTGCTCTGCGACTTCGCGCTCTCGCCGACCAACCCGATGCCGATGAGGCTCGAGTCGCTCGAGGCGCTTTCGAACTGGACGACCGCTTCGCCGCGCAACCGCGTCAACGGCGCGTATCGCGTGATCGACGGCAAGTCGCGCGATGTCGAGGCGTTCAAGGGCGTGCTCGCGCGCAAGCTCGCACCGCTCGCCGAGAGCGCCGATCCGATCATTCGCAGCGCGGTGCGTGATACGGCGACCAAGGTCGGCATCTCGCTCGATTCCGACGCGTCGCTGCGCGCGGTCAGCGATCCCAAGCTCGCCACCAGCGAGCGCGTGTCGAGCCTGCGCGCCCTCGCCGGCGACAAGACGCAGCGCATCACGCAGGCGCTCGCCGCCGCACTCGCGTCGAACTCGCCCGAACTTCGCGCCGAGGCGCGCACCATGCTGCTTGCGCGTCGCGATGAGCGCGCGCTTGCGCTGCTGACCCAGGCCGTCGGCAGCGGCGAACTGTTCGAGCGTCAGCATGCGGCTCGCGACCTCGCCACGCTCGGCGCTGCGTCGGACGCGGCGCTCGCCCCGCTCGCTGCCAAGCTCGCGGACGGTTCGCTCGAACCAGCGCTTCGCCTTGAGATCGTCGAGGCCGGCTCCGCCCGCGACGGTGGCGCCGTCCGCGCCTCGGTTGACCGATGGCGGAACGCGATCGGCAGCGATCCGATCGCGCGCTACGACGCGATCGCGATGGAAGGCGGCGACGCGGTGCGTGGCCGCGACATCGTCTTCTACCAGTCGAGCGCGGTGTGCCTCAAGTGCCACACGATCGCCGGCACGGGCGGCAACGCGGCGCCCGTCCTCGACGGCGTCGCCACCCGCGGCGACACGAAGTACCTCCTCCACTCGCTCATCAATCCCAACGAGCAGATCGTGAAGGGCTTCGCCAACGCCGGCGCCAGCGCGATGCCTTCGATGCAGACGATCCTCACCGACGCCGAGATCCGCGATGTGGTCGCGTACCTCAAGACGCTGAAGTGATCCCCCACGCAGCAAAGAAGCGAGGCGCACCATGCGGTGCGCCTCGCTTGTTTTTGAGTTCAGCGGTGCGAGCCGTTCATCGCGCGCGGCGACGCACGAGTCCGGCACATGCGATCAGCGCGATCGCGCCCGGCGCTGGAACCGCCGCCGGCGCGCCAGCCGAGTTGAACACCCAGCCGTCCCACGAGCCGTTCGACACGGTGCGGTCGGCGAACCCGATGAACGACTCGGTCCACGATGCCGCGCCCGACTCCATCGTCCAGTAGTGCCAGTAGTCGAGGTAGTCGGGCGGCGTGCCCTCGCCCGAATCGGTGTCCGAACCGATCGTGACGCCCGTCAGGAACTCGCCAAAGCTGTACGACTGCACCTGGTACGAGAAGAACCCCGGCTGCGCGGCCGCGACGATCGCCAACAGCGCGTTGCCATGCAGCGCACCTTCGTAGCGGACGTCGTAGAGATACGTGTTCGAGTTGCCGAAGTCGAACTGCAGGTGGCTCGAGTTCGATCCGGTTCCAACCGTGTACGAGCCGACCAGGCCCGCATGCGCGCCGGACGCGATCGCGCCGGACACAACCAACAGAATGACGCACCTCATGTGCATGCTCCTTCTCGCGGCATGAGCGGCCGCGACCACCGCGTCTCCAACGCGGTGCACAACGGAACTGCCTCCGAGGAGATTCCCCATTCGCAAGGTGTGCGCGGTCGTAGGTCGAACGGATCGACACAGACGGCGATGCACCAAGCCTCAGGAGCGGAGGCAGGAATTCGACGCGCACGGGACTCGACCCGACTTGCCCAGCAGCAAGACTGCTGGCTCACGGTGACGCCTTCGTGACGGATTCACACCGTCTTCGGAACCGTGCGCGTGTCCGGTACATCCGGACGGACGAAATCTAGCAGAGTCACTTCGCCGCAGGATGCGTGCGGAGGAACTTCTCGACTTCCTCCGCGAATCGATCGGCCTTCGCTTCGCGCGACTGCGCGAGCATCTTCTCGATGTCCGCGCGCGCCGACGCATCGCCTTGGATCAGCTCGACCGCACGAACCAGGAACCGCGCGGACACGTCGCCGCTGGACTTCGTCGCGAGCTGCTTCGCAAGTGCATGCGCGGTGAGGATTTCACTTCCCTCGATCGGCGCGTTGATCGCGAGCCGCAGGTAGCGGATCGCCGTCGCGACCATCAATCGCTCATCGGAGAAGCCGACGTTTGGACCAAGCGCGTGCAGGTACTCCAGGCGGCCGGCCTTCTCCTCGCCATTGGCCGCGAGCAGCGATGCCAGGTTGGCGATGTTGTCGGCGTTGGTCGGATCAAGTGCGATGGCCTTTCGGCACTGCGCGATCGCGTCGGGATAGTCCTTGCGATTCGCAGCGAGCCGCACCATCGCGAGGCGCGACGTGAGTTCGTACGAGTGGTCGAGCGGATCTTCGGCAGCCTTGAGATACGCGGCGCGCGCATCCTCGTTGCGGTCCATCGTCTCCAGGATCCTTCCGCGCATCCACTGGAACTCCGGCAGATGCGGCGCGACAGCGATCGCGGCATCCATCGCCACGAGCGCCTCGTCGTTGCGTCCGAGCAAGCGAAGCGCCTCGCTCCGATTGGCGGGATGCGTGCATTCGTCGGGCTTGAGCTCGTATGCACGCGTCGCGTGTTCGAGCGCCTCGGTCGCCAGCGCGCGCACCCGAGCCTGGTCCCCCGCCGCCATCGCCGGTTCGACGGCGCCGAGCAGTTCGGTGGCGAGGTTGTTCTGCGCGAGCCACGCGGAGGGGTTCTGGGCGATCGTCTCGCGCCACAGCAGCTCGACGTTCTCGTACTTGCTCGCCGCGCGCCACGACAGCGGCACGAGGATGATCGCTGCGGTGGCGAGCGCGATGTTGACCTGCTTGCTTGCCCCACCACTGCGCTCGACGACCGAGGCAACGACGAACACGAGCGTCGCGGCGAGCGCGGGCATCGCTGCGTACGCGAAGTGATCGGCGACGAACGAGAACCTGAACGGCCACACATCGAAGAACCCAAGCGCAGGAAAGAGCGCCGCACACAGCCAGAGCCCGACGAGGATCGGACCACGCGTGCGCTTCCACGCGACGCCCGCGACAACGGCGACCGCAAGCAGTGCAGCGAACGGAACCCACAGCGCGATGCGCGATGCATCGACGGTCCATCGCGGATACACGAACATCTGGTCGACGGGCACGAAGAACGCGCCGATGTAGAACACGACGTTGCGCGCAGCAAGCTGCACTCGATCCGCCATCGAGAGCGCGAACTCAGAGCCGCGCGCGCCGACGTGGACCTTCTCGACATACACGGTGAAGAGACCGAGTGCCGCACCCACCACGAAGTACGGAAGCACCGTGAGCGCGAATCGCACGTCGATGCGTCGGCGCTCCCACAATGCGATCAGCACCAGTGCCGGTGCGACGAAGACAGCCGTCGTCTTCGAGAGCAGCGCGCAGACGAAGAGCACGAATGCCGAGATGTGCAGCGCCAGCACGCTCTTCGGTTCCGCACGCGTTGCCAGCGTGAAGCAGCTGATCGATGACAGCGCGAACATCAGCGACTGCGCGTTCTTCCGCTCCGTGGCCCACGCGACGGTCTCGACGCCCATCGGATGCACGGCAAAGATCACGGCGATCCACTCGGCGCGACGAACGCCGATGCGCGCGAGGATGCCCCACAGCAGCAAGGCCGACGATGCATGCATCAGCAGGTTGGTCGCGTGATAGAGCAGCGGATCACCGCCGGCGATCGCGTACTCAACCCAGAAACCGAGAAAGACCAGCGGGTAGTACTGAGGCGTCGCGCCAGGCACCCAAGAAGTAAACCAACCATCATCAGACTGAAGAACAGGATTGGCCGTGATGTAGTCGTTGTCATCCCAGATCCAGCCCGCCTGGAGGGCAAGGAAATGGGCGACGATCGCCGCCAACACGATGGCAGCTCCCGTGAGGAGGGTTTGCCGGGTGCTGCGCTTTGATTCAGGGTGCTCAGTCATGGGCGCGGATCGTAGCAAGCACAAAAGTCTGATAATCAGTCGTGGAATGTTCCCCGTGGAACACAGGATTTGACCGACCTGCGGGCATATTCTCAGCCACGACATTGACAGCAGCAACGGGCTGCGCGATAAACCCGTCTTGTTCCCCGTGGAACATTCGACACTGAGGAGCATTCCCATGACGACCATTGATCCATCTCAGAAGGGCCCTGTTCGCAAGCTTGGACGTGGATTGAGCGCCCTTCTGGGGACTCCCGTGCAGATTCAGGCGCCTGCGCCGGTGGCCCAGGTCGCCCCTGTTGCCGACCAGGCCCCTGCGCCAGCCCCTGTCGTTTCCCGATTTGTGACCCCTAAGCCCTCTCCAGTCGTCGAATCCACGCTGCCTGAAGATGCTGGCCTGCGCGAGATCCCCGTGGAACAGATCGTTCCCAACCGTCGCCAGCCACGAACGGACTTCGATGAAGCAAGCCTGCAGAGCCTTGCAGCATCGATCAAGTCAGCCGGATTGATGCAGCCGATCATGGTTCGGCCCCTCTCCAATGGCTACGAGTTGGTCGCGGGCGAGCGTCGTTGGCGCGCTGCCAAGCTGATCGGCCTGAAGTTGATCCCTGCAGTCGTCCGCCCGGTTGATGACCAGGTGGCCGCCGAGTTGGCGCTCATCGAGAACATCCAGCGCGAAGACCTCAATCCCATGGAGCGTGCATTCGCGCTCAGGCGGCTTGCGGATGAGTTCTCCCTGACCCACCAGGCCGTCGCTGAGAAGGTTGGCCTCGATCGTGCGTCGGTCACGAACTTGCTTCGCCTCAGCGAGCTCGACCGTGGCACCTCTGATCTGGTTCGCTCAGGCAAGCTCACGCAGGGTCACGCGAAGGCGCTCCTTGCAGTCACCGACCTGGGTGCACGCGCTCAGTTCGCAGCTCGGATCATCTCCGAGGACTGGTCCGTTCGCGAGCTCGAGCGTCGCGTGCAGCATGCTGTCAAGGGCACGGTTTCAGCGCCGGCGAGCAGTGGGGTGTCTCAGAAGGACCTCACGGCGCGCGATGCGAACGTCGCCGACCTTGAACGGCAGCTTGCTGAGCACCTCGGCACCCGTGTTTCGCTGCAGTTGGGACGCAAGAAGGGGTCAGGACGACTCACCATCGACTTCTACAACCTCGATCAGTTCGATGGTTTGATGCAGAAGATGGGTTTCGGCGGCAAAACCTGACCAGAAACAGTCGAAACGACCAATAATAGGTGTGACTTGAGGGTCTCTGACGGCTGTCCAACAGCCATCGGGAGCTCGCTGTCGACTGATCTTCGTCGTTTTTCTCACCCCTGCTTGAGTAACCCCACCTTTCCGCCGATCCCTCGTTGCCGTCAACCAGCGGCACACGAGGAAACACGGATGGACTCTTCGATCAAGCTCGACTCGGTGATGGCAACCCGCAACGTGAACCAGGCGCGCGCGATGTTCCAGCGTGTCCTCGTCTGCTGGGCAGGGGACGTACTCGAACTCCGGCGCCGCAAGCTGCTCGTGCCGCGGTGGGATGCTTCCCCAGCCTCGATGGACGCCCAAGCGTTTGACGCGATCGAGCCGATGAAGCGCGTGGCGTGACGCACGTCGTCGCGCCGGCGAAATCTGCTTCAGCGAAGGGAACGCCGATTGCAAGCGCAGTCGGCTTTCCCGGAGAACACGCATGTCAGGCATCACCTCAGGCATTGGCCTCGTCAGCGGAATCAATTCTGCGCAGATCATCGCGCAGCTGTTGTCGCTTGAGGCGCAGGGCAAGGTGCCGATCCAGGGTCGCCTCAACGCGATCCAGGGTGCCAAGACCGCCATGCTCGACGTGAGCGCGAGGCTCCTGAACCTCAAGAACTCCGCCAGCAACCTGCGCCTCGGCAAGTCGTTCCAGACGATGAGCGCGGTCTCCGCCGACGAGTCGATCCTGAGCGCGAAGGCAACCAACGCGACGCCGCCGGGGAGCTACGCCTTCACGGTCGGCCGCCTGACCTCGACCAGCCAGATGTTGTCGCGTGGCTTCGCGACCAAGGATTCGACGCCGCTCGGACTCGACTCGATGAGCTTTGAGTGGGGCGATGCCTCGCTCGCGCGCGACGTCGCGCTCGCCGATCTGCGCGGCGGACAAGGCGTCGGTCGTGGCTCGATCAAGTTCACCGACGGCGTCGCGCACACCGCGACCGTCGACCTGTCCACCGCCGTCACCATCAACGAAGTCGTCGAGCGCATCAACGCCGCCGAAGGCATCGCCATCCAGGCCTCGATCGAGAACGAGCGCGTCGTCCTCCGCGACACGAGCGGGGGATCGGGTGCCATGACCGTCGAGGACGTCGGCGCGGGATCGATCGCGACCGACCTCGGCATCGCCGGCAACTTCGCATCGGGCACCAAGACCGGCGCGCAGATCAACCAGCTTGGCGTGGGCACTTCGCTTGCGTCGCTCAACGACGGCAACGGCGTGCTGATCCGCGATGGCGTCGCGGACTTCCGACTCTCCGTCGATGGAACGACCTACGACATCTCGCTTGGTCGCAAGGACGAGCCGATCACGGCATCGACGAAGCTCAGCGACCTGAACAACGGCACGGGCGTGCGCATCAACACGACCGAAGCGAACGACTTCACGGTCGTGACGTCGACAGGTGTCTCGGTCGGCATCAACCTCGGTGCAGTGGTGGTGAATGGCGAGACGCAGGATGCCGCCGTCAAGACCGTCGGCGAGATGATCACGCGCGTCAACGCTCAGCTGCAGACCGCGCTCGGCTCGAGCGCGGTCACGCTTGCGATCGACGCCGACGGCAAGCATTTCAAGCTTACCGACACGCTTGGCGGCACTGCGCCCGTGAAGGTGCTCGGCGCAGGACCGAACACCGAGCGCACCGCGAAGGATCTCGGCATCTACACCGGCGCGATCACGACAGGCTCCAACGTGGTCACGGGAACGACCGTGCGCAACAAGGTGGCCACGCCGCGCGCGACCACGCTGCAGGACGTCATGACGCGCATCTCCGCGCAGACCGACGGACTCGTGACCACGAGCGTGAACGCAGACGGAACCGGCCTCAGGCTGTCGACGACCGGCAACGTCGACATCATGGTCCTGCCAGGCGCAACGGACGGCTCGAGCATGGCCACCGCCATCTCGCAGCGCACCGCACGCGACCTGGGAATCCTCGGGCTCTCGAGCGTGGCGTCCGTCACGGGCACGCGCATCTCGACCGGCGTCGGCACCGTGCGCAACACCAGCCTCAATGGAGGCGCCGGGCTCGGCGCACCGAACTCGATCACGATTCGCGACCGCCTGAACCACGAGTTCACCTTCAGCGACTTCGCGTCGCACGACACGCTCGACGGCCTCGTGCGCGCGATCAACACCGCGGCGACCGCTGCGGGCGTCAATGTCTCGCTCGAGATCTCCGACAGCGGCCGATCGCTCGTCGCGCGTGATCCGAGCAGCGGCATCGCCGACATCAGCATCTCCGGCGACGGCGCGACGGCGCTCGGGCTCGCGGGGACAAACCGCGCGAGCATCCTGCGCGGCAAGGATCTCGACCGAAGCCACATCTCCTACGGCACGCTGCTTTCGTCGCTCTCGTTCGGAAAGGGCGTCGGCACGGGCGTCTTCAAGATCACCGACTCGAGCGGCGACAGCGCGAGCATCGACGTCGGCAGCGACGCCGTCACGATGTACGACGTGATGAGCGAGATCAACTCGCGCGGCCTGCTCGTCGAGGCGCGGATGAACGACACCGGCGACGGCCTGATCCTCGTCGACACGAACACCGGCACGCCGGTGAATCCGATGAAGGTCGTCGACACCAGCGGCTCCGTCGCGCGCGGCATCGGAATCCTCGGCACCGCGACCGCCGCAGGCGAGGACATCAACGG
>CAITDI010000041.1 GCA_903891095.1 uncultured bacterium | reverse complement strand
ACCTCGCGCGCGCGGGCTACACGGCGTTCAACATGCGCGGCGGCTACTGGCCGTACGCGGGGCGCGGGTATCGCGTCGAGTGAGCGTGACGTTTGGGAGGGAGCGAAGGCTCATGCAACCCGTGCCGCAGGCTTACGCCTGACGGGCATTCGTGGCTTTCGAAGGCTCACGAGTGCCCTTTGCTTGAATGCCAGTTGCATGAATGCCCGTGGGCGGAAGCCCGCGGAACGCTGGACGTGGAAGTTGATTCGAACGCTCACGCAACCCGCTCCGCAGGCTCACGCCTGACGGGCACTCGTGGCTTTCGAAGGCTCACGAGTGCCAGTTGCTTGAATGCCTGTTGCATGAATGCCCGTTGCTTGAATGCCCGTGGGCGGAAGCCACGGAACGCTGGACGTGGGAGTCGATGGGATTCACTTTGTCTCTCACGCCCCACCCTCACCGCGTCATCATGCGCTGCGCGCGGGGAATCGTGTCGAGCAGGCGCACTTCGCCGAGATTTCCCATCGACACGATGCCGCTGCCATCGGGCAGCCAGTCGAGGAACGCCACCTGCTGCGAGTGGACAGTGAACGTCGTGATCGGCTCGCCCGTCGCGAGCAGCCAGAGCCGCACGGTGCCATCGGCGCCGTACGTCGCGACCAGCTCGCCGTCAGGCGAGACCGCCCCGCCGAGCGCGTAGTCGCGATGCTTGCGGAGAAGGAACTGGTAGTCGACGTCCGCATGGCTCAGGTTCTTGCTCGCGGTGACGCCAGTGAGCGCGTCGGTCGAGCGCACCGGCGATTCCTGCGAGATCAAGACATTGCCATTGAGCAGCGGCACGATCCAGCGTCGGCCTGAGAAGCGAATGTTGGTGCACGACGTGATGCCCATCTGCTTGGTCTCGAGCTTGCCGTTCGCGATCACGCAATCAAAGCGCTCTGCGACGCCCGACAGAATCGCGAAGCGATCGGGCGCGTACCACTCGAGGTTCGCGTGCTCGCGCGTGTTGACCGGCGCCGATGCGACCGGCGTGCCGTCCCGCGCGAAGACATGCACGGACTGCAGCCCGACGGCGGCGAGCCGCGTTCCGTCGCTGTTCCACGCAAGTCGGAAAGTCTTGCCGTTCACCGGTTCGTACGCGCCGCACTCGACGCGCGCGCCGGTCGCGAGCTCGGTGATGGCGATCGTCGTGCCGCCCCATGAGGCGACGGTCTTGCCATCTGAAGTGAACGCCGCGGCGGCGACGTTGCCGAGTCGGCCATGCTCGACTTCCGCCCAGATGCCGCGCGCGAGATCGAGCTGCTGCACCACTCCCTCGACCCCCACGGCGCGGATGGTGTGCGAATCCACAAGCTGCATCGCGCGCGGCCGACGCGACGGGAACGGCTGCGGTCGCTCGCTCCACTGGTAGCCGCTTCCGAAGTACGCGACCTTTCCGCCGATCGACGCGACGATCGTGCCGTCGAATGCTTCGCCGAGCGCCCAGACCGGATCCTCGCTGAGGATCGATCGCACCGCGAGCAACTCGCCCGTCTCCACGCGGAAACTGTGCACCCGCCCTGCGCGCTCACCCGCGTGGATCACACGGCCATCGCGCGAGAACGCCACCGACCAGACGTCGTGGCGCACCGACATCCGGCGCTCGATGGCTCCGGTCTCGGCGTTGGCGATCAGCACCTCCCCCGAATTGGTGCCGACCGCCACGCGCATTTTGTCGGGCGAAAGCGCGACCGAGCGCGCGAGATTCGTGTCGAGATGGAAGCTTGCGACGCGCACCGGCGGCCCGCTCTCGGGCACTTCGAGCGCCGCGACCGTGCGGTCGCCGAGCACTCCGTAGGCGCGGCCGACGCCATTCCACGCAATTCCGCCGAGCGACACGCTCGAAGCGAGACTCGTGAACTCGGCCTTGCCGGTCGAGAGCCGCAGCACGCCTGCCTGCCCCGATGCGAGCAGCAGCAAGCGGTCGCCATCGGCCGCGGCAGCGATCCCGCGCAGCGACATGCCGATCGCGCCGATGCTGCGGACTTCGCCGTTGGGTAGCACCTCGAGCAGATTGCCCGGCTCGTCGCTGCCAAAGACGCGCGTGCCGTCGTAGGAGAAGCCCACCGCGTAGTAGGTTCCCGCGACGCCGTTCGGGTGGATCGACGCCTCGCCGGTGCGCAGGTCGATCACGGCGTTTCCTCCATCGCCGAACGCCGCGTAGCGCGTGCCGTCCAGTGAAATCGCCCCCGCCATCATGTGGCCGGGACCTGCATTGAGCACCGGACGGACCGAATCGTCGGCGAGCCGCTTGATCATCGCGACCACGGTGGGCGACTCGATGCGAGCCGATCCACCATCAAGCTCGACTTCCCGCGCGCCGGGCACATCGCCGCGCTCCGCGGCGCTCGTCGCCAGCTGGATCGAGGCATGCGCAAGCCGATGCTGCGCCTCACGCAGCGCGACGATCGACACCGTGATCGCCGTCACGAGCGCCGCCGCGGAAACCGCGATCGCAACCGTCCACGCGCGGTGGCGGCGCATCGTGCGCAAGAGACGCTCGGGTCCCGACTCCGCGCGCGCGCGCACCGAGCGGCCGTCGGCAAATGCACGCAGATCCGCGGCGAATTCGCTCATCGTCGCGTAGCGGAGGTCGCGGTCCTTGGCCATCGCCTTCATCGCGATCGCCGAAAGGTCGCGCGGAACCGTCGAGTCGACGAGCCGCGGCGCTGGCGCCTCGGTGGCGCGCATGATGCCCGCGGCGTCGAAGTAGAGGTGGCGCGGGATCTCGTACGGGCGGCGTCCTGCGAGCACCTCGTACAGGATCACGCCGAGCGCGTGGATGTCGATGCGGATGTCGACTTCCTCGGGTGCGAGCTCGAACTGCTCGGGCGCCATGTACGCAGGCGTGCCGATGAGCGCGCCCGCGACGGTGTCGTTGCGGTCGAGCTCGTCGCTCACGAGGCGCGCGATGCCGAAGTCGATGACATGCGGTTGGCCCGCGCCGTCGACGAGGATGTTCGACGGCTTGAGGTCGCGGTGGATCACGCCGCGGCTGTGGCCGTGCTGCATGCCGTCGCAGATGTCGGCCATGCGCAGCGCGATGTCGCGCCGCGTGACGCCTGCGCCGCGCGCCCAATCGACAAAGTCGCGGCTGCCGTCGATCCGCTCCATCACGATGTAGGGAAGCTCGAGTCCATCGCGATGCGCCGTGCCCGACGAGTAGATGCGCGCGAGCACGGGATGCACCAGCCGGCCGAGCGCGAACGCCTCGGTGCGAAACCGCCGCTGCTGGCTCTGACGCTTGCCGCCCGCGCGCAGCACCTTGACCGCAACCGATCGCGCAGGCTGGAGCTGCTGCGCCGCGTACACCGTGCCGACGCCGCCGCGACCGATCACGCTCTCGAGGACGCATCCGCCGATGGTCTCGCCTACGACGGGCTCGCCCGCGAACGGATCCTGCTCGCCGCGCTCGGCGCGCTCGACGGCCTCGCGCGATTCGGCGTCGGGGAGCTCGGCGAGGAGTTCGCGCAGTTCGGCCTCGGT
>CAITDI010000040.1 GCA_903891095.1 uncultured bacterium | reverse complement strand
GCAGCACTCCACGGCTGTCGTCCCGCACCAACATGACGCTTCGATTGCAGCAACAACGGTTGCCGCCGCCGATAGAGCGGGCAGAGTTGCACCATGACCAAGCTGACGACCTCGTTCCTCTCCGCTGGCCTCCTCCCCGCGCTGATCCTCGCCTCCGCGACGGGCTGCGCGCCGACCCGCCCGGCCTCTCGCGCCGCTGCCGCCAACGCCGCGGCCAAGCCTGCGGTCCTCGAGCCCGCGGCTGCCCCTGCCCCCGCACCCGCGCCTGCGACAGCCGCCACGCCCGCCGCCGTCGCCGCCAAGCCCGACCAGCCCCGCGTGATCGGCACTGCCGCGCGCTCCAAGGACCCCGCGCTCGCAGCTGAGTTCAACAATCTCTTCGTCGACGGCGATGTCTACTTTGCGGGCTGGCCCACCGAAGCCGGCCTTCGCGCCATGGCCGCGCGCGGCGTCAAGACCGTGATCGCGCTCAAGACTCCCGAGCAGGTCGAGCAGTCGAGCGGCTTCAACCCGAGGCGGGTCGCCACACAGCTCGGCATCGAGCTCGTGATCATCCCCGTTCGCGCCGACACCTACAGCCGCAACGACGTCCTGACCTTTGCCGCGGCGTTCGACAAGTCCCGCGGCCCCGTGCTGATCCACTGCGGATCCGCCTCGACTTGCGGCATGGTGTGGAGCGGCTACCTCGTCGAGAAGCGCGGCATGTCCGCCGCCGACGCCGTCGAGCGTGGCCACGCAGCGGGGCTCCAGGAAGGCCCGATGACCGAGGCCGCCGAGCGCGTTGCCGCCGAGCTGCAGGCCAAGCGCTGATCGCGCAATTCAGTTCACCAAGGCAGCTTGACCAGGTTCGGCAGCACGCCCGCGTCGTGGAGCCGCACGATGCCCTGTGCGCCCAGGAACGCCAGCGGCATGCAGCCCGCCTCGACCACCGAGCGCGTGAACGCCTTGATGCTGATCGTCACCTCGGTCGCCTTCACGTACAGCGCGGGATTCGGGAAGAACCTCGGCACGCGCGCGCAATACGCCTCGTAGTCCGCGCCGAACGCGCCGCGCAGGTACTTCTCCTCCGCGAGGATCGTGGGGAAGTGCGTGACCAGGAACACCGCGAGGAAGATCAGCCCCAGCGCGATCGAGTCGAAGCACAGCCCCGATCCGACGAACGCGAACATGCTGAAGAAGTACAGCGGGTTGCGCATCGTCGAGTAGGGGCCCAGCGCGACGAGGTCCTTGTTCTTGCGGCCCGCGATGTGACCCGCGGCCCACACGCGGCCGAACGCGCCGAACAGGATCATCGCGAGCCCGACCGACTGCAGCGTGAGCGCCGCCGGCGAGTTGATCGGCCAGGTGCGTTCAGTCACGCAGGCCAGTGCGATGGATCCGATGAGGAGCGTGCGCGAGGTCGCCAGACGGATGTTCATCCGCGCAAAGTAAGCGAATCCCGCGTGCGGTGCGAGTCACACGCGAACGCCGCGAAACCTCTGCGATTCACGTGGCCACATCACTTGACGGCAGGCTCGGCAATCTTGACGCGAATCTCCGCGGCAAACGCACCCGTCGGGTCGCCGCGCTCGGCGAGCGTGGTCGCGAGCACCGCGATCCTGCGCGCGGCGAGGCCTTCGAACAGCACGCGGTCCTTGGCATCGGCGTGCGCATTGGCCTGCGCATGGGCGTCGAGCACGACCTTGACGGGCTTGTCGAGGTCGACCATCGAGTCATCGAGCCGGATCGCGAGTTCCTCGCAGTCACCGATCTCGGTGATGGTGATCGTCTGCCCGTCGCGCGAGGCGACGATGCGCTGTCCGCCCTTCGGATTCGGGTTCGAGAGCCAGTAGAAGCGCGGCTCCGTCACATCGTCCTGCAGCCAGACGATCTTGGTCGGCCGCAGGTTGCGCGTGAACTTCGCCATCCACGGCACCGCCACAGCATCCTCGCGGTCCATCCAGTGGCCCTTGCCCTCGTGGATCACGACTTCGTTGATGTAGCCGCCCGGATCCTTCGCAGCCATGTCGGCGAGCATCGTCTTCCACTGCCGGCCGATCGCGTTGCGGTTGAACGCCTTGTCCTCGCCGCCCATGTGGAGCGTGAAGGGGATGTTCCGCAGGCCGTCGGGCTTGGTCTCGTTCGGATGTCCCGCCATCATCGCAGCGGCCGCGAAAGAGTCGGCCATGCGCGGCGCGAGCTGGTACACGCCGTCTCCGCCCGCGCTGTAGCCCATGATGTACACGCGGTTCGGATCGACGTTCTCGAACACGATCATGTCGCGGATGAGCTTCGCGAACAGCGGATCGATGTGGCCCTGGTGCCAGAGGTTCCAGGTGTCGCTCGGCGCGCGCGGCGCGACGTACACGCCTTCCGCGGGCTTGTAGAGCTTCTTCTGGTTGTCCCACTGCTGGTCGTTCACTTCCTTCGGCGCGCCGCCGCCGCCGTGCATGGAGATGAACATGCTGCGGCCGCCTTCGGGCTTGTCGCCGTAGACCGCGTACCAGAAGGGCATCTTCGCGTCGCCGGCCGTGAGGACCTTCGACTCGAACTCGGCCTTCGCGCTCTTGCGGATCTCGTCGGCGTAGCTCGTGCGGAGCTGCGCGAGCGCCTGCTCGGCGTCGGCCTTCGCGAGCGGCGCGTTGGCAAACGGCTGCTTCGCGCAGTCGGCGACGGAGTTGCCCGCGCCGAGGAACTTGTGCATCTCGCCGATGGCGGGCGACGCAGTGTTGTCGGCGGGCTTCGAGACCCTGCGGTCCTCCTCGCTCGGCGCGACCGGATCGCGGCGGCTCGCGAATCCCTCGACGGGGAAGTCGACCGGGTCGAGCACTTCGCTCATGTCGTTTTCGTCGGCGATTTCAGCGGCAAACGCGTCGCCGCGCACGGCGCCGGGGGACGAGATCGGCGCGGACGCCGTCGCGTGCTTCTTCGCGGGCGCAGTCACGATCGCGAGCGAGACCTCGCCGTTCTTGCTGACGAACGAGACTTCCGTCGCGCGCTCGCCGTCGACGAGGAACGACGCCCAGCTGCCGTTCGGCACCACGAGCTCGAGGTGGTCGTTGAGGTCGAAGCGCTCGTCCTTGGTCTGGCCGCTCGCGATCGGCTTGTCGAGCGCGTCGCGCACCTCGACGGTGCGCGCCACGCGCTGGCCGGTCGACCCGTCGCGCACGCACACGCGCAGCACGCGCGAACCCGCGGGAATCACCGCGGCCTTGCCTGCGTAGCGGTCGGTCACGTCGATCGCGCGCGCCTGCGGGCGCGAATCATCGAACGACATCGGGAACACGATGCCCGTGTCGCGCCAGCTCACGGCGTAGATCGCGTACTCGGGCTTGTCGCGGTTCTGGCCGCTCGCGCGTCCGCCGAACCAGCCTTCGTCGAGCTTGTCGCCCGAGGGTTCCGCAGCGCCGGTGAAGTGCCAGCGCGCGCCGTCCCACACCTCGACCCACGAGTGGTTGCCCGAGCCGTCGGTCCACAGCGGAACACCCACGAAACGCGCAGGAACGCCGACGGACCTGCACGCATCGACGAGCAGGATCGAGAGCCCCGAGCACGACGCGAGGCCCGACGCCATCGACTCGCTCGGCGACTGGTCGGCGCGCTTGCGCTTGGTCGAGTACTTGACCTTCACATCGGGGAACAGCTTCTGATTCAGCATCACCGCGGCTTCGGCGGGGTTCTTCGCGCCTGCGACCATCGGCGCGCACTTGTCGCGCAGCACGGGCAGCCACAGCTCGCGCGCCTCGCTGATGCTCGCGTACGGCAGGATCGCGTCGCGGAAGGTCTCCTCATCGACCATCGCGGTCCACGGCGCGCTCTTCCACGCCTTGTATGCGCCGTCGACGTGCGCGAGCAGGAACTTCGCGTCGAGCTTGGTGAGGTCCGCCGCAGGCATGTGCGCGACGAGCCATTCCATCGAGCTCTTCTGCTCGGCGGGCGCCTGCGCGATCGCGCGTTCGATCTCGGCGCGGTTCGCGCCGGCCTCGGCCAGCGCGGTCGCAAGCGTGGTCGCAAGCCTCGGCTGATCCGACGCGAGCGTGCGCGACGAGATGAACGTGGTCGAGAGGACGAGCGCAGCTGCGGCGAGGTGGGCGAGACGCATCGTCGCAGTGTAAGGAGACCGCGCGCGATTTTGCACTCTTTTCGCGATCACTTGTGCGAAGCAGCCTCGTCGAGAATCGTCACGATCCATGCAAGGAAAAGCATGATGTGCACCGCGCCGCTCATCGCGTTGAGCTTTCCGCGGTTGAGGTTGATCGCCGACACGAGGAACGTGGTGAACAGCAGCACGATGTACGGCGGCTCGAGTCCGAGTTCGGGCGAGTTGCCGGTGATGAACCGGATGGCGATCACGGCGGGGACCGTCAGGCCGATCGTCGACAGGGCGCTGCCGAGGAGGATGTTCACGCTGCGCTGCGCCTCGCCGCGCGCGGCCGAACGAAGCGCCGCGAAACCCTCGGGCGCGAGCACCAGCGCCGCGATCAGCACGCCGCCGATCTCGGGCGGAATGTGCTGCGCCACGAGCAGCCCGCGGACGCGGCCCGCCAGGCCCTCCGCGATCAGCACGACGCCGACCAGCGCCAGGATCAGGAACAGCGCCGACCGCCATGCGGGCGCGGGCACATGCGCCTGGTGGCCCGCGTCGTGCGCGTCCTTGCGCGCGTCGACCTCGCGCTCCGACACCTGGTGGTGCGCGAAGAACTCGCGGTGCCGCGTGGTCTGCATCACCAGGAACACCGCGTAGATCCCCAGCGAACCCGCGCCGACGAAGAGCTCCATCGGCTCGCTCATCCAGCCGCCGTCGAAGCTGTGCGTGAAGCGCGGCAGCACCAGCGTGATCGCGCACAGCGTGATGAGCAGCGGCAGGTACGAGTGGGCCGACTGCGGGTTGAAGTTCTGCTCCGCGTGCTTCCATCCCGCGAGCAGCATGGCGAGGCCCGTCAGCAGGTTCAGGATGATCATGATCACCGAGAACATCGTGTCGCGCGCGACCTGCGAGTCGCCGCCCGAGCCGAGCATGACCGCGCACACCGCCGCGACTTCGATGGTGATCGCCGCAAGCGTGAGGATCAGCGTGCCGTACGGCTCGCCGAAGCGATCCGCGAGTTCGTCCGCATG
This sequence comes from uncultured bacterium, assembly GCA_903891095.1. Classification (GTDB taxonomy): domain Bacteria; phylum Planctomycetota; class Phycisphaerae; order Phycisphaerales; family SM1A02; genus QWPT01. The sequence goes on along the minus strand of CAITDI010000040.1, from coordinate 17,854 downwards.
CGCCATCGCACGGAACGCGCACGCGAGGATGCACGCGACCAGCCACGCGCTCCAGCGCATGTTCGCCGCGCTGTCGATCGCGCCCTCGGGCGACCAGTGCAGGATCACCGCGATGCCGGTGGCAAGACCGGCCGCAATCGGAAGTTCACGCGCGATCGTTCGCCATCGGCTCATGCGCGGAATGTAGCGTTCAGCCCGCCGCCTTGAAGTCGCGGAACATGAAGAACGCCGCGCCCACGAGGCAGAGCGACGCGTAGACGAAGTTCATCGTCAGCTTGTCCTTCATGTACACGACGGCGAATCCCGCGAAGACCAGCATCGTGATCACCTCCTGCATCACCTTCAGCTGCTGCAGCGAGATGCCCGCCTGCTGGAAGCCGATGCGGTTTCCCGGCACCTGCAGGCAGTACTCGAAGAACGCCACGCCCCAGCTCGCGAGCACAGCGATCCAGATCGGCTTGTCCTTGAGGTCCTTCAGGTGGCCGTACCACGCGTAGGTCATGAAGATGTTCGACGCGACGAGGAACAGCGGGGCGAGGAAGAGCGCGAGACGCGGGTTCATCCGCGCAGGTTAGCCCGCCGCTGCAGGCGAGTGGCGCGGTCCTGGCATCCGCAGCGCGACCACGACGCTGAGCGCCGCGACGCACGCGCCCGCGAGGATCGCCGCGCCGATGGAGGTCGCGAGGTCCGCGCCGAACGCGCTCGCCATGCCGCTCACCGCAGCCGCGAACGCGACGCCGAGCGCGCCGCCGACCTGCCGCACCGTCTGCACGAGGCCCGACACCTGCCCGCGCGTCTCGCCGCTCACGCCCGACAAGGTGTCGGTGTTCGCGGGCGACATGATGAACGCGAGCCCAAGCCCGAGCATCGCCATTCCTGCGGCGATCACGGGATAGCTGATGACGATCGACCCGACGCCCCACAACGCGAGGCCGCTCGAGGCGACCACCGTGCCGAAGCGCGCGAGCTTCTTCACGCCGTGCTTGTCGTACATCTTGCCCGCGCTGCGCGCGACAAAGATCACCGGCACCAGCATCGGCATCAGGCTCATGCCCGCCTTCGCGGTGTCGTACTTGAGCACATCCTGCGCGTAGATCGAGCCCTGCACGACCAGCGACGCCATCGCGAACTGCATGATGCCGATCAGCAGCACGTTCGCGCGGAGGCGCGGGTCGGCAAACAACCTGAGCCGCACCAGCGGCCGGTCCGTGCGCAGCTGGCGCAGCACGAACAGCGCCGAAAGCACCGTGCCCGCCGCGAGCATCGCGAGGTACGCGGGCTGCGCGAGGATCAGGTGGCCGGAGCCGTCGGCCTTCGCGCCTTCCTGCAGCGCGTAGATGGCGAGCGGCAGCCCGACCACGAGCAGCAGCGCCGAAAGCGCGTCGATCCTGCGGTCCGCGCTGCGGTGGTTCACGGGCCACGACTTGAGCACCAGCCCGATCGCCGCGAGCGCGATCGGGATGTTGATGTAGAAGACCCAGCGCCAATCCGCGTACTTGGTGATGAGTCCGCCGAGCACGGGGCCGATCGCGAAGAACGACATCGAGATGCCGATGTAGATGCCCATCGCCTTGCCGCGGTCGCCTGGCGCGAAGTTCTCGATGACGAGGGACGCCGACGCGGGTTGCATGAGGCACGCCGCGACGCCTTGCAGCACGCGGCCGATGATCAGCGTCGTCGCATCGGGCGCCGCGCCGCACACGACGCTCGCCGCCGCGAACATCGAAACGCCCGCGAGAAACGTCGTGCGCTTGCCGAAGATGTCGCCAAGCCGCCCGCCGATCGCCATGAGCGCGGCAAGCGCGACCATGTACGAGTTCGCGATCCACGCGATGCCCGTCGGCGTGAGGCCGAACGCGGTGCCGATGTTCGGCCCCGCGATCGCGGTCACCGTCATGTCGACGAAGATCATCGACAGGCTGCCGGTCATCGCGAACAGCACGAGCCATCGCGCAGGATTCTGCGGCGCTTCGCCTGTCGTGTGAGGATTGGTCGGCGGCGCGTTCGACACGGGCGCGCAGCGTATCGCGGCTCAGCGGCGGCGGGCGGGTATCGCCACGCCCCAAGTGCGGGTGAATTCCGCAGAGTCGGTCCAGCTGAGGCCCGCGTCGGTCCGCGCCATCGCATCGGCGATCACGGCGTCGGTCAGGATCGCGCGATCGACCGGGATGTACTTGGGATTCGGCTTCATTCCGACGCGCGCGAGGTCGAGACGGTCTGCGGCAAAGCAGGTGGCGACGGTCGTGTCGTCATGGTGGATCGAGTTCGTGTGCAGCTCGCAGGCCGTGCGCAGGAGCGCGAACTGCGCGGGTTGCAGCGCAGCGATCGCCTCGCGCGTGGCGTCGCAGGCGGCATCGGCGCCGAGCGGCAGTCCGTCGCGCACGCGCGCGAGCCAGTCCGCCGCGCGCGGGCCATGGCCTGGATCCGCGTAGTCGTCCTCGCGGTGCGAATCGTGAAACAGCGCAAACAGCCGCACGACGAGCGCATCCGCGCCTGTCTTCGGAGCAAGCAGCAGCCCGTTGTGCCGGACGCGCCACCAGTGCGCGACGCCGTGCACGCCCCACGCATGCATCCCGCGCCGCTCGAGGTGCCCGAGCGACGTGGCGAGGATCCGATCTTCCCGAAGTTCCGTAGCCATGCGCGCAGCGTAGCGGGGCGCGCGGATACAACACGCCTCCAAAGATGGCGAACCCGCTGCAGTCGATCCGCCGGAACATCGTTGCGTCGCTTGCGCGCGCACGCGGAGTGCTTCCGCACGCGGTCAACGACGCGGTGTTTCACCTTCCCACGCGCGCGACCGCGGACACGCCTGCGCTCGCGCGCGCCTGCGGCTGGCAGTGCACGCAGCTCGGGCCGCGCACCGCGCGTTTGCCGGCGATCACCGCATTCGACGCGCCCGCGCAGGCGGTCGCCGACGCGATCGTCGCGGGCCTGCAGAGCCCGAACTCGCGGGCGACGGCGTTCGCGGCGGTCGTGCCGCATGGCCGCGTGTACGCGATCGGCTGCACCGCCATCGCGCCGCGCGGGATCGTCCTCGCCGATGTCAGTCCGCACGCGGGCGTGCCGATCGAGCAGCACCGCGTGCTCAGCGGCTACGTCATCGCGCGTCCGCCGCGAAGGATCGCGGGCACCAGCGCGCTCATCGCCGCGGTCGGGCACGACAACTTCTATCACTGGCTCTTCGACTCGCTGCCGCGCATCGGGCTCGTGCGCGATGCGGGCCTCGCGGCGGTTGACAACTGGATCGTCCCCGACACGTCGCTCGCGGTCGCGAAGGATCTGCTTGCGCGCTGCGGGATCGACCCTGCGCGCGTCGTGACCGTCGGCGCCGGCGCGCACATCGAGTGCGAGCGGCTGATCGTGACGTCCGCGCCTGGCGAGATCTGCGAGCCCACGCCGCGTTCGGTGGAGTTCCTGCGAGGCGCTCTCGGCGCGTCGGCCGCGCCGAGCGCCAGCCGTCCGCGCCGCATCTACGTCGCGCGCCGCGGCCGTCGCAAGGTCGCCAATGAAGCCGCGCTCGCGCCCATCCTCGCCGCGCACGGCATCGAGACGGTCGCGATGGAAGGGCTCTCGCTCGACGCGCAGATCGCTGCGTTCCGCGGCGCGTCGCTTGTCGTCGCACCGCACGGCGCCGCACTTGCGCATCTCATCCATGCGCAGCCGAACGGCACGCTCGTCGAACTCATGCCGCCCGCGTACGGCAACCCGAGCTTCCTGATGCTCGCGGGCGCGTGCGGCATGCGCTACACGCCCGTCGCCGGCACGCGCATCGCGGGTCGCGGCGGAAAGGTCACCGCGGCCGATTTTGAGATCGACCCCGCGGGGCTCGAGAGAGCGCTCCGCGGGGTCGTCGGTTCCTGAGTGTGGTCGTCGTCGCGCGTCAGTGCGTGCGGCCAACCGGGGCGAATCCGCACTCCTTGAGAAAGCGCCGGATCGCCGAGATCTCATGGTCGCTCTGCAGCGTGTGCGCGCCACCGCGCGGAATGCTGAAGCTCATCTCGCGGCCGGCGAGCTTGACCTTGAGGTGATCGTGCTTGGTCTCTTCCGTGGTGCCGCCGAGCGATTCGAACAGACCGACGATTTCGCGCCAGTGGATGTTGTGCGACGTCGGATGTGCAAAGAGCTGATCGAGCGTGTGATGGTGATGAGGCATGGGTCCTCCGAAAGGCGCCGCAGCCAACGCAGGCGGCGGCAGAGTGCGAGACAACCTGACGGTAGGGGGTAAGACGGACCGATCCGCCCGAAAGATCGCTGTATCGCGCGAGAGCGCGGCGAAAGGGGCATTCGCCTGACGGACGATCGCTGCGCTCCGCGTAAAACGCAGCGCGGCGGCCCATATGCTGGACCGCCGCGCTGGATTGGCTTGATGAAAGTCGATGACGAAAGTCGATCGCCGTCGCCGCGCGGAGTCCGCGCGTATCGGCATCACTTCTTGTTGTTGGCCGGAGCCTTCTGCTCGCCGCGCTCTTCCTTCTCGTCTTCCTTGAAGAGGTCGTGGCCCTTCTCCTCGGCGTCGTGGAGCTTGCCGACGAGCGCCTTGGCCTCGGCGGACTTGCCGTCGAGGATCGCGGTCTCGAGTTCCATGGCGAGCATGGCGGTCTTGAGCATCGCCTTGCGGAAGCCGGTCTCGAACGCAGCCTTGTCGGTGCCGAACTGCTTCTTCGAGTCCTCGGTGAGGTGCGCGCTTGCGACGCCACCCTTGGAGCTGATGAGCGCCATCTGGAGGCGCTGCACGGCCTCGAGGTCCGCCGCGCGCGAGGCAGCGTCGAACGCCGAAGCCTTGAGCGCCTTGTACGCGCCGTTGGCCTGCTTCATCGCGCCTTCGAGGTTGACCGGACCGCCGGGCTGACCGCCGCGACCACCCTGACGGCCTTCGCCGCCCTGGCCACCCTGACCACCCTGGCCGCCGGGACCGCGCATGCCGCCCGACTTGGCGAACGCCTCGAGCTCAGCCTTGTCGAGGAAGCCGTCCTTGTTGGTGTCGGCGCGCTCGAAGATGCGGTCGGCGAGCTGGGCCGGCATCTCGTCCTTGGCGAGCTTGCCATCCTTGTTCGTGTCGCCCTGCATCAGGCGCTCGACGAGCTGCGCGGGGTCGCCGCCGCCGCGACGCTGGCCGCCTTCGCCACCGGGGCCGCCCGGTCCACCCTGCTGGCCTCCACCCGGACCGCCGCCCGGCGGAAACGTGCCGTCCTGGGCCATGGCGAGCGAGGCGAACGAGAGCGCGAGAGCGCCGATGACAGTCGTGTAGTTCTTCATGTTGTGCGGCGGTTGGGCCGCCTCCGTCTTGGTGTTCCACAGTCGCTCGCGCCGCCACCGACTTCGGTGGCTCGACGCGAGACTGGACAACGTACCCGAGCCACGCGCATTGCGGAGTTCACTCCGCGCCGTCGACGCTCGTCAAAACGAACCGCGCCCGTCCGTGTCTCTGGATTGCCAGAGGCACGGACGGGCGCGTGAAGACTTGCACTCAGGTCAGTGGCAGATGCCCCACGAGCTCAGGACGATCGCGAGGTCCGACGCATCGGTCGTGCCGTTGCCGTCGAGGTCGCTGACTCCGGGACCGCCCCAGCCGGTGAGAATCACGGCCAGATCGGCGCCGTTGACCAGGCCATCGGGGATCGACGGCGACACGTCGGCGATGCACGGATGCGGCACGCTCGCGGCGTTCGACGGATCGCTGCCCGCGTCGAGCTCGTCACGATCGCGGAAGGTGTCGAGGTCGCGGTCGACACCGAGACGGGTCTGAGAACCTGCGGGCACCAGCGTGTAGGTGATCTCGCTGCCAGCGGCGGCGAGCGCGAGCAGCGCCGCGGGCGAAAGCGCCGGCTCCGTCGCGCGGTCGGTGATGAACGATCCGCCCTGATAGGTGAAGCCGCGCACGATGCCGTTGATGCGGCCCTTCGCGATCAGACCGACCGCGTTGGTGTTGGCGATTGCGATGAACTGGTTGATGCGCGTCGTGTCGTTGCTGACGCCGTTCGCCGTGGTCTGCTGACCGACGCCTGCGTGGGTCTCGGTGCCGAACGAGAGGAGGAACGCCTCGACGTCGCGGCGCTGCGTGACGCCCGTCGCGCCCGCGGTGAAGCGGAAGCCGATGTTCAGCACATCCTGCAGCGTCGAGTCCTCGCCGTTGTGATCGAAGCCGAAGCCGCGCAGCGCGGTGGTCGATGCGCGGTTCGCGCCGACCTTGCGCCACACGTCGCGGAGCGGCGCGTTCTTGCGGTTCTGCGGTTCGCCGCCCGGCGCGGGAATGTCGACGTTGCGGTTGGTGCCCGTGATGCCCGAGTGGCAGTTGAGGCATGTGAGTCCCGGAGGCGCGCCGAAGATCTGCGCGGTGTTGAAGACCGTCTGGCCCGCCGTCGGATTGCCCGTGCCGCCAAGGCCCGTCACCACGCCGCCGAAGATCGGCAGCGAGGTCTTGAGCGAGTTGTCGATGTTGCGGTTCGGATTCGGCCCGAAGGTGAGCGACGCGACGTAGTTCTGCAGCGAAGCCATCTCGGTCGCGCTGATCTCGTTGTCCGCGCCCTGGAGGTGCGTGAACGCGACGTTGAACTGCGAGAGGTCGTTCTTCTCGCCGCGCCAGTGGAACGGATCGGTGCCGATGATGCCGAACAGCGTCTGCGTCGTCATCGCGCCCTTCATCGGGTGCCATGCGATGCAGCCGGGGACCTGGCAGTTCTCGTTGAACGCGATCACGGAACCCGACGGATCGCCGAGATCCCAGCCGACGCGGTCGCTGCGGCCGTCGATGTGGCAGGTCGCGCACGAAGTGTGACCGAGGCCCGACGTGAGATGGGTATCGAAGAGGAACTTGCGGCCGGCCTTGACCGTCGCAGGCGTCGCGTCGTGGAAGCTCACGCGGCCAGCTTCGGCGTAGGAAGCCGTGCTGATCGTGCTGACCGAGCCTTCGAAGCGGTTGAGGACATACACGTACGCGCCGCTCGGCGAGCTGACGACGCCCGACGGGCCCTCGCCGACCTCGATCTTGGCGATGCGCGAGCCGCTCGGCGTCATCGCGACGACGCAGTTCGAGCCGAGCATCGCGACATACGCAGCGGTCGAGTCGGGCAGCCACGCCACGCCGCGCGGATCGCCCACCGACTGGAAGCGCTCCGTCAGCGGAATCGAGTTGGTCGTGTAGGTCAGGTGCGGGTTGAAGTCGACGATGGTCGACGCGCCCGTGCCGCCTGCAGGCACGTACGCCGCGAGCATCTTGGCGAACTTGCCGTCGAGGTTCGGCTCGAAGCGGATCTCGTTGCGCGGATCGATGCCGACCGCGAGCACCTGGCCGTTGGCCGCGACGCCGATGCCGGCGACGGTGTTCATGAGGCCCGTGACATACGACACCGCGAGCGTGCTGGTGTTCACCACCGCGAGGTCGTTGTCGACGATGTCCCAGGTGATGCGGCTCGTCCAGTTGTGGTTGTTGTCGTCCATCCACTGACCCGCGGCGTTCTTGCGGGCGATCATCGCGGTGGTCGGGGGATTCGCCTGTCCCGCGGGGCGCGCGGGGCTAAACGCCGTGCCCGAGTTCGGCGGGGGATTGACGCCGCCGTACGGACCCGCGGCGTTGCTCACGACCGTGCGGGGAATCACCGTGGTCTTGTTGCCCGACTCGAACATCGCCAGGTAGACCTTCGTTCCGTCGGGGCTCACGGCGAGCGCGCGCGGCTGCGCGCCGACGATCGGAGTCGTGGTCAGCGCGGGCGCGGCGGCGGTCGGGTCGAACGACACGAGCGCCGATGGAACCGCGAGCGACACGAACGCCTTCGCAGGCTTCGCGGTGAACACGATGTCGGCCGGCTCGTCGCCGACGTTGATGGTGCGGACCACGCGCATCGACGCGAGGTCGATCACGCTGACCGAGTCGGAGATCTGGTTGACGACCCACGCCTCGCTGCTGTTGCGCGCACGGACGCTGACCGGGTCGACGCCGACGGCAACCGCGCCGCGGCGTACGGGCAGGCCGTTGACGAGGTCGAACACCTCGAGCACGCCATCGGCGGTGTTGACCGCGAGGAGCGTGAGGCCGTCCGGCGTCACATCGATCGGGTGGACCTGCGGCGACTCGTAGTTGACGAAGGTCGTCTGGGCCGACGCGGTGGCGCAGGCGGTGGTGACCGCGGCAGCAAACAGCAGGCTGCGGGCGACGGAAGCGGTGGCGTGGAGGGTGCTGTTCATGCGGGCTTTCATGGCTGATTTAAAACTCTGGTGGCCCCGGGGTGGCGTCATGGGGTGGAGTCAAGGGGTGGAGTCACGGGGTGGAGTCACGGGGTGGAGTCATGCGAGTGGCCATGTTGCACGCAGTATGCGGGGTGGGGACGGATAAGCGAAGGAAATTGGACAAACAAGGAGGCGCTGGTCGCTCGCTCGTCGGTGCAACCGTCCTGCCCGTCGCGGTCGCCGCGGTTGCTTGCGCGGCGCGCCGCCCCTGCGTCCGCGTTATCGTCGCGCCATGGTCGAGTCGAGCCAACAGCAGAATGCGGAGACTTCCGACGACGAGCTCGAGGAGGAACTCGAGGAGAGCTCGCCGCTTGTCGCGCGGATCGGGCGCTTTGGCGGCGTCGCGCTGGCTGCGGTCGCGCTCGGCTGCACGCATCCAGCGCTCGGCGGACTTGGCGGGCTCTCGAGCGACGCCTCGTGGGTGCTCGCGCTCCTCGCGCTGATGGCGACGTGGTGGGTGACGCTCGCGGTGGAGCCCGCGCTCACGGGACTCGTTCCGTTTGTCTTGCTCTCTGCGCTTTCGATCGGCAAGCCCGTCGAGATCGCGGCGCCGTACGCGGACGATGTCATGTTCCTCTTCGGCGGCGGCGCGCTGCTTGCGCTCGGACTCGAGCGCACGGGCGTGTCGGCGCGATTCGCGACGCTGCTCGTGCGGATCGCGGGTTCGTCGCCCTTGCGCGTGCTCGCCGCGGTGATGGTCGGTTCCGCGCTCATCAGCGCGTTCGTCTCGAACCTCGCGACCGCGGCCACGATGCTGCCGATGGCGGTCGCGCTCGGCGCGCGCGCGCGTGCGGCTGCGCCCGATGACGCGATGCGCGCGGCGGCGGAGCGATTCACGACGTCGCTCCTGCTCGGCGTCGCGTTTGGTTCCAGCATCGGCGGCGCGCTGACCATCATCGGCAGCCCGCCGAACCCGATCGCGGTCAAGTGGCTCGTGCAGAACGGCGTCGAGATGGACTTCGTGCGCTGGCTGCGCTTTAGCGTGCCGACGACGCTGGTGTTCCTGCCGCTTGCGATCGCGATCCTCGGCGTGTGGCTGTTCCCAACGCGCGGACTTGTCGTTCCGCCCGAGACGCAGGCGTCGCAGCCGATCGGGCGCGATGGCTTTGCCGCGCTGTGCGTGTTCGCGCTCGCCGTCTGCGCGTGGGTCACGCAGCCGCTCTACAAGCCGACGTTTCCCGGCGTGAAGGACGGCACCATCGCGATCGCCGCAGCCACGCTCTTGTTCCTGATTCCGAGCACGCGCGGCAAGCGCAAGGTGATCCTTGATCCGTCGGCGTTTGCGAAGGTTCCGTGGCGCGTACTCGTGCTCTTCGGCGGCGGACTTTGCCTCGCGGAGGCGATGCAGCGCAGCGGACTTTCGCAGTCGCTCGGCTCCGCGATCCACGCCGCGGGCGTGCTTCCGCCGCTGGCGCTGCTGGCGATCCTCGTCGCTGTGCTTGTGTTCGCCAGCGAGGTCGCGTCGAACACGACGCTCACCGCGATGGCCGTGCCGATCGTGGGCGCGCTCGCGCCCGGCCTCGGCATCGCGCCCGAGAAACTCGTCGTCCCTGCGGTGTTCGCCGCGAGCTGGGCGTTCGCGCTCCCGGTCGGCACTCCGCCGAACGCGCTCGTCTTTGCATCGGGCCGCGTGCGCGCTCGCGACATGATGCGGGCGGGCATCGTGCTCGACTTCGTGTCGATCGCGGTGATCGTGGTCATGTCGAGCATCCTGCTCTGACGCGCGAAAGCAACTGTTGCAAAAACAGCAGCGGCGGCCCCTGAGGGACCGCCGCTACAGCCATACCACTCCGCCGCTGTCAGCCCTGCGCACGATCACTCGTGCGCTGGCTAGCGGGGTGGTCTCTCGGATCGCGCTCAGCCGGACGAACGGCCTTCACGCGCGGTCACGAGAAACTTCGGTATCGACACAAGCAGCCGCGCCGGACGATGGGTCGTGGCAGCTTGCGGATCGATACCCGGAACTCCGCGAGTGATCCCTGAGGTGCGCAGGGCGTGACTCACGGAAAGCTGGAGGCCCAACGCGCCTCGTCCCGGTGCAGAGGACGAGAGTGGGTGCGCGAAGGGACCAGTGCTGGTGATGCTGCGACGCGCGAATGGACGCGCATGCAGCGAGTGATTCGAAAGAGTCCGTCGCATGGCCCCGCCACCGAGACCGATCGCCTGCCGCGTGTGATCGCGGCGCGCAAGCGTTGGTGGGTTTGATGCGCGCAGCAGCGCAGGCGCGCCGCTCGCAACGAGGGGGGACATTCGGAACTCCGAGGTAAAGGTGGATCTAGGACAAACGACAGCCAGTCGAGTTCTGCTCGACCGCCATCCAGCCCAGTCCCGCTTTACCTCTGGCTCCGCAGACAATCTGCCTGCAATCTGATGCGCGGCAAGCGCTTGCGCGCGGAAAGCACGAAAAGCGCCGACGCATTTCGCGTCGGCGCTTTATCGGTGTTCGTTGCGTGTTTAGCGGCGTCGGCGACGGCCGACGATGCCCGCGAGGCCAAGCAGCGCGAGGGAACCCGGCGCGGGAATGCCGCTCGCGCCGTGGAACGTGATCGTTCCGTTCCAGATGCCCGAGGTCGCTTGTGTGCCGAAACCGTTTCCGATCCACAGCTTCATCGGCGCGCTGCCGAGATTCAGCGGCGTGGCGAATGTGATGTCGCGCAGCGGCTGGCGGTTCTCGACTGGCCAGCGGTAGAAGTCGACCGCCTGCATCGTGTTCATGCCGCCGATGGCCAGCTGGCCGCCATGGCTGAGGTCGCCCGTGTCGAGATAGATGCTCAGGTCGTCTGCGTAGGTGTACGCAGTCGCGTGCTCCATCCACACGTTGACGGTGACGCCCGTGATGATGCCGGAGATGTCTCCCGGCTGCGTGAACTCCTTGAGTTCAAGGCCGCACGCATGAAAGTGCGTGAGTGCGAACGTGACGTCCGCCGATGCGGCCGAAGCGACAGCCGCTGCGACCGAAGCCGCAAGAAGGACTCTGTGGATTCCCATTTTCTTTTCCCCGGTTCCCTTTGCAGGCTGAAGGCGGTGCCTCCCGAAGCGCGGTTCCCTCGCCGCACCTCCAGGCCGCCTGGCCTAGTCGCTCGGATCATGCCGCGTGCCGCAGTCGGTGCAACCTTCTCCGCGCGATCCGATTGTGGAAGCGGCACGCAATGGTTGGTCTGTGCGGTCTATGTCGAAAAACACAGCAACCCCCGCGTGCTTGCGGTGGGTTGCCGTGTTCCGTCGGCATCGGAGTCGCTTCCAACTCCGTGCACGGTCAGTTTGTGGGTCAAGAACTTTCTGGGTCAGGAACTTTCTGGTTCAAGAACCTTCTGGGTCAAGAACTCAGCGGCGTCGGCGGCCGACGATGCCGGCCAGGCCGAGCAGCGCCACTGCGCCTGGGGCGGGGACCGCGTTCACGCCGAGGAGCGTGATCGTTCCCGTCCAGGTTCCCGACGTGTTCGCGGCGCCGTAGCCGTTGCCGACCCAGACCGAGTACGCGGGGTTGGCGTCGAAGTCGATCGCGTTGGCGAGCGTGACCGTGCCGATCGACGTCGTGCCGGCCGCGTCGGACGCGCCGTTCGGCCAGAACAGGCGCTGCGCTGCGTTGAGATTCGAGAACCCACCGATTTGCAGAACGCCGCCAGTCGCGAGCGTCGAGGTCGGCGTGACGTACAGGCACAGGTCGTCGGCGTAGGTGTACGCCACCGATGCATCGAGCGTCACGTTGATCGACGCGCCCGTGAGCGTGCCCGACAGCGGACCAACGCTGCTGAAGTTGAAGCCAGTGAACGTCTGGTTCGTGAGGGTGATGGTGACGTCGGCCGAAGCGGATGCGACGATGGACGTGGCGAGGACGGCAGCGACAACGGCAAAGCGGGGCTTGATCATGTTCTTTTCCCAGTGGCGAGCTTGGACCGGTCGGCGCTGCGGGTACGGCTCCGCAGCAAACATTCAGACCGGGCACACAAGTTCGGCTTGTGCTGGAGGAGAGACACAGGCTGAGAGTTTCTGCGCAGACTTTGCGCACAAGTCATTTAAATGAATGCACTTACGATCTGCAGCCCCGCGCGGCCCCGGGCAGCTCCGCGCGGCTACGGGGTTGGCCAGGGCTCAGGTGGTGCAAAACGGCAACCGGCGGCCACGTTTAGCCGCCGGTTGACGTTGTTCTGTGTCTTGCCCGTGCAAGTCCGCTGTTTAGCGGCGGCGGCGGCCAACCAGGCCCGCGAGGCCGAGGAGCGCGATGGCGCCCGGCGCCGGAACCGCAGTCACGCCGAGGAGCGTGATCGAGCCCGTCCAAGTGCCCGACGTGCCGCCTGCGCCGTAACCGTTGCCGAGGTAGACCGAGAGGTCACGCGTCGCCATGTTGACGGGGGTGAGGAAGTTCACGGTGCTGTCGACGACGGTGCCGGGAGCATCCGAACCACCGTTGGTCCAGAAGTAGCGCTGCGAGGCGCTGAGGTCGCTGTAGCCACCGACCTGAACGAGGCCAGCGGTCGAGAGCGGGATGACGTCGAGGTAGACGCAGAGGTCGTCGGCGTAGGTGAAGTTCGTCGACGCGGTGAGCGTCGCGTTCACGGACACGCCGGTGATGCTGCCCGAGAGCGTGCCCGGGGCGGCGACCTGCGAGAACTGGAAGCCAGTCGCAGTAAAGTTGGTGAAGCTAATGGTGACGTCCGCGAAAGCAGCAGACGACGAGAGCGCAGCAACAGCCGCGCACGAAGCAACGATGCACCTCATGATGGGAACTCCAAGAAACGGGACTAAAGTTGATGCCCTGGGAAGAGGGCGGGAGGGAAGGGACGACAGCAACCTCTGAATCCGCACGGGACATCGTGCAGGCTCAGGCCCATTTCTCTCGTCTCCGCTCACAACCTGCACCGTGACAAGGACTTGTCAACGCATCGCGGTCATCTGCCGCGCGAATTTTCGCTTCGGAGACAGCGCTGCGTCGAAGTAGAAACGCACCTGTGAATCCCTCACGACCCGCACAACCCGCAGATCTCGCACAGATCGACAACCTTATTGCGCAAAGGCGTTATGCGGAGGCACTTACGCTTGCAGAGCGCGTGGTGGTCAAGGCACCAAAAAATGTCGGCGCTTATGGGGCAATCGCGCGCGCGTGCATTCCCACCGGGCGCTTGGCGCGTGCGAACGACGCGGCGGAACGCGGTCTTCGCATCGCACCGACCGACGCGCAGCTCAACTTGCTCAAGGGCATCATCGAGCATCGGCTCGGACAGAGCGACGCAGCGATCGCGCGGTTGACCGCGTTGATTGCGCGCAAGCCAGCGAATGAAACCGAAGCGGCGTTCGCGCTCGCCGAAGCGCTGCATCGCGCCGGCCGCAAGGACGAGCTCGACGCGTTCATCGATCAAGGCGGACGCTGGACCGAGGACGAGCGCGCTGCGGTGTTCACCGCGCGTTCGACGATGCGGCGTGACCGCGCCGCGGCGATGGCACAGCTCGAGGCCACCGCGCGCAGCACACGCAGCGCGCTGCTCAAGCGGATCGCGGGCTTCGAGGCGGTGCGCATGCTCGACGCAGACGGCAAGTACCGCGAGGCGTTCGAGCTCGCGAGCTTCGTGCACCGCGAGACGACGCCTGCGTTCGATATCGGCGCCATCGAGGCCGACGTGGCCGAGCAGATGCGACTGATCGAGAAGGGCCGCGCGTGGTTCGCGCCCAAGGGCCCGCAGGCCACGGGCACCGCGTTTGTCGTGGGAATGCCCCGCAGCGGCACGACGCTGCTCGAGCAGATGCTCGACCGCCATCCGCAGATCAGCGGCATCGGCGAGTACGAAGGTGCGTTTGCGATCCACGAATCGCTGGTCGGCCTCGGGCTTTGGCCGACCGAGCTGCGCAACCTGACCGAAGCCGACGCGCAGCGCATCGCGGCGGAGTACCTCGCCGGCGCGCTCGCGCGCCGACGCGCGGGCGCCACGGTGACCTTCGACAAGACGCTGCACGTGTGGCGGCTGATCCCCGCGGTCGCCGCGGTGCTGCCCGACGCGGCGTTCGTGCGCATCACGCGCGATCCGCGCGACACGGCGATCAGCATGTTCCTGTCGAACTTCCATCCGAACTCGTGGGGCTTCACGTCGAGCCTCGCGTCGATTCGCCGCGTGATCGCGGCCGAACGCAAGGTCGTGCAGGCCGCTTTCGACCTGCTCAAGGTGCGCTCGGTGAGCGTGGTCTACGAGGAACTCGTCGATCACCCCGAGCGCGAGATCCGTCGCGTGCTCGAGCTGCTCGGCGTGCCGTTCGACCCTGCGGTGCTCGCGCCCGAGGGCAACAAGCGCACGGTGCTCACGCTGAGCTTCGAGCAGGTGCGTCGCAGCATCAACCGGTCTTCGGTCGGGCGCTGGAAGAACTACGAGTTTGCGTTCGACGCGTCGTGGGACGCGCTGCGCTGAGCCGAAATGCACTGGGCTGAACGGCGCTGGCCGTCAACTCGACTGCACCGCGCGCATGAGCTCCGCGTGCAGATCGGCGTGGCACGCGATCGCGCTGCCGCCGCGGATGTCGGGCTCCCCGCGCCAATCGCTGAACACGCCGCCTGCCTCCGCCAGAATCACCGGGAACGGCCCCGAATCCCACGGGTTCATCACCGGATCGATCCAGGCGTCGGCGCGTCCGGTGGCAACGAGCATGCCGCCGTAGCAGTCGCTCCATCCGCGCACGCGCTTGGCCATGCGCGCGACGCGGACGAGCGCGTCGGTCGCGCGTGCGCGCTCGAAGTACTCGAGGCCAGTGGTGCAGACGAGCGCATCGGCGAGCGTCGCGCAGCGGCGCACGCGCGCGGGCGAGCGGTGGGGCATGCCGTCGCGCTCGGTGCGCTCCCACCAGGCGCCGCGTCCCTTCGCGGCCCAGAGGCGCTCGCCGAGGGCGGGCATGGCGCAGATGCCCGCGACGATCTCGCTTCGGGAGCCGTCGTCGCGTTCGATGCCGATCAGCGTGCCGAACAGCGGAACGCCCGACGCGAACGAGATGGTCCCGTCGATCGGGTCGATCACCCAGCGCCAGCCGCTCGTGCCGGATTCCTCGCCGTGCTCTTCGCCGAGCAGGGCGTCGCCGGCAAAGCGCGCGCGGATCGCGGCGCGCGCCATCGACTCGATCTCGCGGTCGGCGATGGTGACGGGCGAATCGTCCGACTTGGTGTCGATCGCGAGATTCGCGGACTGGAAGTGCTTCATCGCCACAGTGCCCGCGCGGTCCGCGATTTCCAGCATCAGCGCCACGCGTGGCTCGAGTTCGCGGTCGCTTTCGCGTTCACGGGTGTGATTCGATGGCATTCGCCCATGCTAATCGCGCCATTGCGGAGTTGGGAAATTTGGAGAGAATGCTCCGCCCCTGGCTGGAACGAGAAACTCTCGCGAGCTACGGATCGTCTCCATCGCATGCGCCGCATCACCAACAGCCCCGTCCTCCGTCGTGCCTCGATCGCCGCCGCGGTCGCGTCGTTGCTCTGGGCGGGCTCGGGCGCGTCTGGCGAATTGGTGGCGCTCGTGCGGGGCGCCGACGCTGGCGCCGAGCTGGTGCCGCAGCCAAGCGCCGCGGCCGATCAGCCGTGGTCGTTTGAATTGGCGCAGAACGCCTGGAGCCCGCTGCCGACCGTCCATGCCGCGCGTGCCGCGGTCACCGAACTTCGTGGTCGCCCCTGGCAGCCGGACGCCGCCGATGGCGCGCCGTCGGACGCCGACCTCGGGCTCGATCTCGACGGGCTGCGCGCGTTCGACGTGAACTTTGGCGCGTGGTGGAACCAGGCGGTCGGCGCCGTGGTTTCCGCGCGCATCATTGCCGACACCGTCGAGGTCGCGCCGCAGGCGATGCTGGTGGATGCGTGCGCGGCTTGGCGCATCGCTCGCGATGAGCACACTTCGGTCGACCTTCTCGCGGGCGCCCGCGTGGCCGGCGCGTCGGAGCAGATCGACTTCGGGCGCGGCGACGTGCTTGGTTCGTTCCAGAGCCAGTCGGCGGCGATCGTCGGGTTCCGTACCAAGACCGAGATCGCGCGTGGCGTCGTGCTCGGTTTGAGCGGCGACTTTGCGCCGAGCATCGACTCCGACGGCTTCGCTTGGAGCGTCGGTGGCGGCACGCACGTCGAGCTCGACGGCAACTGGACGCTCGCGCTCGAGGCCAAGTGGCGCACGCTCGATTCGGCGCTGCTCGAGGTGCTCGGCGCGAACGACGCCAGCCGCAGCCAGGCCGAGGGTGCGTTCTGGATCGGGCTGTCGAAGTCCTTCTGAGGTCGTCCTGATTTGGGCGCGACGCGCGCGAGCCCTATGATGCGCCGATGCCTCCGCGCGTCGTTGCTGCGATCGTCCTTCTGCTGGTGCTCGCCACCGCGTGGGGACTGACCGACCGCGCCGCCGACGACTTGCCCACGCCGCGATACAGCGTCGACGTGCGGCCGATCCTCGCCGACAACTGCCTCCAGTGCCACGGAGCGGATCCTGCCAAGCGCAAGGGCGAACTTCGCCTCGATGTGCGCGAATCCGCGCTGGCGAAGGGCGCGATCGTGCCCGGTCGCGCGGCGGACAGCGCGATGATCGCGCGCATCCACTCGCGCGAACCGTCCGATGTCATGCCGCCGCCCGACGCGCACCGCGAGCTGACCGACGCGCAGCGCGCGACGCTCGTGCGCTGGATCAACGCGGGCGCGGTGTATGAGCCGCATTGGGCGTTCACCGCGCCGAAGGCGACCGCGGTTGCGGCGGGTGCGAATCCGATCGATGCGATCCTCACGGCGCGGCTGCGTGAGCGCAGCCTCGCGCTTGCGCCCGAGGCGAATCGCGAGACGCTGATCCGCCGCGTAACGCTCGATCTCACGGGGCTGCCGCCGACGATCGCGGAGATCGACGCGTTTCTCGCCGATTCCGCGCCCGGGGCGTATGAGCGCGTCGTCGACCGCCTGCTCGCGAGCCCGCACTACGGCGAGAAGATGGCGCTGCCGTGGCTCGACGCGGCGCGTTACGCCGATTCGAACGGCTTTCAGCAGGACGGCGACACGTTCCAGTGGATATGGCGCGATTGGCTCGTGCGCGAGCTCAACCGCGACACTCCGTACGACCGGCTCTCGACCGAGATGCTCGCGGGCGACCTGCTGCCCGATGCGACCGACGAGACGCGCCTCGCGACGGCGTTCAACCGCAACCACCTGCTCAACGGCGAAGGTGGCGCGATTCCCGAGGAAAATCGCTTCGTCTCGCTGTTCGACCGCGTCGACGCGACGGCCACGACCTGGCTCGGGCTGACCATGTCGTGCGCGCAGTGCCACGACCACAAGTACGACCCGATCACGCAGCGCGACTACTACGCGCTGCTCGATGCGTTCAACCGCGTGCCCGAGTCGGGCATTGTCGATGGTTCGCCGAGCCGCATCCGCGTCGCGCCGCCGGTGCTCGAGTACGCGAGCGATGCGCTGCGCGCGAGGCGCGCGGAACTTGTGGCCAAGGTCGATGTGGCGAAGGCGGACGTGGCCAAGGCAGACGTTCCTGCCGCATCAGGAGCAGCAGGCAGCGAGGTGGACAAGCATGCGCGCGAGCAAGCGCGGAACCAGGCGCAGGGCGAACTCGATCGATTCAACCGCGACGAGTGGCCGCGCGTGATGGTGATGAGCGACGCGTCGCCGCGCGAGACGCATGTGCTT
>CAITDI010000039.1 GCA_903891095.1 uncultured bacterium | reverse complement strand
GGACACGCGCTGGACCGATCTCGATCGCGCCGCGATGGGCTGGATCCTGCACGGCGAAGACCCCGCCGCGCGCAAGAACAAGAAGAAGTGATTCGCGCCGATCCGTTCGGTTCGGTGAACGCGGGTCGTGAGTGCCCGCGGACCCAGTGACCACAGTTTGGTCTGCGCGGAGTCAAGCTTGTGGCACGCGTACGTGTCGCGTTCGCGCCTGCGGCACGCGCGCTTTTCGATCCTCTTCGTGTCGACTGCGCCCCGCGCTCACGCGTGCGCGCCGAGCCACTTGCCCGCCAGCGCCTCGCGCTGCTTCGCGTTGAAGAACATCTGCGCCGCCGGCAGCGCCAGCATGCGCTCGACGTATGCGCGCTCGCCCGCGACGGCGGCCTTCATGCGCTCGTAGACGCCGGGCGCCGACTGCGTGTCGTTGGCGTTCTCGCGCTCGACCTTCGACACGGGCATGCCTGTCCACTCGGCGAGCGCGGTCTGCTTGTCGTCGTCGGCGATGTCCGAACGGATCACCAGGCAATCGAAGCGCCCGTTGCGGTAGCGCTGCCAGCCGCGCTCGGCGTCGAAGCCCTCGCGCGCGATGTCGATGCCCGTCGTCGGCGCGAACTCGCGCTGCCACCACAGGCTCGACGAATCATGCGGGAAAGTCCGCAGGAAATGGCCCATGATGCGGTCGGTGTCGATCCACGGCGCCGAACGCCAGAACGTGCGCATCCAGTACGCGCGGCCGAAGAACGTGTAGTTGCTCAGGTTGAACGCGATCGGATCGCGCACGACCGAGACGATGCGCAGCGGCATGTCGCTCGCGAAGAGCATCCTGCGCGACGGCCGCTGCTCGATCGCGCGGTGGCGGAGCAGGCCGTCGGGCGCGGTCTTCGACTGCAGCGGGCCGAGCCAGAAGTGCTCGGGCTGCACGAAGTGCACCTTGACGGTCGAGAGCCCCGCGGTGCGCGTGAGCGCGGCGGCGATGCTCGTCGACGCGGTCTTGGGCGCCGAGTAGACGACGACGGGCGAGCCCTGGTGGAGCAGCGCGTCGATGCGCCGCGACATGCGGCGCTCGCTGTGCGGGAACCGCATCGCGTCCTGCACGAACCGGAACGGCGTGTTGAGTACCTCGACAAAGTCGCGCACGCGCGCGCGCACGAACGCCGGATCGATCCTGTCGCCGGGCGCGGAGCGCGGCGGGTGTCCGGTGGGTGAGGCGAGGATCGTCACGAACCGAAGTCTACCTGAGGTCGGCGCGTGATCGTGGATGGCGGGGGCGTAGAACGAAGAACTGGGGGAAATGCCCGCGTTACCCTAGTTCCATGCTGCCCGCCCTGATCGCTGCCGCCGTGCTCGTTGGTCCCTTCTCCGCAGGCGCGCTGGCGGGAGAGACGCCGCGTGCGGGTTCTCCGTCAGCTTCTGCCGCATCCTCTCCCTCCATTTCTGCCGCCTCTTCTCCCGGCTCTTCTCCCAGCTCTTCTCTTGAGGAAATGCGCGAGCGGATCGCAGCGGCGCGCGCGCGGATCGACGCGCAGACCAAGCTCTATCACGACCCCGTCGGGCCGCGCACCTGGATCGACGGATCGCGGCTTTGGTACTGCGAGACCGCGAAGGACGGCGCGCGGCGGTGGTGGCTGGTGAACGCGACGAAGGATGGCACTGGCGCAAAGACCCCGCTGTTCGATCACGCCGCCGCGGCGGCCGCCGCCAAGTGCGCCGCCGATCGCCTGCCTGTGAAGGGTGTCGCCGTCGAGGGTGGACGTGTGATCGTGTCGCTTGAGGGCGTCGACAAGCCGCTCATGTTCGATCTCGCCGGCGGCGCGCCGAGCGCGGTCGATGCCGACGCCGCGAAGGCGTTGGAGTTGCAGCTCAAGCCGGGCACCGCGCGCAGCCGCGGGCAGGGGCCGTCGAGCGGCATCAACTTCGCGAACCACCTCGACGAGCCCGTCGAGATCGTCTGGGTCGATGCGCGCGGCAACGAGAAGAGCTACGGCCGCGTCGCGCCGCGCGCCGAGCGCCGGCAGCAGTCGTTCGGCGGCCACGCGTGGGTGATCAAGACGCTGGGCGGCGAGGTCCTCGGCCATGTCGTCGCCGCGGATGTCGAGAAGACCGCGGTGATCGAGCGCGAACATCCCGCGCCGACGCACGCGCCCGGCGCGAGCGAACCCGTGCCCGTCGATCTGCTCGATGGGCAGAATGAAACGCAGCAGCCGCAGGGCGGCGAGGTCGAGTCCGACGCGGTGCGCGTGGGGCGCGAGGGCGATGTGCTTGTCTTCCGCGGGGGAAAGACGGAGTTCTTTCGCACGCCCGCCGCGCCGACGGGCGAGCAGTGGGGCGAGGAGTGGATCTCGCCCGCGGGCGACGCCGTGGTCGTGATGCGCATCAAGCGCGGCGCGCCGCACCCCGTGAACATCGTCGAGGCCGCGCCGAAGGACCGCCTCGAGCCCAAGCTCAAGACGCTCGAGTACACGAAGCCCGGCGACGAGATCGACCGGCCCGTGCCGCATCTCTTTCGCATCGAGCGCGCGCCCGGCGGCGCGGCGCTGACGGCGCGGGAGGTCGCGGTCGAGACCGCGCTGTTCCAGACTCCGTGGTCGCTCGACCGCGCGCGCTTTATCTCGGGCGGACGCGAACTCGCGTTCCTCTACAACCAGCGCGGGCACCAGGTCGTGCGCCTCGTGGCGATCGATCTTGCGACGGGCGCCGCGCGCACCGTCGCCGAGCAGGCGTATCCGACCTTCGTCGACTACACGAACAAGGTCTGGATGCACTGGCTCGACGCGAAGGGCGAGCTCCTGTGGATGACCGAGCGCAGCGGGTGGAACCACATCGAGCTCATCGATGTCGCGACGGGTAAGGTCAAGCGCAGCGTGACCGAGGGCGCGTGGAACGTG
Source organism: uncultured bacterium (assembly GCA_903891095.1). Taxonomy (GTDB): domain Bacteria; phylum Planctomycetota; class Phycisphaerae; order Phycisphaerales; family SM1A02; genus QWPT01. The sequence goes on along the minus strand of CAITDI010000039.1, from coordinate 1,100 downwards.
CGCCGCGTCGAGCATGTCGACGAGCAGGCGCGCACGATCGACATCGCGCTGATGGGCCGCGACGCGACGCAGGATCCGTATCACCTGCATTTCGCGCGCGTGAAGATCGATTCGGGTGAGCTCACGATGCTCACGTCGGGCGGCGGGACGTGTCGCGTGGACTTCTCGCCCGATCGCAGCGCGCTCGTGTGCGTGCGCGCGCGCGGACATTCCGCCGGTGTACGAGCTGCGGCGCGCGTCCGACGGCGCGGTGGTCGCCGAACTCGGCGCGGGCGACGCGCGCGCGATGCGCGACGCCGGATGGCGTCCGCCCGAGCCCTTCATGGCCAAGGGCCGCGACGGAAAGACCGCGATCTGGGGCCTCGTCTACCGCCCGTCGAACTTCGACCCCGCGAAGAAGTACCCCGTGATCGAGAACATCTACGCGGGCCCGCACGGACAGCATGTGCCCAAGTGGTTCGAGCTCGGCAACCGCTCGCGCGAGTACGCCGAGCTCGGCGCGATCGTGGTGCAGATCGACGGAATGGGCACGAACTGGCGCGGCAAGGCGTTCCACGACGTGTGCTGGAAGAACCTCAAGGACGCGGGATTCCCCGACCGCATCGCGTGGATGCGCGAGCTCGCGTCGCGCGACGCGTCGGTCGACCTGTCGCGCGTCGCGATCTTTGGCGGAAGCGCGGGCGGGCAGAACGCGATGCGCGCGGTGCTGGATCACGCGGACTTCTACAAGGCCGCGGCCGCGGATTGCGGCTGCCACGACAACCGCATGGACAAGATCTGGTGGAACGAGCAGTGGATGGGCTGGCCCATCGACGAGAGCTACGCGCGCAACTCGAACATGGAGGACGCGGCGAAACTCGGCGGCAAGCTGATGTTGTTTGTCGGTGGCATGGATGAGAATGTCGATCCCGCGACGACGATGCAGGTCGCGCAGAAGCTGATCGACGCGGGGCAGGATTTCGAGCTGCTGGTGATCCCGCGCGCGGGGCATGGTTCGGCGGAGAGCGTGTATGGGAACCTGCGGCGCGCGCGGTTCCTCTTCGCCGCCCTCGACTAAGGGGCGGTGCACGGCACGTGCCATGCAGTGCCAGGCACTGCAT
>CAITDI010000038.1 GCA_903891095.1 uncultured bacterium | reverse complement strand
TGCCGGGCACCTCATGGCACGTGCCAGGCACCGCGCCAATCTTCCGAAAAACTGTGGCAATTCCAGGCCCGCGCGAATGCCTCGCTACCTTCGTCGCCAACAAGGAGGTCAGTATGGGGAGACCGAGACGACACGCCGAACTGGACGTGCCACATCACATCGCGCACCGTGGCAACCACAAGCAGGAACTCTTCGAGAACGATGTCGACCGAAGGTATTACCTCGCGCTGCTACACCGCTTTAGTCGGCTCACGGGCACGCGCATCGGTGGATTCTGCTTGATGAACAACCACATTCACGTGGTCGCGGTGCCATCAAGCACACGGTCGCTGGCGGACTGCTTCGGGAGGACGCATCGCAAGTACTCGGAGCATCTCAATCGCAAGCGCGGGGCGCGGGGCACCAATTGGGAGGGGAGATACTTCGCCGCCGCGATGTCGCCGCGACACACCATCAATGCGCTCCGTTACATCGAGCGCAATCCGGTGGAGGCCGATCTTGTCAGCAAACCGACGGACTGGGAGTGGTCGAGTGCGGGTACGCACTGCGGCATGGGGCGACGTTGGCCGCTGATCAACGTCGATTTGCGCGGCGAGCTCGCGGATGCCCGCGGATGGCGTGCGTTGATTGGGACGGAGCTGAATGAGGAGGAACTCCAGGACGTGGAGTGGGCGTGTATCGCCGCATCATCGGGGGAGTGCAGCTCGGCGGGGTATCGATGATCGAGGTTGGGAACGATTGCCCGTGACCCAGTCCACGGCACGTGCCATGAGGTGCTCGGCACCTCATGGCACGTGCCAGGCACGGTTTCAGGGGCAGAGGCGCTGGACGCGGTACCCACCATCCCCACCCCGCACATACACAACCCGATCATGCAGCCGGTACTTGTCGCCCTGCCAGAACTCCACGCGATCGAGGCTCACGCGATAGCCGCCCCAATGCGGCGGCCGCGGCACATCGCCGCCCGCGAATCGCCGCGTCATCTCCTCCGCACGGCGCTCAAGCTCCGCGCGGCTCGCCACCGGCTCGCTCTGGTCGCTCGCCCACGCGTTCACGCGGCTATCCACCGGCCGATGCGCGAAGTACTCATCACTCTCGGCGTCCGTCGCGAGTGTCACCCTGCCCTCGATCCGCACCTGCCGGTCGAGCAGATCCCAGTGAAACAGCAGCGCCGCCCGCGCATTCGCCGCCAGCGCCTTGCCCTTGCGGCTGTTCCGATTCGTGAAAAACCGCGCGCCCTCGCGCGAGATCTCGCGCAGCAGCACGATGCGCGCGCTCGGCGCGCCGTCGGCATCGACCGTCGCGAGCGTCATCGCGTTCGGGTTCGGCGTCGCCAGCTTCTGCGCCTCCGCGAACCACTGCTCGAACAGCGGCAGGGGATCCGCGGGCGGATGGTCGAAGTCGATCGAAGGCGTCGGTCCGTGTCCAGTGCTCATGATTCGTTGCCTTTCTGGGCTTTCCGCACGCGCTTCCGGCCGCCGATGCGCGCGCCGTCCTTCAGCACTGGCGGCTCGTGCGCCTTCATCAGTGCGTCGAGTTCCGAGTCGTCGATCTTGCCGAGCGCCGCGATCAGCTTCGTGCCGTCGAGCCCATCCAAGATCGACAGCGGATCGTCGAGATCCTTCGTCGCCTCAAGGTACTGCTCCAGCGCGGCGTCGGAGGACGCGCTGTGCACGGACTTCCGCACTTCCGGCGCCACGCGCGCGGCCGGCTTCGGCGCAGCCTCGATCGCCGATTGCTCCGCGGTGATCCCAAACAGCGTCATCCATCCCGCGACCTCGCGCTCATTCAGCGGCACGCTGCGACGCGGGTCGGGCGCGGCCTTCTTCCGTGGCTTCGCACGCCGCGCGTCCTCCGCGAGCATCGCGAGGAACTCCTCGCTCTTCACCACCTCGCAGCCGCGCGAGCGCACGCGCCGCGACAGCTCGCGGTCGCTCGTCACCACCATCACGCGCCGCGGCGCACTGTTGCGCTGCACGATCTCCACGATGTGGTCGTCGGCCTTCCGCCGCACCCCAGCGCCCTCGATCACGATGCGGCCGACGCGCGACGCACCCTTTGGAACGCCGTCGCACACCAGCCAGACCGCTTCTGCAGCGAACCGACTCGCCGCGATCAGCCGCGCCAGCCCCTCTGGCTCGCCAACGGCCAACTCGCCGGGCAAAACGCCCGTGACATGGAGCACGTTGTAGGTGTCGATAACGAGCGGCATTCGGGGCAGGATAGACACCCGACTCCAACGACGCGAACCGCTTGACCGAGGAGGGGGATTCGTGTCCAATAGGCGACTCAGCAGTGCAAACCCTTTCGAAGGAACTGAATTCAGATGTCGATCCGCATTAAGGCCCGTAGTGGCGAGTCCGTCGAGCAGATGCTCCGTCGCTTTAAGAAGCTCTGCGAGAAGGAAGGCTTGACCAAGGACGTCAAGCGCAAGCAGAACTACGAGAAGCCCTCGGAGCGCAAGCGCCGTGATGCGCGTCGTCACGAGCCGCGTCCGGTGCGTCCGGGCTCCGATCGCCAGGGTGGCAGCGCGCAGCGCCGCGGCCCGAAGGGCGAGAAGGGTGGCCGCAGCGGTGGTCGCAGCGGCGGCGGCATGGGTGGCGGCGGCGGCATGTGAGCCGCGCTCGACCCGAGCCGACATCCAATTGATACACGCGAACCCGGGCTTGTCCTGAGTTCGCAATGCAGGGGCGGCAGCGCACGCGTTGCATCGCCCCTTTTGCATCAGCCAGCCCTCTGCTTTCCCTGTCATCTCCCTCTCTGTCCTCTCTTCAGCCGTTCTCCGTTCCACCCATTCCGCGAGCTAGAGCCACCAGATGCGTTCCCGCAGCACTTCAGACCCCGAGTACACGCGCGAGTTCGCGATCGAAATGGCGCGCACGCTCACCGACTCCAAGTGCACGGAAGTGATCCTTCTCGATGTCCGCGGCCGCAGCCAGGTCTGCGACTACGTGATCATCGGCTCGGGCACCAGCCAGCGGCAGATGCGGTCGGCGGCGCAGGAGGTCGAGGATCTCGGCAAGGAGCGCGGGCAGCACCCGTACCGCACCAACGCCGACGAAGGCTCGACCTGGATCGTTGTGGACTTCGTCGAGATCGTCGTGCACCTGTTCGAGCCCGATCAGCGGCTGTACTACGACCTCGAGCTTCTCCACGCCGACGGCAAGCGCATTGATTGGCGCCGGCCCGAAGGCGAGCGCCCCCCGGCGCGCGCCCCGCGTTCCACAGGCGGGAAGGCTGAGAGCTGAGATGTCTCGCCGCAAGGCGCGCGTCTCGAGCCAGCCGTCGCGAGCCGTCGGGGCTCCCAGAACAATCTGCACGGACCGAATCCAACGCATGCGTCGTGTCGCGATGCGGCTGGTGACGCATGTGCCACCTTGCGTACGATCCGCGCCAATCGTGCAGCGGTGGCGCGACCAGCGGGTCTGAACAACGAGCGACGCAAGACAGACATCCCGCGCGGTCCGCACCGCGCGCAGCAATCGTCAGGAGCGACTTTCCATGCAGCGCATCAGCATTCATCGGTCCGCGCGCGCGTTCGGCGCGATCATCGCCCTTGCCGCGTCGAACGCAGTGTTCGCCCAGGTTCCCGCCACCGCGGCTCCCGGGACCACGGCGCCAGCCACCCCGGCTCCCGGAACCGTCATCCCCGCGCCCACCGCGCCGCTCGACGACGCGTGGTACGGCGCGTGGCTCGGCGACATCGGCGGTGTGCCCGACAAGGATGGCAAGAAGGATCCGAACGCCTTCACGATGCCTGTCGCCGTCGTCGTCCGCAAGGGCGCCGCTGCGCCGCTGGTCGAGATCACCGCGCTGCGCGCAGGCGCGTTTGCGAAGATCGCCGACGACGTCGCGGCCGATGGAAAGCTGCTTGGATTCACGCTCGATTCCGCGGGCCGCAAGGCGCGCTTCGAAGGCGGTCTCCAGGCGGACGGCCTGAGCGTGCTCGGCGGCTTCGCGTTCCTCGCGCCCAACGGCTCGCCGGTGCAGCCGTCGCTGCTGCTCAGGCTTCAGCGCACCGACCTCGCGACCGAGCAGCCGAACGCGCGCGTCTACAAGGCCGATTTCACCGCGCTCGGGCAGAAGATCCCCATGATGGTCGCGCTCGCCGAAGGTCCGCACGGCTGGTGCGGCGCGGTCGAGATCGCATCGCAGGGCATTCGCGGGCTTGCGATCCATGTCACGCGCACCGAGAAGGGCTTCAAGCTCGGTCTGCCCGTCGGCGCGCCTGCGAGCATCACCCTCGATGCCGACCTGACGAACGACCCGGACGCGAAGATCCTCGACGGCACCTTCGCGCAAGGCGCGTTCAGTGGGCCGATCCACTTCGTGCTCGCTCCGGGCGAGCACCTCTCGGGTGCGCGCCGCGCGCAGGATCCGATTCCGCCGCTGCCGTATCGCCAGATCGAGGTGCGCGTGCCGCATCCCGCAGGTCACGTGCTCGCGGGCACGCTCTCGATGCCCGCGAGCCAGAAGCTCGCGCGCGACGGCAAGGTTCCCGCCGTGCTGCTCGTCACCGGCTCGGGCGCGCAGAATCGCGACGAGGAACTGCTCGGACACCGCCCGTTCGCCGTCATCGCCGACGCGCTGCTGCGCGAGGGCGTCGCCGTGCTCCGCTGCGATGACCGCGGCATCGGTGCGTCGACGGGCTCGTTCAACGGCTCGACCACGCTCGATTTCGCGAGCGACGCCGACGCCGCCAGCAGCTGGCTCAAGAAGCAAGCCGGCATCGACGGCACGCGCGTCGGCATCATCGGCCACAGCGAAGGCGCGATGATCGCGCCGATCGTCGCGATGTGGCAGAACGCAGGCGACAAGCCCGAGAGCCCGCTCGCATTCTGCGTGCTGCTGGCAGCGCCGATCGAGCCGGGCGGCGCAACGCTCACGCGGCAGACCGCGCGTCTCTACGAGGCGGGTGGCGTTCCCGCCGACAAGGCCAAGCCTGCGATCGATGCGCACCGCGCGACGATGCGCGCGATGGTCGATGGCGTGCCTGCTGCGGAGCTTCGTCCCAAGGTCGACGCGATGGTCCGCGCGCAGCTTGCGCTCGGCACCGAGGCCCTGAGCGAGGATGTGATCAAGCAGACCGTCGACAACGCGATGGTGCAGCTCACCGATCCGTGGATGACGCAGTTCATCCGCTTCGACGGACGCGCGGTGTACGCGCGCCTCGAGACGCCGACGCTCGCGATGTTCGGCGGCAAGGACGTGCAGGTCGTCGCCGACGCCAACCAGCCGATGCTCGCCGACCTCGCCAAGAAGTGGGGCTGCCCCGTGACGATCCGTCGCTACGACGGCCTCAATCACCTCTTTCAGCCTGCGAACACGGGCTCGCCCGACGAGTACGGCGTGATCGAGACCACGTTCGATCCGAAGGCGCTTGCCGAGATGGCCGCGTGGGTCGCGGACACTGCGGCGCACGCGCCGGCCGCGCAGATTCCCGAGGCTTCGCGTCCGACCGGCTGGTCGCTCGACCAGGTGCCCGAGCGCCCGGCGTTCGCGCCTGAGGCTCCCGCGGCGCCAGTTGCGAAGGATGCCGTCAAGTGAGCTTCGGACTCGGACACGGCCGCGAGCTCGTTCCCGGTGACGCAGGCATCGAGATGTCGTCGTTGCCGCGTTTGCCCGATGCGCCGAGCGTCGCCGAGTCGCGCGCGTTGCTCGCGTTCGATCCGCGCGCGTGGTTCGCCGATCCGGCGCGGCGTTTCGAGATCGAGATCGGCTCGGGCAAGGGCACGTTCCTGCTCCAGCAGGCGGGGCTCGAGTCTGAGACGAACTTCCTCGGCATCGAGTGGGCGGGCGAGTTCTGGGCGTACGCGGCCGACCGCATCCGCCGCGCCGAGATGCGCAACGTCAAGCTGCTCCACGGCGACGCGACCGAGTTCCTCCGCACGCGCGTGCCCGACGGGATCGCCGCGGTGATCCACCTCTACTTCAGCGATCCGTGGCCGAAGAAGCGCCACCACAAGCGTCGCGTCGTGCAGGACCACACGCTGCGCGAGTTCCACCGCGTGCTCGCGCCAGGCGGCGAACTGCGCATCGTGACCGACCACGACGAGCTCTGGGCGTGGGACGTCGAGCATGTCGACCGCGCGACGGACATCTTCGAGCGCCGTGATTTCGCGCGCCCCGCGAGCGCAGGCGAAGGCGAACTCGTCGGCACGAACTTCGAGCGCAAGTTCCGCCGCGAGGGGCGGCCGTTCCACGCGATGACGCTGTTCAAGCGGTAGCGCTCAGGCCACCGGCCGCTTCCACGTGTAGTCCTTGTCCTTCTCCAGCGCCGTCGCCGCCTGCTTCACGCAGCGGCGGCAGACGCAGGCGTCGGCGAACTCGGGGCTCTTCCACACCTCGTCGTCGCGCTCCTCGAGGCACATCGTGCACGGCTGGCCCGCGACGCGGTCGTTCTTGCCCTCGTGCACGATCGCCATGTACGCGATCGACAGGCATTCGCCGCAGAGGTGATTTCCGTGGTGGCCCTCGATCAGCGGCCGCGACGGATCGTCGGGATCCCACGCGCGGCGGCAGAAGTTGCACAGCACATCCTCGTACTGCACGTTGGTCTCGTCGGTGCCTGGTCGGAACACGGTCGTCTCCTCGGTCGCTTCGCGTTGGACAGAAAATCAGCTGCAGCGCGTCGAGTAAGATCGCCGCCCATGGCGCAGGGTATCTCACTTGCCAACAAGTGTCAGATCCTCTTCGGCGCGGCAGTGCTTGCGCTGCTTACCGCCGCACTCGCCGTCCCATGGGTTCGCACGGGCTCGCTGGTCACCGATGGCCAGCTCGAGGTCTCGCGCCAGCTTTCGGAGGCGATCCTGCACGAGGGCCTGCCGATCCGCAAGCAGGGCGAGGGCGCGATCCCGTTCCGCTTCTTCGAGATCGGCGACATCCTCACCGACACGGTGAGCGAGCAGGACGAGTTCCTGCAGGCGAGCTTTGCCAAGTTCGAGGCCGATCCCGCGGCGACCGAGCGCTTCGAAGGCCGCACCGCCGACGAGCGCACGCGCTACCGCTACGCGCGCGCGATCCGCGAGCGCGAGTGGCGCGAGCTCGGCGAGCAGCGCTTTCTCGACTGGAAGCCGCGCATCGCGAGCACGCGTCCCGACGACGCGCTCGCCGCGATCCTCGTGATCGACCGCACCAGCAGCCACGCCGAGGCGCAGATCCTGCAGAACCGCATGTACATCGTGGCGTCGGGCCTCGGCGTCGTCGTGCTCGCGGTGCTCGTGTTCCACCTGATCCTCAAGCGCGTGATCTTCAGTCCCGTGCGCGCGCTGACCGCGGTCGCCGAGCGCATCGAGCTCGGCAGCACGACGGCGCGCGCGGGGCTTTCGACCGGCGACGATTTCGAGCGTCTTTCCCGCGCATTCGACGGCATGCTCGACCGCCTGCAGGAAGGCCAGACGCAGCTTCGCCGCGTGAACGAGAGCCTCGACCTCAAGATCGGCGAGCTCGCCGAGGCGAACGTCGGACTCTTCGAGGCGAACCGCCTCAAGAGCGAGTTCCTCGCGAATGTCTCGCACGAGCTGCGCACGCCGCTCAACTCGATCATCGGCTTCGCGGAGCTGCTCGACGAGATCGCCCGCAACGATCCGAACGCCGATCCGAAGCGCGTCCGCTACATCAACAACATCCTGCAGAGCGGCCGCAACCTGCTCGAGATGATCAACGAGCTCCTGCAGATGGCCAAGATCGAGGCCGGCCGCCTCGAGGTCACGATCGGACCGACGAGCGTCAAGGACGTCGTCGAGGGCCTCGCGGGAATCATGCGCCCGCAGTCGCTGCAGAAGCGCATCGCCGTCGTGACCGCGATCGAGGACGAGCTCCCCGGCATCGAGAGCGATCCCGGCAAGCTGCAGCAGATCCTCTTCAACTTCGTGTCGAACGCGATCAAGTTCTCGCCCGAGGGCACGCGCGTGACGATCGCTGCGCGGCGCACGACGCGCGACGACGGCGTCGGCTGCGTGCGCGTCGATGTCACCGATGAAGGCCCGGGCATCCCGCTCGACATGCAGGACACGATCTTCGAGAAGTTCCGCCAGGTCGACGCGAGCCACACGCGCGCGCATTCGGGGACGGGGCTCGGCCTCGCGATCTGCCGCGAGCTGGCCGATCGCCTTTGCGCGCGCGTCGCGCTGCACTCGGTGCCGGGACGCGGCGCGACGTTCTCGGTGGAAGTGCCGGTGGAGTTCAAGGGCAAGCAGCTCGAGGCGTTGATGCCAGCGAGTGCGCCGGCGCCGGAGGGGCGTTGAACGGTGGGACGTTGAACTGGCGACCCGAGATCGGCGATCCGACGGTGCTCGGATGGTCGATCACGATCGCGTATGCCGCGACCGCGTGGCTGTGCTGGCGCGCGAGCAAGCGCGACACGACACCGGCCGTCGCGCGATTCTGGACGGCGCTCGCGGTCGGCCTCGCGCTTCTCTGCGTCAACAAGCAGCTCGACCTGCAGACGCTCGTCACCGAGATCGCGCGCAACACCGCGAAGGAGCAGGGGTGGTACGCGCATCGCCGGCCCGTGCAGGTCGCCGCGGTGCTCGGGTGTCTTGCGATCGTCGCGATCGGCGCGGCGCTCACGGTTCGCGCGCTGCGCGGAAACCTGCGCCGCGTCTGGCCCGCGCTCGCCGGCGTCGCCGTGCTCGGCTGCTACATCGCGGTGCGCACGACCTCGCTGCACGAACTCGACGAGCTGGTGATCACCGGCCCGTTCCCGATGAAGTGGTGGACCGAGCTGCTCGGCCTCGCGCTGATCGCCTGGTCCGCGCGTGCGTGAATCGCGCAAGCGTCATGCGCACCAGAGGAAGCAGCCGCAGCTGCGACCGCTCAAACTACGAAAGCAGCCGCAGCTGCGCCCGCTCAAGACAACAAAGCAGCCGCAGCTGCGCCCGCCCAGATTCAATCGTGGCGCAGCGCTTCGATCGGGTCCTTCCGGCTCGCGATGATCGCCGGATAGATGCCGAACACCAGCCCGACGCCCGCGGCGACCACGAAGCTCACGACGATCGACCACGTCGTGATCCGCGGCTCGAGCGTGAGGCGGCCGTCGAACGCGCCCACGAGCATCGGCAGGCGCACGATCGCCTCGATCAGCGGATGCAGGCCGAGCGAGATGCCGACGCCGAGCAGGATGCCGATCACGCCGCCGAGCGTCGACAGGGCGCCCGTCTCGACGAGGAACTGCAGCACGATGTGCTTGCGCGTCGCGCCGAGCGCGCGGCGGATGCCGATCTCGCGCGTGCGTTCGGTCACGCTCGCGAGCATGATGTTCATGATGCCGATGCCGCCGACGAGGAGCGAGATCGCCGCGACCACGACGAGCATCACGTTCCACACCATCATCTGGCGCTTGGCGTTCTCGAGGAGTTCCCACGGCACGACGATCTGCACGTCGGTGAGGCCAGGGTGGCCCGCGTCGATCACGCGGCGCACGCGCTCGGCGAGCGGCACGACCGAATCGGTGTTCGGCGCGACGACATAGAGCTCGGAAAGCTCGATCTGCTCGCCGCTGAACGAGCCCGACTGCCGGCGCATGACCATGTCGCCGAACTGCGTCTCGGCGGTGGTAATCGGGATGTGGATGTCCTTGTTGAGGTCGCGGCCGACGAGCGCGGAGCCGCGTCCGCCCGCGAGGCCGATCGGCTCCAGCACGCCGATCACGCGGAACACCGTGTTGTCGACCTTGATCGTCGCGCCGATCGGATCGCGCAGGCGGAAGAACTGCTTGGCGATCTCGCTGCCGATCACGCACACGGGCGCGCGCGCGACGAGGTCCTCGTCGCTGATGTAGCGGCCGCGCGGCTCGAGGCGGAGGCGCGCCACATCGAGAAGATCGGGCGTCGAGCCGAAGACCTGGCTGGTGACGCGCTGGTTCTCGTACGACACGTCGGAGCCGACCGCCTTGAGCGGCACGAGCGACGACGCATCGGGCATCGCGCCCTGCAGGCGGCGGAGATCCTGCCGAAGGAGGCCGTACGCCACGAAGAATGTGCGCGCCTGGCCCGCGTTCGCGGCCTCCGGAGGCTTGGACGAGCGCACGATGATGTTGGTCGCGCCGAGCGCCGAGACCTCGCGCAGCGCGCTGATCTTGTTGCCCTCGCCGACCGCGACGACCACGATCACCGCGGCGACGCCGAGGATGATGCCGAGGCTGGTGAGCGTCGACCGCAGCTTGTGAAGCCGCAGGTTGCGGAGGCCGAGGCGGAAGATCTCGAGGAAGAAGCCCATGCGAAATCGCGATGGTATCCTCCGTCGATGTCGTCTGACGAGCTACTTCCCACGATCCGCCTCGGCGCCGAGCGCGAGGCCGATCAATCGTGGATCTGGCACGCGTCGATCGACGCTGCCGAGGGCTCGACGCTGCACGAACTGCGGCTTTCGTGGGCTGATTACAACGTGTTCTCGCCCGATGGCGCGCGGACGCCCGCCGATGTGGGACGCGCGGTGCTGCTGTTCTACGCGCGGCACCGGCGTGACTTTCCGTTGCGCGAGCGCCTCGACGCCGCGATGGCGCGCATGCGGTTTCCGTTCGCGGATCGCGAGATCACCGAGCTGCTCGGCGGGTGACGGCGGTTTGAAATGACGTTGACGGGGGTGGGGGTGAGGAGACTCGGCTCTCGCGAGTTCGCACGCCCACCTTTAGGCTTCGCCGACTCGTGTGAGAAACTCCACGTCGTCCGTCGTCCGTAACGGGGGTGCCCTTGGTCCGGCCAGTCGAGGGCCGTGGAACTCCACGCCCACCGTCATGGCCGAGACCGAGGGTGGGGGTGAGGTGACTCGGAAGCCGAGTCGACTCGGCCCTCGCGAGTCCGTACGCCCACCCTCAGGCTTCGCCGCTGATGTCAAGCCCACCACCACGTCGCTCGCCTCGGCGGCCTGAGGGCACCCGTTGGTTCGTTCGTCCGTTCGTCGTCCGTGACGAGGGTGGGGGCGAGGAGACTCGAAAGCCGAGTCGACTCGGCCCTCGCGAGTCCATACGCCCACCCTCATGCTCCGCCGGTGATCTCAAGCCCACCACCACATCGCCCGACTCGGCGGCCTGAGGCCACCCGTTGTCTCGTTCGACGTCCGTCCCTACGCTCGCTCGACTACCTCGTCCGCTGCCAGATCTCGACGGCCCCGTGGCCCCAGTCTGCCCAGCCTTCGAGCCTTCGCGTGCGGTCGTACGCATCGTCGAGCGTCGCCATCGTCAGTCGGTCGAGCCGCTCGGGATACAGCACGATCACGAACTTCGGATGGTCCGACTCGATCACGCGCCCAAGCCCCTCGCCAAGAAACCCCGTGGGCTTTGCCTCAAATCCATACATCTGCGCGTAGAACCCCACCGCGTTGTCCGGCAGGCCGATCGTCGCGACCGCGTCATCCGCGGCGCGCGCGCGCGCCACCAGCTCGACGGCATCGCGAATCGGCTGCTTGCTCGTGTACCCCGCAAGTCCGTGGGCCGCGCCAATCAGCAGGACCAGCAGCAGCCCCGCAGGCGAGCTTGGCAACCGCATTCCCACCACGATCACCACCACGCCGATCGGCAGCGCGAACAGCAGGAACCGCGCGTAGATCCACGTGCCCATCGCCATCGAGAGCACGAACGCGAGCGCAAACGCCACTGCAAACGGCAGCATCACGCGCCCCGCGCGCGCGAGCAGCGCAGGCGAGATGTCGCCGACCACCGCCTTCACACGGAGGATTCGCGTGAGTCCCGCCGCAAACAGCAGCCACAGCCAGATGTTCGGCAACCACCACATTCCGCGCAGCGATCCGCTCCACGAGAGCGCGAGCCCAAGCACTCCTTCGTATCCCTCGATCGAGAACACCGTCGGCTGCCCCGCGCGCGTGTGCGCGTAGTCGGCGCGCGTCGCGAGCACATCGCCCGCGAGCGGCGAAAGCAGCACCGCCGCGATCACGCCCGCAAGCACGCAGGCGACCGCGAGCCGTCGGTCGCGCACGAGGCCGACGATCCCCGCTGATATCGGAAGGAGTATCGCCACCGGATGGCTCCACGCCGCGAACGCGCACGCGACGGCGAACAGCGCGTAGTCGCCCGCCGCGCGCGTCCGCTCCGCGCGTGCGAGCGCAAGCGCCGCGACCATCGCGCCGAGGATGACGAACGAGTACCCGCGCGCCTCCGCGCTCTCGATCACCGCGATCGGCGCGACCGCCATCACCGCGGCGCCTGCGATCGCGGCGCGCCGCCCGAAGAGCGTGCCCGCAAGCGCATACGCCACGGGAATCGCCGCGATGCCCGCGATCAACGCAGGCGCGCGCAGCACGAGTTCCGCGGTCGAGTCGGTGAGCGTCCACGCAAGCCAGACCGCGAGCGTCATCGGCACATGGTTCGTCGGCACCGCGTACGAGCCGAACGCCACGCCCGGCCCCTCGATCGCGAACGAGAGAAACGCCGAGATCTCGTCGTACCACAGGCTCTGCGACGCGAGGATCACGCGCAGCAACGCGCCTGCCGCGCACACGACGAGCAGCCACATCCACTGCGCGCGCGTGTTGGGCATCGCGCGGCGCGCGGGGCGCGCGGAGAACTCGCACATCGTCACCAGCCGCCACGCGAGCGCGGGGATCAGCACGCCCGCGACCGCGAGCGCGAACCGGAAGAATTCCGCGCCGCGCACCGTCGCCTCGGGAATCGCGCCGCCGAGCTTCTCGATGCGCGCGGGATGCGCGAACGCACCCGCGTAGCTCGCCGTCGGCACCGCCGCGAGCGCGAGGCACGCGACGCCCGCCAGGATCGCAGCGATCAGCAGGGGATGTCGGCGCGCGTCGGTCATGCGTGTGCTGGCCTTCTTCGGTCGCCTTACTTCGACTGAGGCGGCCGGTTCGCGATCGAATCCGGGATCGGCGATTCGATCGATCCCGCGTTGATCCGCACCGCGAGCGTCGACGAGATGATCGGGATTGCCTTGAGCACCTCGGTGTGCACGAATGGCAGCAGCATCAGCGCGACCATCCGCATGCCCGTCGACACGCCGAACACCAGCGCGTACGAGTCGTGCGTCGGCAGGTTGCCGAGCAGCCACGCGCCCACGAGCGATCCGCCCGCCATCGCCAGCGAGTTGAGAAAGTAGAACCCGCTCATGATGCTCGTGCGCTCCTCCGACGGAATCGTCTCGAGGAACAGCAGGAACGTCGCGAGTTCCCACGCGCCCTGCGCCACGCCGCTCACGGCCTGGATCGCGAACATCTCGGGCATCCAGTCGGCGAAGATCCACGGCACGATCATCGCGGCCGTGCCGATCGCCCCGAGCGCGAGCAGGCTGCGCGCGCCGTTGCGTTTGGCGTACATGCCGAGGAACGGCAGCGCCAGGCTCTTCGCCGCGAAGCTCGTCGCGATGAGCGCCACGTACCACGCGGGCGACACATCGAGCTGCTTGATGAGATACGGGTTGAGGAACGGCTGCCCCATCTGCACCGCGACCTGCATGGCGATCATCAGCGCGACGAGTCGCGCGTCGGTGCGGTGCCAGAAGTTCGCGAGGAAATGCCAGAGCGGGACCGGCGTGTGCTCGGGCCAGCTGTCGGGATCGCGCTGCCGCTTGAGGTACGGGATGCTCATTCCCCGCGCGGTCGCGGCGATGGCGAAGAGCGCGGCAAAGCCCCACAATTCCCACTTGGTTCCGTGCGTCGGCTTGAGGATCACCGCAGCGACGATGAGCCCCGCGAGGATCGACGCCTGGCACAACCGGCTGCGGATGCCGAAGTACCGGGGCCGGATGCGCGACGGCATCGTGAGCCCGATCCATGTGTTCCACACGCCGCCCGCGCCGAGCGCGCTCGTCCAGTACACGCCCGCGACCACGAAGAGCACCCAGATCGGCAGCGCGCCGATCAGCGCGCCCACGATCATCGGGAGGAAGCTCAGCACCTGCAGCGTCGCACAGCCGCGGATCCAGCGCGACGGGCTCTTGACGCGCGCGGCGAGCGCAGGCGCGAACAGCTGCGCGGTCGCGCCGACGAGCGGCGGCACCGCGGCCACGAGCCCGCTCATCTTGTCGCTCGACCCGAGGGCCAGCGCGAACACCGCGATGTATGTCTCGCCCGTGCCGACCATGAACGAGTACGTCATCCCGTCGCCCGTGCAGGCGTGGAGATCGTGTCGCAGGGGAGTGTCTTTGCGAAAGCCGCGCATCCGTGCGCGCGGAGCGTAGCGACTGCCGCCGAACGAAAGCGACCTGCCCACGATCAATGTCGTGGGCAGGTCGCGTGTTCGTTGCTTGACCGCAAGATCGCGGCGCCGGCTACTTCTTCGATTACTTCTTCGAGTTCGAGCTGTTGCCGTTTGCGCCGGTCGCGCCTTGCACCGTCGAGCTGGTAAAGCCCACGTTCTGCACGATCGAGAGTTCGTCGGTGAAGGTCACGTAGCGGCGCGCCTCGCCCGAGCCCGACGAGCGCGGACGCACGGGGGCGAACGGATAGCCGTCGATCTGGCGATGGATGAAGTCCGGGGCGCGCACGATGAGGACGCCCTGGTAGTAGCGCATGGTGGCCCATTCGCCGCCCGCGTCCTTCCACGCCTCGGGTTCGCACTGCTCCTGGATGATGGTCATGAGCTGGTCGGCCTGCTCTTCGAGGCTCTTGCGCTCGGGATCGTCCTTGGGGTTGCCGATCACGCCGCCGCCGCCGCTGCCGCCTGAGCCACCACCGCCCATGCCGCCGCCGCCGCCGCCGAATCCGCCACCGCCTCCACCACCACCGAAGCCGCCGCCACCGCCGCCAGAGCCGCCGCTGCCGCCGCCGTTCTGACCGCCTTGGCCCTGCTGCATCGCAGCGCCGAGGTTGAACTGGGGCGCGTTGTCAAAGGTCGGCGGATCAAACAGAAGATCGCGGATCGGATACATGCGGAGCTCACGCGCGGCCGGAACCGCAAGGCGCTCCTTCGTACCCACCTCGATGAAGCCTTCGCGCAGCTGCCACGTGCACGGCGCATCGGTGCCGCACATCTCGAGCAGGCGACCAATCACGGTGATCGCGGGCGCGTTCTCCATGTTGAGCGTGATCTCGAGCTCGGGGTCGATGCCCTCGGAGCCGCCCTGGCCCGCGTAGCGCGCGACCATCGGCGCACCGAGGTGCGCAGCGACGAACTCGAACGCGGTCTTGGCGGGCGTCTTGTCGAAGTTGACCGTCATGTCGGTGTAGAGCAGCGCGCCGAGGAGCTTGCCGCGGCCCGTGTCGGCCTTGGCGGCTTCCTGCTTCTGCTCGGCGACCGCGCGGACGCGTTCGCTGAGACCTTGCGCGTTGGCGACCGATCCGATGAGGAAAGTCGAGGTGACGGCCAGGATGGCGAGCGAGACAGGCTTCATGTGCGTGAACTCCGAAAGAGGGTTCTGGACCCAGACAGCATCGAATATACGGCGCGTCTGCCTTTGGATTTGCGGAACAATCGGGATTTCCCGCAATTGCCGTCGCCGCTCACTGGGCCGAAGCCGCTGCCGCTGCGGTGCTGAGGAGCAGTCCCGCCGAAGTCGCCGTCGGCGGACAGTCGTCGCCCGCGAGCGACCAGCGGACAAGTCCGCGAAGTGCCTTGGGATCGCGGAAACCGTCGACCCACGGCTCGTCCGCGACATGCTGGGCGAGGAATCGCACGAACCGCCGCGTCATCGTGCGGACCGCCTCGGGAGTCGCCGCGTCGGCAGGCGGGAAGGCGATCGCGAAGGCCGCGGCGTAGCGCAGGCACCCGCAGTCGGGGCGCAGCCGGAGAACGCCTGGCATGAGCAGTCCGCCCTCGACGTCGGCGGGGATTCCCTCCGACGCGACCGGGTCGGCGCCGATCTGCTCGGCCGCGAGCTGCTGCGCGAGCTTGGTGAAGAGCGTGCGCAGCTGCGCCGCGCGATCGGGCGACAGGTTGCCGCCGCGCGAGAGATACGCGAGCGGGATCGCCGCTTCGACCAGCCAGCCCGGCCGCTCGGCGTAGGCCGTGAAGAGTTCGCCGACGATGCGGTCCGCGGTCGTCGCGCCTTCATCGGGCGCGATGGCAGCGAAGCCCGCTGCGGCGAGCGCGGGCGCTTCCGGCGTCGGCGGGTCGGTCTTCTCGACCTGGGCGAACTTGGCGGCTGCGGCGCGCGCGCGCTCGGTGAGCTTGGCGCGCAACACGGCGTCGTCGGAGCCGCTCGCGGCAAACGCGAGCGCGGAGAGTGCATCGGCGTCAGCGGGGCGCGTTGCGTCGGGCATCGCGGCGACCGAGCGCAGCAGCGCGAGCGCGTTGGTGCGCGCGAGGTCGCGCAATGCATCGGGGATCGCAGCGCTGCGCGACGCTTCGGCCAGCGCGAGCGCGGCAAACGCGCTGTCGCGCGCATCGGCAAACGGCGGCTCGTAGATGTCGGCGGTGGGGTTGAGCTTGCCGAGGAGCCCGATGACATCGGCCATCTGCCCGGGCGTGCCCGCGAGGCTTCGCGGCACGACCTGCCCGCTGAGTCGCGCGCTGAGCTGCGCCGCGAGCGAACGCGTGAACGCGGGCGTGACCTCCGCGAATTCAATCGGCCGTCCCGCGCGCGTGATCACCGACGGAGCCGCGCCCGTCTTCGCCTGCCGCAGCCGGATCGTCGCGAAACGCGCGAGCGAGACGCGGTCCGCGGCCTCGAACTTGTTGAGGTCCTTCGCGGGCAGCCCCGCGTCGACCATCAGCGCCGTGATCGTTCCGTCAGGTCGCGCGGCGATGTCGGCCGAGAGCAGCCGCGACGGATACGCGCGAAACACCGCATCGCCGCGGCGCACCGCGAGGCCGTCGGTTCCTGGCACCACGCGCGCAGCCGCATCGGCGATCGTGCGCCCGAGAAGCGGCACCAGCGCGCCCGCGAGCTCGACCTCGAGCGAAAGCCGCCCCGTGACCTTGTCGCCCATCGTCGCGCGCACGGCGCGGATCGTGTCGTCGCCGAGCGCCTTGGTCACCGCGCGTCCCACCGCGCGCCGGAGCATGAGCGGGTCGCCGAGGGAATCGTCGCCGACGCCGACCACGCGCCCGTCGAGCCGCAGCAGGACGCAGACGCCGGCGGTGTCGCGCAGTTCCACCTGTGCCGACTGTGCGTCCAGCGCGGGCAGCGCGTCGGCGTCGAGCCACGCCCGCGCCGCGATGAACGCGTCGAGCGCGGTCAGCTCATCGGGCGCGGAGTTCGCCGCGGCAGCGGTGGGGCTGGGCGCCGATGCCACACCCGCAGCAGGCGGTGTGGCGGCGTTGCAACAATCTGTCGCACTCCAATGCATCAGCCCGCATAGAACGAAGCTCTGTAGAAGCAAACCACGACGAAAGCGCCGTGAAACACCCGTTGGCATGGGCGTTGCCATAGTTCCAGCGAAGTACGCGGTGTGACCGCGACGGGAAAACAACTGAAGAACGGAATTCGCCATGCTGATCTCGAACATCCTTGCTCCCGTCGACAACCGCCGCAAGATCGTACTTCTCGCCGTGCTTGCCTTCATCGCGCTCTGCTGAGACGCCTTGCAGATCGCGTTCTTCTGAGGGGAAAAACATCCCGGCCGCGGCAGAAATGCCGCGGCCGGGATTCGTTTTCAGATCGGTCGCCTTCAGATCGATGGAACTGGCGACCGCATTCGTCTCGACTTAGAACTCGAACTTGTCCGAGCCCATCGCGCCGTGGCTGTCGAGACCACCGCGCGCCGGCTTGCCGCGCGTCGGACGCTCGAACTCCTCGGGGCTGCGCTCGGAACCGCCGCCGGTCCACTGGGCGCGCTTGAGGCTGAGGCCGATCTTGCGATCGTCGGTGTCGACGCGCAGGATCTTGACTTCGACCTCCTGGCCGACCTTGACCACGTCCTGCGGGTTCTCGACCTTGGAGTCGCTGAGCTCGCTGATGTGGAGGAGACCTTCGAGACCCTCTTCGAGCTCGACGAACACGCCGAAGTTGGTGATCTTCGTGATCGTGCCCTTGACGATCATGCCCGGGCGGTAGGCCGACGGGATCGCCTCGACCCACGGATCCTCGGTGAGCTGCTTCACGCCGAGACCGACGCGCTGCTTCTCCTGATCGACGTCGATGACGACGCACTTGACGACGTCACCCTTCTTGAAGAGCTCGTTCGGGTGCGCGACCTTCTTCGTCCAGCTGATGTCGCTGACGTGGAGGAGGCCGTCGATGCCCGGCTCGATCTCGATGAACGCGCCGTAGTTGGCGAGGTTGCGGACCTTGCCCTCGATGATGGTGCCGGTCGGGTACTTCTCCGCGACGAGCTCCCACGGGTTGACCTCGGTCTGCTTGACGCCGAGCGAGATCTCGAGCTTCTCCTTGTTGATGTCGAGCACGACCACGTCGATGTCCTGGCCGACGGCCACGAGCTCGCTCGGGTGGTTGATGCGACGGGTCCACGACATCTCGCTGATGTGGACGAGGCCCTCGATGCCTTCCTCGAGCCGCACGAACGCGCCGTACGACATGAGGTTGACGACCTGGCCCTTCGCGCGGCAGCCGACCGGGTACTTGGCCTCGATCTGCTCCCACGGCGAGGTTTCCTTCTGCTTCAGGCCGAGGGCGATCTTCTCGCGCTCACGGTCGATGTTCAGGATCTTGACCTCGATCTCGTCGCCGATCTTCACGATCTCCGACGGGTGGTTCACGCGGCCCCACGACATGTCGGTGATGTGGAGCAGGCCGTCGATGCCGCCGAGATCGACGAACGCGCCGAAGTCGGCGACGTTCGTGATGTAGCCGCGGACGAGGTCGCCCTCGCGCACGTTCTCGAGCAGGCGCTTCTTGGCGGCGTCGCGCTCATCCTCGATGAGCTTGCGGCGCGAGATGACGATGTTGCGGCGCTCTTCGTCGATCTTGAGGATCATCGCGCGCATCGGCTTGCCGACGAACTCGCCGATGTCGCCGGGGCGGCGCACATCGACCTGCGAAGCGGGGAGGAAGACCGGCACGCCGATGTCGACGAGCAGGCCGCCCTTGATCTTGCGGACGCACTTGCCCTCGATGACGTCGCCTTCCTTGCGGGTCTGGAGGATCATCTCCCAGCCGCGGATGCGGTCGGCCTTGCGCTTGGAAAGGCGCACGCCGCCGGTCTCGTCCTCGAGGCTCTCGAGGAGGACTTCGACTTCGTCGCCCACGGCGACGTCGGTGTCCTCGAACTCGTTGCGGTCGATGAGGCCTTCGCTCTTCAGACCGACTTCAACCACGACGTGATCGCCGGAGAAACCGACGATGCGACCCTTGAGGATGCTGCCCGGCGCGTAGCTGCTCACTTCCTTCGAGATGAGCGTGTCCATGTCGCCGCCGGCGACCTTCTCGCCGTAGGCCTCGCGGAGCATGCGCTCCACTTCGCCGTCCTGGAGCTTGAGATCCTCAATCAGGTTGTAGTCGACCATAGTGTGTGTAGTGTTTCCCACGCCGCGGCACCAAGCCGCAGCGCGCCGAGCAATTGATCCGGGTCGGACAGCAGTCCGAACTTGAAGCCGGGGCCCCCGGCTCGGAAGCGGGGAATCGCCGACGATACCACGCGCTGCGTGATCCCGTGAGTGCTGCCGCAGGGGAAAGATCAGCGGTCGCGCGCGCCGGCTGTTATCTGACGCGCGCGGGCGTCGGCTCGGGCGTCGGCTCGGGTTGGGCCACCGCGTCGCCGTCGAACTTCGAGCGCGGCGCGAACAGGTGGCGCATCGACATGAAGCCAAGCACGCCGACCGCGTTGATGATCGTGCAGATCACGAGGACCAGCGGCGCCATCCCGCGCGGCGCGAGCCACTGGTGCAGGCCCCACGCCGCGAGCGGCGCGAGGATGCCGCGGATCCCGTTGAGCGTCACGTGCACCGCCATGTACTCGGCGTCGCGCTCGGCGCTGGCGAAGTCCTGGTGCCCGAGGTTCCACGCCAGCGTTCCGCCCGCGTAGCCGATGCCGAGGAGCAGGGCGCCGAGGTAGATCAGCGCCTCGGAGTGCATGTACGACGCGAGCGTCACCGCGGCGCTGGCCGTGACGAAGCTCCATCCGTGGATCGCGCGGAAATGGATGATGTGCATGCGGTCCATCAGCCGCGCCCACACCGGGATGGCGAAGGGCATGACCAGGAGCGGCACGATCGTGTTGATCATGATTCCCGCGGTGTAGCCGAGCTTGAGCTCGTCGGTCACGACGAAGGTCATCGGCGCGCCGAGCATGAGATTGCCGAAGCCGAACACGCTCATCCACCACATGAACTTGGCGTAGAGACGGTCCTCGCGCAGGAGCGTGACCATCGCCATCGGGCTGAATCCAGCGTCTTTCTTGCGGCCGTCGAGCTCGGCGCGCTGCAGCTGCCGCGCGCGGCGCAGCCGCACCTTGCGGTAGATCTGGTTGCCGATGAACCCAAACACCGCAAGCGCGGGGAAGAGCAGGTGGTAGTTGTCGGGCGACCAGTCCATCGCCTTGCCGACCATGAAGCCCGCCGCCGCGAGGAACAGGCTCTGCACCGTCGCGAGCTTGCCCGCGATGGTGGCGCGGTTCGCGCCGGGATAGTTGTTGCGCCACACCGCCGCGCGCACGGTGATCACGCCGGTCCACGCCATGCGCGCCAGGCCGAGCGCGATGCAGACGGCGATCAGGCCCCAGCCGTTGCGCGGAAAGCACGCGATCGCCGTGACCATCACGCAGCACGCGATCTGCATCCACGAGATGAACGGGACCTTCGGTCGGCCGCGCGCAAGCGCCGACCAGATGAAGCTGGTCAGGTTCGCGACGTTTGGCGCCGCGAGCGCCCACGCGGTCGCGAGGTCGAGCCAGAACGGATCGACGCCGGGTTGGTCCGTGAACGCCTTCTTGACGACGATGGCGATGGTGCCGCCCTCGATCGCGCCGAGCATGAGCGGCAGAAACGCCCAGCTGACGAGCTCGCGCCCGTACGTCCGCCGCAGCAGCGGAGGCAGCGCAGCCGGATGAAAGCTCCGGGCAAACGCGCCAACGAACCGTACGGGAAGAAGAAGCGGGGCAAGCTCGCGCATCGAAGAATCGGAAAGACGCCTATCGGCAGAAGCGCCGAGGGTAGGCGGATCTTTCGCCACAAAGCCGACAGCGGACGCACCCCGCGTCAGAAGTCTGCGTGCACGGCTCACACCCCACCAGCGAAGAAGTTGAAGGCCCCAGCCTTCAACGACAGTCGCTGGTGAAAACGACGACGCGCGGCCCCCGAAAGTTCGTTTGCGTGACCCACACCCCACCAGCGAAGAAGTTGAAGGCCCCAGCCTTCAACGACAGTCGCTGGTGAAAATCAGGGATTTCCACCGGTCGGCATGATCGGATACGGGCTCAGGCGGCTCGGCTTGTCGGTGAGCCAGAAGCGGCCCATGTCCGACCACGCGCTGCGCATGTCCTGGTCGCGGTCCACGGCCCAGTCCATGCGGGACTCGTCCTTGGTCTGCGAGGTGTTGACGAGCTCGGGGGAGAGGTCGACCGAGAGCGAATCAAGGTCGGTCTTGTACTTGCGGTCCGGATCGGACTTGCAGCCAGCGAGGGTGAACATCGATGCGCCGATCGCGAGAACGGCGGCGGTCGAAGAGAGAGCGTTGATGCGAGTGATACGGGGCATGAATCTTCCTCTGTTGAGCGGGGCATCATGCGGGAATCCGCGGAGGTTGTCAATCACCTCGAAATCTTGGGGGTACACTCGATTCGTCACGCCCCGTGACCCCCTCGGGCGGGCTTCCAGGCACATCGCCTCGAACCTTGCTTGAACCCTAGGGATCGGCGACTACCGCGACGAAGACCAGGCCTCCTTTGCGCTCCGCGCTCTGAGTGGAAGGTCGGGATCGATGGACGCCGAACCCACCTTGCACTAGGGTTCGAGCGCTCGTCCCTGGATGGCGGCGGCGCCAGATTGGCGTCCCGTTTCCGGCTGCTTGCAGCTGCTTTCTCTCCCGAAGGGGTCACTGGGCGTGCGGCGTGGCGCTACTGGCGTGCGGCCGTGGCGCTACTAGCGTGCGGCCGTGGCGCTACTAGGCGTGCGGCCGTGGTCAGTTGGCCCGCGGCGCGACCTTCCACCGACGCGTCGGGCTCGGTCCCGCCATGCGTTCGACCGCGAGGGGGACCTCGACGGTGCCTGCAAACCATCCGCGCAGCGGGGGATCCGCGTCAGGGGCGCCTTGTAGTCCCGGCGGCTTGAGGATGTAGCGCGCGAGTCGCTCGTCGCCGGTCACGCGCAGCTTCCAGCGCCACGCGCCTTCGGGCTTCTCGTCGAAGAGGCGCTGCATCGCGCTTGCGTCCTCGATCGAGGTCAGCCACATCGGAGTGCCCCTCGCGCTGCCGCCTGGCCACCACATGCGGCTGGTGCGGCGCACGATACCTTCCTCGAGCAGTTCAACGCGCAGCCCGACGGCGACGCCGTTGAAGATCTCGCCTGTCGTGGCCGTCGCGTTGAAGCGCATGCCGCCGCGAGGCGTGCCTTGCGACCAGACCGAGAGGCCTTCTGCAAAGACGAGCGATACGTCGTGCCGCATGGCGTCGTCGTCGAGCGCCTCCCATTTCGGTGGCGGCACGACGACGAGCGTCGGGAGCGTGAGGCTCTGTGGAGCGAGCGTGACGGGGGCGGCGCCGTCATGCACGTAGGTCAACGCGCAGGTCACGGGATCGCCCGCCTTCGCGTCGTGCGGGAGCTCGACGATCAGGCTCGGGAAGCGCCCGTCGGGATGGAACTCCGCCGCGCGCGTCGAGCCGTCGGCAAAGGTCAGCGTGAGCTGTGCGTCGGTCGATGGCGGCCACCACACGTCGGCGTCGAGCGCGAGGAGCGCGGGCGTCGAGCCCGCCGCAACCGCGAGCTTGATCGCGGGCGGAATCGCGAACAGCTTTCGCAGCGCCGGATCGGCCGGCCCCGCGCCGCCTCCGCCAAGCCGGGCGATGACCGCCGAGCCGAGGTCGCGGTACTTCGCGCGCCATGCGTCGCTCGGCGGGCGCGCGTCGTCGTCGCCTGCGACAAAGATGTCGAGCGCGTCACGGACCTGCGCGTCGGAAGCGGTGCCCGCGCGCACGCGCCACGCGAGCTCCCATCCGCTCGATCGGTAGCCGCCGTCGGAAAAACGCGGCGTGACCGCAAGCAGCACCGAGGTCGGCGCCATGCTCCACACGCCGCGATCGACCAGGCGCACGCGCATCGCCGCGATGATCAGCACCGCGCCCGAGATCGCCAGCGTCGCACGAATCGGCTGGCGTCGCGCGCGCGTGACCTCGCCCTCGCTCGCCGCGTGGTGGCCGCATTCCGTGCATTGCAGCGTGCGCCCCGCGTGCGTCGCGGGGCCGAGTTCATGCCAGCACTTTGGGCAGCGGCGTCGTCCGCGCGCGCCGTCTCCCGCGAGCGATTTCGCGGCGATCACGGTGCAGACGACCACGCCGGCGAACGCGCCGATCGAAAGGAGCCATGCCGCGAGTTCGTTCACGGTCGCAGTCTACGCGCAGGTTGGCGCAAGACTTGGTTGACGAACGGGCTTACTTGACGAACGCCCACTTGATGAGCTCGCGCGGAGTCGGCGGCTTGCCCTGCATGAGCACGCCCACGCGGAAGATCCGCGCCGCGAGCCACAGCATGCCGAACGCGCACGCGAAGCCCCACACGATCGACAGCGCCGTCTGCCACAGCGGAATCGGTTCGGTCGCCGCGGTGAGCCGCAGGATCATGACGAACGGAATCGCCGGCGGGACGAATCCCGCGATGGTCGCGAGCGGGCCGTTGGGGTTCTGAATGATCGGCATCCACAGCATGAGCGGCACGATGAGCAGCATCATCACGGGCCCGACCAGCGACTGCGCCTCGCGCAGGTCGCTGACCGCGCTGCCGACCGCCGCCATCATCGAGCTGACCATGAAGTACGCCATGATGAAGAAGATCACGAGGTACACGAGGTGCATCGGCGGCACGAGGTCCATCATCGCCACCGCGGAAAGTCCCGCGAGGCCGAGGCCGCCGTACATCACGAGCATCACCGCGCTGACCATCGAGTAGCCGAGGATCTTGCCCGCGAGGAGCTGCATCGGGCTCGCGGCCGCGAGAAGCACCTCCATCACCTTGTTCGACTTCTCCTCGATCGTGGTTGTGAGCAGGTAGTTGGCGCTGGTGAACACGCAGATCCAAAGGAGGAACATGAACGCGCCCGGCACGATGAAGCGGAGCTCGGTGTTTTCCTGCGCTTCCGTGCCCTTGGGCGAGACGCGCGTGGTCGTCGGGTCCGGCGGATTGTTGAGCCGCGAGAGCAGTTCCTTGTCGACGCCGCTGCGCGCGACGCGCTCGTCGGCCACGGCCTGGCGCAGCGCGCGCGTGATCTGCTTGACGTGCTTGGGCGAGAGCGAGCTCGGGATGTAGAGCTCGAACGCCTTCGCGTCCTTGGAGGGATCGAGCAGTTCGGCGCCGATCGAAGCGCCCGCGAGGATGCGGCCGTCCTTGAGCTCGGACTTGATGCCGTCGACGGCGCCGGGAGCCTTCTCCCCGCGCCAGGTGACCTCGATCTTCTGCGAACCGATGCCGGCCATCTCCGAGGCGGCGTTGATCTGCGAGCCCGTGTCGGCGGGGGGATTCCTCGCGAACTCCTCCATCGCCTCCATTGCGGTCGGCGGCTTCTCGAGGATCGCCTTCGCGCGCGGGACGATCGTGCCCGACGGGTCCACGACCACGATCGTGCCGACCAGCGCGGGCACTTCCTTGGACAGGAGCGCGGGCATGAGCCCGATCACGCCGAACATGAGGATCGGCATCGCCACCGCGCCGAAGATGAAGCCCTTCGTGAGCGCGGTGTGGCGGAACTCGCGCCAGGCGATGAGGAAGATCTTTCCGAAGTACGACTGCTGCGGGCGCTCAGGCATCGATCCGCGCTCCCTTCTTGTGCTCGCCGTCGGACTTGCCGACCAGCTCCACGAATACGTCATCGAGATTCATGCGGCGGAGCGCCATCGAGCGCATCGGTGCGATCTCGAGCGCGGCGCGCATCGCGGCGTCCGCGTCGGTGCCGGGCGCGAGGTCGAGGTCGACGGATCCGCCGTCGTTGGCGCGCGCAGCGGTCGCGATGCCGCGCGCGAGGGCTGCGTCGGCAAAGGTGCGCGCATCGGTGCGCGGCTCGCACACGAGACCGCGGTCATCGTGCTTGGCGCGCAGTTCGGCGAGCGTGGCGTCGAGCACCTTGTCGCCCTTGTTGATCAGGACGACCTTGTCGCACAGCGCTTCGGCCGTATGCATCTGGTGCGTCGAGAAGATGATCGTCGCGCCGCGCGCCTGCTCGCTGCGGATGAGGTCGGTCACGAGGCGGCCGTTGATCGGATCGAGTCCGCTGAACGGCTCGTCGAGGATCAGCAGGTCGGGCGCGTGGATGATCGACGCGAGCAGCTGGATCTTCTGCTGCTGGCCCTTGGAGAGTTCCTCGCAGCGGCGCTTGGAGACGCCCGGCAGCGCGAGGCGCTCGAGCCAGTCGTCGATGCGGCGCGCGAGGCCGGTCGGATGCACGCCCTTGAGCTTGGCCATGTAGCCGACGAATTCGCCGACCTTCATCTTGCGGTAGAGGCCGCGTTCCTCGGGCAGGTAGCCGATGCGGTCCTTCATCGCGAGCGCGCTCGAGCCCAGCACCTCGACCGAGCCCGAGTCGGGCGAGATGATCGACATGATCATGCGGATCGTGGTGCTCTTGCCCGCGCCGTTTGGCCCGAGGAAACCGCAGAGCGAGCGCTCGGGGATCTCGAGCGAGATGCCCTTGACGGCCTGCACGCTGCCGAAGCGCTTCATGACGTTGTCGATGCGCACGGCGGCGTTGCCCGATGGACGGGCGCGCGACGGAGCGGCGGGCGCGGATGAACTGGCGGATGACGTTCCGAAGGACATTCCAAGAGACATGGGGCGCGAGTGTAGCCACGCCGCGCGGGCCGATCGCGGTGGTTGTCGAAATACACGAAAAGACAATGACCGCGTCGACTGGTTGCGCGTGGGCGCTGCGAACTCATCGCTCGGCATGCACGGGTCGCACGCGTTGGCGGTGGTCAACTCCACTCACTGCGCGCCGGGCGCGGGCTCGATCTTCGCGGGCACGCGGATCGCGTCCTTGGCGAGCGTGTTCACGGCGACCTTCTTGTAGGTCAGCGTGGTCTTGGCGCCGCCGGCCTCGACGGTCGCGGTGCGGAAGGCGAGGATCGTCCCAAGGCTGGGAGTCTTGGCGTCGGCGATCTCTGTTTCGGAAAGCTTGGGTTCGGGAGTCTTGGGTTCGGGAAGCTTGGGTTCGGGAATCTTGGGTTCGGGAATCTTGGCGTCGTGCGGAAGCTCGACCGCGTTCCAGCCTGCGAAGCGAATCGCTTGTCCGCCTTCGTTCGCGCCACCTGCGCCGCCCGGCGGCGCGGGAATGTCGACGCCGAGGATCGTGCCGTTGGAAGCGTCGAGGATCAGCGTCCATTTCTGCGCCGTGCTCGGATCGACCGCGGGGCCCGCCTTCGGCGACATCGCGACGCGCCACGCTTCGCGTCCGTCGACGACGGTCTTCGCGAGCGTCTCGAACTTCTCAAAGCGCGCGTCGATGGTGTGCACCAGCGTCTGCAGGTCGCCGCCGCCCGCGAGTTCCTCCGCCATGCGCGGATCGACCGCGCGCGCTTGACCTGGTTCGCCCATCCACGCCGTTCCGCCGACGGAACCGAGCTCCATCACGCCGCGGCCGCCCGGCATCGTCTGGACCAGACGATGCGCGTTGGGCGCGATGAACTGGTACTCGATGCGCGCGTCGCCCATGGCGGCGGAGATCTCCGCGATCGACTCGAAGCTCTTGATCTCGCGCCACGCCTTGCCGCCGATGCGATCGAGCGCCGTGCGAACGAGCGCGCTGCCGTCGGGCGTGTCGCCCGCGGGCGCCGCCGAAACAGCGGGCTGCGTCGCCGAAACAGCAGGGTGCGTGAAGAGAAACGCCGCCGAGCTCAAGGCGACGGCGGCGGTCAGGCTGGCGGTGAGGATTCGTTGGCGTGTGCGCATGGTGAAGCCTTTCGGGTGGCGCGACGGACGCGCGCTGCGCAGCGGCTGTTCCACCGCGCGTTACGACTTCGGCGTTGCGGGAGCAGCCGGCGCAGCGGGGGCCGCTGGCGCAGCGGGAGCCTTCGGTGCAGCGGGCGCCTTCGGCGCTTCCGCCGGCTTCGCTGGCGCGTCCTCATCCGCAGGTTCGGGCTCGAGCAGCGCCTTCACTTCGGTCGGGAGCTCGAACGTCTTTGCGTCGACCGTGTCGAAGGTGATCGTCTCGTACGTGGTGACGATCTTCTGGCCCATCTGCGTCGCCTCGGTGCGCGTCGGCAGCTGCAGGCCGCCGAACTCCTTGTACTCGAGGATCACCGTCTTGACGGGAATCTTGCCGAGCTGCGTGTCGACGACCATGTCCATGCCGCGCTGAAGGCCGGTGGACTTCTCGTACCAGAGCGTGGCCTTGGAGGGTGTCGCGGGTTCCTTCGCAGGCTCTGCGGCCGCGTCCTTCTCCTTGGGAGCAGGCGCGTTCTTGCTCGCCTCGATCTTCCAGCAGTCGAAGCCGCCGAGCTTGCCTTCGCCCGTGGTCTCGAACTTGTCCCAGCGGCGCATCGGGTCGGCTTCGCGCATGAACTCGGCGTCCTGCACCATGGTCTCGAGCTCGTGGCCCGTCATGAGGCGCGGTCCCGAGATCTTGTCCATCGCCCAGCCGACCGTGCCGTCGAATCCCGTTCGGATCATGCCGACGCCGGGGAAATCGATGCTCATCGTCATCTTGTTCGGCGTGGCCATGCGCGACACCATCGGGCCCTTCATGCCCTGCGCGGGCATTTCCATCGTGCCCTTCATCTCCATCGAGGTGTGCTTGCTCCAGGCTTCGCGTCCGCCGGCGGCGGCGACGCCGCGCTCGATGATGGTCTTGGCGTCGGGCAGGGCGGCAGGGGCCACCGCGGTCGGCGCCTTCGCGGGCGGTTCTTGAGCATGCGCGCCGAGCGTCGTGCAGCAAATCGCCGCGAGCGAGAGGGCGAGCCGTGTCGAGAGTTTGGTGGACATCGAGCGGGCGGGGCGGAGGTTCATGGAGTGCGTCATCGGAGGGTCGGCGTTGCGGAGTTTCAGTTGAAGCGCGTGTCGGAGGTGGCGCGCGACGAGGCTGGCGTGTGCCGTATTCCGCGGCGTGATCGAAATCAGCTCAGTAGTTTGGCGACGGAACCGGCGCGCTCGGCATCGACGACGGCGTGATCGTCGGTTCGGCCGAGGGGATGGTCGGGGTGGACGACGGCATCGACTTCGACGCGCGCGCCGTGACCGTGGTCCCGCGGATCCACTTGGCGGCCGCGAGGAATGCGGCATCGTCGCCGCGCAGCAGAGCCTCGCGGGTCTGCGTGGTGCGCTCGTCGGGAATCACGCCGCGGCCTTCGAGGCGCGTGCCCTTGGAGGTCACGAAGTCCGCGACCGCGTGGAGGAACACGTCGCCGTTCGCGAGTTCGGTCGCCTGCGCGGGCAGCGCCATGCCTGCGGTCGCCTCGCCAAACACGCGCGCGCGGCCGAGATCCTGCAGGCCGCCTGCGAACACCTCGCTGGTGCTCGCGCTGCGGCCGTCGACGAGGATCGCCAGCGGCTTGCTCGCGTACGGCCGCACGCGCTTGCCGTCGGCCGAGACCTTGCGCGGCGTCGCGCGGAATTCCAGCGTGCTGTCGCGGCCGATCATCGAGCCGAGGCTCGCGGTTTCGCGCAGGAAGTGACCCGCGACGCCCATCGACATCGCGCCGACTCCGCCGGGATTTCCGCGGAGATCGATGACGATTCCGTCGCAGCTCCGCATCGAGTCGACGGCTGCGTCGATCGCGTCGGAGGCGCCGGTCATCCAGATGTTGAACGCGATCACGCCGACGCGGACGGGCTTGTCCATCTCGATCGGGACTTCGACGATGCGCGTGTCGACCTCGATGGGAAACGGCGGGAGATTGCCGAACTTCGTGCTGCCGAGCGGCGCGGCCTCGAACGCGAGGCGCACCTGCTGCTCGGCGCCGCTGGCGTCGGCAAACACGACGGTGCGCGTCTGTCCCGCTTCGCCGTGCATGAGCTCGCCGCTTGCGAATGCAAGTGCCGCGCGGAGCTGCCGCGCGCGCGGCGAGTCGGTGTCGCGTTCCGCGGCGAGCTGCGTGCGAATGGCGTCGAGGGCGTCGTTGGCCTTCACGCCGTCGACGGAGACAAGCTTCCAGCCCACGAGCACGCCTGCGCGCGCCGCGGGAAGTCCCGGCGCAACGCGCAGCACGACGGGCTCGCCGTCGACGAGGGCGATGTCGATGCCGGCGATGCCCGGGCCTGCGATGCTCGGGCCTGCGATGCCCTGGCCCGACGCGGTTTCGGCCTGCGATGCGTTCGGCTTGTTCTTGTTCTGGTCTGCGGCGATCGCGCCGTCAAGACCGTTGTCGTCACTGGTGTGATCCTTCGTCGCGCCGCTCTTCGCGAGCGCATCGGTGGGGCCGGAATCAGCCTCGGACGCCGCGACGGCGGGCGAACGGTCGGCGTCTTCCGCCGGAATGATCGCGAAATGGCTCTGGCCAAGCCGCGAGATCATCTCGTTGAGCACCGCGCGAAGCTCGGCTTCGTTGCGCGCGCTCGCCGCCTTCGGCCGCAGTTTTTTGCGCACCGCGATCCAGTCGACGCCGTGGAGCGTCGGATCGAAGTGCTGGTCGCGCACGATCGCCCACGCCTGGTCGAACGTCTCGGCCGGATGCACTGCGGGGCGCGATGCCGCGGCGTTGGACGGAGCCACGGGCTTGGGTGCGGAGGAGCACGCGACGGCGAGAAAGCTTGCAGCGAGAGGAGCAAGTACTCGCGAGGCACGCCTCATGAAGAGGCTCAGGCAGTCGGCTTGCGGAAAGTTCATGGTGGGGGCTCGGAGAGCCGCGATGGTAGAGTCGGTGCCGATGCATCCCGCCGCGCTGCGGGGAATCAGATTCAAATTGAAGCGATTCTCGGGCACGCTTCATCCATTCATCCGGATGAATGGTTGAAGGTGCTCGGCGATCCCCGTATCCTCCCGCGCCATGCAGCGATCGCTCCTCAAGGCCCTCGAGTCCCGCACCCTCGTCTTCGACGGAGGCATGGGCACGCAGATCCACGCGTGCACCGATTGCATGCCGAGCGATTACCTCGGCCGCGACAACTGCACCGACATCCTGGTCAAGTCGCGCCCCGACATCATCCAGCGCATCCACGAGAACTACCTCGCGGTCGGCGCGGACATCGTCGAGACCGACAGCTTCGGCGCCAACATCCTGGTCGGGCGGGAGTTCGACGAGGAGCTCGCCTCGTGGACCTTCGACCTCAACAAGCGCGCGGCCGAAGTCGCCCGCGCCGCCTGCGCCAAGTTCGAGACCGCCGACCGCCCGCGCTTCGCGATCGGCTCGATGGGTCCGGGCACCAAGCTCGTCTCGCTCGGGCAGGTCACCTGGGAGGAGATGCACGCGAGCTACCTCGAGCAGGCGCGCGGCCTGATCGCGGGCGGCATCGACGGCTTCATGATCGAGACCTCGCAGGACCTCCTGCAGCAGAAGATCGCGATCAACGCCTGCATCGACGCGCTCAGGGAGGCGGGCCTCACGCCCGACGACCGCGCGATCTTCTCGAGCGTGACCATCGAGACCACGGGCACGATGCTGCTCGGCTCCGACATCGCCGCCGTCGTGAACGCGCTCAAGCCGTTCCCGATCGCGTCGCTCGGCCTCAACTGCGCGACGGGCCCGGTCGAGATGGCCGAGCACATCGCCTACATCTCCAAGAACTGGGACCGCTCGATCAGCGTGCTGCCGAACGCGGGCCTGCCGATCCTCGTCGACGGCCGCACGGAGTACCCGCTGCAGGCGAAGCCGTTCCGCGAGGCGATGCGGCGTTTCCTCGAGGAATTCAAGGTGAATTCGGTCGGCGGCTGCTGCGGCACCACGCCCGAGCACATCCGCGAGCTGCGCGGCCTGGTCGAGGAGCTCGGCCTCTCGAAGAAGCAGTCGATGAAGCCGCGCGAGCGCGCCGCCACGCCGCAGGCGCCCGGCTGCTCGAGCCTGTACGGATTCGTCGAGTTCGCGCAGGAGAACTCGTTCCTCATCGTCGCCGAGCGCACGAACGCCAACGGTTCGCGCAAGTTCAAGCGCCTGCTCGACGAGAGCGACTTCGACGGACTCGTGTCGATGGCGCGCGAGGAGATCAAGGACGGCGGCCAGGTGCTCGACGTGTGCGTCGACTTCGTCGGCCGCAGCGGACCGAAGGACATGGCCGAGGTCGCCGCGCGCTACGTGCGCCAGGTCAACGCGCCGATCATGTTCGACTCGACCGACCCCGTCGTGATCGAGGAAGGCCTCAAGCGCCACGGCGGCAAGGCGATCGTCAACTCGATCAACCTCGAGGACGGCGAGGAGCGCCTCAACCGCATCTGCCCGCTGCTCAAGAAGTACGGCGCCGCGTGCGTCGCGCTCACGATCGACGAGGACCAGCAGGCGGGCATGGCCAAGACCTGCGCGAGGAAACTCGAGATCGCGTCGCGCATCCACGACCTCTACACCAGGAAGTGGGGCCTCCCCGAGGAGGACATCCTCTTCGACCCGCTCACCTTCACGATCGCGACCGGCAACGACGACGACCGCCGCCTCGGCCTCGAGACGCTCGACGGAATCGCCGAGATTTCCCGCGTGTTCCCGCGCTGCGGCATCATCCTCGGCCTCTCGAACATCTCCTTCGGCCTCAAGCCGTCGGCGCGCGCGGTGCTCAACAGCGTGTTCCTGCAGCACGCGCGCGAGCGCGGCCTCACCGCCGCGATCGTGCACGCGTCCAAGATCATGCCGCGCAACCGCATCGCTCCCGAGCACTGGGAAGCGGCGGAATGGCTCATCTTCGACAAGCGCGGCGCCGAGCGCCCCGCGGGCAAGCCGGAGAACTTCGATCCGCTGCTCCACTACATCTCGCTGTTTCCCGACGGGATGGAGGAGACCGCCGAGAAGAAGACGCTCGCCGACCTGCCCATCGAGCAGCGCCTCGCGCAGCACATCATCGACGGCGAGCTGCGCGACCTCGACAAGAGCCTCGTCGAGGCGATGGAGAAGTACGCGCCGCTCGCGATCATCAACGACCACCTGCTCGGCGGCATGAAGACCGTCGGCGAGCTCTTCGGCTCGGGCCAGATGCAGCTGCCGTTCGTCCTGCAGTCCGCCGCGGTGATGAAGAAGGCCGTCGCATTCCTCGAGCCGCACATGCCCAAGGCGGACGCGGGCGCGTCGAAGAAGGCCAAGATCGTGCTCGCGACCGTCGCCGGCGACGTGCACGACATCGGCAAGAACCTCGTCGACATCATCCTCTCGAACAACGGCTTCGAGATCCACAACATCGGCATCAAGCAGCCGCTGCAGTCGATCCTCGACGCGTGGCGCAAGACCGGCGCCGACGCGATCGGCATGAGCGGCCTGCTCGTCAAGAGCGTCGCGATCATGGAGGAGAACCTCCACGAGATGAACCGCCTCGGCGTGACCGTGCCCGTGATCCTCGGCGGCGCCGCGCTCACGCGCCACTACGCGGAGAGCCATCTGCGCTCGATCTACAAGGGCCCGCTGTACTACGGACGCGACGCGTTCGAAGGCCTTTCGGTGTGCGACGCGCTCGCGTCGAAGTCGCTCGCGACGGTCGACGCCGAGATCGACGCGCGTCTCGCCAAGCGCGAGGAGGTCGACTCGAAGGTCGCCAAGGCCCGCGCGGCTGCGCCGGTCGTCGAGCTTCCCGCGCGATCGAGCGTGTCGACGACGGTCGAGCTTCCGCGTGCGCCGTTCCTCGGCGATCGTCTGGTCGAGGACATCCCGCTCGAGCAGATCTATCCGTACATCAACCTCGTCGCGCTCTTCCGCGGCCAGTGGGGCCTCAAGAAGGGCGACATGGGCGAGGCTGAATACGAGCGTTTCATCGAGGAAAAGGCTCGTCCGGTGTTCGACCGCCTCGCGAAGCAGTGCAAGGAGGAGAAGATCCTCCGCCCGCAGGTCGTGTACGGCTACTACCCCGTCAACTCCGACGGCGACGACCTCGTCGTGTATGACCCCAAGCAGCAGGACCGCGAGATCGAGCGCTTCAGCTTCCCGCGGCAGGGCGGGCGCGAACGGCTGTGCATCAGCGATTTCTTCCGCCCTGTTTCCAGCGGCGAGAAGGACGTGCTCGGCCTCCACTGCGTGACCGTCGGCGCCGAGGTCAGCCACCGCGCCAAGCAGCTCTTCGAGCGGAACGAGTACACGGACTACCTCTATCTCCATGGTTTCGGCGTCGAGTGCGCCGAGGCGCTCGCCGAGATGTGGCACAAGCGCATGCGCGCGGAGCTCGGCATCGGCAACGACGACAGCCCCGAGATCCGCAAGCTGTTCACGCAGAACTACCGCGGCTCGCGCTACAGCTTCGGCTATCCCGCGTGCCCCGACATGAGCGACCAGGAGAAGCTCTTCCGCCTGATTCGCCCCGAGCGCATCGGCTGCGTGCTCACCGAGAACTGGCAGATCGTGCCCGAGCAGTCGACGAGCGCGATCATCGTGCACCATCCCGAGGCGAAGTACTTCGCCGTCGAGAGCGCGGCGCGGGTGCAGGGCTGACGCGTGTCCGACTCCGCAACCACCGCGCACGCGCCGAGCGCGCTGCGCACGGCAAGCGCGTACGGCGCCGTCTACCTCATCTGGGGCTCGACGTACCTTGCGATCAAGCTCGTGTCGCAGCACGGCGCGTTCGTGATGGCGAGCTCGCGGTTCCTCGTCGCGGGACTGCTGCTGCTCGCGATCGCCTGGTCGCAGGGGCTGGTGCGCCGCACTGATTTCAGCGTCAAATCGTGGGCAAACGCCGCGGTCGTAGGCGCGTGCCTCATGCTGCTCGGGAACGGCGGCGTGGCGATCGCCACCAAGACCGTCGACTCGGGACTCGTCGCGCTCATGACCGCGGTCACGCCGCTCTGGCTCGTCGGCCTCGACACGATGATGCACAAGTCGCATCACAAGCCGTCGGCGGTCGTCTGGGTCGGCATCGCGCTCGGCATCGCCGGCGTGATCGTGCTCAAGCTCGGCAACATCGGGCAGACGACCGCGGTCTCGACGGTCGGCGTCGTCGTGATGCTCGTCGCCACGCTCGGCTGGGCGCTCGGCAGCGTGTGGTCCAAGCGTCCGGGCAGCGCGCACTCGCCGATGGTCGCGACCGCGATGCAGATGCTCTCCGGCGGCGCGGTGCTGCTGATCGCAAGCGTGCCCAAGGAGCTCCTGTCGCACGACGAATGGACGCTCCTCGCGTCGAACCCGCCCGATCTCGCGACCTGGCTCGAGTGGGCGTATCTCGTCGTCTTCGGCTCGCTGTGCGGCTTTACCGCGTACATCTGGCTGCTGCGCAACCAGCCCGCGGCGCGCGTGGCGACCTACGCGTACGTCAACCCGCTGGTCGCGATCTTTCTCGGCTGGCTGCTCATCGGCGAGCCGATCGGGATGCGCACCGTCTATGCGGCGGCGCTCATGCTCGGCGGCGTTGCGCTGATCCAGCTCGCGAAGGCGCGCAAGAGCCTGTTCACCCGAGCGCCGATCGCGGCCGAGTGAGGCGATTCGCGCCGCGCGCATTGGCAGCCGCGCGTGTTTCGCTAGGATGCGCCGATGCTCACTCGACGAGACATGATTCGGACCGCCGCGGCCACCGCGGGCGGTGTCGCCGCTTCGTCACTCTTCGCTTCGCGCGCCTTCGCGCTTGCGACGCCCGCGCCTGCGCCGCGCCCCGTGTTCCGCGGCAAGATGGGCAAGCTGCAGATCCTGCAGGTCGGCGTCGGCGGCAGCATCGCCCCGGCCGATCGTGACCAGCTGACCAAGCACGCGGACGTCGTGTTCGCCGGCCTCTGCGACGTCGACTCCGACGCGCTCGCGAACGTGGCCAAGGATCACCCGCAGGCGTTCACCTGCCGCGATTTCCGCGAGGCGTTCGACAAGCACGGCGACAAGTTCGACGCCGTCGTCGTGTGCACGCCTGACCACAACCACGCGCTGATCGACCTCTGGGCGCTGCGCGCGAACAAGCACGTCTACGGCCAGAAGCCGCTCGTCCAGCAGCTCAGCGAAGTCGTCGCCATCGAGAAGGCGATCGCCGCGAAGCCGCAGTTGGTCACGCAGACCGGCAACCAGCGCATGGGTCCCGAAGGCCG
>CAITDI010000037.1 GCA_903891095.1 uncultured bacterium | reverse complement strand
GCTCGATCTCGACGACCTCAACTACCCGCGCAGCTGGGAGCACGGCTGGGAGCCGAGCGAGGCGAGCGCCGCGACCACCAGCGCAAAGCAGCCTGCTGCGTCGAAGAAGACGGCTGCGAAGAAGAGTTCGAAGGCGAAGACTGCAAACACGAAGTCTGCAAACACCAAGACTGCAAACACGAAGTCTGCAGATACAAAGTCTGCAGATACATGGGGCTCGTGATGCAACACCCGCGCAACGCACTTCTCCGCTCCGCGCTCGTGATCGCAACCGCCGCACTGCTCGGCGCTGGCGATCCACCTGCGGCACCCGCTGCGCCTGCGAAGCCTGCCGATCCGCCGGCGAAGAAGGTCGTTCCGCCCGCGGTGCCAGGCGACTTCATCCTCAACTGCGCGCCGCAGACGGGGCTCCCGCGGGAGAAGCTCAAGTTCTTCGGCGAGGAGTTCAACTGCGAGCTTTGCCTCGACGACGCGTCGCGCACGACGGGCATGGGCGCGCGCGCGGAGTTTCCCGCGGGCACGGCGATGATCTTCGTGCACACGAAGCCCGCGCTGATGTCATACTGGATGAAGGACTGCCTCGTCGACATCGACATCGTCTTTGTCGACGCCGACGGCAAGATCGCCGCGATGCACCAGGCCAAGCACCAGATGCTGCGCGCGAAGGGCCAGATGCTCGAGGGCTACGAAGGCGGACTGCTGCGCTACAGCTCGAACCGTCGCGTGAAGTACGCGCTGGAATTCCCGCCGGGCACGATCGAGCGCCTCAAGCCGACGCTCGGCCAGAAGATCGAGATCGACTGGGCGAGCCTCGACAAGCGCGCGAAGTGACTGTCGTCGTGACTGTCGTCGTGAGTGTCGTCATCGTCGCCGCGTCCGCCGTCACGCACGCGCCGCGACGATCGTGCCGCGGCACTCGCCGAAGCCGATGCGCGGATAGCCGGGCTTCTGGCAGTAGCCGCGCATCACGACCTCGTCGCCGTCCTGCAGGAACTTGCGCTCCGTGCCGTCGCCGAGCGTGATCGGCTCGGTGCCGCGCCAGGTGCGCTCGAGCAGGCATCCGCGCGAGTCCTTGGTCGCGCCCGACACCGTGCCCGACGCGAGCAGGTCGCCGATCTGCATGTTGCAGCCGTTCGACGCGTGGTGCGCGAGCATCTGCGCGGGCGTCCAGAACATGTCCTTGAACGAGCCGCGCGACACCATCGTCGGCGCCATGCCCTGCTCACGCATCTTCGCGCTCGAGATGTACACCTCGAGCGTGATGTCGAGGTTGGTGCCGTTGGCGTCGTCGAGGTACGCGAGCGGCTTGGGATCGTCGCTCGAACGCGGCGGGCCCGGCACGCGGAACGGCTCGAGCGCCTCGCGCGTCACGACCCACGGCGACACGGTCGTCGCGAAGTTCTTCGCGAGGAACGGCCCGAGCGGCTGGTACTCCCACTTCTGGACATCGCGCGCGGACCAGTCGTTGACGAGGCAGAATCCGAAGATGTGCCGCCACGCGTCGGCGACGGGAATCGTCGTGCCGAGCTCGTTGCCCGTGCCGACGAAGAAGCCGACCTCGAGCTCGTAGTCCATCAGCTTCGCGGGGCCGAAGCTCGGCGGGCCGTCGTCGCTGGCGACGGTCTGGCCCTTCGGTCGCACGATCGGCGTGCCCGACGGCACGATCGAGCTCGCGCGGCCGTGGTAGCCGATCGGCACGTGCTTCCAGTTCGGGAGCAGCGGATTGGTCGGGCGGAACATCGAGCCGACGTTGGTCGCATGATGGAGCGACGCGTAGAAGTCGGTGTAGTCGCCGACGACGAACGGCGCGTCCTCGCCGGGTTGATCGGCGGGTTCATCGGCGTCGATCAGCAGGCGCTCGACCTTGCCGCGCACCGGCGAACCCTCGGCGAAGAAGTACGCGAGGTTCTGCCGCAGCATCGTGAGCTGCGCGGGCTCGAGCTCGGCGAGTCCGTTGAGCCACGCGACATCGAGCGCGGCGAGAAAGCCGTCGTCCGACGCGAGCTTCTTCACGAAGAGCCCCGCGTCGAGCGCGTCGCGCAGGCAGAGCGCGCGGTCGCCGATGCGCACCGCGACGGCGCCGTCGAGCGTGCCGTACGGCAGGTTCTGGATCGGGAAGTCGCCGTTCGGATCGTTCGCGCTCTCGACCCACGAGCGGAGCTTGGGATCGCTGGGATCGACGAGGACGTTGTTGTTGTTGTTGTTGTTGTTGCTGCTGTTGCCTGGGCCGCTCACGACTGTGCTCCTTCCGCGGCCGGCAGCAGCCCGAGCGCACGCAGGTCGGCAAGCGGCTCGTCGAACGAGCACGAGCCAAAGCTGTGCGCAAAGCGCTCGCGCGCGGTCGCGATCTGATCGAACTTGAGGAAGCGCTTGCGCCACGCGAGCCCGGTCGGGCCGAACTCGAACGCGGCGGCGTTCTCCTCGACGAGGATCTGCTCGAGTTCCTTCTCGCTCATCGCGTCGTCGTTCCACAGCATGCAGCCCGCGGCGAACATGTTGAGGAAGCCGAACTGCATGCAGCCGACGTCGGTCGCCATGCGGCGGCACGGGTGGTGCAGGCCCGCGGTCGCCTTGAACGGCACCTCGGCCGCGCGGCACGCCTTGAGAAAGCGCGCGACCTGCTCGGGCGTCGGATGCGCGTCGGGCGTGAGCCCGCCCGTGCGGATCTTGGCGCCGGCGTCGAGCGACGCCATCGCGGCGACGAGCCCGCGCGGATCGGCGTCGACCGGCACCTCGAAGTACGCGAAGATGTCGTCGGGCACATACTCGAGCGCGCGATCGATCTCGTGCGGCGTGGCGGCCTTCGTCTCGATCGTGTCGATCACCGCGCGGCCCTCGACGCGGCTGAAGTCGCGGTCGCCCATGCGCTCGTTGAAGTTCTCGATGCGCTCGAGATCGGCGACGATCTGCCGGTCGGACGCGGGCGCGACGAGCACCGAGAGCGGCCACGGCTCCTCGCCCTCGGCGTCGGCGGTCACGGGCAGGAACTCCTCCGCATGCTCGACGAACTCGGGGAAGCGCGTGACCGGCACGATCAGGCGCGCAAGCATCCAGCTGTCGGGCCCCTTGCGGTAGCGGGCGAAGTTGGCGACCGTCGGCTGCATGTCGAGCTTCGCGGGCGGAAAGAGCCCCGCGTAGTCGAGGACGGAATCGAGGAGAAGGCGGACGGCGTGCATGGGGGCTCCGGCGGGTGGACACCGCTGGCTCGGACATCCCGGCCGCGGGGCGGGGAGTATGACCGATCCGAGGGTTGCTTGCCGCGCGGCGCGTGCGTGCCGCGGCGACGCCGGGAAGCGCGGGAAATCCGTCGTGTCGCAGGGAATGCGCAGGGAGCGAGGTAAACTGTCACCCCTCCGCGGCGCAAGCCGTCGCGCGTTACTCAACCACATGCCTGCCGCAGCACCCAACTTCGTCCTCGCAGCATTCCAGCGCATGCTCTTCGCGACGCTGATGGCGACGCTCATCACCGCGGGCGCCGCCGGCTGCTCGCACCTCGACCGCATGAAGCCGACGATCCAGGCGTTCGAGTCGGGCTCCTACGCCAAGGCCGAGAGCACCTACGAGTCGCTCCTCGAAGGTCGCCGCGAAAGCAACAAGGACCGCACGCTGTACGAGCTCGAGGGCGGAGCGATCTTCGCGGCCGCGGGCGACATCGAGCGCTCGATGGGCGCGCTCAACTACGCCGACGAGGAGATGTGGAAGTACCTCGACGAGGCACCCGATGTCCGCGTGACCGAGCAGGCTGCGGCGATCCTGACCAACCAGACCATCGTCACCTACCGCGGCACGACCTACGACCGCGTGATGTGCTCGACCTACCAGGCGCTCAACCACCTCGCGCGCGGGAACCTCGAGGCCGCGGGCGTCTCGCTGCGCCGCGCCTACGAATGGCAACGCGACGCCGTCGAGAAGAACGCCAAGGAAATCGAGGCGCTCGAGGAGAAGGCCAACGCCGCGGGTGCCTCCAAGGGCTACGACGCCAAGGCCGCGCAGAAGGACCCGAACACGCGCGCGGGCCTCGACTCGGCCTACGGCGAGATCCGCGACATGAAGGGCTACGCGGAGTTCGCGGTGCCCTACTCGACCTACCTGCAGGCGCTGCGGTTCCAGCTGACGGGCCGCTCGGACGAGATGGCGCAGGCGACCGTCGCGTACCGGCGCGTCGTGGGCATGCTGCCCGAGGCCGACCGTGCGTATGTCGAGGAAGACGCCAAGCTCGCGGAGGCCGTCTCGCAAGGCGCGCCGATGCCGTCGATGGTGTATGTCCTCTGCGAGACGGGCATGGCGCCCGAGCTCGTCGAGTTCAAGATCAGCATCCCGCTCTTCATCCGGCAGGTGCCGTACGTGGGCGCGGCGTTTCCCGTGCTCAAGTTCCAGGGCGGCGCGGCGAGCAGCTTCATCGTGCGCGCGGGCAACGCGCGCTACTCGTCGTCGACCTTGACCGACATGGACAGCGTGATCGGCGGCGACTTCAACCGCAGGCTGCCCGC
Organism: uncultured bacterium; assembly: GCA_903891095.1. Lineage (GTDB taxonomy): Bacteria > Planctomycetota > Phycisphaerae > Phycisphaerales > SM1A02 > QWPT01. The sequence goes on along the minus strand of CAITDI010000037.1, from coordinate 52,282 downwards.
GATCATCACCATGACGCTCGTGTCGAGCGCGACCAAGGCGATCGCGACCTACCTCGCCGAGGAGGCCGCGAACCGCAGCAGCAAGACCGCCGCGTGGATCGCCTCGATCGGCGGCGCGATCTACCAGCTCGCGACCAACAGCGCCGATCTGCGCACCTGGCTCACGCTGCCAAAGCAGGTGCTGTACGCAAGGTTCCCTGCGCCCGCCGATGGTTCGTTCGAGGTCGACCTCGGCGACGGCCAGAAAATCGGACCGATCGCGGTGGAATCGGGCGGGACGACCATCGTCCATGTGCGCGCTCCACGCGCCGGCGCGCCGCCGGCCGTGCGTACCATGCGATTCCCGCAGCAACGATGATCCGAGAGAGACCCGCACCACACGCAGGACCGACGACCATGAAGACCACCAACGCCCACATCCGACCCGCGCTTGCTTCCGCCCTGCTTGCCATGACGGCGCTCGCCGCCTGCAACACCGCGAACACCGCGAAGTCGGGCTTCAACGGCGCGCCGTACAAGCAGATCATCACCAACGGCTGGCTCAAGTACAAGGCGAACATCGTCGGCGTGCATGAAGGCACCGTGAACGGCGACATCAAGCGCATCGCCGTCGACGTGTACAGCGACCAGTCGACGCCGCAGCGCTTCACGTACAAGTTCGAGTGGTTCGACGCGTCGGGCATCCCGGTCGCGAACCCGTCGACCACCAGCACCAGCGTCACGATCAAGCCGAAGGAGACCATCACGCTGACCTCGGTCGCACCCGCGCCGACGGCCACCGACTGGCGGCTCACCTTCCTCGACGAGCAGCGCTGAGTCACCGCCAGATCCGCGATCCCGATCACCCATCAACATCCAGGCACGAACGACACCACCATGCGCACCACCGCAACCACCATCGCCGCCCTCGCTCTCTGCTCGCTCCTCTCCGCCACCGGCTGCCAGAAGGCGCAGTACGTCGATCCGAAGGGCAACGACCTCGTCGTGAGCGTCGACCGCATGAACATCCAGGACTGGAGCATGCTCGCCGACCAGACCGTGCAGTCGATGGTCGGCTCGGGCGTGCTCACGCGGCTCCCCAACCAGCCCGCGGGCATCCTGCTCAACCAGCCGATCAACACCACCACGCAGCAGTTCGACACCGACGCGATCATGAAGAAGATCCGCATCTCGCTGCTCAACACGGGCCGCGTGCAGGTGATCATGACCTCCGACCTCGGCGGCACGCCTGAGGACAAGATCGCGGCCAAGGCGCAGGCGATCAAGGAGCAGAAGGCCGGCCGCGGCGGCGAGGTCAACATGGCCAACGTCCCCGACGCGACGCTCACCGCGAAGCTGATCGAGGACCGCGTGCGCGCGGGCAACACCCGCCAGGTCGCCTACGTGCTGCAGATGAGCCTGACCGACACCAACACCGGCCGCGCGATCTGGGAAGGCGAGGCGCAGGTCGTCAAGCAAGGCGAGAAGGCCGGCGTCGGCTTCTGACGCGCGCGACTCCGAGTGCGATCATCAACGCGCGGCTGCGGACAGCTTCTTGTCCGCGGCCGCGCGTTGCGCTTGGTCGGCGGCATCATCTTCCGGCTTCGGCTTGAACTCCTCCGGCAGCGGCTTGCCCGCGCGGTCGGAGATCCACTTCGCGAGCGGCAGCGGCACGGGGTGGTCCTTCGCGAGCTCGACCATGATCGCGAACGCGGCCTGCGCGTCCTTGGTCGCGGCGATCGCGTCGAGCGCCTTGGTCCAGCGCTCGCGGGTGGCTTCGTCGAGCGCGGCCTCCCACGCGCAGTACTCGGCGAGATGCTCGCTCTGGAGGAGCACGGCGCCGAACACCGACTCCTGCCGCTGCGACGGCAACGCCCACATCGCGTAGTACGGCGCGCTGTACGGCGTGTAGCGCGACTCGCCCTCGTAGAAGCCGCCCTTGAACTCGACGCGCTTGGACTTCTCGTTCCACACGCCGTTGGTGAGGAACGGCTGCGCGCCGGTGTCGAGCTGGACCTCGGCGTCGGTGACCTTCGGACGCTGCATCACGCGGAAGCCGAACGGCGCGGGCAATTCGAACTCCCACTTGCCCGCGCGGATCTCGGCCTTGGTCTTTTCGGACACCGCCGGCGACTCGAGCACGATGTCGCGGTACTCGCGCGAGAGCTTGAGCCAGAGCAGGAACTCGACGCCCATCGGCGCGAAGTCCTTGAGCTTCATCTCCTTTCGCGCGGGATCGAAGCGCGCGATCACGCGCGAGACCGCGGGCATGAAGACCTTCTCGCTCGCCCACTCGCGCTCGCGCGCGGAGAAGTTGCCGTTGAGGCCGATCATCTGCACGGTGGCGAACTCGTTCGCGTTGAGCCATCCGCGCTCGGCGAAGAGCACCGCGAGCGGCTCGAACACCGAGATGCGGAACGACTCGTCGGCTGAACGCGCGCCGAAGTCCTCCGCGCGGCGCGGCATCGCGCCGATCCGCTGGGCCTGCACGACCGCCTGCATGCCCGAGTACATCAGGTACGCGTCGGACACGAGCGGGATGGCCTCGCCGTTCCACCAGGTGTGGAACTCGGCCTTGGCCGCGTCGTCCTTGAGCTTGCGCACCTCGACAAAGCGGCCGAAGAGCCGCATCCACAGCAGGCCGCTCTCGACGCGGTCGCGCATCGCGGTCCACTCGTCGCGGCGGTCGGCGAACTGCTCGTAGTACGCGCGCGCGCTGCCGAGCGAGCTGTCGAGCCGTCCGATCGCGCCGCGGTTGCCGATCTCGCTCGGAAGCTCGCCCTCGACGAAGGTCCCCGTGAACTTGCGCCCGAGCTCCTCGTCGGCCTCGCCCTTGGAGCCGTAGGCCTTGCTCGCGTCGGCGAGGCTGTCGCGGTCGGTCTGGTTGGTGAGGAAGGTGCGGCCGGTCTGCTCGCCGCTCGCGGCGATCTCGACCTTGACCTTGCGGTTCTGGCAGCCGAGACCGAAGCAGAGCTGGCCGCAAAGCGCGCCCGCCGTCGCAAGCGCGAGCGTGATGCGGACCGCGGGGCGATGGTGGCGCGCGAAGGGCATGGGACGCATACTAGCCGCATGAATGCGTCTGTCCCCGTTCCTCCCCGCGCGGCCTACCCCGCCTCCATCCCGACCTCCACCTCGTTCGAGATCGCCGGCTGCCGCATCACCCGCACCATCGGCGTCGTGCGCGGCATCACCGTGCGCTCGCCGAACGCGATTCAGGGCTTTACCGCGGGCATCAAGTCGATCTTCGGCGGCGAGATCAGCGAGTTCACCAGCGTGTGCGAGCAGACGCGGCAACAGGCGTTCGATCAGATGGTCGCGCACGCGCGCGCGCTCGGCGCGAACGCCGTCGTCGGCATCCGCTACGACGCGTCGACCCTCGCAAACACCACCGAGGTGCTTTGCTACGGAACCGCGGTCACCATCGTGACGGAAACCATGTAGCCTGTGCGGCCCCGCTTGGCCGACTTCACGAACAACCCGAATGCCGTTCCCGCGCCGGTGCACGACGCCTTTGCCGCCATGCGCGAGCCGAACTACCGGTTCTTCGCGTTCGCGTTCGTCGCGTCGAGCATGGGACTGCAGATGCTCTCGACCGCGATCGGCTGGGAGATCTACCACCGCACGGGAAGCGCGCTGATCCTCGGCGCGACCGGCCTCGCGCGCGCGCTGCCGGTGATTGCGCTCACGCTGCCCGCGGGCACGATCGTCGACCGCGGCAATCGACAGCGCATCCTTTCGGTCACCCAGATCGGCTTCGCGCTGGTCGCGCTCGGCATGTCGCTCTCGAGCTACTTCGAGGCGCCGATCTGGACGTTCTTCGCGCTGCTCTTGATCTCGGGCTGCGTGCGCAGCTTCAACGCGCCGTCGCGCGGCGCGCTGCTGCCGTCGCTCATGTCGCCCGAGCGCTTCGAGAACGCGATCGCGTGGCAGTCGGGGTTCTTCCAGTTCGCCGCGGTCGCGGGGCCGATGATCGCGGGCATCGTGATCGCGCAGGCGGGCGGCACGTGGATGGTGTATCTCGCGACGTCGGTGCTCTGCACGGGCGCAGGCATCGCGGCGCTGTTCCTCAAGCCGCGGCCGGTGCAGCGCAAGAATGCGCCGCCTCGGCTCGCCGACATGTTCCAGGGCGCCGAGCACATCTGGCGCGAGAAGACCATCCTCGGCGCACTCACGCTCGACCTGCTCGCCGTCCTCTTCGGCGGCGCGACGGCGTTGCTCCCGGTGTATGCGTCGGAAATCCTCCACTGCGGCCCCATCGGCCTCGGCGCGCTGCGTGCGGCGCCGTACGTCGGCGCGTTCCTGATGGCGATCTGGCTCGCGGCGCGGCCGAGCTTCGGCCACGCGGGCCGCGCGCTGCTGTGGAGCGTTGCGATCTTCGGCGTCTGCATGATCGTGTTCGGCTGGAGCACGTCGCTCTGGCTCTCGCTGGCGGCGCTCGCCGTGAGCGGCGCGGTCGACAACGTGTCGGTGGTCATCCGCCACGTGCTGGTGCAGACGCGCACGCCGGACGAGCTCCGCGGCCGCGCGACGGCGGTCAACTCGGTGTTCATCGAGTGCTCCAACGAGATCGGCGCGTTTGAATCAGGCGCGGTGGCCTCGTGGATCGGGCCTGTTGGCTCGGTCGTCAGCGGCGGGTTCGGCACACTCGCCGTCGTCGCGTTCATCGCGCTCGCCTTCCCCGCGCTGCGCCGCATGAAGCGCCTGCAGGAGACGAAGGAAGACGTCCGCCACGCGGAGGTCGAGGAAGAGGAGCATCGCGGGCTTGGCGCCGAGGGTTAAACCCGAGGGATAGAACCGAGGGATAGAACCGAGGGATAGAACCGCGCGCTCGGCACTGCGGCTGAAGACGCGCGAAATTTCTCTTGAGCGGACCGACGCATAAGCTCGACCTCACGGTCTACACGCTGACCGCCCGCTTCGACGGCGATAGCGACACCGTGTTCCGCGCGCTCAACCTGAACACCAGTTACTCGCCTTGGCTTGTCGACTTCTGGCAGAAGGACCTCGCGCAAGGACAACGCGACGATGGACCTGAGCGGCTCGCCGATCTCGCAGACCGACGGCACGTGGGACCCGACGCGTACTGGATCGAACACGCTCAACCGTCCGTTCGACTCGTATCTCACGATCGGCGGCATTGCGTCGTCGGGCAACTCCACACGCGCGGCCTCCAACGACCTTGGCAGCAGCCAGCTGCTTGACTCGAGCTGGGGCGGTTCGATGCTTCCGTCGACGGGCTTCAGCTGGCGCACCTCGAATGACAGCGCGCAGGGCCGAGTCGGCAATTCGGCGGGCGTCCTCGGGACCGACGTGCGGCTTGGCCAGTTCGTGCTGAGCACGGGCCATGCGGCCCGAACCTACTCGCTGTCCATCCTCTACAACGGGGGCGAAGACCTCGCGATCGACGAGAGCAATGGCACGCTGGCGACGGGAACGTTCACGCTCGGCAGCGGTGCCGGCGCCTGGCGCGATGTCCCTGCTCGCGGTCGCCGGACTTGCAGCTCGACGCGACCGTCGGCGCCGCTGAGTTGCGCTGACGCGCGCGGCCGCCGGTTCACTTGCCGGTTCACTTGCCGGTCGCGGCGGCGCCTGTCGGCGTCTGGGCAGGCTTTGCCGTCGACTCGGGCTGCTGCAGGAGCGGGCGGTTGGTGCTCTTCACGCTGCCGCACGCCATGGCCTGTGCGGCGACCGTTGCAAACAAAATTGCGATGAACGGCGTGAGGCGATTGCGTCGCCGCGCTGCGACTGTTGCACGTAAGTGTCTGTTCATGCTGGCCTTCCAAAGTCGCCTGCGATCGACGATCTCGACCGTGACTGTGATGCCCGTCTTGTATCCGTGAATTTCTCGGCTGTGACGCGCAGAAAATCCGCCCGACGCGCTCTTCTCTATCGGTCGGTGGATGTTTCGACCTTCTGTTGTTGCTCCTTGCTGCGGTCCCTACCGCGGCACTGAGCGCATCGTCTTGTTCGACGGAGTGGCATTGGCGAAATCGGGCGCGTTGCGAGAGTCCCTTCTCTCACGGCGGCGTTGCGGTCACCTCCACTCCGCAATTCCGGCCGCGCTCCCCGCGAGCGCAAAGAGAGAAGGAAGAAAATGGGCATCTCGGGCACTTCTATCGTTGTCGCTATCCCTAGCGTCGCCGCTGCGCTTGCTTCGGCCAACCTGGCCTCTGCATCGTTCGTCGGTTACGTCGTGACCTCGACCAACACGAGCCTGGACGGGCAGAGCCTGGTGGTCTACACCCTCGCCGCCCGCTTTGACTACACCAAGGACACGGTCTTCGCGGCCGACAACCTGACCGCCACCGATTCCGGCGACCTCACCGGTTTCTGGCACAAGGACAACAGCGGCAACAACGACCTCGGCGCGGTCCTCTCGCAGACCGTCGGCTCGTGGTCGCCGCTCGATACCGGCTCGTCGACCTACAACCGTCCGTACGACTCGTATCTCACGATCGGCTCGGTCGCTCGCGCCGGCAACCAGACCGAGGCGAACGTCGCCTGGTACACGGGTGGCAACGCAGACACCCGCGGATGGAACCGCCCCGACCTGCCCGACAACGGCGGCCTCGGCTGGTACGCGGATGAAGGTGGCGGCCAGGGCCGCGCCGGCAACTCCGCTGGCCTCGGCATCCTCGATGTGCGCCTCGGGCAGTTCGTGCTTTCCGCAGGACACGCGGCGCGCACCATGAACCTCGACATCATCTATTCGCGCGGCGCCGACGACATCAGCCCGGACGGCGAGCATCCGATCTTCCACGCGTCGGGATCGTTCACGCTCGGCACCGTTCCTGCTCCTGGCGCGCTGGCGCTGATCGGTCTCGCGGGTTTCGCCGCGCGCAGCCGTCGCCGCTGAGTGGACCAACTCAATACTCTTGCGCGCGAGCCCACGCTCGCGCGCGGCCCCCGACCGAACTTTCCGCTCGGTCGGGGTTGTTTTTGGAAGCCACGCGGCCGATTGCCACACGGCTCCTAATGAAAGTCGCGAGAGTTCGCGACCGCTGCAGCTCCATGCTGGCCCGCGAGCGACGCAGTCACGTCGCGCGCATTCGCCACGAGAAGATGCGTCACGCTGTCGCGTCGTTCGACCTTGCCGCGCACGCAGATCGCCACCGCATGGCGGACCTGCGAGCGCAGCCGCTCGTAGACCTTGGGACGGAAGATGAGGTTCGCCACGCCGGTCTCGTCCTCGATGGTCATGAAGACGATGCCTTTCGCCGTCGATGGACGCTGACGCACGAGCACGAGCCCGACCAGCGAAAGGATGCGCCCGGCCGGCGTGCGCTCCTCGTTGCGAAGAAATCCGCACGGTACGACGCGCTCGCGCTGCAGCCGCTCGCGAATGCACGCGATCGGATGACGCTTGAGCGTGACACCCGTCGCCTCGAAGTCCTTGGCGATGTCGGAAATCTCGCCCACGGCGGGAAGGTTGGGCTCGTGCGGATCCCGTGTTGGCGGAGAAGCCTCCTTGATGGTCTTCTCCTTGATGGCCTTCTCCGCGATGGCCTCTTCCTTGACGCTCTCGGCAAACGACCAAAGCGGACGCTCGTGGTCGCGCAGCGCGAGGATCTGCCACGACGCCTGCTGCCGGTCGAGCCCCATGGAGAGGAACGCGTCGGCCGCCGCGAGCCGGCGAAGCGCGACGACGCTCGCGCCGGATGCCTCGAGGAGGTCGCTCATCCGCCGGAACGCACCGTGACGCGCGACGGCCTCGATGATGCGATGCGCATCCTCGACGTCGAGGCCGCGCACCATGCGAAGACCGAGGCGGATCGCCGGCTGCGACGGAACATGGAACGCGTCGCCGCGCGGAGCGGCTGCCGTCGACGCGTCGTCCGCAGACGGCGCGCAAAGAGGCTCGGGACGAGGCTCGGGGCGAGGCTCGGGGCGAGGCTCGGCGGGCGGCGCGGATGACGGCACGGCGCCACGCGCGGCGAGCACGCTGCGCCCGCGCGAGTGGAGACGGATGAAATCGCCGTTGCAAGCCTGCGCATCCCGGGCCCCGTCGGCGTCGCGCAACCAGCCAGCGTTCCAATGCTCGAGCCCGCGTGCGGCGGAGTTGCGCAGGTAGGACTTCCGCACGCGCATGCGGATGTACGCCTCGTCAAGCTCCTGCTGCGTGCGGCGACATGAGGATGTCGATCCCGATGCAACCGCCGCGGGCGCGAGATCGCGCGCCAGATCGCGCGCAAGATCCAGTCCGCGCTCGAGCGTCGAGTCCCACAGCGAGCAATGCACGTCGACTCCGCGCACCGCGACGCCGTGGTCGCGCGCGTCGCGAAGGATCTGCGCCGGCGCGTAGAAGCCCATCGGCTGGCTGTTGAGCAGCGACGCCGCGAACGCCGCCGGGTGATGGCGCTTGAGCCACGCGCTCGCGTAGACCAGCAGCGCAAAGCTCGCAGCGTGCGATTCGGGAAAGCCGTACCCCGAGAACCCCTTGATCTGCTCGAACACCTGCTGCGCGAACTTGCGCGAATAGCCGCGCGACAGCATGCCCGACTCGAGGGCCTCGCCGAACTGCGCGATGCGGTTGCCCTGCCGCTTCCACGCGGCGATCGCGCGGCGCAGCTCGTCGGCCTGTCCAGGCGTGAAGCCCGCCGCCACGACGGCGAGCGACATCGCCTGCTCCTGAAAGAGCGGGACGCCGAGCGTCTTGCCGAGCACCTTGCGGATCGCGTCGTCGGGATACTCGACCGGCTCCTCGCCATTGCGACGGCGGAGATACGGATGGACCATGTCGCCCTGGATCGGCCCGGGGCGCACGAGCGCCACCTCGACCACGAGGTCGTAGAAGCAACGCGGCCGCAGCCGCGGCAGCATCGACATCTGCGCGCGCGACTCGATCTGGAACACGCCGATCGTGTCGGCCTTGCAGGCCATGTCGTAGGTCGACGGATCCTCGGGCGGAATCGCGTGAAAGCGCAGCGGCTCGGGCAGGCCCGTTGGATCCGACCGCGCGTTTGGATCGTTCCGCGGTTCGCCGAGCACGTCCGGCGCGGGCGCGGGCGGACTGACATCCCGCAGGTCGGCGCGCACCGGCGGCGCGTCGGGTGCGCGCGCCGACGATGCGCCCGCGGCGATCGCAGCGCGGTCGCCGTTGACGAGGTCGATCGTCTTGCGGATCGCCGTGAGCATGCCGAGCGAGAGGACGTCGATCTTGAGCATCCCGAGCGCGTCGATGTCGTCCTTGTCCCACTCGATGATGGTGCGGTCCTGCATCGCGGCGTTCGCGATGGGCACGGTCTCGACCAGCGGCCCACGCGAGATGACGAAGCCGCCGACATGCTGCGACCGATGACGCGGGAACCCGAGGATCTCGTCGACCAGACGCGCGTACTGGACGACCAGCGGCGCGGTTGGTTCGAGGCCCGCGGCGCGCATGCGCTCGGCCGCGCGCGGGGGAAGCGGCGTGAGAAGGCCGGCGCCCGCGCCGCCATGCACAGCGTGCATCTCCGCGCGCGCCCGCGCGTGCGCCCCCACCTGCGCCCCCGCATCGCTCGTGATGTCGTCGCGCGTGGCAAGCCCGCCGCCGCCCCATCGATCGACCTCCTTCGCGAGCCGCTCGACGGCGTCGGGCGCGATGCCGAGCGCCTTGCCGACATCGCGCACCGCGCTTCGTCCGCGGTAGCTGATGATCTCGCACACCAGCGCCGCACGGTCGCGCCCGTACTTCGCGTAGATGTGCTGGATGACCTCCTCGCGCCGCTCGTGCTCGAAGTCGATGTCGATGTCGGGCGGGTCGTTGCGCTCGCGGCTCACGAAGCGCTCGAACAGCACGTCGACGCGATCGGGATCGACCGCCGTCACGCCGAGCGCGAAGCACACCGCGCTGTTCGCAGCAGCCCCGCGCCCCTGGCAGAGGATGCCGCGCTCGCGTGCGAAGGCGACGATCTCATGCACGGTCAGGAAGTACGGCGCGTAGCCGAGGTCGGAGATGATCGCGAACTCGTGCTCGAACTGCCGCGCGACCTTCTGCGGAACGCCGCGCGGATAGCGCTCGCGCGCGCCCTTCCACGTCAGCGCGCGCAGGTACTCCATCGCGGTCCACCCCGCCGCGCGCGCCTCGGCGGGAATGATCTCGTCGGGATACTCGTAGCGCAGTTCATCCAGCGAGAACCGCGACGCACGCTCGAGAAACCGCCACGATGTCTCGAGCGCCTCGGGACAATCGGCGTAGCGGCGGAACACCTCTTCGGGCGCACGGAGCCGGCGCTCCGCGTTCGGCAGCAGCAACCCGCCGGCGCGCTGCATGGACGTGCCCGCGCGAATGCACGTCAGCGTGTCGAGCAGCGGCCGCCGATCCACATGGTGCATGCGAATGTCGTTGACCGCGGCCACCTGGAGCCCGAGCGCCTCGGCGAGCACGCGCGCACGCTCGGCGTCGACCACGCCGCCGGGATCATCCGTGCGCCGCATCGCGACCGCGAGCCGATCGCGCATGATCGCCGCGAGTCCCTCGGCCGCCTCGAGAAAGGCGCGCGCGGGAACCAACGGCGGCAGCAGCACGCCGAGCAGCCCCGCGCCGCCCGCGTGATCGGCGAGCATCGCGACGAGATCGTGCACGGTGCGCGTGCATGGCTGTCGCGAACGATCACCCTCCGACGAAAGGCGGTCGCTCAGCAACCTGCACAACGCGCCCCACGATGCGCGGTCCGAGGCGTAGAGCAGCAAATCGAGCGGCGGCGACGCGGGAGCGTCCCCATCGCAGGGCGCGCGCGACTCGACGATCGCAAGTCGAACCCGCGCGCCATGCGCAAGCCGAATGCGCTCGCCATCGGGCGCGACCGCATCGCGCGCGGCGACGTGCGCGCGCACGGCACCACCGACCGTCTCGAAGTCGGTCAGCGCGATCCCCGCGTGCCCAAGCCGCGCCGCTTCGCGCACGAGTTCCTCGGGATGGCTCGCCCCGAGCAGGAAGCTGTGATTGCTCTGCACGGCGAGTTCGCCCCACCGCCGCGACGTTCGCAGCACGCACGTCATCCCCACACCCCGATCACGCCGAGATCGACGCCGTGCGTGATCGATGCAGCGCTTCCTGCAAGCCAGTCGGTCGCGGAGTGATGCACGCGCGCAGGCAGCGACGCAGGGAAACGCACCAGCACCCACAAGCCTTCGCCGATCTGCATGCGCGCGGCCACCAGTCCGACAAGTGCGCGCGACGCCTTGGCCGCAGGCGTGCGAGCAAGCAAGGCGCCCCACCATGTCTCGGCTCTTCGTTCCCACCCGTCGATGGCGCGAAGTGGCCACGCGACGCCACGCCAGTGAAGCACTGCGTCTGCGGGGTCCGCGTGCGGCGTGGTGCCTGGATTGAAAGTGCCTGAATTGAAAGTGCCTGGATTGAAAGTGCCTGGATTGAAAGTCCCAGGGTGAAAGTTGCCGGGGTGAAAGTTGCCGGGGTTGAAGTTGCCGGGGCGCAAGACGCTGCTCGCCGCCCACGCCGTGCGCGTGGCGAGCGCCCTCGCGATCGCCGTGGATGCCGGGCCCGCGACCAATGTGGCGACCTCGGGCATTTCGAACTTGATCGTCGGCATGCGCGTGCGCTGCGCTGCATGTGGATCGGTCTCGAGATACGCCTCGCGCAACTTGCCCACCGCCTGCGTGTTGGTGCTCGGTCTGACGATCGCGGCGTCACCGATGCGCGACGCGACGAGGTCGATCCATGCACCGATCTCACCAGCGCCAGCTCCATCGCGCCCATCCTCTTCCACAAGCTGTGCCTGGCGAAAGCGCTGCAGCACCGACTGCTCCACCTTGCACTCGATGCTCTCGACGCCGTGGTCGAGCGGCAGTCGCTCAAGCCTGGTGCGAAACACGCTCCACAGATGCGCGCGCCGGGAGCTCGGCCGCGCAAGCCTCAGCTCGATGTGCGAATCGAACGCGCCCACTGGGCGCCCGTGCTGCGCGTCGCGAGATTGGTCCGTCGACAGATCGGCCGGCAGCTCCGCGTGATGAAACGTCCACATCGCGAAACGCAACGCCTCGCGGCGGCCAGCCAGCGACGACGCGATCTTGTCGATCAACCCACCGCACGCAAGATAGAGCGGCTCGACGCGCGCGCATGGACCATCGAAATGGTGCCTGAACACCAAGGGCTCGCCCGAACGGATCGGCGTTGGCATTTCAGGCGCACGTCCGAACGCCTGATCAAGTCTCAACAGCACGTCGTCTTGCACGCGGACCGACCCGCGCGAAACGGACGGGGAATCACACACCGCCGCCACGACAACCGGCTCGGGATCGAACAGCGACGCCGACGGCAGCAACGGCGCCGACGCGACATGCCGCGAAGATCGCCGCGAAGATCGCCGCGATGCCGAGCTTGATGCCGAGCTTGATGCCGAGCTTGATGCCAAGCTTGATGATCGGCGCACTTTCGCCACTCCCGTCGCACGAGGTTCGCTGTCCGAACGCCCCGACAGCCGCTCGGCAACGCCCGTCCGTCCAAGCCGCGCGAGCTGGCCGATCGTCTCGATCTCCACTGAGCGAAGTGCTTCGACCGCAGCGGGAGCGATGCGCAGCGATTCAATCGGAAGCGGATCGAGCATCTCAGCCTCGGCACCCGCGGGAATGGCGACGCGCGTGGTCTGCGTGCTGCGAACCATGGAACGAACCATGGAACGCGCCATGGAACGAGCCATGCCCGACGCCGCGCCAATGGTCGACGCACTCGCGATCTGCGTGCGCAGCCCGCGTCGCGCGAAGGACGCCTCGATGCGCCGAAGCAGCTCCTGCTCCGTGCCATGCTTGCCGCGGAAGAGCCGCGCGCAACCCGTGAAGTCGCCGATCAGCGCATCCACGCAGGGCGCGCGCCCGTGCCTCTGTGCATCGTCATCGAGCGCGACGACGGGGATCCATCGCTCCAGGCAGCGGCCAAGCTTGTGCATGGCGCGCGCGGCGACCTTCGGATCCCATTGAATCGCCAGCAAGCGATCGCTCAACGCCGCGATGCGACCGTGCCGCTGCCGAAGATCCGAAAGCAGCGCGATGAACCGCGCGTCCGCCTGGTGCGGCGGACACATCGTCTCGGCCTGGCTCGCGGTCATGCCGATGCGAACGCCATGCGCGAGCGCCTGGTCGCAGCAACCGACGACGTGCAGCACCCGGCTTCGCTCCTCGACGACGACAACGGGGAGCGGCAGCGCGAGCTGCACAGGAATCTGCGCCGGAATCTGTGCCGCCTCCTGCGACGCGCGCCGCGCGATCGCGCGTCGCAGGAGGGCAACCTCGAGATCCACCAGCCAATGGGTGAAGAAGATCCCGAGAAAGCGCGGGCCGGCGCTCCGTGGAGATGTTGATTGATTCACACGCAAGATCGAAACCCAAGAAACGAACACACGACCGCTACGCCGACCGTGCCAACCAACTACTCGGTGCTGCGTCGAACGCTTCGACGATCGAACACGCCTCGCGCGCATCCACGACGCGCTCGCGAAGAGCCGCCCACTCCTCCGTGCCAAACGAAGCGCGAGACAATGAGATCGGGGCAACCAGCCTGCCCTCCGCCATGCGCGAACGAAACTCCGCCGCATCGGCAGGCGCTCCTGCGGACGACCTGATCACCTCGAGCCGCATGCTCCACCGACAGTCGAATCGCCGAGAAATATCCGCGCTCTCGTCATCGCTGGCGATACTGGGGTGCACCGTCCACCGTGTCTGCGCGGTGCAGCCGCGACGCGAGAGACTGCTTTCACCAGACGCAACGTCCGCCGGCTGCGTGAGCACTAGCACCAGCGGATGCCGCGACTCCCCCGCCGCCAACTGAAGCCGCCGCCACGCCATCGCATCGAAACCAGTGCCATCGACCACGATCACCCCGACCCCGCCGAGCCGAAGCGCCTGTTCGCAGCACCAGACTCGGTTGCACATGCGCGCATCGGCCTTGGGATTTCGCCCAGCTTCGCTATGCGCCTCCGCATCGCGCACAAACACCGACCGCGCGAGCAATGTGTCGTCGGAAACAAGCTCGAACGATTCCGCCGACGGCGCGCACGCGACATCGACGAGCGCCTGCGGATTCGGATGCACTCGGTCGCCGATCCATGCGACGCCTTGCTCGATCAGCCGACGACCATGGGCGTTGCCCACGCGCATGCCCCGCAGAATGTGCAGCACGCAACCAAACGGCACGATCCAGCTCTTGTTGTTGCTGTTGCTGCCGGCCTTCTGCGCCGCACCTACACAGACACCGCAGATTTCATGAAGCGCGCCGCAGGCAAGGCCTCCGCCCAGCGCAGCATCGCACCATGCGGAATCGATCCGAACCTGGTGCTTGTCGTGCTGCATCTTGCGTTGCAGGCCTGAGCTCCGTGGCGGAACTGGAGCAATGCGCGCAAGCCCCGCGAAACCGACACAATCCTGGTCCGCCGAGTTCGAATGCTCCGCATCCAACTCAACCGTGTGCGCGCCACGCGACACCCGCCTCGCCCCTGACCCTGTAGCGTCGACCACGGCGTCGGCCACAGCGTCCGCCGCAGCAAGCATCCTCTGAACCGACCGCGCCACATCCTTTACACGGTCCTTTACTCGGTCCTTCACTCGGTCCTTCACTCGCGCGCGCCGCGTGGTCCGCTTGCGCACGCCACGCGACGACTGCGGATCCACCTGCGGCACCGGCGCCGCTGCTTGCGAAAGAGCGACTTCGGTCACTGCTTCAGCAGCAACAAATGCTCCCTCCAGCGCCAACCGAGCGCGCGCCAACTTCGCAGCGTGAGCCTCGCGCGAACGCGCGTCGGTCTCCTGAGTGCTCTCCTGAGTGCTCTCCTGAATGAGTCCCTGAATGAATCCCTGAATCGCCATGACGCATCTCCACAACATTGCCCGCGACCTTGCCCACCACATTGCCCGCAACATGCCCGCAACCTCGCCCACCACATCGCCCACCACATCGCCCACCACATTGCCCGCAACATGCCCGCACCCACGAAAGACTTCCCCCATGCGACAACGCACGCGACAACGCACGCGACAACGCACGCAACAACGCACGCGCCTCACCCACAAGCCAAGCTGGAAGTCGTTCATCCGTGAACAGCAATCGGGAACAGCAATCGGGAGCAAGAGAAGACGCGCATCCGCGCGTGCTCGCAACAGAACAGCAACAGCACGTCGCCGCGCTGGATCTTGAGCCCGCCATTCGCAACCGAGATGTGCCGAACCGATGTTCGGCGTTTGTTAGTATACGACCAGATCGCGTCTCGCCTAGAGGCAACGCAGGAAAAATCGCAAATCGCAACTCACACGCGGCCGAGCGTGCAGTCGGCGAGCGCGGTCACGAGATCGACGATCTCGAACGGCTTCTGCAGGAGCGTGATGTCGCGACGGTCGCTCAGTGGGAGCGCGAACGCCGGCGACGCCGACATGAACACCGCCGGCAGCGCGGAACCGCGCACAGCCTCGATCTGGACATGCACCTGCGGACCGCCGACGGGCGCGAGACCGACTTCGGCCACGAGCATGGTCACGCCGAGGCTCGGATCGGATGCATGCCGCAGCGCGTCGTCGCTGGTCGGCGCCTCGATCACCGTGTGACCTTCGGCGCGCAGCGCTTCGCAGAGCATCGGACGCAGGAGCGGGTGCGTCTCCGCGAGGACGATCACCTGCGGCGCGGCGCGGCGCGACGGCTGCGAGCCCCAAGCCTGCAGCACGCGCGATGCCGGCAGCACGATCGTGAACCGCGTGCCGCGGCCGGCGTCGCTGTCCACCTTGACCGTGCCGTGCGCGCTCGCGACCACCTGCTGCACCACCGAGAGCCCGAGGCCGGTGCCAACGCCCTTCGGCTTGGTCGTGAAGAACGGCTCGAACACATGCGTGAGCACCTCGGGCGCGATGCCGCAGCCCGTGTCCTCGAAGAGGATCTGCACCGAATCGCCGCTGCCGTCAGACGCCGCGGGCGTCGCGGAGACGCGCAACCGTCCGCCGCTCGGCATCGCGTCGCGCGCGTTGATCACGAGGTTGAGCACCGCCTGCTGGAACGCGCTCGGGTCCATCTCGACCTCGATGCCTTCGACCTGCATGAGGTCCGCCGAGACCGCGATCGTCTTGGGCAGGCTCGGACGCACGAGCTCGAGCGCCTCCTCGATCGCGGAACGCAGCGGAAAGCGCACGATCGACTCGCGCGACGGCCGGCCGAGCGAGAGCATGTTGCGCGTGAGCATCTTCGCCTTGGTCGTCGCGAGCTGGATCGCGGCGAGCGACTCGAGCGCCGCGGGCACGATGCCGGGCTCCGTCGCGGCGAGCGCCGCGTGACCGCGGATCGCAGCGAGCATGTTGTTCAGGTCGTGCGCGAATCCGCCTGCGAGCAGGCCGAGCATCTCGAGGCGCTGCGCGTTGCGGAGGCCTTCCTCGGCGGCCTGCTGCTCGGTCACATCGGCGATGGTGCCGACGATGCGCGCGGGACGGCCCGCGTTGAACTCGACCGCGCGCCCGCGCTGCCGCAGCCAGCGGATCGAGCCGTCGTCGCCGACCACGCGGTGCGCGCACTCGAAGCGCGCGACGGCTCCCTCGAGATGCGCGGCCCAGGCGTCGGCGACGCGCTGGCGGTCGTCTGCGTGGATCGACGGCAGCGACGCGGGATTGGTCGCGTGCAGCGCCGCATCCGACGCGGCGAGCAGTTGCGTGGCGGATCCGCTGTAGCGCGTCTCGCCGCCGACGGCGCAGTCCCACCACGCATCCGCGGTCGCGTCGAGGATCTGCTTCAGTCGCTCGCGCTCGGCGCTCACCACTGCATCGCGCGCGACGCGGTCGGACGTCTCGCGGATCGTCGCGTGGAAGATCTCCCGCGGACGCTCGGGGTTCACGAACACGCACAGCTCGATCGGAAATCGCCGTCCGCTGCGGTCGCGCGCGGTGATCTCGACGCGGCGGCCGATCACGGGACCGTGGCCGGTCTGCTGGTGCTTCTCCATGCCGCGCGCGTGCTGCGAGGCGAGGTCGGCGGGAATGATCGTCTCCGCCAGCGTGCGGCCGACGAACGCCTCGCGCGGGTAGCCGAAGAGCCGCACCGCCGCGTCGTTGACCTCGAGGATCGTGCTCGTGCGATCGATGGTGATCACGGCATCGGGCAGCGCTGCGACGATCGAGTCTGAGAAGGCCTGCGGCATTGCGAGGGATGCTACCGAAGCCGCTGCGCGCCATCGCGCAAAAAAGTCCGCGGCCCGCGGGGAGGAAACCCGCGGGCCGCGTGAGGAGAGGAGCTTCGGCACCGCCGCTTTCGCGGCAGTTCGTCCCGCCGTTCAGCCCCAGTTCGCGAGCAGGATCGCGAGGTCCTGCCCATTGGTCGTGCCGTCATGGTTGAAGTCGGTCGAGCCTGCGCCGCCCCAGTTGGAGAGCACGGAGCCCAGGTCCTTCGCATTCACGACGCCGTCGCCGGTCGCATCGCCCGGAACCGTGCTCGCGTTGGCGGCCGGCACCGTGACCGTGATCTCACGGAAGCAGCACGGATGGAAGGTCTGCGAGTGCAGGCCGACGATCACCGTGATCTGCGTTCCCGCGGGCAGCGCGGTGCTGACCGAGATCGGGCCGACGGTGGTCGACGCGAGCAGCGGCAGCGTGGGGATGTCGATGAGCGTCGGCGTGATCGTGGCCGCATAGCCAGGAGCCACCGCGAGGCTCACCCATTCACCCGCGAAGCCCGGACCCGGGAACGGCGTGAGGTTGGTGAGGCTGATCGAGAACTGGAAGTTGTTCGCACCAGCGACATCCTGCGTCGAGACGCCGGTCTGCATGCAGGTGCAGTCGGGCAGGTCGATGCAGACTTCCTCGGTGCAGCACGCGTCGCCGGTGCTGCCTGCGAGCGTCGCGCCGAAGCAGAACTGCGAGCCGGGCACGCCGATGTTGATCGGGATCACCAGCGTGGTCGACGCGCCCGGAGCAAGCGGCGGATTGATCACGAGCACGTTGTTCGGCGAGAACGCGTTGTCGGGAAGGATCAGCAGGTTCGCGGGGATCGCCGAGTTGTTCGTGATCTGGACGTGCCACACGAAGCCCATGGTTCCGTCGGCGTTCGGCTTGCACTCGATGTCCTGGGTGCTGAACTTGCACGGCTGCTCGGCGGCGAGGCAGTTGAGCTCGATAGAGCCGAGCTGCGTCTTCTGCGTCTGGCCGTTGCCGGTGTTGCCGTCGACGTCGACCCAGAGCGACTGCGCCGGCGTCGAGCCCGCCGCAGACTGGCCGTAGAGGCCGTACACCGCGGGATTCGGATAGCTGATCGCGTCGGACATGTTCCACACCTGGTCGAGTCCGCCGCCTGCGTAGCCGATGCCGCCGGTCGCGTTGTCGCCGACGCTGTAGCCGCCGACGACGTACTGCTGTCCGACGCCCCAAGCGCCCGCTGCATCCTGGCAGATGCGGAAGGCACGCGAGGAGTGCGCCGTGGTGCCGCCGTCGTCGTACATGCTGCGCTCGGCGACGAGCATGCAGCAGTTGTCATCGAACGAGATGTCGGCGATGGGCATCGACGCGTTGCCGCTGTACTGCGGGAGGGACAGCTCGAAGCGCGCGGAGTTCGCGACGAAGTTGCCGTTCGCATCGAGGCCGACCGACCAGACGGTGTTGTCCTTGGTCGCGTTCGGACGAGAGAGATCCTCCTCCCAGATCGAGTAGTAGAGACGGCCACCCGTTGCCTTGAGCGCCCACACGCGCTCGCCGAGCGGCGAGAAGCCTGCGGGTTCACCGGGGATCGACGCAGTGCCGTCGCTCGCGGGCACGCTCACCGGAGGATTCGCCGTGCCGTTGTGATCGAGGATCGCCTTGATGCGGCTGCCCGCGGGCGCGCTCGGATCGATCGCGTAGATGCGGCCGTCCTCGAAGTTCGACGCGTAGAGGCGGTTCGAGCCGCAGTCCCACGTGAGCTGGCCGATGCCTGGGTACTGCTGTCCGACAGGCTCGGTCGGATCGAGCTGCTGCGGAAGCGCGATGACAAGCGACGCGCTGCCGGTGTTGCCGTCGAGGCGATAGATCGCGCCTGGACCGCCGAAACCGAGCGGATCGTTGCCCATGCTGTACACCGACGTGTGCGCGGCGAAGATGTTGCCCGTGCTGTCCAGCGTCACGCCGAACACGCCGCCGAGCTTGCCCATCGACCAATCGGGATGCGAGTAGCGGTCGGTCGCCCAGTTCGCGCCGAGCGGCGCGGAGCCCTGTCCGCCGAGATCGATGAGGTACACCGCGGGCGAGTTCGCGCTCGGCTGGTAGTTGGTCACCGCCGACACCAGGCCCGGATCGAACGGCGTCGCGAGGCTGTCCGCGAGCGGCGGACGCTCACCGCAGCAGTCGCAGCTGATCGGCGTGTTGTTGCCGCCGCCGCCGTTGTCGCAGGGATTGCCCACGGTGCTGAACTTGATCTGGCCGATCGGGTTGCTTCCGCCTGCCTTCGCGCCGAGCTGGACCATGTAGCGGTGTCCGCAGCGGACATCGCAGGTGAGCTCCGCCTGCTTGCCGCAGACGTCGTCCGCACAGCAGGTCGGCGGCGTGTCGCCTGGGCATCCGCAGCCGACGCTGTCGGGGTAGATCGCGAGCGCGGTGTCGAGCTGCGTGTATCCGCAGGTCGAGATGGTGACCGTGCCGTCGACGTCGGACGTGAAGCAGAACCAGAGGTCGCGGGCGATGGTCGAGCCGTTGACCAGGCAGCCGTTGAGGTTGCCCTGGCCGTCGAGGGTGCTGCCCGTGAAGTCGAAGGGGACGATCACGGAGCCAGCCACAGGGGTCGGCGCCGCGCAGCTGTCGCCCGCAAACGCGGGCAACGCCGCGGAAAGTGCGGCGAAGATGGATGTGAGGGCGAATGCACGGATACGGGTCTTCATGGTTTCTCCAGTGTTCGGGTCGTGAGACAAGACGGGCGCGCGACATGACGGCACGGGACCGCGACGTCACCGCCTTCCGCGCGAGCGCAGGCGGTCTCTCAGTTCCCTCCCGAAGAAACTCAAAAACGGGGAAACTCAACATCGTTCGCACAGCCGCTACACTGCGCCCCCACTCACACTCGCCGGTGTGGCGGAACTGGCAGACGCAGCGGATTCAAAATCCGCCGCCCCCTAAAGGCTTGCAGGTTCGATTCCTGTCACCGGCATTCGCAGCGCGCACCGACCTCGATCCCGTAAAGAATCAGGTTGGCTGCCGCCGCACCCTCCAGTAGGCTGCGGACTTGCCGCTTGCGTCGCTCATCATCGGAATCGCCGCATGCACCAGCCTGCAGGCTGCCGAGTTGCCGCCGCCCGCCGCGCAGGCCGTCGACTTCGAGCGTGATGTCGCGCCGATCCTCGCCGCGCGCTGCCTCGCCTGCCACGGACCTGAGAAGCAGAAGAGCGGTTTCCGGCTCGATGTGAAGACGATCGCGCTCAACGGCGGCGAGTCGTCGGCGCCGAACATCAAGCCTGGCGACAGCGCCACGAGTCCGCTCGTGCGCTACATCGCGGGACTCGAGCCCGACATGCAGATGCCTCCGAAAGGCGCCCGGCTGAGCGACGCCGAGATCGGCGTGATTCGCCGCTGGATCGACGACGGCGCCGAATGGCCCGTGACCGCGAGCGTGCAGGTCGCGAACCCGCTGGATTGGTGGAGCCTCAAGCCGATCGTGAAGCCTGCGGTTCCTGGAGCAGGCGCGAATCCCATCGACGCGTTCATCTCCGCGAAGCTCGCCGAGAACGCGCTCGCCATGTCGCCCGAAGCCGACGCGCGCACGCTGTGCCGCCGGGTGTACTTCGACCTGATCGGCCTGCCGCCGACGGCGGACGAGATCGACGCCTACGCCGCCGATCCCGCGGCCGACAAGTACGAGCGGCTCGTCGATCGCCTGCTCGCCTCGCCGCGCTACGGCGAGCGCTGGGCGCGGCACTGGCTCGATGTCGTGCACTACGCCGACACGCACGGCTACGACAAGGACAAGCCGCGCGACCACGCGTGGCCGTACCGCGACTATGTGATCCGCGCGCTCAACGACGACAAGCCGTACGCGCGATTCGTCGAGGAGCAGCTCGCAGGCGACGCGCTCTATCCGAACACGCGCGACGGAGTCGAGGCGCTCGGTTTCATCGCGGCGGGACCGTGGGATTTCATCGGCCACGCGGAAGTCAGCGAGGACAAGATCGACGGCAAGTTCGCGCGGCACTTCGACCGCGACGACATGGTGGGCAACGCGATCGGCACCTTCGCGAGCGTGACGGTGCAGTGCGCGCAGTGCCACAACCACAAGTTCGATCCGGTGACGCAGGACGACTACTACGCGCTGCAGGCGGTGTTCGCGGCGGTCGACCGCGCGGACAAGGCGTTCGACGCGGATCCCGCGATCGCCGCGCAGCGCGCCGCGCTCACCGCGGCACGCGCGAAGGCGACGGCGGAGCTTGCGCGCATCGACAGCGCGTTCGCGAAGTCTGCGGGCGACGAACTCCTCGCGCTCGACCGCGCGATCGCCGCGGCGAGCAAGCCGATGGGCGCGAACGCGCCCGAGTTCGGCTACCACAGCGAGATCGCGCTCGACGCGCACGCCGGGAAGAAATGGGTGCAGGTCGACCTCGGTCGCTCGGTCGCGCTCGACGCGATCGTGCTTGCGCCGTGCCACGACGACTTCAACGGGATCGGCGATGGGTTCGGCTTTCCGCGCGCGTTCCGCATCGAGGCGAGCGATGACGCTGGCTTCAATGCCGCCGATCCGTCGAGCGTGCGCACGATCGCCGTGCGAAACGAAGGCGAAGCCGGCGCGGCGAGCATCGCGCCACAGCGCTTCGACGCCAAGGGCACGGTCGCCCGCTACATCCGCGTGACCGCGACCACGCTCGCGCCGCGCAAGGACGACTTCATCTTCGCGCTCGCGGAACTGGAGGCGATCGACGCGACGCAGCGCAACATCGCGCTCGGCGCGGCCGTCACCAGCGCCGACAGCATCGAGTACGCCGAACGCTGGCGGCGCGTGAACCTCACCGACGGCATCTATCCCGCGGCGAACGCAGATGCGAAGCTCGTGGACCAGCGCGCGCGCGAACTCGACATGCTCAAGGCCCAGCGCATCGCGCTCCGCGATCGCGTGCTCGACGCCACCTCGCGCGACGCGCGCGCGAACGCCGATGCGGAGCTCGCGCACGCGACGCAAACGCTCGCAGCGCTGCCTGCGCCAGAGCTCGTCTACGCGGGCACGGTGTTCACGGGCTCAGGGACATTCGTCGGGACGGGCGCCAACGGCGGAAGGCCGCGCGAGATCCGCGTGCTCGCGCGCGGCCAGGTCACGGCGCCAGGCAAGGTCGTCGAGCCCGCGGCGCTGGCCGCACTCGCCCCGCTCTTACCCGCGAAGTTCGACAACATCTCGCCAAGCGACGGCGAATCCGCGCGACGCGCCGCGCTCGCGCACTGGCTCACCGATCCGCGCAATCCGCTCACCTGGCGCTCGATCGTGAACCGCGTGTGGCAGTATCACTTTGGCCGCGCGATCGCCGACACGCCGAACGATTTCGGCCGCATGGGCGCCAGGCCCACGCAGCCCGAGCTCCTCGACTGGCTCGCGGCGACATTCCGCGACGACATGCGCGGCTCGATCAAGTCGCTGCACAAGCTCATCGTGACGAGCGCCGCGTACAAGCAGCGATCGAGCGTGGACAATGCGGCCTCCACGCAAGCCGCCGCGCAAAACTCCGAGTCGATCGACCGCAGCAACACCCTTCTCTGGCGCGCGAACGCACGCAAGCTCGACTCCGACGCGCTGCGCGACGCGGTGCTCGCGACGAGCGGCTCGCTCGATCTCACCGCCAGCGGCCCAGGCTGGCAGGACTTCGTGATCGAGCAGCCCGAGCATTCGCCGCACTACCGCTACGACCTCGCCGATCCGAACGATCCGCGCACCTTCCGTCGCAGCGTGTATCGCTTCGTCGTTCGCTCGCAGATGCAGCCGTTCATGACCGCGCTTGATTGCGCCGATCCCTCGATGCGCGTCGACAAGCGCAACGAGAGCCTGTCGCCCAACCAGGCGCTCGCGTACCTCAACAACGGCTTCATGCTCGCGCAGGCGCAGCGATTTGCCGATCGCGTCGAGCGCGAGGTGCCGGCGAACGACTCCGCAGGCGACACCGCAAGCAACGCCGCGCGCATCACGCACGCCTTCCGCCTCGCGCTCGGCCGCGCGCCGACCGCCGACGAATCGCAGCGCCTCGTCGCATTCACCGAGAAACACGGCCTCGCCAACGCGTGCCGCGTGATCCTCAACCTCAACGAGTTCTCCTTCATCGACTGACCCGCGGGACACGCCATGCGCAACGACTCGCCATTCCACCGCACTTCCGCGCAGCGCCCGATCGACCGGCGCGAGTTCCTGTGGCATGCGGGCGGCGGACTCGGCGGCGTGGCGCTCGCGTCGATGCTCTCGCGCGACGCGTTCTCGATGTTCGGCGACGACCGATCGCCGCCGCCGCTCGCGTTCGCGCCCAAGGCCAAGCGCGTCGTGCAGCTCTTCATGGCGGGCGCGGCGAGCCACATCGATCTCTTCGACTACAAGCCCGACCTCATCAGGTACGACGGCAAGCCGAGCGATTTCGGCGAGAAGGTCGAGACCTTCCAAGACGGCCTCGGCCCGTGGCTCAAGCCCGTGTGGGACTTCAAGCCCTACGGCCAGTGCGGCAAGTTGCTCGGCGAGACCGTCGCCGAGCTCGGCGCGCATGTCGACGACATCGCGTTCATCCACAATGTCACCAGCCGTTCGGGGGTGCACTCGACGGCGACGATGCTGCAGTCGACGGGCTTCCAGCTGCCGGGTTTCCCCGGCGCGGGCTGCTGGGTGAGCTACGGACTCGGCTCGATCAACGAGAACCTTCCCACGTTCGTCGTGCTGCCCGATCACCGCGGGCTGCCGTCGAGCGGCGTCAAGAACTGGGACGCCGCGTTCCTCCCCAACGAGCACAGCGGCACGGTGATCTATCCGGGCACGGCGAATCCGATCGCGGATCTCCGCCCGAACGCCGTCGGCAAGTTCGTGAACGACGCCAGCGAACGCGACGCGCAGGAGCTTCTCGCCGAGCTCAACCGCGCGCACGAGGCCTCTCGCGAGCGCGACACGCGGCTCGATGCGCGCATCAAGAGCTACGAGCTCGCCGCGCGCATGCAGCTCGCCGCGCCCGAAGCGCTCGACATGAAGGCCGAGCCCGAGCATGTGCTCAAGCTCTACGGCCTCGACCGCAATCCGCAGTCGTGGGACACCGCGATCAACGAGGCCGAGGAGTCGTACGTCTTCGCGCAGAAGTGCCTCACCGCGCGGCGCCTCCTCGAGCGCGGAGTGCGCTTCGTGCAGGTGTGGAGCGGCAACGACAACTCGTTCCCACGGCGCAACTGGGATTCGCACGAGGACATCCGCCGCGATCACGGTCCGCTCTCGCGCGGCATGGCGCGCGGCGCGGCGGCGCTCATCGCCGACCTCAAGCAGCGCGGCATGCTCGACGACACGCTCGTGATCTGGACCACCGAGTTCGGCCGCATGCCGAGCTCGCAGGCGGGCCGCGGGCGCGATCACAATCCGTTCGTCTTCACCAACTGGATGTGCGGCGGCGGCATCAAGGGCGGCGTCACGCACGGCGAGAGCGACAACTGGGGCTACAAGCCGCTCGACCGCAAGAATCCCACGACGGTCTACGACATCCACGCCACGATGCTGCGGCTGCTCGGCATCGACCACACCAAGCTCACCTGGCGGCACAACGGCAGCGACCGCCGCCTGACCGACGTGCACGGGCACGTGATCGAGCCGATCATCGCGTGACGCGCGTCGCGTGCACGCGGCGCGTCACTGCCCGCATTACTCCCCGCGGATCGACGCCGAATAGTTCGGCGCTTCCTTGGTGATCGTGATGTCGTGCGGGTGGTTCTCGATGACCGTCGCGCCGGAGACCTTCACAAAGCGCGCCTTCTTGCGGAAGTCCTCGAGCGTCTGGCAGCCGCAGTAGCCCATCGAGCTGCGGACGCCGCCGACCATCTGATAGATGTAGTCGGCGAGCGCGCCGCGGTACGGCACCATGCCTTCGACGCCTTCGGGCACGAACTTGCGCGTGTCCTTGATCGACGCCTGGCCGTAGCGGTCGCCCGAGCCGAGCGCCATCGCGCCTTCGCTGCCCATGCCGCGGTAGCTCTTGAAGCGACGGCCGCGGTGCAGCACGACTTCGCCCGGGCTCTCGTCGAGGCCCGCGAGCATCGAGCCGAGCATCACGCTCGACGCGCCTGCCGCGATCGCCTTGGCGATGTCGCCCGACTGGCGGATGCCGCCGTCGGCGATCACGGGAACGCCCTGCGCGTCGGCGGCCTTGACGGCCTCCATCACCGCGGTGATCTGCGGAATGCCCACGCCCGTCACCACGCGCGTGGTGCAGATCGAGCCAGGACCGATGCCGACCTTGACCGCGTCGGCGCCCGCGTCGATCAGCGCCTTCGCGCCGTCGGCGGTGCCGACGTTGCCGGCGATGACCTCGATCTTGAAGCGCTTCTTGATCCCCTGCACGGTCTCGATCACGTTCTTCGAGTGGCCGTGCGCGGTGTCGATCACGAGCACATCGACTTCGGCGGCAAGCAGCTTCTCCGCGCGCTCGAACTGACGCACGCCGATCGCCGCACCGACGCGCAGGCGGCCGCGCGAATCGCGGCACGCGTTGGGATGCGTGCGGACCATCTCGAGGTCGCGCATCGTGATGATGCCCTTCAGCCGGCGCTGCGCGTCGACGAGGATCAGCTTCTCGACGCGCGCCTGGCTCATGAGCCGCTCGGCGTCCTCGGGCTTGGTGTCGTGCGCGGCGGTGACGAGCTTGTCCTTCGTCATCACCTCGCCGACCTTCGCCTCGCTGCGGCCGTTGAGGAACTTCATGTCGCGGCGCGTGAGGATGCCCACCACCTCGCCGCGGCTGGTTCCGTCGGCGGTCACGGGGAATCCAGACACGCCATGCACGGCCATGAGCTGCGCGGCGCGGCCGACGGTGTCTTCGGGAGACAGCGTGATCGGGTCGACGACGACGCCGTTCTCGCTGCGCTTGACCTTCGCGACCTCGCGGGCCTGCACCTCGGCGGGCAGGTTCTTGTGGATCATGCCGATCCCGCCCTCTTGCGCAAGCGCGATCGCGAGCGACCCTTCGGTCACCGTGTCCATCGGCGCGCTGATGATCGGGATGCGAAGCGAGATTCCGCGGGTGAGTCTCGTCGTGGTGTCAACGAGATCGGGCGTGAGTTCGCTGTATGCCGGAATGAGCAGGACATCATCAAACGTGATGCCCTCGAGGACGATCTTGGCTTCCATCGGGGGGATCATGCAGGACCGTGGTCCGTCCGTCAATCCCGCCCGAGAACCAACTCGGCACTCGTCGTGCGTTTCGCCAAGAGGGCGTTTGCGGTAAGGTGCGTGGCTCTTCACAGGGTCCCCGTCCGGGCTCCGCCTGTGGTTTGTTCAGAAGCACTACGCGAGGCATCTTCCATGTCAGCCGCCCGAAACGAACTGCTCGTCCCACTCTCGATCAAGCACCGCGGCACCGCCGAGGGCGAGGGCAAGAAGGCCTGGGTCTCCTGGCTGGAAGCGATCATCCGCGTCGAGGGCTCCGACTTGATCGTGAAGAGCGGCCTCCGCCCCCGCGTCCGCCACCGCGGCGTGCTCAAGGACCTCGAGACCGCCGTCTGCACGCCGGACGTGATGTTCCAGGTCGCCAAGGACATCCTCGACCCGAACCAGCTCGACTACCTCGCGCGCCACGGCTCGATCGACTTCGCCTACGACTACCGCAAGGACGGCGACGAGGACGGCACCACGCAGCGCCGCTTCCGCGTGAACCTCTTCATGGCCCGCGGCAACCCGTCGCTCGCCGCGCGTCTCATCACCAGCCAGATCAAGAAGTTCGAGGAGCTCTACCTCCCGCCCGCGCTCGGCGACGTCGCGATGGCGGCGCAGGGACTCATCCTCTTCTCCGGCGTCACCGGCTCCGGCAAGTCGACCTCGATCGCCTCGATGCTCGACTACGTGAACCAGCGCAAGAAGGTCCACATCATCACGATCGAGGACCCGATCGAGTACATCTTCAACGACGCCAAGGCCACGATCAACCAGCGCGAGATCGGCATCGACGCGACGAACTTCAACGACGCGCTCCGCGCCCTCGTGCGTGAGAACCCCGACGTCGTGCTCGTCGGCGAAATGCGAGACTACGAGACCTTCGAAGCCGCCATCCGCGCCGCAGAGACCGGCCACCTCGTGTTCGGAACCATCCACGCGAGCTCGGCCTGGCAGACCTTCGGCCGTATCTACGACCTCTTCCCCGAGAACGAGCGCGAGCAGATCCGCAAGCTCCTTGCCTACAACCTGCGCGCGATCATCTACCAGAAGCTGCTCCCGACGCTCCACGCGCACATCGCGCGCATCCCCGCGCTCGAGATCCTGCTCAACACCCCGGGCGTGCAGAAGTTCATCCTCGAAGGCCGCGAAGGCGAGCTCCTCGACATCATCAAGAACAGCCACGACGAAGGCATGCTCGACTTCACCAGCGCGCTGGTGAAGCTCGTCGAGACCAACATGATCCACCAGCGCGTCGCGCTCGAGGCGACGCCGAAGCCCGAGGAACTCAAGATGCGCCTCAAGGGCATCGGTTAAGGCGAGTCGCCGTCGGCGACCATCCAACCAATCACGACACGCGCAGGAACCGCGCCGAATCGCGCTCCGAATCGAACCGTCCGAGAGTCCAACATGCAAGACCTGATCTCCATGCCCGCCACGACGATCCTCGCCGACGCGCCCGCGCTGATCCTGATGAGCGTCCTCAAGCCGCTCGTCCTCGTCGCGCTGCTCGTCGCGTACTCGCGCTTCGTCGCGATGTTCGAGCCCGATGCGCGCAGGTTCAACCTGCCCGTCCTCAAGCTCAACTTCCTGTTCATCGGCGTCGCGATCGCGGCGTTCGCGCTCATGGTGTTCGTGCCGTGGTTCTACATCTCCATGGTCGTCGCCGCGGGCATGCTCGTCGGCACGATGTACTGGTACTGGAAGTTCCGCGACAAGCAGGTCCCCGAGAGCGCCAAGTTCAAGCTCGGCGGCGAAGGCTTCGCCAAGGCGATGGAAGCGCGCCGCAAGGCCTCGGCCGAGAAGGGCGCGACCGTGCTCTTCACGAACGCCGCAGGCGGACGCGAGCCCGTTCCGCAGAAGGAAGACGCCGCGCTCCCGATGTACATCGCCGCGGAGCAGCTGCTCACGGGTCCGCTCGAGGCGCGCGCATCGCGCGTCGACCTCGCCAGCGCGCAGCAAGGCGTCGCCGTGACGATGACCGTCGACGGTGTCCGCGTGAAGCGCGACCCGATGGCGCCCGACGTCGGCAACGCCGTGATCGACATGGTCAAGCGCCTCGGTGGCCTCGACGTGAAGGACCGCCGCCGTCGCCAGACCGGCAAGTTCACGATGGAAGGCCCGCTGGGCAAGACCGTCCTCTCGATCACGTCGCTCGGCTCGAGCACGGGCCAGACGGTGCGCATCGACTTCGACCGCGAGTCCCGCTTCGGCAAGTCGATCGACACGGTCGGCCTCGCGCCCGCGCAGCTCGACGCGCTCCGCATCTTCGAGGCCAAGGACCGCCGCAAGGGCGTGATCCTCGTCAGCGCCCCGCCGGGACAGGGCCTCACCACCCTCGGCTACACGCTGATCGGCCGTCACGACGCGTACACCAGCAACATCAAGACCCTCGAGCGCGAGCCGCAGTTCCGCGTCGAAGGCGTCGACCACAAGAAGTTCGAGCCCGAGCCGGGCGTCGAGGACTTCGCTGCCGCGCTGACCAAGATCATCCGCCGCGACCCCGACGTCGTCCTGTGCGGCGACATCTCCGAGCCCGGCAGCGCCAAGGCCGCCGCGCTCATGGGCATGGAGTCGCCGATCGTGTACGTGCTGATTCCTGCGGAAAACATGGCGACCGCGATCGCCACCTGGATGCAGGCCGTCGGCGACCCGAAGGTCGCGACCCGCTGCCTGTCGGGCGTCGTGCAGCAGCGCCTCATGCGCACGCTGTGCCCGAACTGCCGCTCGCCGTTCACGCCGAGCGCCGAGCAGGCGAAGAAGCTCGGCATCCCCGCGGGCAAGCAGGCGGAGCTCTTCCGCCCGAGCGGCAAGGTGCAGGTCAAGAACCGCATCGAGGACTGCCCCGTGTGCCAAGGCACCGCGTACTTCGGCCAGACCGGCGTGTTCGAGGTGCTGGCGCTCGATGACGAAGGCCGTCGCCTCCTCTCGGAGAACGACTTCCGCACCGCGCAGGCTCGCGCGATCCGCGAGCACAAGATGATCCAGATCCAGGAAGCGGCGCTCCTCAAGGTTCGCTCCGGCGAAACCAGCCTCGAGGAAGTGCAGCGCGTGTTTGCTCCCAAGCAGGCGTCGTCGGCCAAGCCGGCGTCCAGCGCACCGTCGTCCCCCGCCTCCAACAACCAGTGATGCAACCGCGTGCCGCGCGCCATGCGCGGCTGCATGAAGGAACACAAGATGGATGCTGTCCTCAACATTCTCGTCCTCGGATTCGCAGCGCTGATCGCCTACTGGTGGGCCAACCAGGGCCTCTTCAGCGCGATGCTGCACCTCGCGTGCGTGATCGCCGCGGGCGCGCTCGCGTTCGCAACCTGGGAGCCTGCGAGCGAGGCGCTGCTCGGCGTCGGCGGGCTGCAGGCGTACGCGTGGGGCATCGGCCTCCTGCTGCCGTTCGCGCTCTACCTGCTCGTGCTGCGCATCGCGGCCGACAAGCTCGCGCCCGACAACCTGAACTTCCCGCACTGGGCGAACCTCGGTCTCGGCGGCCTGCTCGGCGCGTGCGCCGCGGTGCTCACCGTCGGCATCTCGCTGATCGGCATGGGCCACACGCACTCGACCGCGGACCTGCTCGGCGTCAAGGGCGCCGCGCGCTCGTCGTCGACCAAGGGCCAGCCCAACCTCAACGCGACGGCGCTCTGGGTGCCGATGCACACGATCACGGCGAACTTCTACGCGAAGCTCTCGAACGGCGCGTTTGCGCCGACCCTTCAGTCCGCGACCCTCGCCACCCAGTACCCGAACCTCGCGCAGCAGTCCCTCGGCCTGCACCGCGACACGTACAACCGCAACGGCAAGCTCGCGCGCACCGCGGCCACGCCGGGATCGATCACCATCGGCAAGGCGATCCTCGTGCCTGACGTCACGCTGCCCGATGGAACGACGACGAGCGCGTACGTCGTCGACGTGCACTTCGACGCGGGCGCGAGCACCGAAGGCCAGGGCTTCGCCATCTCGTCGTCGCAGCTCCGCCTGATCGGCGCTCCCGATGCGAAGGCCGGTGGCGTTCCGCCGGTCGCATACCCCGCCGCGTGGGCGCAGCCGAACTCCGGCGGCGGACGCACGGTGTTCATGTTCGACGACATCGGCGCGTACATCTCGTCGCCCCCGGGCACGCAGATGGTCGACGCCACGCTGATCTACCCCGCGGGTCCGTTCGCGTCGGCGCCCCCGAAGTTCCTCCACGCGCTCGGTCTTCGCATTCCGTTCCCCATGGTCGGCCAGCAGGCGACCATGGCCGACGCCAGCGCGATGCTGCTCGGCGGCGGCACGGGCGGCGTGCAGGTGCCTGGCAACACCCCGCTCATCAGCCCCGAGGATCTGGTCATCAACGACACGATCATGCCGGCCAACGCCGACCTCAACAACCTCGGCGCGATGGAGGTCAAGGACACGAACTACCTCTTCTCGGGCATCGGCGAGTACGAGCAAGGCGGCTTCCGCGGCAGCAAGAGCGTGATCGTCAAGGGCATCTGGGCCCCGCCGAACACGCGCGTCGTGCGACTCAACATCGCCCGCGGCAACTCGAGCTCCATCGACGTGTGGAACGACCGCAGCAAGGTGCGCAGCCGCGTCGGCGACGACGCGAACCTCGCGCTCGTCGACGACCTCGGCCGCATGTACTTCCCGATCGGCTTCATCCACGCGGTCGCGTCGGGTGACCGCCGCGTGTCGATCAAGCTGCAGCGCGACGGTGCGTACTACAAGATCGGCACGTTCCCCAACCAGCCGAGCTCGGGCGCGGACAAGCTGTTCGCGCTGTTCACCCCCGCCGTCGGTCGCAAGATCGTCGGCGTCAAGCTCGGCGACGAGTGGATCGCGGCGTCGGATCTCGAGATCAAGCCCGCGAGCTGATCACAAGGCAGATGAACCAATCCACCACGCCCCTCCTTGCGAGGGGCGCGGTTCTTTTTGTAATCCGCGGCGTGCTATGTTGCCACGATGAAGGCATCACACCGCGCGTCGGCGCTCGCTCTCACGCTCGTGCTCGCGCTCGCAGCCATGGCCGGCTGCGGCGGCGCGACATCTCCCGCGCGCGAGCTGGCCACGCTGCAGTCGAACCGCGCGCAGGCCGAGGCCGACCTGCAGAAGCTGCAGGCCTGGTGCGCCGACTCGATCAAGGCGGTGCGCAAGTTCATGCAGGCGCCGCCAGCGGCTCCCGGCGCCTTCGCCGCCGAAATCGCAGCGCTCCTCGCGAAGGCTCCCGAAGCGCATGCGCTGCACGACTCCGTCGACGCGAAGCTCGTTGAGGCGCGCCGCGTCGCGCAGCAGCTCGAGCGGAACCTCGACGACGCGTCGAAGCGCCGCGCCATCACCGCCGATGACGCGAAGCGCCTTTCGGACGCCACCAAATCGGAGACCGCGTGGCTCGACGTCGACGCAGACTCGCTCATGCTGACCGGCAGAGCGATGACGGCGGCGGAGCAGTCGCTCGTCGCCACCGACCATTCGCTCGGCGGCCGGGCGCCGCGCCAAGCCGCGGTCGCCGAAGTGGCGTCGCTGCTCGCCCGCATCGCCGAAGCGAGCCGGTCGCCTGCCAATCGAAACTCGGGCGCGTGGCTCGCGTCACTGATGCCCGAGCCTTCCCGCGCTCCCGCGAACACTTCGCGCATCGGCGCCGGCGACCTGGTCGTCAACGACACGATTCTGCCCGCCAACGCCGACCTCAACAATCTCGGTGCGATGGAGGTCAGGGACACGTACTACCTCAGCAGCGGCGTCGGCGAGTACGAGCAAGACGGCTACCGCGGCAGCAAGAGCGTGGCGGTGCGCGGCATCTGGGCGCCGACGGATACGCGCGTCGTGCGACTCAACATCGCCCGCGGCAGCTCGAGCTCCATCGACGTGTGGAACGACCGCAACAAGGCGCGCAGCCGCGCCGGCGAGCAGGCCAAGCTCTCGCTCATCGACGACAGCGGCCACGTGTACTTCCCGATCGGGTTCATCCACGCGAGTTCGACGGGCGATCGCCGCGTGACCATCAAGCTGCAGCACGACGGTGCGCTCCAGCAGATCGGAACGTTTCCGAACCTGCCGGGCTCAGGCAAGGACCAGCTGTTCGCGCTGTTCACGCCGGCCGTCGGCTGCACGATCATCGGCGTCAAGCTCGGCGACGAATGGATCGCGGCTTCGGAACTCGTGGTCGAGCCTGCGCGCTGACCGCGGACGCGGTTGAGAATTCGCGCGTAAAAGTGCGTGCGTTTCCAGAAGCACCTGCGCGCCGTGCGATGATGCGTTCCGTCGACGCTCCACGGTGGCGCGCCGCAATCAGCCCCCGCTCTCGGCGGGAATCGACCCTGCACGCGGGAGCGTTGTCCCATGTCCACAGTTCGAACCGACCCCGCCCGTCGCCTTGAAGCCATCGCCCGCTGGCCCCGCCACCTGCTCGCGCATCTCCGCATCGACGGCGTGGCGGTCGCGATCGCGTTCGCCCTCCGCGGCGTGCGCGCGTGGCTCCAGCGCCCGCCGCGCGATCCGGGCGAGCGCGCGGCGGAGCGCTTCCTGCGGACCCTCGGCTACCGCGTGATCGCACGCAACTGGCGCAGCCCGCGCGACCGCCGCGACGAGGCGGATCTCATCGTGCTCTCGCCCGACGCGCGCGAACTCGTGATCGTCGAGGTCAAGCGCGCCGCCGGCCCGTGGGACGCGCTCGAACGCGTCGACTCGCGCAAGAAGGAAGTCCTCTGGCGGCTGCTCGTCGATCTCGAGGAACTGCCGCGACGCGCCCGCACCCCGACGGATGCGCCGACGGATGCGCCGACGGATGCACCGACGAACGCGAAGCTGCGCAGGCTCGCGTCGCGCGTCGATGCCATCCGCGTCGATCTCGTGGGGGTTCGCGGCGAAGGCCGCAGCGCGGTCGCGATCGAGCAGGCGTGCGGAGTGTTCGCCCGCGCGCGCCGGCCGCCGTGATGCATTCAGCGCCAGTAGCGGTCGAGCGCAAACGCCTCGAGGCGCTGGTACATCTCGTTGATGTCGTCGGTCACCCAGCGGGTGCGCAGCGAGTTGATGTAGCGATCACGCTCGACCGTCTCGCGGATCGCGCGCAGGCGCTCGGTGATCGTGAGCTGCACGTCGCGGTCGTAGATCGAGCGCGACGGCGGCTTCTCGAGCGAGATCACCGTGAACCACGACAGGAAGTCGCGCTGCTGCAGCGGCTCGCTCACCTTGTCGACATCGAGCCCCGTGAGCCGCGTGCGCACGCCGTCGCTCAGCTGCTGCAGGCCGGCGATGCCGCTCTCGGGAAGCTCCTCGGACTGCCACAGGCCGCCGTCGGCGATGCCCATCGCGGCCACGATCTCGGAGAACTTCTTGCCCTCCGCCACCATCGCCTTGACCTTCTCGATCTTGTCGGCGTCGGTCTGCGTGTCGAAGCGAATGCGGCCGATCTTGATCTGCTGCGGCGGGCTGTAGATCTTGCGGTCGCGCTCGTACGCCTGCACGACCTCGCGCCACGAGACGATCGCGCGCGGACGCACGCGCTGGTTGAGGAGCCGTCCCGCGAGCGCAACGTCGCGGCGCTCCTGCATGAACTGCTCGAGCGACTGCGTCTTCTCGGCCTCGAGGCTGGCCTCGGCGAGCGCGCGGCTGCCGCCACGCTGCGCGATGGTCTCTTCCTTGATCGTGCGGAGCCACGCGAACAGGCCCTGCTGCTGCTCGGGCGAAAGCTGCGACTCCGCCTCGGCGACGATGAGCTCGCTGTCGACGGTGTCCTTGAACGTGCGCTGCACGCTGTCGAGGAACACCCTGCGTCCCGACACGCGGTCGGGCATCGCAGCGGCCTGCACGAGTCGGTCCGCGATCGGCTCGAGGAACGCATCGGCAAAGATCGGCCGCCCGTTGATCTGTCCGACGAGCGCGTCGACGGGCCAGGTCTCGCCGGGCTTGACGCGCGAGGACGTCACGTCGGGCGACACCGCGTCGATCGCGGTCTCGCCGTCGGCGAGTTGCTCCGCCACGACTCCGCGCGCCTCGGTGAGCTTGGCCGACTTGTCTGCAGCCGCCGCTTCGCGCTTGGCGCCACGACGCTTGACGTCGAGTTCCTCGACGACGATCAGTTCTTCCGGCCCGGCGACCACCTCGGGCGACATCTCGATCACATCGGCCTTGAGATCCGCTGGCGGATTCGCGAAGTCGCCGATGTCGATATGCCGCGCGCTGCTCACCGCAGGCTTCGAGGAATCGCACCCGAGCAGCGACGCCGCTGCGATCGCGGCGATGGAGAGAAGCACGGGGCGAGGCGCCGAGGACATTGGCGGAATCCTAGCGAACGCGCGCATCTGCGGCGGCGGCTCGGCTATTCTCGCGGCATGAGCGACGAAACTCCCCGGCTGCACATCGACTCGGATTGGAAGGCACAGGCACAGGCGGAAAAAGAACGCCTCGCCGAGAAGGAGTCCGCGCGGCACCCCGCGGCAGCGCCCGGCGCGCCCGCCGACGCCGACGGCTCGATGGATCCGAATGAGCTCCCCGAGGCGAACTTCCGCGCGCTCATCGCCACGCTCGGCAGCCAGGCCATGATGGGCCTCGGCGCGTACACCGATCCCAACACGGGCGGCGTGATGATCGACCTCCCCGGCGCGCAGTTCGCCATCGACCTGCTCGGCGTGATCGCCGAGAAGACCAAGGGCAACCTCACGCCCGAAGAAAACACCGAGCTCACCGAGATCCTCGACCAGCTGCGCCAGCGCTTCGTGCAGGTCGCCAACCTCGTCGCCGCGCAGATGCGCCGCGAGGCGCAGGCCCGCATGGGCGGAAGCATGGGCTCAAGCATGGGCGCCGACGTCGCCGGCTCGATCGGCATGAGCCGCCCGCCGACCTCGCCGGGTGGCCTGGTCATGCCCGACTGATCACCGAGTGACGCCTCGCTGCGCACTCGCAGCAACTCGACCCTTCAAAGATTTCAGGCCGTCCAAGCCGCCCATCCGATGGGCGGCTTTTTCTATACTCCCCGATCCCCATCGGTCCGGAGACAACCCGTGTCAGCCACCAACGCGCACGCCACCCAGCACACCCCGTTCCTTGAGCGCCACTACCACCTCCTCAGGCGGCTGCACTCGCTCAGCGGCATCCTCCCGATCGGCGTGTTCCTGTTCCCGCACCTGACGACCAACTCGTCGATCGTGTGGGGCGGCGCCCTCAACGCCAAGAAGTACGCGGGCCTCGGCGAAGGCGCCGCCGGCGTCGCGACCTTCCAGCACGAGGTCGACTTCATCCACAACCTGCCCGCGCTGATCCTCATCGAGATCTTCGTGCTCTGGCTGCCGATCGCGTACCACGCCATCCTCGGCGTGTACTTCGCGCGCAGCGGCAAGTCGAACACCGAGCGCTACGGCTACCAGGCCAACAAGCGCTACACGATGCAGCGCATCACCGGCTACATCGGCGTGCTGTTCATCTTCATGCACATCGCGAGCCTGCGCTGGGGCCTGACCTTCGGCGGACTCATGCCGACCTTCGACGGACACCACGCATCGAGCACCACTGCGGAACACATGCAGGGCGGACTGTTCCACTACTGCAACGCGATCTTCTACGCGGTGTGCGTCACGGCGCTCGTCTACCACTTCGCGAACGGCCTCTGGACCGCAGCGATCACCTGGGGCCTGACCATCAGCAAGCAGTCCCAGCAGCGCTGGGGCTATGTCTGCACGGCGATCGGCCTCTCGCTCGCCGGGGCCGGCCTCACCGCCGTCGTCGGCTTCGCCACGCTCGACGTGGCCAAGGCCAAGGAAATCGAGAGCAAGCTCGTCGACGCCAGCAATCACTGAACCACTGAACGGACCCACCACCATGGCAGCTCCCACCAAGCGTCGCGTGATCGTTGTCGGCGGCGGACTCGCAGGCCTCTCGGCCGCACTCCGCATCGCCGAAGCCGGCACCTCCGTCGACCTCTTCTCGATCGTCCCCGTCAAGCGCTCGCACTCGGTGTGCGCGCAGGGCGGCATCAATGCGTGCAACGAGATCGCCCGCCAGCAGGGCTACTCGGAGTACGAGCACTTCGACGAATCGATCTACGGCGGCGACTTCCTCGCGCACCAGCCGCCCGTCTACGAGATGGCGCACTGGGCGCCCAAGATCATCGACCTCCTCGACCGCATGGGCGTGCCGTTCAACCGCACGCTCGAAGGCCAGCGCGACCTGCGCCTCTTCGGCGGCTCGCTGTACAAGCGCACGCACTTCGCGGGCGCGACCACGGGCCAGCAGCTGATCTACGCGTTCGACGAGCAGGTCCGCCGCTTCGAGAGCGAAGGCAAGGTCACCAAGTACGAGCACTGGGAGTTCCTCCGCCCGATCCTCGATGCGAACGGCGTCTGCCAGGGCATCGTCGCGCAGGATCTCCGCACGATGACGATCCGCGCGTTCCGCGCCGACGCCGTGGTGATGGCGACCGGCGGCAACGGCCTCGTGTTCGGCAAGAGCACCAACTCCGTCATGTGCACGGGCGGCGCGGCGAGCCGCTGCTACCAGCTCGGCGCGTGGTACGCCAACGGCGAGTTCATCCAGGTCCACCCGACCTCGATCCCGGGCGCGGACAAGCTGCGCCTGATGAGCGAGTCGGCGCGTGGCGAAGGCGGACGCGTGTGGGTTCCGCGCAAGAAGGGCGACACGCGCGATCCGCGCCAGATCCCCGAGGCGGAGCGCTACTACTTCCTCGAGGAGCGCTATCCGAAGTACGGCAACATCGTGCCCCGCGACATCGCGACCCGCGAGATCTTCGAGATCTGCGTCAAGGACGGCCTCGGCGTCGGCGGCGGCAACATGGTGTTCCTCGACCTCACGCACCTCGGGCGCGAGTACATGGAGCGCAAGCTCGGCGGCATCATCGAGATCTACCGCAAGTTCGTGGGCGAGGATCCCGCTGAGCTCCCGATGAAGATCTTCCCCGGCGTGCACTACTCGATGGGCGGCCTGTGGACCACCTACACCGCCAAGCCCGACAACAAGGGCCTGGTCTACGGCGCGCCGAACTCGATGATGACCAACATCGAGGGCCTCTACGCGTTCGGCGAGGCGAACTACCAGTACCACGGCGCGAACCGCCTCGGCGCGAACGCCCTGCTCTCGTGCATCTTCGACGGACTCTTCTGCGGCGCGGGCGTGGCCAACTACGTGCGCGACCGCAAGTCGGGCGCGGCGGAGTGCGACGCGTCGGTATTTGCCAACGGCGAGAAGCTCGAGTCCGACAAGCAGCAGAAGCTCGTCGATTCGCGCGGCACGGAGAACCCGTACCAGATCGCGAAGGAGATGGGCGACGAGATGACCGCGGCCAGCACCGTCGTCAAGGACGCGAAGCGCCTCATGCAGGCGCGCACGAAGCTCGCCGAGCTCCGCGAGCGCTTCCGTCGCATGTCGCTCTCCGACACGGGACTCTGGACCAACCAGAACCTCTCGTTCGCGCGCGCCACGCACGACATGCTCATCCTCGCCGAGGCGATGATCGAGGGCGGCCTCGAGCGCAAGGAGTCGCGCGGTAGCCACTACCGCACCGACTACCCGCAGCGCGACGACGCGAACTTCATGAAGACCACGGTCGCGAAGTTCAACCCCGAGTCGTCGAAGCCGTCGATCTCGTTCGAGCGGTACGAACTCGCGCTGGTGCAGCCGCGCGCGCGTACGTATGGCAAGGTCGGCGGTTGAGCGTTGGCGTGATTGAGCGTTGGCGTACTTGAGCGCTCGCGTACTTGAGCGTTCGCAACTCAACGCGGGGCGCCGTGATTTGAGCGCTCGCAACTGACCGCGGTGCGGCTTCGCCGCGTCCGCGGTCTTTGCTCGCTTTGGTGTTAGGACGGTTGCGCGCTCGCACGCGTGGCTTCGCCGTCAGCCGTAGTGCTGCAGGAACACGCGCTCGAGCATGTCCTTCGCGGCGGGCACGAACAGCACCACGCCGAGCAGCGCGCCGTAGATCGTGATCGTCGCGAACACGACGGGGTCGCTGCGCAGCGCGTCGAGCGGGCTGTCGGAGCTGCCTTCGTTCGCTCGGCGCCAGAAGCGATGGATCGCCGCAAGCACCAGCGGCGTGAGCAGCGCAAGGCCGGTCGCGCGCGCGCCGAAGATCTTCCACGTGTGGTCGGACATCGTGTACGAGAGGTACGCGATCGTCGTGATCACTGCGGAAACACCGAGCAACCACTGGATTTCCTCGCGCCCTCGGTAGCCGGCGGGCGACTTCCACGCGCTCCCCGCGCGCTCCGCGGAGACCAAGTCGCACATGCGCTTGATGAAGCCGAGATACATGCACAGGAAGAACACGCACAGCAGCAGCCACACGCTGACCTGCACCTCGATCGCGAGCGCGCCTGCGCCTGCGCGCAGCGCGAAACCCGTGGCGATCGTCAGGACATCGATGAACGCGACCCGCTTGAGCCGCGCGTTGTAGGCGACCTGCAGCAGCGCATACGCGATGACCGTCGCGGCGAGCGCCTTGCTCACCGACGCGGCCGCTGCGATCGCAGCCGACACGAGGATCACGCCGATCACGACCGCAGCACGCTGCGAGATCGCGCCCGACGCCACCGGCCGGCGGCACTTGACGGGATGGCCGCGGTCCTTCTCGGCGTCGATCGCGTCGTTGATGCTGTAGAAGCCGCTCGCGACCAGACAGAATGACGCGAACGCAACCAGAGCGGCCGTCAGCTTCGCGGAGACCTGCTCGGGCGTGTGCGGCGGGTTGGTGTTGGCGAGCCAGAACACGAACGCGAGCAGCACGAAGCTGTTCTTCGTCCAGTCGCCGGGACGGGCGAGTCGGAGGATGTCGCGAGGTGACGGCATCAGGGGTCTGGCCGAGGGTTTCTCGGTCGGACCTCTATCGGCGGTTTCGCGGGCGCATCCTGAGGCGAGCATTGAAGGATCAGGGGCAAACGCCTCGGATTGGGACTATCATCGCCCCTCCTCGAGACCTCCATGGCCACCGAAATCGCGAACTCCCCGACTCGTACCCCCGCTGCCGCCACCGCCAACCGCTCGGTCCGCTTCCGCATCAAGCGGCAGGACCGCCCGGGCGAGGCCGCGCGCTGGGAGGAGTTCATCGTCGACGTCGAGCCGGGCGCGAACGTGATCGCGTGCCTCCAGCAGATCGCGCTCAAGTCCAAGACCGCCGACGGCAAGGCCACGACCCCCGTGTGCTACGACTCGGGCTGCCTTGAGGAAGTCTGCGGCTCGTGCGCGATGGTCATCAACGGCCGCGTGCGTCCGTCGTGCTCTGCGCTCGTCGACAATGTCGTTGCCGAGGACGGCTCGATCACCCTCGAGCCGCTGTCGAAGTTCCCCGTCGTGCGCGACCTCGCGGTCGATCGCCAGCGCGCGTTCTACAACCTCGAGCGCGTGAAGGCGTGGGTGCCGGTCGATGGAACCTACAGCCTCGGCGCCGGCCCGAAGGACACTCCCGCGAACCAGGAGACGCGCTACACGCTGTCGACCTGCATGACCTGCGCGTGCTGCCTCGAGGCGTGCCCGCAGTTCAACCTCGAGGAGAACGCCGACAAGTGGGACAGCGAGTTCATCGGCGCCCACGCGATCAGCCAGGCGCGGCTCTTCAACTCGCACCCGACGGGCGCGACGCTCGAAGGCGAGCGACTCGATGTGCTCATGGCCAAGGGCGGCGTCAACGACTGCGGCAACGCGCAGAACTGCGTCAAGGTCTGCCCGAAGGAAATCCCGCTCACCGAATCGATCGCCGCCATCGGCCGCGCGGTCACGGTGCACGGCGTGAAGAAGTTCTTCAGCGGACGATGAGTCGGGGTCGTGGAGTCGGGTACGGGAGCCGGGTACGGGAGATTCCGAAGCCGAGTCGACTCGGTGCGTGAGAGTCCTCACGCCCACCCTCAGGCTCGCCGACGGCGCTGAACTTGATTCGATGGTCACTCGACTCGGCGGCCTGCGGGCACCCGCCGTTGTGCCACGCACGAGACTTCCATCGCCGCATCATGGGTGCCCTCATGTCCGGCCAGTCGAGGGCCGCGGCGTTCCACACCGACCGCCACGGCCGAGACTGAGGGTGGGCGCGAGGCGACTCGATACCCGCATCGACTCGGCACCCCGCCTCCCCCTCACACGAGTTCCGTCAACACCTCGTTCGCCAACAGCATCCCCCGCCGCGTAAACCGCAACCTCTCCGCCGCCAGATCGCGCTCGAGCAACCCATCCGCGATCGCCTTCGCGATCACCGCCGCGCGCGCAGGCTGGATCTCCACCGCGCGCCGCTCGAGCTCTGCGCCAATCCCCTCCGCCAACCGCAAGCCGATCATCAACGCCTCGCTCGCGTGCCGCGCCTCATCGGGCGCCTCGTGATCGACGACCGGCTGCCCCGCATCATCGCCGCTCGCGCGCGCGAGCCAATCACCCAACCGCGGCACGACCTTGTAGCGATGCCCCGCGACAAACCCGCTCGCGCTCGGACCGATCGCCCACCACGGCTCGTTGCGCCAGTACACGAGGTTGTGCCGGCACTCGCGCCCCGCGCGCGCGTAGTTCGACACCTCGTATCGCGCGAAGCCCGCGGCCGCGAGCGTGTCGACCGTCGCTTCGTACATCTCCGCCTCGAGCGCATCGTCGCACGGCTCGAACTCGCCGCGCTCGAGACGCTTGGTCATCGCGGTGTTCTGCTCGTAGGTGAGCCCGTAGCACGAGAGATGCTCGGGTCCGATCGCGAGCGCCCGCGCGAGATCCTCGCGCCACTCGGCGAGCGTCTGCCCCGGAATGCCGAAGATGAGATCGATGTTGAAGTTCGCGATGCCCGCCTCGCGCAGGAATCCCGCGGCGCGCGCGACGTTCGCGGGATCGTGCCAGCGCTCGAGCGTCTTGAGGTGGCGCGGGTCGAAGCTCTGCGCGCCGATCGACACGCGGTTCACGCCCGACGCGGCGAGCACGCGCGCCTTCTCGAGGTCGATCGTCTCGGGGTTGGCCTCGACGGTCCACTCGAAGCCGGCGGACAGGGGAAAGCGCCTGATCTGCGCCGTGAACTCCCGCAGCTCGTCCGCCGTGAGCAAGGTCGGCGTGCCGCCGCCGACGAACACCGTGTCGATCTCGCCCTCGACGCGCGCGAGCGTCCAGTCGACGTCGCGCGCGAGCTGCGCGAGGTAGTCGCCGCTCCGCCCCTCGCGGTCGACGAACGAATAGAAGTCGCAATAGTGGCACTTGTGAAAGCAGAACGGCACGTGGACATAGAGCCCGCGCGCGCGATGCCGCCCCGCCGGGAGACACGCCCCGAGCGGCTGAGCCGCCGGCGTCGGCACCGATCCGCTGTCATGAAGCCTGAGGTTCGCCACCGTCGCAGGATAGGGAGTCCCGAAACAATCGCCGAGCCTGCGAACTGTCCTCAAGCGGGGTCCGCAAAGTGCCGATCCCGCACGGTCAGCCAATCATTCGACTTGGCTGCGATCCAGGGAGGCGTTCCGATGCCAGGCGACGAAGTCATTCGAATCATGTGCCCGAACCTTGGCTGCCAGCGCGTGCTCGCTGTTCCCTCGAGCGCTCGCGGCAAGCTGGTTCGCTGCCGTGGATGCGGTTCCAACATCCGCATCCCCGCCACGCGTGCATCGGGCGACACGACCCCGATCGCGCAGAACCCGCCGTCCCAGCAGCAGCAGCGCCCCGCTGCCTAATTCGCGGCCTGATCCGCGGCCCCTACCTGCACGCGCGGTCGCGCTAGACTGCGCGCTTGCACCCGAACACCCACCACAGCGTTCCTCCGCACGCAGCCGTCGTCGGTCTCCAATGGGGCGATGAAGGCAAGGGCAAGATCGTCGATCTGCTCACCTCGCGATACGACTGCATCGTCCGCTACAACGGCGGCGCCAACGCGGGCCACACCGTCCAGGTCGGCACCGAGCGCTACGCGCTCCACCTGATCCCCTCGGGCATCCTGAGCAAAGGCAAGATCAACATCGTCGGCAACGGCGTCGTGGTCGACCCCGAGAAGCTCCTCGATGAAGTCGACGGCCTCCGCAAGCGCGGCGTGCATGTCGGCGAGAACCTCCGCATCTCCGACCGCGCG
Organism: uncultured bacterium; assembly: GCA_903891095.1. Taxonomy (GTDB): domain Bacteria; phylum Planctomycetota; class Phycisphaerae; order Phycisphaerales; family SM1A02; genus QWPT01. Next base: position 10,046 of record CAITDI010000037.1, on the reverse strand, counting down.
CACGTCGTCATGCCCTACCACAAGGAGCAGGACGCGGCGCTCGAAGAACTCCTCGAGAAGAAGTCGGGCAAGCTCGGCGCAGGCCAGATCGGCACCACGCGCCGCGGCATCGGCCCCGCGTACTCCGACAAGGTGCGCCGCTCGACCGCGCTGCGCATGGGCGACCTGCTCGACCACGCGCTGCTCCTTCGCAAGCTCGAGACGATCTGCGGACTGCGCATGGCCGAGCTCGAGGCGCTGGGCGCGAATGTCACGCCGCTCGTGCCGCGCGAGCTCGCCGATCGCTTCGCCGCAGCGGGCGAGCGCCTGCGTCCGCACATCACCGACACCGTGTACCTCGTGCACGACGAGATCCGTGCGGGCCGCCATGTGCTGTTCGAAGGCGCGAACGCGTGCCTCCTCGACATCGACCACGGCACGTTCCCGTACGTCACCAGCTCCAACTGCTCGACGCTCGGCATCCCCTCTGGCTCCGGCGTCCCCGGCCGCATGATCGGCAAGGTCTACGGCATCATGAAGGCCTACTCGACGCGCGTCGGTGGCGGGCCGTTCGTGACCGAGCTCCTCAACGAGACCGGCGAGCGCATTCGCAAGCGCGGCCGCGAGTACGGCACGACCACGGGACGCCCCCGCCGCTGCGGCTGGCTCGATCTCGTCGCGGTCAAGTACTCCGTCATGGTGTGCGGCGCCGACGCGATCGCGTGCACGCTGCTCGATGTGCTCTCGGGCTTCGATGAGCTCAAGATCTGCGTCGGCTACCAGCGTCCCGACGGGACGATCACCGATCGATTCATTCCCGACGCGGAGCGCATGACGGGCTTCACGCCCGTGTACGAGACGCTGCCGGGCTGGGAGCGCGAGCTCACCGCCTGCACCGACCGCGACGATCTGCCGCGCGAGGCGCAGTCGTACCTCGCGTTCGTCGAGAAGTTCGTCGGCATCCCCGTCGAGCTCGTCAGCGTCGGCCCCGAGCGCACGCAGACCTTCGAATCGAACCAGCGCTTCGCAAGCATGGCCTGACGAGTCTGTGCGATGTCGAACGCGGCGCCCGCCCTTCCTGCCGACTCGCCGCTCGCCGCGATCCCGCGCGAGCGGTGGCCGCGGCATGTGGCGGTCATCATGGATGGCAACGGGCGATGGGCGCAGGCGCGCGGGCTTCCGCGCGCGGCTGGTCACCGCGAGGGCGTCGAGACGGTCCGTCGGATCGTGACCGAGTCGGCCCGTCTCGGGCTCGGCGCGCTCACGCTGTACTCGTTCTCCAGCGAGAACTGGAAGCGCCCCGCCGACGAGGTCGCCGCGCTGATGTTCCTCTGCTGCGAGTTCCTCAGGCTCGAGCGGCCGACGATGCTGCGTGAGAACATCCGCTTCCGCCGCATCGGTCGCCGCGAAGGACTCCCCGCCGAGGTCCTCGCCGAGCTCGACGAGACCGAGCGTGCCACCGCGCACCTCACTGGGCTAACCCTCTGCCTTGCCTTGAACTACGGCTCTCGGACCGAGATCGCCGACGCTGCGCGGGCGCTCGCCGCCGAGGTCGCCGCGGGCAAGCGGTCGCTCGACTCGATCGACGAGTCCGCCGTCGCCGCGCACCTCTACACCGCCGGGATCGCCGACCCCGACCTCCTCGTCCGCACGGCGGGCGAGATGCGCGTGTCCAACTACTTGCTGTGGCAGATCTCCTACGCGGAAATCCACGTGACCGACGTGCTCTGGCCCGACTTCACGGTCGCGGATCTGCACCGCGCGCTGGCGGACTTCTCGGCCCGCGAACGGCGCTTTGGCGGGGTCCCCGCCGCTCCCGCGGCGCATGCCTCAACGCCGCACTGACGCATCGACGAAGGCCGCAATCCGCCGCAGTCAGGCACCGTCCGATTGGACACCCTGACCGACCTCGGAATCCTGCGGAATCCCGCCCACAGCCTGCGCTTGGCTTGCAATGTGGGGCGTAGAGAGGATGATGTCAGGCTCTGCGATTGAGGCGTGCGGTTGCGATCGCTCGTCCGAATGGACTCTCGGACTGACGGCGCCCGCCGTGCAAGAGAATCCGCATCGCGGCTCGCTGGGAAACGATCGCGAGGCTTGTCCCCGCGGAGTGGCTTTGGCGCGACGACGAGTCGCCCCAGCGTCCATGGTGCCTTCTCGACTGCTGAAAGTTCCTGCCGAAGCTCAAACGATGACGACCTCACCCCGCGACTCTGCCTTCCGCGATTCTGGGCTCCGCGCCACGATGGGCCTTGGCGTGGTCACCGCCGGCCTGCTGTTTGCGATGCCGAGCATGCTCGGCTTCGACGCCGCCAACGCGAACCGCAAACTCGACGCGCAGCTCGCCAAGCTTGGCTCTCATGGCGGCTTCACCGAGTCGATGCACTTTGCGGAGACGGACAACGTTCCCGGCGCGGACCGCCGCTGGTCGTTTCCGACCGCGCGCGCGGCGCAGCTGCAGCCGGGCGAGTCGATGGTGTTCATGCTTCCGGGCGGCAGCGGCATCGAGATGCCTCTCGTCGAGCGCATGCTCCTCGACGAGCGCTCGATCCAGTTCACCTTTGCCGATCTCGCTGCCGGCAACGCCGCCGAGATCACCGTGCGTGAAGGCGTCGTGCGCGGCACGCTGCGCGTGACCATCGGCAAGCAGCACTTCGCGTGGAGCCTTTCCAGCCGCACCGACGCGAACGGCCTCGCGGGCGACTACTACGACGACATCCCCGCCGGCGACAACGGCGCGGACGGCGTGCACGAGTCGATCGATCCGCCGGCGGCGCTCCTCGCGGCCAACGGCGAAGGCGGCGTCGCGGGCAACTGCCAGGACACCGGCCAGATCATCGACGTGCTGCTCGCGTACACGCCGAACTTCGCGACGCTCTTCGCAACGCCCGCCGACCTGCAGGCTGCGCTCACCGCCGACATCGGCCTCGCGAACTCCGCGCTGGCGAACTCGAACGCGGTGCCGCGTTTCCGCATCGCGGGCTTCTACCAGACCGCCGACAACGGCACGGGTTCGCTCACGACCGACCTGAACCAGCTCGTCATCGCCAACGACAACTGGAACGACGCGGTCCACGCCCAGCGCAACCTCGAGCTCGCCGATCTCGTCGTGCTCTACTCCGACTCCGCGACCAGCGGCAGCGCGGCGTACATCGGCATCGACAACGGCGATGTGGCTGCGTTCAGCGTCATCGGCCGCAGCGGCGGCATCGCCCCGAACATCAGCACCGCGCGCGCCCTCGGCGCCAACATGGGCTGCTGCTCGCAGACCGGCGCGACTCCCGCATGCACCGGCTACTACGCGTTCTCGCACGCGTGGGAGTTCACCGCTGGCGCTGCACAGTTCCAGACGGTCATGGCCAGCGGCACGGCGGAGGTCGTGCCCGTCTACTCGAATCCGCTCGTCCAGTGGCTGCAGGAACCGACCGGCACCGCCACCGCCAACAACGCGCGCACCGCGAGCCTCACCGCGAACATCGTGGCGAACTACCGCTGCTCGAGCTCGGCTGCGATCGACTGCGACGGCGACGGAGTTCCTGACGAACAGGCGATCGCGAACAACATCGTTCCTGACTGCAACTTCACGGGCATTCCCGACAGCTGCGACATCGCGCTCGGCATCAGCCTCGACCTCAACAACGACGGCATTCCCGACGAGTGCCCGCTCACCGACGTCGAGTTCGCCGCGGGTGGCGTGACCACGCTCGACACGCTCGGCTCCGCGGTCGGCATCGCGTCCAAGTCCGGCGACCCGACCACGATTGCCGTGATCGGCGCGCCCGGCAGCGATGTCGGCGCGTCCAACGCAGGCGCCGCGTACCTCGTCGCGATCGCCAATGGACAGATCGCGCCGCTCGCCATCCTGCGCGCAGCGGACCCGCTCGCGAATGCGTTCTTCGGCCGCGGCGCGACGGTGTACAAGCGCGCGCAGAGCCTGGTGACTCCGCTGTTCCCCGCGCGCAACTTTGCACTCGTCGGCGCCTACCGCTGGACCGAGACCGCGACCGTCGGGACCTTCCCGTCGAAGGGCGCGATCTACCTCTTCGCCGAGGACATCAACGGCTGGAACCAGCTGTGGCGCTACACGCCGCCGGCGACCGGTGGCTTCCAGGCGCGCGACTACTCGCTGTTCGGCTACGCGCTCGCGATGGGCCGCAACCCGCGCGAAGGCGTCGATCAGATCGTGGTCGGCGCGCCAGGACGAAACGCCGGCCGCGGCGCGGTCTACATCATCCGCAACTACTTCGTCGGCGGCGTCGAGCGCGCTGGCCTGCAGACCACGCGTGCGCTGCTCGGCACTCCAACCGACGGCGACAACTTTGGCGCTGCAGTTGCGCTGGAGCCGTTCCTGCCTGTCGGCCCGACTTCGCGCGTGATCATGGTCGTCGGCGCGCCTGGCCGCGATGGCGGCAAGGGCGGCGCGTACGTGTACGACCGTCCGCCGTCGGCAACGGGCGGCGTCGGAACCTTCCCGACTGCAGGATTCACGCTCACTCCGACGGGCGGCGGTGCGCTCGCGGTGGGCGATCTGTTCGGCACCGCCGTCGCGATCAGCGGCAACCTCGTCGCCGTCGGCGCGCCTGGCGCGTCGAATGGCGCGGGCGTCGTGCACTTCTGGGAGCGCTCGACCACGGTCATCACTCCCAACGTCGCGAGCTACGCGTACCGCGGAACCTTCAAGGCCCCGGATGGCGTCGCTGGCGACGCGCTCGGCTCCTCGATCAGCATCGCGCCCGCGGTGGACGGCAACGGATTCACCGTCGTCGTCGGCGCACCAAAGGCCGACCTCACGGTGCCGGGCGGCGTGCGCACCGATGCCGGCAAGATCTATGTGCTCCGCAAGACCATCGGACAGACCGGAGCGGTGCTCACCGCGATCCGCGCCTCGACCAACCCCGCCACGGGCGATCAGTTCGGCTACAGCGCCGCATCGACCCGCGGCTTCTCGCTGACCGGCGCGCCGTTCAGCGACGTCACCGGACTCAATTCCGGCAAGGCGCGACTGATGACCACCCCCTGAACCTCACGCGCGGGGACACGACCCGCGCGCCTGACTGATACGACGAACACTCCATGCGACTCCCGAGCCCCATCGCGATCTTCTCCATCCTGCTTGCCGCGGCGCTGATGCTGCTGGCCGGCCGCGCGCACGCACAGGCATCGTGCTCGACCGCGGTCAACAGCTGCTTCACGACCAGCCTCAAGACTCCGGGCTGCAACAACCCCGACTGCTGCGGTCTCGTGTGCACCGTCGAGCCCGCGTGCTGCGACGTGGCGTGGGACGACGTCTGCGTTGCGCTCGCCAAGAAGTACTGCTCGAGCTGCGGCGCGGTCCCGGAGAGCTGCTTCGAGGCGCACAAGACGCCATCGTGCAACAACGGCGCGATCTGCGAGGCCGTGTGCTCCACGCCGGGCTTCGAGTACTGCTGCAACCTGCAGTGGGACCAGAACTGCGTGAACGAGGCGATCAAGCTCACCGACACCTGCGGCGAGCCCGCCGCGGGCTCCTGCCTGACGGTGCATGAGAATCCCAACTGCTCCGACGCGAACTGCTGCTCGAACATCTGCGACATCGACCCCGCCTGCTGCACCGTGACATGGGACCAGACCTGCGTCGGCTGGGCCTCGCGCTACTGCTTCAGCTGCGGCAATCCGCGCGCGGGCAGCTGCTGCCACCAGCACTCGTCGGCCTACTGCGACGACCGCGTCTGCTGCGAGAGCGTGTGCGCGCTCGACTCGTTCTGCTGCGAGACGCGCTGGGACACGATGTGCGCCGAAGCCGCCACGCAGACCTGCGGTCTCTGCCAGCGCGTGTGCGGATACACCGATCCGGCGAATCCCTCGGCGCGCCTTTGCCGCGTCGTGCACGTGCAGCCCGGTTGCTCCGACCGCGTCTGCTGCGACGACGTCTGCTACTTCGACGACTTCTGCTGCAGCGCGAGCTGGGACTTCACCTGCGTGCAGGCCGCTGCGGCGATCTGCTCACTGAGCCCGGATCCCGCGATCAACGCCGTCTGCTCGACCGCGACGGGCAGCTGCTTTGTCGAACACCAGGGCCCTGGCTGCTCCGACGCCGCGTGCTGCGCGTCGGTGTGCTCCTCTGACCCGCTGTGCTGCGACCAGACCGCAAGCCGCTGGGACGCGAACTGCGCCGCGCGCGCGAACATCCTCTGCAACGGCTGCGGCGAGATCACCGCGGGCAGCTGCTTCTACCCGCACGGCACGCCGAGCTGCCTCGACCGCGCCTGCTGCAGCCTCGTGTGCGACGCGGACCCGCTCTGCTGCGTGACGCAGTGGGACATCTTCTGCGTGCTCAACGCGGGCACGCTCTGCGTCGACTCGGGCATCACCTGCGGCGATCCGCGCACGCGCCCGTGCTCGATCGCGAGCTTCCTGCCCGCGTGCGAGGACCAGGAGTGCTGCCTCACGATCTGCGTCTACGACCCGACCTGCTGCCAGCGCGCGTGGGACGAAACCTGCGCCGCGACTGCGGGAGTGACCTGCGCGCAGCCCAACGGCTGCCCAGGCGCCGGCTCGCCGCTCGTCGTCCACGCGCAGCCCGGCTGCTCCGATCCCGAGTGCTGCGCGGCCGTCTGCTCGGTCGACCCGATCTGCTGCTCCTTCGGATGGAACGAGCGCTGCGTGACCCTCGCCAAGGGCGTCTGCTGGAGCTACGGCGATTGCCCGGGCGCGGAGCCCTGCAATAAGTCGCACCTCAGCCCCGGCTGCTCCGACGCGACGTGCTGCTCGGTCGTCTGCTCGGTCGACCCGCTCTGCTGCGACGTGCAGTGGAACACGACCTGCGTCAACCTCGCCAAGAACAACTGCGTGCCGCTCGCCTCGTGGGATTGCCCCTGCAGCGGAAGCTGCTTCGAGTCGCACGCCGAGACCGCTGGCTGCGACGATGAAGTCTGCTGCGCAGGCGTCTGCCACGTCGACCCGCTGTGCTGCACGCAGAGCTGGGACGCGGGCTGCGCGACCATCGCGCGATTCACGTGCTGTGGCGTTCCCGGTTGCGGCGACAGCTGCGCGGGAAGCTGCCTCGTGCCGCACACCTCGCCGAGCTGCAACGATCCTGCGTGCTGCGAGGCAGTCTGCCGCTTCGAGCCGTTCTGCTGCGAAGTCCGCTGGGATTCGTCCTGCGTGCTTGCGGCGTCTGTCACCTGCGACGGCGGCTGCGGCCAGGTCGTGAGCGGCAACTGCTTTGCCGAGCACGCGACCGCCGGCTGCGCCGACGGCAGCTGCTGCAAGATCGTCTGCGCGGATCCTGACTTCGAGTACTGCTGCTTCAACTCGTGGGACGCCGAGTGCGCTGCGCACGCGCGCAAGGTCTGCGCCGCCGCGATGCCCGATTGCGGCGACGTCGGTCTCCCCAGCTGCAACATCCCGCACAACAAGCCGGCATGCTCCGACCAGACGTGCTGCCAGGCGATCTGCACGCTTGACTCGTTCTGCTGCGACACCGAGTGGGACGCGACCTGCGCCCAGCGCTCGTACACGACCTCTGGCTGCGCGGCGTACCAGTTCGACTGCGGCGGCTCGTGCGCGGGTCCGTGCTGCGAGCCGCACCGCTCGCCGTGGTGCAACGACAAGACCTGCTGCAACGCGATCTGCCTGATCGACATCTTCTGCTGCGAATCCGAGTGGGACGCGTTCTGCGCTGCAGCGGCGAACATCAACCCCGCCTGCAACACGGCATGCCCCGACCCGAAGTGCGGCACGCCCGAGGCTGGAAACTGCTGCTTCCCGCACAACAACGCCAACTGCAACGACCAGACGTGCTGCACCGACGTGTGCGCCATCGACCCGACCTGCTGCAACACGGTGTGGGATGCGGTCTGTGCCGGCATCGCCAACACCGAATGCAGCCTGTGCGGCGGCGGACTCGCCTGCGGCGATCCAACCGCGGGCAGCTGCTGCAACGAGCATGCGACGCCGTTCTGCAACGACATCTCGTGCTGCTCGACGGTCTGCTCGTTCGACGAGTTGTGCTGCACAGCGGCGTGGGACACGACATGCGTGCAGCTGGCGCAGGCGTTCTGCGGCTGCGGACCGTGATGTGATTTGAGCGGTCGCGACCGCCGTGCCTGCCCGATGACCGTGAATGCCCGATGACCGTGAATGCCCGATGACCGTGAATGCCCGCTGGCGGATGCCTGCGGCACGCCGGACGTGCAACCTCGCAACCCCATCGCCGTGCATGACCGTGAACGCCCGATGACCGTGAATGCCCGCAGGCGGAAGCCTGCGGCACGCCGGACGTGCAACCTCGCAACCCCATCGCCGTGCATGACCGTGCATGACCGTGAATGCCCGCAGGCGGAAGCCTGCGGCACGCTGGACGCCAAGCGTCGTTGACCGAGCGCTTCACCTCGCGCGCGTCACAAACGCCCGCGCGCGCGTGCCCTGACGCCACACGAACACCACGCCGTCGCCCTTCGGATTGCAGCCGAGCGCACGCGTGATCGCGTTGGCATCGGCTGCGTTCCCGCGCACGCGCACACTGCGCGGCGCGAGACCATGCGCGCGCATCGCGGCGGCGAGCGCATCGGCGCGGACCGTCGACTCGCACACGATCTCAAAGCTCTCGAACCACGGGCCCGCAATCGGCGCCGTGCTCTCGACCAGCCCCATGCCGCGCGTGACTTCGCACGCGTCGAACCCGCGCGCGGCCTCGGTCAGCAACTGCGCGCGCTCGAGCGCAGGCGTCGGCTCGCACAGGAACGCGCCCGCGCGCGGATCGCGGAACGCGCCAAGACGATCCGCGCGCGCGTCGTCGGGCATGCCGACGATCGTGTGCGCAGCGCCGCCGGCGAGCAGCACCGTCGCACGCGTCTTGCCCGCATCGCGCGCAAACGCGCCGCTCCATGCGACCGCTTGCACGAGCGTGCCGCGCGACTCGATGAACTCCCATTCGAGAATGTCCGCGCCGCGAACTGCCCCTCCGAGTCGATCCACCAGCGCGCCAAACTCGCGGCGATCGACGCCCGGCGAGAACTTGATCGCCGCCGCGCGCGCCTGCGTGAACGCGCGCTCCATCCACGCGCGACCAGGCTGGTGATCGTCGATGTTCCAGCTGCGCGTGCCGCCGCGCTCATCGCGCCGCGCGGGATCGGCGTGCAGCGCGATGCCCGCGAGGTCGAGCGACTCCGCGTCGGCCACGCGCGACGCGCAGCCCGCGTTGCGCGCGGCCATCCACGCGCGGCGCGCGTCGAGGTCGATCGCGGTCACGCGAAGCCCCGCCGCGACGAGCGCCATCGCGTCGCCGCCGATGCCGCAGCAGATGTCGGAGATCTCCGCGCCCGCGCCGAGCACCTCGCGCATGCGCTGCGCCTTCCAACGCGCGACCGCATCGTCGGACGCCTGCTCGACGCCCTGGACATCGCACCAGAGCTCGGCCGCGCGCGCGAACTTCGCGGGCGCCCCGCCGCTGGTCCCACCGGCCTTGCGCCGCGCATCCGCAAGCTCGAGCGCCGCCGCCACGACATCGGCGTCGAACCGCTTGCGAAGCCGCGCCACGCTCGCCGCATCGCGCGAGTCGACCGCGGCCGCCGCGGCCTGCGCGTCGGGCATCGCCGCGAGCCGCTCCCACACGGAGACGTCGTGCCAGTTGGGCATGGGGGGACACTAACCGATCGCCTGACATCGCCCTGTTTACAGGGGCGAGCGGCTCCATCCCCTGAGCGGAAGCGCACGGATCCGAACCGCCACGCCATCCGTCGAGAGAAACGCACCCTCCGCGAGCGGCACCGCGAACGACCGCAGGAGCACGACGAGCCGAAATCCAAACTCCGCGGGATCGTCGCCGCAACCCCCGCGAAGCTGAATCACGCTCGGACCCCGCGCGCCTGACGCCGCAAGCATCTGACCAAAATCGAGTTCCGCGGTGAGCAAGACCGCTTGAGCGCGCGCGGCGTGCTGGAGCAACGTGGCATCTACAGCCGCACGCGCGCCGACCTCCGAACAGTGCGCCGCCTCGAACCCGTGGCTTTCAAGCACACAGACCCAGCGCACGGAGAGGTTGACATCGATCAACACCCGCATCCCTCGGCATCTCCAGTTCAACG
>CAITDI010000036.1 GCA_903891095.1 uncultured bacterium | reverse complement strand
GCGTCACCGCGCCATCCGTGCCTGCGTGAGGGACGTGTTCGCCGAGCGAAAGGTGCCAGGATGGTGACTGGTTCGCGCGGCACCGTCGTGGTTGGTGCGCGGTTGGTGCCAGGTTGGTGCCAGGCACCGGCGGCGTTGGGCGCGCGCTCACTTCCCCGCGGGCGGAATCTGCACCGGAATGCTCAGGTCCACATCGTTGCCTGTCGACGGCGGCGTCAGCTGCTTGTCGGCGGGAACCTTGTTCGCCTCTTCCAGCGGGTTGAGCTTCCAGTTCGGCAGCTTGTACTCCCAGCCCGCGTGCTTCTCGTTGAAGGCCTTCCAGTCGGGGATGTACGGGTCGCCGGGATACTTGCGCCGCTCGTTGATCTTGTCCGCGCTCGGCGCGCCCTCCTTGGGGGCGGCCTCGAAGGAGATCCACACCGCGTCGCCGTCGCGCACGGCCTTGACCTTGAGCGTGCCGCGGATCATGTCGAACTCGGGCGAGATCGCGGGATCGGCCACGCCACCCGGCTTGGCCTTGCGGACATCGTCGAGCTCGAGGCGCGAGAGCCACGTGGGCAGCTGGCGCACAGCCGTCTCGCGGCGCGCGGGCGTCCACTCGAAGCTCGTCGGCGCGACATTCGTCGACTTCTCAACCGCGAAGTAGCGCAGCCTGCTGCGCTCGTTGTTCTCGCTGCCGATCTCGAGGCCGTTCATCATCACGCGCTTGACCTCGTCGTTGGGCAGCGAGATCAGCTCCGCGTCGACCCAGCGCCGCGGCTCGATGTCGGCGTTGACCGAACCAAGCACGCGCCACGTCTGGTCGTCCGCCGCGCGGCGCACGAACTGCGCGCGCGGATTCGCGCGCTCCTCGCCGAGGATCAGGTCGGTCACGACATCGCTGCCCGCAAGCACGCGCACATGCGCGCCGCGGCCCGTGGTGTCGGGCCACGCGAGCGCGAGCTCGCCGTGACGCTCCTTCTTCGCGGTCATCTTCTGGTCGGTCTTGAGGCCGGTGAGTCCGGAGACAAGCCCCTTGACCTCCTCGAAGCGCGCGGGATACGAGTCGCTGGTCGCGAGCTTCCACACGCCGCCGTCGCGCACGAGCTCGACGCGCTTGCCCGTGCGCTCGATCTCGATGCGGTCGACCGACTGCGCCTTCGGCTCGAGCTCGGGCAGGAACGGATCGCCGATCACGAACTGCGCCGTCGAGCTGCCGCGAAGGAACGCGATGTACGCGGCGCCGATGCTCAGCGCTGCGATTCCGATCACAAGACCAAGAGTCTTCGTCTTCATGGGGTCGATCCTGTCGGTGCCGTCAAATCATCCGTGCGTGCAGGTCGCGAGCAGCTCACTTCGTGCGCTGGCGGCGATAGCGGAGCGAGATCCACGCGGTGGCGAAGGTCGCGACTCCGAGCGGCCAGAGCACGACGTTGATGACCATGAGCCACGTGCCCGTGCGCTCGATGTCGGAGCGCAGCGAGCGCTGCACTTCGCGCAGCTCCTTGCGCGCGTCCTTCGAGGTCTGCTCCAGCTTCTTGAGTTCCGCAGCCTGCTCGGGGCTCAGCGTGAGGAAACCGTTGGCGTCGACGTTCGCCGACGTCACGCTGCGCTCGCGCTGCAGCTCGGTGATGCGCATCTCGCCCTTCTTGATCTGGTCCTGCAGGTCCTGCTCGCGCGTGAGGTAGCGCGTCTCGGCGGCCTTGCGGAGCTCCTCGACCTTCTCGAACGGGCGCTTGTAGCCGCCGCGCGCGCGCAGGCCGGAGAGCTGCTTGTCGCCGGTCGCGAGCTCGAGCGCGTTGAACACGAACGCACCGTTGTCGGCGATCGTGCGCACGCTGCCGGTCTGCTCGTCGGGCGCGATCCAGGTCTCGTCGTCGAGCAGGTCGGCGTCGGCGATGAGCACGATGTTCGCCTCGCCCTTCGCACGCACGCCGTTCGCGTCGGGATACGCGCTCTCGATCGGTCCCGTGATGCGGGCGCCGATGATCATGCTCGTGTCGAGGCTCTTGAAGTCGCGCATCAGGCGATCGACCTCGCCGAAGAACCCGAGCTTGATCGTCTGGATCATCATCGAGTCCTTGGTGCTCCAGATGAGCGGCGTGATCGTGGTCGTGCCGTCGGCGAGCTTCTCGATCGCGCCCGCGCCCTTGAGGTTCATCTGCGCGATCTGCGCGGTGACCGGATCGGTCGACGAGAACGTGTCCTTGCGCATCGAGAGCCACGCGGGATGCGACATCTCCATCACCTGGCCGCCCTGCGAGCGGTACATGATGCGCGTCGCGTAGCCGCGGTCGCACACGGCGCTCAGCTTGTCGATCGCCGCGCCCCATTGATTCATGACGGGGCCGAGGTCGTAGGTCGAGCCCGCGCCCGTCTTGCCGAAGTCCATCGTCTGCGCGGCGGGATCCCACTCGCACCACGGGTCGGCGAACACGAGGAGCGGCTTGCCCGCAAGCGCCCACGAGTCGATCGCCTTGAGCCCGTCCTCGGTGATCGTGCGCGGCTGCATGAGCACGAGCGCGGTCGCGTCGGCGGGGATCTCGGGCTTGAGCGGATCGACGCGGCGCACGTCGAACATCTGGTCGAGCTGCTGGAAGAGGATCGTCTTGCCTCCGCCGCGGCTCGAGGGATCGTTCGGGTTGAACTGCTTGGTCTCGGGCAGCGTCGAGAGCACGGCGACGACGGCCTTCTTGCCGCGGCCGACCGAGATGATCTTGCGCGCGATCTCGTACTCGAGGAACGGCTCCTGGTCGGGCGAGAGGAACGGAATCGCCTCGACCTTGTCGGTCGGTCCGCGCACCGCGAGGCCGAGCATGAGCACGCGGCCGGTCGCATCGAGCGTGCGCGGCGCGATGCCCGCCGAACGCGCCATCTCCTCGGTCTCGCTGAACGGCTCGGGATCGATCACGCGCAGCTCGACCTGTCCGTCGGACGCGCCCGCGAGCTCCTCGAGGAACTCCTGCACGCGCTGCGCATAGCTGCGGATCTGCGGCAGGTCCGCGCCCTGCTCGCGCGTCCAGTAGAAGTCGATCCGCACCGGCTCGGGGAGCTTCTTCATGATCTCGCGCACGCCGGGCGAGAGGCTGTAGAGCTTCTCCTCGGTGACGTCGACGCGGACGCCGCGCAGGAGGAACCACGCCGCGGTGTTGACGGCGACCAGCGCGACCAGGATGCCCGCGGTCGCGATGAGTGTGGAACGACGCTTGTCAGTGACTGCCATGGTGGATGCTCCGCTGGTCGTTCAATCCGACTTCTTCCAGTCGATCGTAAAGACGTTGATGACGAGGAAGGCCGCGATCACGAGGAGGAAGTACAGGAGGTCGCGCAGGTCGATCACGCCGCGCATCATCGAGTCGTAGTGCGAGAACGCGCTGGTCGACGCAAGGCCCTCGACGACGCCGCGCGGCGCCCAGCCGCGGAGGTAGTCGAGCACCGCGGGGAATCCCGCGAGCAGCAGCACGAAGCACGCGACCGCGCAGAGGACGAACGCGATGACCTGGTTCTTGGTGAGCGCCGACACGAACGAGCCGACCGCGAGGAACGCGCCGCCGAGCAGCGCGCTCGCGAGGTACGCGACGACGATCGTGCCGTGGTCGGGGTTGCCGAGCCACGAGACGGTGATCCACACCGGGAACGTGAGCGACAGCGCGAGCGTGGTGAACGCCCACGCCGCGAGGAACTTTCCGATCACGAGGTCCGACACGCCGAACGGCAGCGTCATGATCAGCTCGATCGTGCCCGTGCGGCGCTCCTCGGCCCAGAGCCGCATCGACACCGCAGGCACGAGGAACACGTAGAGCCACGGATGGAACTCGAAGAACGGCCGCAGATCCGAGTTGTTGCGCTCGTAGAAGTTCCCCATGTTGAAGGTGAAGAACCCCGCGAGGAACAGGAAGATCACTAGGAACACCGCGGCGAGCGGCGTCTGGAAGTACGAACGGAACTCGCGGCGGAAGACGACGGAGATGCGCTTGGCGGCGGACATCTCGATGCCGGTCGTGATGGTGCTTGGTGCGTTGCTCGCGATCTTCTGGCTCATCGACGACCTCCCTTCGCGTCGGCGACGTCGCCGGTGGTGATCATGCGGAACACATGGTCCATGCGGTTCTTGGTGACCTCGCGCGGCGCGCGGGCCTCCATCTCGGCGGGCGTGCCGTCGAACATGATCTGTCCCTTGTTGATGACGATCGCGCGCGTGCAGACCGCCTCGACCTCCTCGAGGATGTGCGTCGACAGCACGATCGCGCGGTCGCCGCCGAGCTCCTTGATGAGCTCGCGCACTTCGAACTTCTGGTTCGGGTCGAGGCCGTCGGTCGGCTCGTCGAGGATCAGGATGCCGGGGTCGTGCAGCAGCGCCTGCGCGAGACCCGTGCGGCGCTTGTAGCCCTTCGACAGCGTCTCGAACGCCTGCTTGCGGACGCCCTGCAGGTTCACGCGCCCGATCGAGCGCTCGACGCGGTCCTTCGCGTCGCGGCCGCGGAATCCGCGCGCCTGCGCGATGAACGCGAGGAACTCCTCGACCGTCATGTCGGGATACGCCGGCGCGCCTTCCGGCAGGTAGCCGAAGGTGCGCTTGGCGGCGATCGGGTCGTCGGCGAGGCTGATCCCCTCGAGCTCCACCGTGCCGGACGTCGGCTCGAGGAACCCCGTGATCATGCGCATCGTGGTGCTCTTGCCTGCGCCGTTCGGCCCAAGGAATCCGAGCACCTGTCCAGCGGGCACCTCAAGGTCGATGCCGCGCACCGCGTGAATGTGTCCAAATCTCTTCTCGAGTTTCTTCGCAACGATCCGGCTTGCCATAAAGACACTCCGCAGACGACCAACGAATCGATGTCGGGACCATCGCCGGACCCCATAGATAGGAGTGACGGCGAAACCGTGGGCGCATCAACCGACCGACGCAACAACGGTTGCAGCCAGGGCTACGCCCCGGTTGCGCGACCTTCATCGGCCAAAAGGTCGCCCGATCCCTCGGATGCCGACAATAAAACCAAAGAGACCGATAGCCATGAGAACGACCAGCGGAGTGACCTGGTCGGCCAGCGGCGTGTCACGCCAGAACGGCCCTTCGACCGCGGCCACGACCCATCGGAACGGGCTCCCGAAGCTGAGAGTCCGTAGAAGCGGCGGCATGAAGAACAACGGGATGCTTCCGCCGCCGACGAGCGCGAGGATGAGGATCGCGCCGCGGCCAGCGCCATGCGCCTCGGCTTCGGTGCGGCAGAGGCCCGCAAGCAGCATCGCGAGACCCGAGAAGGCGAACGCCGACGCGCCGCACGCGACGACGAGCATCACGGGTTGGGCGATCGAGCTGCGGAACCCGACGACCGCGAGCCCGACGAGCAGCGACTCGACCAGCAGCGCCGCCGCGAAGCACGCGAGGCCCTTGCCCGCCATGAGCTGCAGGCCGGTGATCGGCGCGAGCCGCAGCCGGGCGAGCGTGCCGCGCGTGCGCTCGGACACGACCGACGACGCGAACGCCACCACGCAACCCGCGAGGCCCCACACGAATCCCTGCGGAAAGGTCACGTCCCAGCTCGACCGCGGCTGACCTGCGCGCGCGGGGAGCTCGGCGATGTTCACGGCGATCGGGGACCAGGTGGATTGCGAGCTCGCGGCGGGTTCCGCGGCGGGTCTTGCGTCGGGTCTTGCGTCGGGTCTTGCGTCTGGCTTCGCGTCTGACTTCGCGTCGGGCTGCTTCGCATTCATCGAGCTGCTGAACGCCTCGATCGCGGAAAACAGCGCGCCTGCCTCGAGCTTCTGCATCGGCGTGAGGTCGCTCGACTGCGCGAACGACTTGCGTGCGCGCGCGATCATGCGCTTCATCTGCGCGGTGTCGGCGAACATCTTGGGGAACTGCCGGAACGCGAGCTCGTTGAGCTTGCCCTGGATCAGCCCCGCTTCCGCGCGGCGCGCGGGGTCGACCACCGCGTCGATCGGGATGCCGCCGCCGCTGAAGAGGCCTTCGACACCGTCCTGCATCGTGCTCGGGAGGATCACCGCGGCCGTGGATTTTCCCGCGCGAACCGCGTCGATCGCGGCATCGCGCGTGTCGAAGCGCTTGACCTCGAACGACGCGTCGGCCGCGAGATCCGCTGCCATTCCCGCGGCGATCTTGGAGTCGCTCTCGACGACCAGCGCGAGGTCGATCTTGCTCGCCCCCCCGCTGCCGCCGAACACAAAGCCAAAGAACACCGCCAGCAGCATCGGGAACACGAACGTGAAGAACACGTCGCCCTTGTCGCGGAACAGCAGCCGCAGGTCCTTGTGCGCGAGTGCGAGCACGGCCCTCATTCGCGCAGGCTCCTTCCGGTGAGCGAGAGGAACACGCTCTCGAGATCGGGCCGCTCGACGCGCACGCCCGTCACGCCGCCCGCCGCGAACTGGTGCGCGATCTCGGCCACGGGGTCGCTGGTGAGCACGCGTTGATCGGCGTCGCCGCGCGTGACCGTGACCGTCGACTGGCCGCCGTGCCGCGCGATGAGCTCCGACACGCTGCCGACATCGAGCATGCGGCCGTGGTCGACGATGCCGACGCGGTCGCAGAGCTTCGCGGCTTCTTCCATGTAATGCGTGGTGTAGACGATGGTCTTGCCCGCGGCGGCCAGCGTGCGCACGAGCTCGAGGATGCGGTTGCGCGACTGCGGATCGACGCCCGCGGTCGGCTCGTCGAGAAGCACGAGCTGCGGGTCATGCACGATCGCGGCCGCGAGGTTGAGGCGGCGCTTCATGCCGCCCGAGAAGGTCGCGACGCGGTCGTTGGCGCGCGTGTCGAGCTCGACCTGCGCGAGGAGCTCGTCGACGCGGGCGCGCGGCGACGCAATGCCGTAGAGCCGAGCGAAGAACATGAGGTTCTCGCGCGCCGTGAGCTCGCCGTACAGCGTGATGTCCTGCGGCGCGAGGCCGAGATGCATGCGCACCCGCGGATCGGCCGGCGACCCGAGGCCGAGGATGTCGACCGAGCCCGAATCGGGCGCGAGCAGGCCGGTCGTGATCGCGATCGTGGTCGACTTTCCCGCGCCGTTGGGGCCGAGAAGGCCGAAGACCTCGCCCGCCGCGATGTCGAGCGAAAGCCCGCCGACCGCAGTGGTCTGGCCGAAGGATTTGCGGATGTCGCGGATGGTGAGCATGGGCGCGGCGAAGGGTTGGTAGCGTAGTGAAACGCGCGCATCGCGCGAGGCGGCAACGAGATGCAGACGGTAGGCGAACTCCCGCATATCCCGTGGATCCGAAGGCATGGGATCAGAATCCATGGGGTCGGACCGCTTTTGCCGCCCGCGCGGAGCGACGCGCAGTGCGCGAGCCTCGCGCGGGTGCTTGCCGCAGGCGCTGCGCCGCTCAATGCCCCAGCTGCAGCCAGCGCGTGAGGATCGTCGCAAGCCCGAGGAACATCAGAAAGCTCACCGCATCGGTGATCGTGGTGAGGAAGATCGTCGCCGCGGTCGCGGGATCCGCGCCGACGCGACGCGCAAGCAGCGGCAATCCCGCGCCGACGAACGTTCCGACCGACAGCGCGCACGCCATCGCCACGCCCGCGACGATGCCGAGCAGCCAGAGATTCGTGCCGGGATGCGCGATCAGCTCGCCCACGATCACCACGATCGCGACGATCAGTCCGCACATCGAGCCGTTGAGCACGCCGACCATCGCCTCGCGGCGCAGGATGCCGGGCGACGCGCCGTCGCGCACTTCGTCGAGCACGATGCCGCGCATCGTCACGGCGAGCGACTGCTGGCCCGCGGTTCCCGCCTGGTTCGCGATCACGGGCATCAGCGACGCGAGCATCGCGATCGTGCCGATCACCTCGTTGAACTGCAGGATGATCACCGCCGAGATCGTGCAGGTGAAGAGATTCACCACGAGCCACGGCAGGCGCCCGCGGAACTTGTCCGCAACGCTCGAGAACACCGCCTCGCCGCGGCCTGCACCGACCATCGCCTGCGCGTCTTCGGTGCCTTCCTGGCGGATCGCGTCGACGACGTCGTCGACGGTGATCACGCCGAGCATGCGGTCGTCGTGATCGACGACGGGCAGCACGAGGTAGTCGTACTTCTCGAACTCGCGCGCGACCTCGTCGCGGCCGACGTCCGGCTTGACGGCGTCGACGCGCTTCTCGGAGATCTCGACGACCTTCTGCGCGGGATTCGCGAGGAGCAGCGCGCGCATGGTCGCGCGACCCTGGAGGCGTCCGCGCCAGTCGACGACGAACACGTAGAGCCAGTCCTCGCCCAGCGCCTCGGCGCGGCGGATCGCCTCGATCGCCTCGCGCACGGTCATCGAGTCGCGCACCGCGAGGTAGTCGGTGGTCATCATGCCGCCCGCGCTGCGCTCGGGATACTCGAGCAGGCGGCGGAACTTGACGGCCTCGACCTTGCCGAGCGTGCCCAGCAGCCGGTCGCGCGAATCGTCGCCGAGATACTGCAGAAGGTCGGTCGCGTCGTCGGGCGCCATCTCCTCGATCAGCTGGCCGGCGTACGCGGGGTCTTCCTCGATCAGGTCCTCGAGCACGCTCACCGCGAGCGACGGATGCATGTGCGCGAGCGCGTCGGCCGCGCTCTCCGTCTCCATCTCCTCGATGACCTCGAAGGCCTTCTCTTCGCCGATCTGCTCGAGGGTCTCGGCGGCGTCGGGAGCTTCCTGCTGCTCGACGGCCTCGGCGAGCTCGGGCAGGTCGACGGTGATCGCGTTCAGGAGCTCGTCGACGCGCTCGTCCTCGGGCGTGCGCTCGACGGCGTCGATGACGGCCTCGTTGCCGACGTTGTCCTCGATGGGCGAGGGCGTGCCGCCGTGCGCGTGCGCGTGCCCGTGATCATGCCGGTGCCCGTGCCCGTGCCGATGCTCATGATCATGCGGATGATCACGATCATGGCGATGGCCATGCTCGTGTCCGTGATCATGCGTGTGGTCGGGCTGCTCCTGCATGCGGCGAGTGTACCGAACACCCCTCGCGCGAAGCGCGCGCAAATCAGCGAGAATCGCTCCGTGCCCGACGCGATCCACATCGACGCTCCGACCGACCCGCGGGTCTCCGCATACCGCGACATCCGCGAGAAGGAACTCGCCGCACGCGAGGGACTCTTCGTGGGCGAGACGCTGGTGGTGCTCGAGGCGATGCTCGCGTTTCCCGCGGCGATCGACTCGGTCCTCGCGAGCCCGCGCATGATCGGCCGCACGGCGGAACTCCTCGCGGCGCGCGGCTGCACCGCGCCGCTCTACACCGCCAGCGACGAAACGCTCGAGGCGCTCACCGGAATCGACCTCCACCGCGGCGTGCTCGCGGTCGGCCGGCGCGCGCCGTTCGAGCCGGTCTCGGTCGACGCCTTCGCGCCCGCCGCGGCGCCGCGCACCGTGCTCGTGTGCGAGGACATCACGAACATCGACAACATCGGGCAGTTCTTCCGCATCGCGGCGGCGTTCGCGGTCGACGCGGTGCTCCTGAGCCCGACCTGCCACGACCCGCTCTACCGCAAGAGCCTGCGCGTCTCGACGGGCAACGCGCTGCGCGTGCCGACCGTGCGCGCGAGCGACTGGCCGCGCGATCTCGAGCGTTTCTGCCGGCGCTTCGACCTCACGCTGGTCGCGACCGCGATCCAGTCGTCGGTCCCGCATCGCTCGATCTCGCCGCCGCCCGAGCGCGTGGCGATCGTGGTCGGGCACGAATCCCTCGGTGTTTCGCAGGAAGTGCGCGCGCTCGCGCAGCATGTCGTGCGTATTCCCATGGCGCGCGGCGTCGACAGCCTCAATGTCGCGGTCAGCGCTGCGGTTGCGCTCGACCACTTCTCGCGCGGCGACCGCGAGTAACGGGACCTCGGTCCGCCCGAGAACGCCCGCGCGCTCGGCAAAAATCTTCGCGGAGCCTGAACCGACCTTGGGTGAGCGCGTATCAATCCGCGCCTCACACGAGGCTTCGACCGCCCTCCCGTCCGTCCGACGGTGACAGCCGAAGCCACGCGAGGCGGACAACCAACGCGAGAAGCAGACCTCGATCAACGAGGCCACCAAGCCGGCGGACGCAACGTATGCGCCCGGGTTGTGGCTCGCGCATGCTGTCCGCCGCGAAGGCAGAAACGGAAGGCACTTGTCATGAAGCAGATCACCTCGCAGCTCCCCGCTCGGCCCGCACTCGCCTCCACTTTCGCGCGGTTCCTCCCGCGCACCGCGCTCATCGCCGCCGTCGCGCTCGCGGCCGCCGCTCCCGCGCTCGCGATGGCGACGACGACCAATGCCGGCGCCGAGACCAGCGCCACGACCGGCGACAAGATCAGCGACAAGGCAAGGGCCACCGACGAATCCAGCCCGCGTCGCAAGGCCAACGAGCTTTCGCGCGCGTTCCGCAACGCCGCGAAGGAACTCGCGCCGAGCGTCGTGACCATCAACACCACCATGAACGCAGCGCCCGCCGCACAGCGCGGCGCGCCGATGATGGGGCTGCCGCCGGGCTTCCAGCTCCCGCCTGGATTCCAGATGCCGCAGCAACCGCAAGGCCGTCGCGGCGCGCCGCCGCAAGGTCAAGGTCCAGGGCAAGGCCAAGGCCAAGGTCACGGCACCGGCACCGGCGTCGTGATCTCGCGCGACGGCTACATCGTGACCGCGAACCACGTCGTCGACAACGCCGAGTCCATCGAGCTCGTGTTCAGCGACGGCCGCACCGCGAAGGCGGAAGTCGTCGGCCTCGATCCAGGCACCGACATCGCGGTTCTCCGCACGAGCGAGAGCAATCTCGTGCCCGCGAGTTTCGGCGACAGCACCGAGCTCGAGACCGGCGAATGGGTCGTCGCGATCGGCGCGCCGTTCGGCCTCGAGCAGACGGTCACCGCAGGCATCGTGAGCGCGAAGGGCCGCAGCGATGTCGGCCTCGCCAAGTTCGAGAACTACATCCAGACCGACGCCGCGATCAACCCCGGAAACTCCGGCGGTCCGCTCGCGAACCTCGACGGCGAGATCATCGGCATCAACTCCGCGATCTCGAGCCGCGGCGGCGGGAGCGACGGCATCGGCTTCGCGGTTCCGAGCAGCGTCGTGCGCCGCGTGGTCGACTCGATCATCGAGACCGGCCGCGTCGCCCGCGGATATCTCGGCATCGGCGTGCAGCCCGCAAGCGAGGAGATGCTCGCGAGCCTCGGCGTCGAGCACGCGAGCGGCGTCGTCGTGAACCACATCGAGAAGGGCTCGCCCGCACAGCGCGCGGGCCTCGAGCCTGGCGACGTGATCACCAACGTCGCGGGCCGCAGCATCCGCACTCCGGGCGAGCTGATCGCGACGATCAGCGAGATCGCGCCGGGCAAGGAAGTCGACATTCGCGCGTTCCGCAGCGGAACCGAGGAACGCATGCGCGCCACGCTCGCCGAACGGAAGGACGAATCCGCTCCGGCGAAGGGCATGCAGGGGAAGCACGGCTCCGCAGCCAAGCCGTCGTCGGCGCTCGCGCGCCTGGGTCTCGCACTTCGATCGCTGTCGGCGGACGAGGCCGCGGCGATGGACGCGACAAGGCCCCGCGCGAACGCCGGCGACGATGAGGCGAACAGCAGCGGCAACGACAACGACAAAGACAACGACAAAGACAACGACGGCGCGCTCGTGGTCGAACGCGTCGACGAGGACAGCGCGGCCGCGGCCGCAGGAATCGAGCCGGGCGACATCATCCGCCGCATCGGCAAGACTCCCGTCCACACGCTCGACGAGGCGACGACCGCACTCGACGCGATCAAGAAGCGCGCCGCCGTGCCGGTCCTCGTCGAGCGCGACGGACAGACTCGGTTCCTCCTGATCCAGACGCAGGCCGCCGCGCCCGAGAACGGACGCTAAAGCCTCCACAGACATGCGTGCCTCGTTGGCACGCAGCGCCGCGCGCACCACCCAAGCCATCCGTTTGCGCGCAGCGACTCGACGATCGCTCCGGCCCATTCCGAGCCGGAGCGATCGTGTTTTTCGCGGGACGATGCCGTTCGTTCTGTGCACGCAAACGCGCTTCGCACACTACGCTTTCCGACTCGCGATCAACGCCACCGCAATGCCCAGCACGCCGCGTCACAGTTCCACAAGCGAATCCACCGCGCTCGACAGCGACGTGCGTCTCGCGTTCGCGCATCGCGTGCGCTTCACGCGCGGCGCGCTCGACGCTGCGAACCCCGCGTTGCGCGAAGTCTTTCGCGACGATCCCGCCGCCGCCTCGCGCCGCGCGGTCATCGTGATCGACGACGGCGTCGCCCGCGCGCACGGCGGCAAGCTTGAAACCGCGCTGCGCGCGTACTTCGCCGCGCACGCCGCCGCGATGCCCGCGATCGTCGACATCGTGACCGTCCCAGGCGGCGAACCCGCCAAGCACGACCCGCGCGTCGCCGATCTCGTGATCGACCTCGTCGAGCGCCACAAGATCGACCGCAAGAGCTTCGTCATCGCGATCGGCGGCGGCGCCGTGCTCGACGCGGTCGGATTCGGCGCCGCGACCGCGCACCGCGGCGTGCGCCTCGTGCGCCTGCCCACGACCACGCTCGCGCAGGACGACGCCGCGATGGGCGTCAAGAACGGCATCAACCGCTTCGGCAAGAAGAACTTCGTCGGCGCCTTCGCCGTGCCCTACGCGGTGCTCTGCGACGAAGCGCTGCTCACGACGCTCGAACCGGCGGTGTTCCGCGCGGGCTTCAGCGAGGCGGTCAAGATCGCGCTGCTCAAGGATCCCGCGTTCTTCGCGGAGATCGAGCGCAGCGCCGCCGCGATCGCCGCGTGCGATCTCGACGCCGCGAGCCCGGTCGTGCGCCGCAGCGCGGAGCTCCACCTCCGCCACATCGTCGACGGCGGCGATCCATTCGAGGCCAACGAGGCGCGCCCGCTGGATTTCGGCCACTGGGCCGCGCACCGGCTCGAGGCGATGAGCGCGCACGCGATCTCGCATGGCGACGCCGTCGCGCTCGGCCTGCTCCTCGACTGCCGCTACTCGCAGCTCATGGGCTGGCTCTCCGACGCCGACCACGCACGGATCCGCGCGTGCATCGCCGCGCTCGGGCTTCCCATGCGCCACCCGCTGTTCGCCGAGGCCGACACGCTGCTTCGCGGACTCGAGGAGTTCCGCGAGCACCTCGGCGGAACGCTCACGATCACCATGCTGCGCGGCATCGGCCGCGGCTTCGAGATCCACGAGGTCGACTTCGCGCGCATGCGCGCCGCGGCCGCGGAACTCGCGTGATCGAACGGGGCGCGTAGGATGCGCGCATGCCCGGCCCCACACCGCCACCGATCTCGAAGCGCGCCGTCGTCGACCGCTATTTCCTCGAGCACCGCGCGAAGGTCATCGACATCGCGGCGTTCCTCGACCGCGTGGACCGCGCGCAGGCCGCGGCTGGCGAGGCCGACGCCCAGGACTTTCGCGTGAAGGCGCTCGAAGCATGCTGCCGCGTGCTGCTCGACGGCAAGCCCGACCGCGCGCGCCGCGTGCTCGAGCTGCTCAGCGACCACTCGACCGAGCCGATCGCGAAGGCGTCGACCAAAGGCGCGACGGGAGCGACGCATGTTTGAGCGCGCCAATCGGCCTTCGGCCGCTCGTCTCGTATTTGAGCGCGCTAATCGGCCTTCGGCCGCTCAGCACTCTGGCGGTTTCAAAGGAAAGGGTGGCTTCTAACATGTACATCGACCCACACGTCCACATGGTGAGCCGCACCACCGACGACTACCAGCGCATGGCGCTCGCGGGGTGCGTGGCGATCACGGAGCCGGCGTTCTGGGCGGGCTACGACCGTAGTTCGCCGCAGGGATTCTTCGACTACTTCCGCCAGCTCACCGACTTCGAGCCAAAGCGCGCGGCGCAGTACGGCATCCGCCACCACACGTGGCTCTGCATCAATCCCAAGGAAGCCGAAGACCCCGTCTTCGCCAAGGAAGTCATCAAGCTCATCCCGCAGTTCCTCAAGTGCGAGAACGTGCTCGGCATCGGCGAGATCGGCCTCAACAAGAACTCGCGCAACGAGCTCGAGATCCTCGACGCGCATCTCTCGCTCGCCGCCGAGCACAACCTGCTCGTGCTCGTGCACACGCCGCACCTCGAGGACAAGCTCAAGGGCACCAAGCTCATCATGGACGCGATCCGCAACCACGCGCGGCTCGATCCTTCGCGCGTGCTCATCGACCACGTCGAGGAGCACACGGTGCGCCACGTGCTCGACCGCGGATTCTGGGCGGGAATGACGCTCTATCCCGACACCAAGTGCACGCCGCAGCGCGCCGTCGACATCTTCGAGATGCACGGCACCGAGCGCCTGTGGATCAACTCCGCCGGCGACTGGGGCCAGAGCGATCCGCTCGCCGTGCCCAAGGCGCAGATCGAGATGAAGTCGCGCGGCCACACGCTCGAGAGCGTGCGCAAGGTCAGCTTCGAGAATCCGCTCCAGTTCCTCTCGCAGTCGGGAAGGTTCCGCATCGCATGAGCAAGCGCCCACTCATCGGTCTCTCCGCCGATTTCGTCGACGGCTACGCGCGACTCCGCCGCACCTATCTCGACATGGTCGAGGCCGCGGGCGGGATTCCCGTCCTGCTTCCGCCGCGCGCCGAACTGCGCGCCGCGATGCTCGACCGCGTCGACGGCGTGATCATGACCGGCGGCGACGACATCGACGTCTCCAAGTTCGGAATCCCGCTGCACCCCAAGGCCGAGTGCATGAATCCCGAGCGCCAGGACGCGGAGTTCGCGCTGCTCGACGAGCTCGACGCGCGCGCCGACAAGCCCGTGCTCGGCATCTGCCTCGGCATGCAGATGATGGGCTTCCACCGCGGCAACGCGATGATCCAGCATCTCGCCGACGTGCTTCCGAACGCCGACCGCCATCGCAACGACGCCGTGCATGCGGTCGACGCCGAGCGCGGATCGCCGCTCGCATCGGGCGCCGTGCGCTCGTGGCATCACCAGGCGCTCGCCGAGGCGAAGGGCTTCGAGATCATCGCCCGCTCCGACGACGGCGTGATCGAGGCGATCATCGATCCCAAGCGCCGCTTCTACGTCGGCGTGCAGTGGCATCCCGAGCGCACCGAGGCCGAGGAAACCGGCCTCGGCGTCGTCAGGCGGCTCGTCGAGGCGTCGCGGTAATCGAGCAATCTCACGGGGGCACGCATGACCGAAGCCAGCACTTCGCCGCAACCGACGCTCGATTGCCCGCGTTGCGGCTACGTGCTGCGCGCGATGATCGAAGCGAGTGAAGCGCGCGGCGAGAGCGGCGGGACATGCACGGAGTGCGGGCTGCCGATCGTGTGGCGGCAGTTGCGCGATATCGACGCCGATCCGCGGTGGTTCACCGAATCGCGCAACGGCCACCGCCGGCTCGCGACGCGCGCGCTCCTGACGCTCGCGCGCTGCGCGAATCCATTCGGCTTCTGGTCGAGCATCTCGATGACCATCCCGACGCGACGACGCGGCATCGTCGCGTTCGTGCTCGCGCTGCTTGTCGCGGCGCACTTGACGACCGCGGCGTTTCGCTGCGCCTGGCTGTCGCAGATCCCGTATTGGGGACCGCCGACCACGCTCTCGCGTCCCCTCAGCGACTACGCCTTCGCCGTCGTCGCGCCGCTTTCTCCCATCCCGGCATCCGACGTGGTGACGAGGATCCGGCCACGACGCGGGTCGGCCACCGTGCCGATCGTGATCAACCTGCTGTACGCGGGCTATGTGTATCCATTCACCATGCTGGACGATTTCAGCGGCGAACCGGCTCGCGAGCGCATCACCGGCAGGTTCATCAGCGCGATGGCCACGCCGCTCGCCGCGCCGCTGCTCATCGCGCTCCTGCCGGTCTCCATGCGCCGCGCGAAGGTACGAAAGCGCCATCTCGTGCGAGGCTCCGTCTACGCACTCGTCGCGGCGATCCCGATTCTCGCTTTGCTGCTGTCGACCAACGAACAGCCCAAGTTGCCGACATCCAACGTGCTCGAGATGCTGTGGAGCGAGCCGCTGCTGGTCGTCGCCTTCCCGCTCGCGCTCGTGTGGTGCTGGGCCTTCGCCGCGCGCTACCTCAGGATCCAGCACGCACCCGGCGTCGCCGTCGCATGCGTGACGATCGCGGCGCTGATCGCCGTATCGCTGCAGTACACGCTCGTCGGCCCGCTATGACCGCGCGCCCCGCACACCTTCGCTGCCCGCGCTGCGGCTACACGCTCGACGCGACCATCGCGGCCAGCGAGTCGCGCGGCGAATCGCAGGGCGCCTGCACCGAGTGCGGGCTCGACATCGCGTGGTCGAAGCTGCGCGACGAGGGCAACGATCCCGCGTGGTTCGTCGAGTCGCGCATGCCGCGGCGCAACATCGCGCGGCGCGCGTTCGAGACGCTCGCGATGTGCGCGCGGCCGTTCGCGCTCTGGTCGCGCGTGTCGATGTCGATTCCGCTGCGCGTGCGCGGCATCGTCGCGTTCATGCTGGCGGTCGCCGTCGCGGCGCACGCGATCGCGGCGGTCGCGCGCATCGCGATCAGCGACGCGCAGTGGCAGCGCTGGCGCGGCACGCACCTTCCCGCTGTCGATGCCGCATTCGGCGCGGTCGCACCGCTCTCGGTCTACGCGGCGAGCGACATCCTCGAGGAGTGCCAGCGCTGTGCGGCGGCGGAGAAGGCAGGCAACGCCCGAGTGGCCTGGCTTGCCGCGAACACCCTCGCGGTCGCGGCGTTTGCCGTCGATCGCGCCGACACACCCGAGATCGCGATCGGCAGTGGCGCCGGATACGGCTCGGTGCGCGGCTACGAACCGCAGCTGCTCACGAAGCCTGCGCGAGAACGCCTCCTCGCCGCCACGATCCTTCCGATCGCCGCGCCGTGCGTGGTGATGCTCCTACCGACATCGATGCGCCGCGCGCGCGTGCGCGCGGTGCACCTTGCGCGGGCCGCGGCCTATTCCGCAGCGCTGCTGCTGCCGATCCTCGCGTTCGCGCTGTACGCGTCGGCCACGCGCTGGCCGCTCGTGCTTGGCGCGCCGACGATCACGGGCCGTCTCGTTCCGCACGCGGTCCTGCTTGCTGCGCTTCCGCTCACGCTCGTGTGGAACCACGCGATCGCCAAGCGCTACCTCAGGCTCGAGCACCCCGCCGCGGTGGCCGCGGCATGCACGACCGTCGCGACGCTGCTCGCGCTCGCTGCTTCGGCCGCGATGTTCGACGCGATCTAGCGGTCGCGCGGCCCGTCACTTCTTGCCTGCGGGCGCCGCATGCGCGCCCTTGATATGCGCGCGCAGCGCATCGCCGCCGAAGTTCGCATGCGGATCGCTCCATACGCAGTGCACGTGCGACGCATCGGCGTTGGTCGAGTCGTACTCGATCGTGAAGCACGGGCTCGTGAGGCGGTAGTAGTGCGCCTTCGCAAGGCCAGCGTCGAGCGCCGTCTCGCCGACGAACGCGAACGCCAGCTTTCCGCCGAACTTCTCGCGCCACTCGCGCAGCTGCGCGCTCGCGACATCCTCGTCGAGCAGGCCCGCGTGCACCGCGAGCAGCTTGTCGACGAGCTTCTTCTGCGCGTCGGTCATCGCATCGCGCATCACGCCGCGCATGTCGGGCTCCTTCGCGTCGGAGCCGACGGCCCACATCACGTCGGCGGGCGTGCCGTCCATGATGCGCGCGGTCTTGCGCTGCGCGTCGTCGAACGACTTCGCCAGCTCGAACGCGACCTCGACCGCGGCGCCCAGCGGGCGCTTGCCCTTGTCCGCGCCGCTCTCGACCGCCACCGGGAACGATCCCGTGAACGCCGGCGTGACCGTCACGACGCCATCCGCGCACGCCGCGTTGAGCACGAAGTGATGTCCCTCGATCTGGAACGCCCACGCGCTCTCGCTCGGCGAACCGAAGAAGCACACCGCGTAGAGATCGTCGCCGTACGTCGGCGGCGTCGTGCCGCGCGCCTTCTCGTTGACCGCGTTGATCGCCTCGACCACGCGGATCAACCGCCATTGCTCGCGGCCCGCGGCCGAGAGGAACGAATCCGCCAGCGCCAGCGTCGCCTGCCGCGTGTCCGCGTCCATGTCGCGGATGTAGAGCCCAGGCCGCGCATCGCGCGTGAAGATCCACTTCGTGCGCTCGCCATCGTCGAGCGGACGCAGCGCGGCGGCGCGTTCCGATTCCGACAGCGACTTCACGAACGCCTCCGCCGCAGCGGCCTGCTTCGGCGGCTTGACCGCGTGAGCCGCAGCGAACATCGCCATCCCGACCGCAAGCGAAACCCCTACGACGAGTGCTGTTCTGGTGCGCATCCCTCCAATCCTCGCAGGATCTCTGCCACAATGGAAGGCGTGACGCTTCCCGCCGCCCAACTTGCCTACTGCACGAACGTCCATCCGGGCGAGACCCTCGCACGCACCAAGGCGATGCTCGAGCAGCACGCCGTGCGCGTGCGCGAGCTCACCGCGCCAAACGGCACGCTCGGCATCGGCCTCTGGCTCTCCGCGCAGAGCGCGCGCGAACTGCTGCTCGAGGCCGACGGCGTCGCGCGGTTCCGCGACTGGCTCAACGCGCGCGCGCTCGCGGTGCGCACGATCAACGGCTTCCCGTACGGCGATTTCCACGGCGAGACCGTCAAGACGCGCGTCTACCACCCGCACTGGGCCGACCCGAACCGCTCGCTGTTCACGCTCGACCTCGCGAAGATCCTCGCGCAACTCGTCACGCCCGGCACGCGCACCGCGTCGATCTCGACCGTGCCGGTCGGCTGGCGCCCCGACTTCTCCAACGAAGGCTGCGGCGCAAGCGTCGGCCTCGCCGCATCGCAGCTTGAATGGATGTCGGGCAAGCTCGCGGAGCTCGAGGAATCGACCGGCGTGCGCATCACGCTCGACCTCGAGCCCGAGCCAGGCTGCCTGCTCGACCGCGCCGAGCACGTCGTGTCGCTCTTCGACCAGTGCTTCAACACCGAGCAGACGCGCACGCATCTCGGCGTCTGCCACGACATCTGCCACAGCGCCGTGATGTTCGAGGAGCAGGACGACGCGCTCGAGCTCTACGCGCGCCACGCGATCCGCGTGGGCAAGATCCAGGTCAGCGCCGCGCTCTCGTGCGCAGGCGCGCCGAAGGAGATCGCCGAACTCGCGCAATTCGCCGAGCAGCGCTATATGCACCAGACCTGCGTGCTCGCCGGCAACGGCGACGTGCAGTTCTTCGAGGACCTCGACCTCGCGCTCGACGCGATGCCCGACGGCCCGTGGCGCACGCACTTCCATGTGCCCGTGCATCTCAACGAGATCGGCCGGCTCGGCACGACCGCGCGGCAGATCCCGATCGCCCTCGCCGCGGCATCGAAGGTCGATCCGCCGTGCTTCGAGGTCGAGACCTACGCGTGGACCGTGCTTCCGCCGCACCTGCGCGAGCGCGATCTCGCAGGCGGCATCGCGAAGGAACTCGCGTGGACGCGCGCAGCGCTCGAGCACGCGGGCTACGAGGTCCGCACGTGATGATCGTGCAACGCGTGCGCGCGTGGCTCGAGATCGCGCGCATCTCGAATCTTCCGACGGTCGTGTCCAACGGCCTCGCTGGCGCTGGCCTCGCTCTGGCCGCATCGGCTGATCCGCTTGCGGACGGCGCGCCGCGCACGATCGGCTTCCCGCACGCGTGGTCGATCTGCGCGCCCGTCGCCGCGTACGTCGGCGGCATGATTCTCAACGACGCGTTCGACGCGCGCATCGACGCGCGCGAACGCCCGAGCCGACCGATCCCGAGCGGACGCATCGCGCGCAGCCACGCGTTTGCCGCGGGATTCGCGCTGATCGCGCTGTCGATCGCCGCGGCGGTGAAGTCGCAATCGCAAGCCGCCGTCGCGCTCACCGCGCTGCTTGCGTGCGCGATCGTCGCGTACAACGCGGCGCACGCGCGAAGCAAGGCGAGCGTGCTGCTGCTTGCGCTGTGCCGCGCACTCGCGTGTCTTGCGCCGATGCTGGCGTTTGCGAGCGATGCGGATGGCGAAGTCAGCAGCGGCTCGCCCTGGCGCGTACTCGCGCGATCCGGCGCGTTCGTGCTTCCAGTGCTGCTGGCGATGTGGACGCTCGGGCTCTCGATCGCCGCGCGCGGAGAGGTCGCGGCGGCGCACGCCACACGACGCGCGCCATCACGCCGAACCGCGCTGCACGCAACGCTCATCGCGCTCGCGCCATTCGCGGCGATGCTCGCGCTGGCGCTGTGCACGAACGCAGGCGCCGGCGCGGATCAAGGCTCGCAGCGCATCATCCGCATGCTCGCGATCGCCGCGATCACCGCCGCGCTCGCCGCATTCGTGCGCGTGCGCATGGCGTGGGATCCGCGCACCACTCCCGCCGCCGTCGGAACATGGATCGCCTGCCTCGCGCTCGTCGACGCGATGGCGCTCGCCGCCGTCGGACAGAACGGGCTCGCGATGGTCTCGGTCGTGCTCGCGTTCCTCACGCGCCGGCTGCAGCGTTCGATCTCCGGCAGCTGACCGCGCGCCGCGAACAATCTCTCCGGAAATCCGTCGCACATTTCGGAGCGGCGATTTTCCTTGGCATGATGGCGCCACTCGCGTCGCATCGCGCGGCGCGCACATCCAAGCATCCCGGTAAGTCCGGGGGAAAGAATAGGTGTCGCCATGGCCATCCAACGCCAGAAGTCTTCGCGTGCCGGTTCGGCGCCCAAAACAAGTGCATCGTCTGGTGCATCCATCCTGTCGCGCGTCTCGCGCCGTGGCGCGGCGCTCAGCGCGCTCGTCGCCGCGATGAGCGTCGCCGCGGTGCCCACGATGACGGGCTGCGGCACGCTGCCGATCGTCGCCCGCGCGGTCCTGGGCGTCTGTCCCGAGATCCTCGCGCGCGTGCTCAACGAGCCGATCGCGACGCTGCCGATCGACTACGCGCCGTGCGGTCGCCAGGTCTGGCGCACGTCGGGGCGCGAGATCACGTTCTGCTTCTTCTGCTCGCCCGCATCGCAGGCGCCCGTCTACGTGCAGCTCAACTGCACGGGTCCGTACTACCCCGTCCTGCCCCGCACGCCGCAGGTCGCGCCCATCGATCCGTCGATGCCCGTCGACGAAAGCGTGCACATCCAGAAGCTCAACTGCCACGAGTACCTGCTCGCCATCGCCCAGGCCGTCTGCGACGAGAACCTCGCGCACGCCGACGCCACGCTCATCCTGCCCAACGCGCGCAGCCTTCCGTCGACGGCCGAGTACCCGACGCTCACCGTCCTCGCCGACGGCGTGCCCACCGACCCGGGCAACGGTCAGCGCTTCGACATCGGCGCGTCGATCCGCGTGATCGGCGATTTCGACGAAGTCGCGCGCTACGCCGCCGAGGCGGGCGTGCGCAGCCTCGAGTTCCGCACCGACGGCAACGCATGGCGCGTCGAGGTCAACCCGGAGTTCGCGGCGATCGCGATCTTCAGGAACGCGCGCTTCATCGAGGCCCGGTTCCTCTTCAGCCCGCAGTCATGAGCGGCGCGCGCCACGGATTTCTTCCCACCAGCGGCCCCGCGCGTGCGTCACGCACGCGCGGGGCTTTCCAGCCTCTACCATCCACGCGTGGCCCAACGCGTCTGCCTCATCAATGTCGTCGCCCTCTCGCCGAACCTGATCGGCGAGGCGACCCCGCGCATCAAGGAGTTCGCGCGTGCGTCGGGCGGCGTGCGCACGCTGCGTCCGCCGCTGCCGGCGGTCACGTGCACGTCGCAGTCGACGATGCTCACGGGCCTCGCACCGAGCGCGCACGGCATCGTGGGCAATGGCTGGCACGACCGCACGCTCGGCGAAGTGCAGTTCTGGAAGCAGTCGAACAAGCTCGTCAGCGGCGAGAAGGTCTGGGAGACCGCGCGGCGCATCGATCCCAGGTTCACCTGCGCCAACGCGTGCTGGTGGTACGCGATGCACGCGTCGACCGACGCGATGGTCACGCCCCGCCCGATCTACAAGGCCGATGGCCGCAAGATCCCCGACTGCCTCACGGCTCCCGCGGAATTGCGCGACCAGCTGCAGGCGCGCTTCGGGCGCTTCCCGCTGTTCAAGTTCTGGGGGCCGAACGCGGACGTCGACTCGACCGACTGGATCTCGCTCGCGACGCGCCACCTGCTCGACCGCGAGCGCGCCACGCTCACGCTCTCGTACCTGCCGCACCTCGACTACGCCCTGCAGAAGGTCGGACCGGGCCACCCGTCGATCCGCCAGGAACTCCGCGAGATCGACCGCGTGGTCGGCGGCTTGCTCGACACCTGCGCCGAACTCGCCGTCAAGCCGATCATCGTGAGCGAGTACGGCATCGTGCCCGTGCGCGACGCGGTGTGGCTCAACCGCGCCCTGCGCGACGCGGGATTCCTCGCGGTCCGCCTCGAAGATGGTCTCGAGATCCTCGATCTCGAGAACAGCCGGGCCTTCGCCGTCGCCGATCACCAGGTCGCGCATGTCTCCGTGCGCGATGCGCGCGATCTCGCGGCCGTCGAGCGCGTGCTCGCCAAGCTCGACGGCGTCGAGCGCACGCTCGCGGGCGACGCGCGCGCCGCTGCGGGCCTCGATCACGCGCGCGCGGGCGACATCGTCTGCGTGAGCGCCGCCGACCGCTGGTTCGCCTACGGCTGGTGGCTCGATGACACGAAGGCTCCCGACTACGCGCGCACCGTCGACATCCACCGCAAGCCCGGCTACGACCCGTGCGAGCTGTTCTACGACCCGAAGCTCCTCTGGCCCAAGGGCCGCGCGCTCCGCAAGCTCGCGATGCGCAAGCTCGGCTTCCGCGCGCTGCTCGACGTGATCCCGCTCGACGCGTCGCTCGTCCGCGGCTCGCACGGCCGCGCGCAGCAGGCGTCCGGCTTCGATCCCGTGCTGATCGGCGATCTGCCCGATCCGTTCCTCGAGCCGTCGCTCCCGATGGAGTGCGTGCGCGACGCGGTGCTCGCATGCACGCTCGGTCCGACGCACGCGAGCGCGGTGATGTCCGCGTTCACCACCGGCACGCAAGCGCTCCTCCGCGGAGGTCGTCGCTGATGCGCTGGTTCTGGTGCGCCGTTGCCGCGCTGTTTCTGGTGGGCATCGTGTTCGCGTTCCGCGCGGGCAACGCGCCGGCGCCTGCGCCCGTGGCCGCTCCTGCGCCCGTGGCCGCTCCTGCGCGCGTGACCGCTCCTGCGCGCGAACCCGAACCCGCGCCCGTCGCCGCGCCAATCGAGACAAAGCCGGCACCCGCGATCACGCCAGCAGCCACCCCAGCCCCGCTCGACTTCCTCGGCGACATCGGCAAGAAGCCCGACGACAGCGCCAAGCCCGCACGCACGCTCCTCACCGACAAGCGCGCACCCAGCGAAGTCGCGCGCCGCATCGACGAGCGCACGCTCGAGCTCGACGGCCGCTTTCGCGTGATCGGCAACGGCAGCCCCGACGATCCGTACCGCATCTCGTGGGAACTGCTCACCTCCGCGTCGCTCTACATCGACGCGTCGCAAGGCGTCACGCAGCCGCCGCCGTGGGTGCGGCTCCTCGACGGATCGACCGTCGAGATCTCCGGTTACTACTCGACCGCCGTGCGCGTGCAGCGCGCGAAGAGCCTGCTCCTCACGCTCAACCGCTGGGACGGGTGCTGCGTCGGCCTCCCGCCCACGCCGTTCGACGCCATCGAGATCACGATGCGCAGCCCGCTCGAGATGGGCGGCCTGCATGTCGTGCGCTTCGGAACCTTCCGCGGCAAGCTCGCCGTCGCGCCGATCGAGACCGGCGGGTTCCTCCTCGGGCTGTACAAGCTCGACGATGCGACGTTTGAGACGAAGTAGCGCGACAACGTGGCACCCGAAAACGAAGCGAGCGACGCACGATCCGTGCGCCGCTCGCCCGCTGACCAAGTTTGTGGATGGAACGCTTGCCGATCCAGGCGATCCAACGCTGGAGGCGCAACTGCGATCAGAACTCGATCGACAGCGTCGCCTGGATCGCGTGCGTGAACACGGATTCCGACTGCACGTCGGCAATGCCGACAAGCGCCGGATCGCTGAAGGTCGCGGTTCCGAAGTTCGCGGAGTTCACCATCATGAAGCGGTAGCCGACGCCGAGGTTCACGCGTGAGTTGAGTTCCCACGCGAGTCCGATGCCGAGCTGGCCACCGAGCTCCCAGCTGTTGCCGTCGACCGTCGCGGTCACGCCGGGAATGCCGTTCGCCGCGATATCCGTGATGTTCGCGCCAACATTCACGGCGCCGATACCCGCCATGAGCTCAAGCTTGAGCGCGCCGCCGTCCGAACCCGCGTTCGGCGTGGTGAGCGGCAGCTCGAACTTGCCGTTCAGGAAGATCGGGATCTGCCGGAAGTTGCCAGAGCCGCCGATGACGTCGGTCGCTCCAAGACCTGCAACCACGAACTCGCCAGACGAGAATCCGTCGAAACCGTTGCGGTAGTAGCCGCCCTCGAGCTCGATCGAGAACGCCTCGGTCAGCTTGAAGCCGACGTCGAAGTTCACGGCGACACCAGCCGAGGTCTGCGCCTCCACTCCAGAGATGCCGACAACCGACGGATCAGCCGGGGTGTAGTCCTTGATCTTCACGCTCGGGACAAGGCTCACGCCGATGTCGGTGCCGACATAGAACCCGCCGAAATCCGCCTTCTTCGCAGCGTCGCCGGCCAACGCCGGCGAAGCAGACAACACGACGCCCGCCAACGCGGCGGGAGCCATCCAAACTCTGAACTTGTGCATTCGAATCTCCTAGTCGAGCAAAGCGCTCACTGGTCTACAGCGCGATGCGCGCCCGCTCGGACCACGGATCGGTCAGATTTCCCCTAGATTGTTGATCTGCGCGAGCAACGGATCGCGCTGCATGGAGACCAAGAGAGGACACAGGGGAGAAGACACATGGGCAAAGACCAATCCGATCATCCCGCGAAGGACGATCCGCTTCGGCAGATCGACGCTTCGCTCTACGACGAGCTGCGCGCCATCGCTTCGAGCGCATTGCGCGGCGAGAACCCGAAGACCGGTCCCGGCACCACATCGCTCGTGCACGAAGTCTGGCTGCGCCTCGCACGAAGCGACCGCAATCCCGCGAACGACCAACAGCATCTCCTCGCGCTCGCATCGCTCGTCGCGCGACGGGCGCTGGTCGACGCGGCGCGCGCGGCGTCCTCGCTCAAGCGCGGAGCGCGAAAGGCGCCGAGCGAACTTCCCTCGGATTTCGCTGCCCATCCTGCGGATCCCGCCGAGATCATCCTCGTCGACGAACTGCTGCAACGGCTCGCGGCCGATCATCCGAAGCAAGCGAAGGCGCTCGAGATGCGCATCTTCGGCGGTATTTCGCCCGACCGCATCGCCATCGCGCTCGGAGTCTCCGCCACGCAGGCGAAGCGCGACGTCGCCTTCGCGCGCACGTGGCTCGTCACGCAACTCGATGTGCAACGATCAGCCGAAGCGACCGAAACGAAGCCGAAATACACGCCATGATGCAGCCTTTCGAGACCGACACCAACGGCGCGGGCATGCCGACCGGCCGCACCGTCATCGCCTTCGGCCGCTTGCTCGAGCTCGACCGCGCCGCACGTGCAGCCGCGCTCGCGAAGCTGAGCGAAGATGATCCCGATCTCGCGCGTCAACTGGCCTCGCTCCTAGCCAACGCCGATCGACCGACCATCGTGATCACCGGTTTCGCCGCGACCACATCGACGGGCCCCGCGCCTCATCCGCATCTCGTCGCGGGCAGCAGGATCGGTGGATTCGAGCTCCTCGAGCAGATCGGCTCGGGCGGCATGGGCGAGGTCTGGCGCGCACGTCAGTCGAATCCCACGCGCGAAGTCGCGCTCAAGGTCGCGCGGCTCGATGCGCACGCGGCGACACGAAGCGCCGCGGTCCGCGAACCAGAGGCGCTCGCGGCGCTTCGCCATCCTGGCATCGCGACGATCCACGCCAGCGGAATCGACGGCGGATTCGGCTGGATTGCGATGGAACTGATCGACGGCGCGCAGACCCTGGTCGATGCGGCGAGGACGCAACCGCTCCGCACGCGCATCGCGCTGCTCGCCGATGTCGCCGACGCGATCGCGCACGCGCACGCCGCGGGCTTCATCCACCGCGACCTCAAGCCGTCCAACATCCTCGTCGACGCGGCAGGCCGCGTGAAGGTCATCGACTTCGGCATCGCGCTGCCTTCCGCGGACGCGCGCATCGCCGATCCCGTCGCCTGGTGCGGAACGCCGGCGTACCTCGCACCCGAGGCGCTCGACCACGATCCGTCGCTCGTCGATGCACGCGCCGACATCTACGCACTTGGCGTCATCCTCTACGAGCTCGCGTTCGGCGCGCTTCCTGCCGGGCTCTCGCAGCGCGATCCGATCGCGCTGCTGCGTGCGCTCGCAACGGTGAGCTTTGCACCCCCAGCCGACGCGGCGCGGGAGACGCGAGGCGATCTCGCCGCGATCATCGCGAAGGCCACCGCGCGCGACCCCGAGCAGCGCTATCGCACGGTCGCCGCGCTGTCGGACGATCTGCGTGCGCTGCTTGCGCATCGGCCTGTCGCCGCCGCGCCGCCAAACGCGGCCGCGCGCCTGCGCCTCGCCGTGCGACGCAATCCAGTTGCGGCCGCGCTCGTGATCGCCGTCTTTCTCTGCCTGATCGCTGCCACAGCAGTCTCGACCTACTACGCTCTGTACGCCCGCCGCGCAGCGATCGAAGCCGGTGCGCTGGCAACCAAGACCGGCGAGGTCTACGGTTCGTTTCTCCAGATCTTCCTTCCTGACGACATCGCGAAGCCTGAAGTCCGATCGCTCTCGGTTGAGGAATATCTGCGCTCGCGCGTTCAGAATCTCGAGCGCATGGCAGCAGCGGCCATGCCGCTCGATCAGCTCGACGGAAAGCTCCAGATTCCGCAGACATTGCAGTACGCCTGCTTGTCTCTCGGGCTCGTCACGGAAGCCGAACGGTGCGCCATCGCCCGCGAGCTCATCGAGTCCCGCATCAACGACCCAAAGGGTGCGATCGCCGGCATGCGAAATCTCGATTCGCTCTACGCAAGGCTGGCGCGGGACCCGAACAACCAGGCAGCGCGGAGCGCCTTAGACACGCTGATTCCCACGCTCCTCAGTCAATACGCGATCGTCCGGGCCGAACCTCTCTCGGTGATTGCCGCGGTGGACTACTACGGCAACCCGACGATGAGCGCGCATGTGGCCGAGCTCCTCGTGCGGCAAGAGCCGGACAGCCCGGAGGTGCTCATGGCCGCGCTCAGCCGCCTCGTCATAGCCGCGCACAAGTCGACGCAGCAGGGCGAGATCCTGAACGACCAACACCTCGCAAACCTCCGAAATTGCGTCCAGATCCTGCGCCGGCTCGCCGCGAGTTCGGATCCGATGGTTCGACGGCAGACAAGGTCGATCGCGTCACGCGCGAACATGCTTCTGTCCGCTGATCTCCCCGTGGCACGCAATCCCGAACTCAGCCCGATTCTCATTGAACTCGCACTGATCGAGCATGAGCTCGACGAGTTCAAGTCGCGACTCACGCGACACTGCGTAACGCTGCACTACTTCCAAGTCACACCGTTCCGCCTGGCTCAAGCGGGCGAGTGGGATGCATGCACAAAATCACTTGAGACGCTCGACGAAGTAGTCCGATCGAAGCACCTGACTCTCGATCACTCCGACATCCGCAATTTCGCGCTCGCGCGCGCCGAACTCGCGCTCCACCGGAACGCGGACATCAATCCCAGCGCTGGTCGCCTGAAGGCCCTCGAGATCCTCGGCGACGCTCTCTCCACCGATGTGGCGGCAGAGGATCCGTACACCGCCTACACATCCTTCGCCGCGGCGATCGATCGGCACGCCACGCTCGCCGCCGAACTCGGTTTCCGCGAGGAACTAACCCGCGACCTCGAACGCACGGACCGCTTCCTTCGCTCCATCAACAACAGTCGCGCACCAGCGGATCTGGTGCTTCAGGTCGGCGAACGCATCGCGATCCTTCTCCGCGCCACGCCGCAGCCGATCAGAGAATGAGCAGTTACGATGGTTTGATGCCGCTCCTCGACGAATTCCCCTCGACGCAGCGCACCTTCATCACCGAGGCGATCGGCCGCGGCGATCTCCGCGACGCGCGCCATCACGTGATGTCCCGCGCCTACGCGCCGCTCTGCGCCTACGCACGCGCGTCGAGCCTTCGCAGCATCGCGTCAGCTGAGGATCTCGTTGGCGGCTTCTTCGCATCGCGATTCGCGCGCGACGAGTATCTCGTGCGCTGGCTGCGCGAGTATCCGCCCCTGCCGCTACGCCGATGGCTCGTCAACGGCCTGCTCTTCTACGCGCGCGAACGCGTCGCCGACGAGCGCCGCGCGCGGCGCGCGACGGAACTCGCCGAGCCGCCGGCCAACATCGAACCCGCACCGTGGCGCGCGCTCGAACGCGCATGGCGCGACGGTGTCCTGCAAGCGGCGTGCGATCGCGTGTCCGAGCTCTATGCGCGCGAGGGCCGCTCCGATGCGTGGCGGCTGGTCCTGCGGCACATCCTCGACGGCGCGGCGTACCCCGCGCTCGAGTCCGAGCTCGCCATCCCCGCATCCAGCGCGCCGATGATCACCCGCACCGCGCTCCGCCGCCTGCGCGCGGAGATCGACGCGATCCTGGCCGAGGAGCTCGCGGATCCCACGGAGCGCGCGCGGGAACTCGACGCGATCCTCTTCGACGACGGCGATGCAAGTTCCTGACCGGCGCCGTCTCTCGCGCGAGGAACTCACCCGCCTGCGGCAAGCGCTTGCCGCACGGGGCGATGCGGCCGCGCCGCGCGTCGTCCGGCATTCGCGCGCCGCTTCCCGCTGCGCGGTATTTCTCGCGATTTGCGCCGCGCTCTGGCATGGCGGCGCATCGGCGTCTCTCTCGTCTGCCCAAAGTCCTGCCGTCGCACGCGCGCGAATCGTTTCATCGCGCGAGCGCACGGCGCAATCGGAGCAGACGAGCATGAAGCGGATGGCAATCCTCGGAGCAGTCGCGGCGATGACCGCTGGATCGAGCGCGCTCGCGCAGAACAGCGGCTACGCGCACTTCGGCGCGGTGAGTGACACGATTCGGATCCAGGGAAACACCGTCTTTCCGACGGTGGACTTCACCTACGAGATGCGTGTTCGCATGGCGAAGGGCGCGCCCTTGAACCGGGTCATCTCCGAGCAGCGGGATTCCTACGAAGACAAAGGCGTTCATCTCTCATCCACGGGCTTCTATGGATCCATGGTCCGCGGCTATTTCTGCGGAAGCGAGAACCAAAGCCCGACCAGCACCTCGCTCTCCGACGGCTGGCATCACATCGCTTGGGTTCGCTCAGGATCAATCGCGCGCCTCTACCTCGACGGCGCGCTCAACGCTGAGTGGCCTTCCCAGGCGAATTGCCTCGGCGACTCGCCAGACTCTTGGATGGCGATCGGGATGATTCGTTACACCTACCAACAGCCCACGCTGCCATCCTTCCTCGGCGACATCGACTGGATTCGCGTGAGCTCTACCCCCCGCTACTTCGACGCCTTCACGCCGCCCTTTGAGTGCGAAGTTGCGGCGGACAGCCAAACGCTCCTGCTCCTTAAGTTCAACGAAGCGGCGGGCACGACCACGCTGATCGACGAGAGTCCGAGCCACTTTCAGTGTGATGTCGGCGTCGCTGTGAATCCTGGAGGAAGCGCCACCTCGCCAACTCTCGGCAACACCGCCGGCGGGTTCCCCGCGTGTGCGCCCGTGTGCGATTCCGACATCGATCAGAGTCACGCAACCGACGGCATCGACCTCGCGATCGTTCTCGCCCGCTGGGGTACCAATCCGACCGACTATCCGCGTGCCGACTGCAACCACGACGGCATCGTCAACGGCTCCGACCTCGCGATCGTCCTCGGCGCCTGGGGCCCCTGCCCGTAACTCGCCACCCGCCACCAAATCCCACCGACGCGAGCGCCCGACCCCGGGCGCTCGCTGTTTTTCCGCCCCTCTCGACTACCCTCACCCCGTGCTCCGCATCGGCCCCGTCCAACTCGATTCACCGCTGCTCCTCGCGCCGATCGCGGGGCACACCGACATCGCGTTCCGCATCCTCTGCCGCGAGCAGGGCGGCGTCGGCGCGGCGTACACCGATCTCCTCAACTCGCGCGCGATCCTCAAGGAGACCGAGCGCACGCTCGATCTCGCGCGCACCAACGAGTTCGACCAGCCCGCGGGCATGCAGCTCTACGGCAACAGCGACGATCCGCTGCCTGAGGCCGCGATCTGGGCCGTCGACCACGGCGCCAAGATCATCGACATCAACATGGGCTGCCCCGTCGACAAGGTCGCGAAGAAGAGCGGCGGCAGCCTGCTCCTGCGCGATTGCGGCAACACGACGCTTCTTGCGAAACGGATCGTCGACGCAGTCACGCGTCACACCAACGGCCGCGTGCCCGTGACCGCCAAGATGCGCCTCGGCTGGGATCCCGAGCACAAGGTCGCGCCGATCCTCGCGCGGCAGCTCGCGGACATCGGCATCGCGGCCGTCACCGTGCACGGGCGCTACACCGTGCAGTTCTTCTCCGGCGAGGCCGACTGGAACGCGATCGGCGAAGTCGTCGAAGCCGTGCCGCAGATCCCCGTGATCGGCAACGGCGATGTCACGCAGCCCGAGCATGTCGCAGAGCTCATGCGTGTTGCAGGCTGCGCAGGCGTCATGATCGGCCGCGGAGCATTGCGCACGCCGTGGATCTTCCGCCGCGCACACGCGCTGCTCGAGCGCAACGCAGTCGCACCAGAACCGCTGCTCGTCGAAAAACTCAAAGTCGTGCTTCGTCATCTTGACCTCTGTCGCGAATATGACGGCCAGGACAGGGCGCTCACCCGGATGCGCCAGCACATCTCGTGGTACGGCAAGAGCATGGGCCACGTGAAGCCGCTCAAGGAAGCCATCCGGCTCGCCCCAAGTTTCAGCGCCGCTCGTGAAGCAATCCTGGGCGCGATCGACGAATTCCGCGACCACGAGCTGCCGCTGCTTCCCCTTTCTCGGACATGGGGTTCTGCGCAGAATCCTTCGGATCCGCACGAAATCGCGAATCCGACTTGCCGCGCCCCGAGTCGGGAGTAGATTTCAGCCGTTAGGGAGATGTGCCCGTTGGGCACGCTCGAAAAGGGAAGGCCTCAACCAGCGGGAACTGGCTGAGACCGGACGAGAAGGGGAACCGCAAGGTTCTACACAGGGAGGGAGTTACAAATGCTGTCCTATGGAAGCAGCGTGCGGATTGCCGCAGCTGTGGCGGCCTGTGCCTTTGTGGCGCCGGTCTACGCAGATGCGCCACCGATGTCGCTCACAATTTCTGCCGGAGCAGGCGAAGGCTCGTTCGCGAAGAACGTCCTGGTCAACGCCACTTCGACGAGCGCCGCTGGCGTTGGAACCTACATCGGCTCTGCCGCGGGTACCAACGGCACGAGCTCGATCTGGAACTGCAACTACAACTTCACCGCGAGCAGCACCGCTGATCGCGCGTCGCAGAGCGGCTCGCTCAGCCTCACGAACACGTCCGGCTCCGACCTGGCCTTCGTGCTGACGATGTCGCTGCCAGCCAGCGCGAACCCCTCGCAGTTCACCGGCCTGTTCAGCGGCTCCGCGTCGGCAGCGCTCGTCACCTCGACGGCGACGGCTGGCTCGGGAATGATGTCTCCAGTCGGTTCCACCCCGATGTGGGTCGCAACCACCGGCGCCACGCAGGTTGCCACGCTGTTCAACAGCTGGTCGCCCGTCACCAGGTCGACCCCGGGCGTCACGTTCATCGGATCACAGTCCTTCGGCGGCTCGCAGCCATCCGTGCCTGCGCCGTCGTTCGGAACGAACATCGCGTTCACGTTCAACTTCATGCTCTCGGCCGGTGCGACGGCGTCGTTCTCGACGTCCCTCGCCGGTGTCGGAATCCCGGTCCCAGCCCCAGGCGCCCTCGCGGTGCTCGGCGTCGCTGGTCTCGGCGCCCGCCGCCGCCGCCGTTGAGAGATCGCGAGATCACGCCAGAGTCAGATTC
The DNA here is from genome assembly GCA_903891095.1 of uncultured bacterium. Taxonomy (GTDB): domain Bacteria; phylum Planctomycetota; class Phycisphaerae; order Phycisphaerales; family SM1A02; genus QWPT01. Next base: position 106,189 of record CAITDI010000036.1, on the reverse strand, counting down.
AGAGTCAGAGTGTCAGTGAGTGTGTGTCAGACAGAAAGGCTTGCCCGGCTGGCGGAGTCCAGCATCAAGCAAGCCCGCGAGTGACGAGGCCCCTTGGTGACAAACCTCGGGGTATCCGAATCGCGAGTCAGGATCAATTCTGTCCCTTTCCGCCCGCCGCCCGCCGCGACAGACGCAAGTCGATCGCGCGGGCGGCGACTTTTTTCGACGCCCGCGCGGAACCCCCGCCGCGAAAGGCTCTTCGAACCACGCTCAACCAACTTGAGCCGATCCGCCTGACGGCGTACGATCTCCGCCCCATGGCCGGTCTCCGCTGCAACGTCGTCACCCCCACCGAAAGCGTCCTCGAGAGCGAGGCCACCTATGTCGAGTTCCCGGCATGGGACGGCCAGAAGGGCGTCGCGCCTGGCGCGGCTCCGTTCCTCGTGCGTCTCGGCGAGGGTCGCCTGCGCATCGAGAAGCCAACCGGCGGATCCGATGTCTTCCTCCTCGACGGCGGTTTCGCGCAGATGAACGGCGGCACGCTCACGATCCTCGCGGATTCGGTGACGGTCGCCTCCGCGCTCAAGGCCGACGACGCCGACAAGGAACTCGCCGCCGCCAACAGCGAAGGCCTCAAGCGCGGAACGCTCGACGCCCGCAGCTCGGCCGAGCATCGCCAGCGCCTCGCGTACGCGCGCGTCGCGCTCGCGCGCAGCAGCCGCCGCTGATCTCGTGCAGTTGACAGGCTGTTTCCTTCAGTTCGGCGGAGCCCACGCTCCCCGCTGTGGTACTCTCCAAATATGACCGAGCATGAAGCGAGCGCGGTCGCCGAACAGGCGTCCACAGCAACCACCGGCACGGAGGCCGAGACGATTTCGTCCGCGGTTCCGTCCGAAGACGTGTCGTCGCAGCAGCCCACGAGCACCAAGCGTCGCCGCAAGGCCAACGCCGAAGCGGCTGAAGCCGACCACCCCTCGCTCTTCGCGATCAATCTCGACGACCCCGAGCTGCCGTCGGCCAACATGCCGTTCCCGCTCCGCGTCGAGGCCGCGATCCTGCTCGCCGATCGCCCCGTGTCGGATGCGCGCATCGCCGAAGTCCTCGGCCTCGTGCCTCCTTCCACCCGTCCGCTCAAGGACGGCGAAGCCGAGCCGGCCGCGGACAGCGAGCTTTCCGCTCGTGATTCCGCAGCGCTCGTCGCGCGTCGCCGCGAGGCGATCCGCCTCGTGCGCGAAGCCGTCGACACGCTCAACCAGCAGTACGCGAGCACCAACCGCGCCTTCCGCATCGAAAGCGTGTCGGGCGGCCGGCAGATGCTCACCATCGCCGCGTTCGGTCCGATCCTCTCGCGCATGAAGGGCGCCCGCGCGCAGACGCGGCTTTCGCAGGCCGCGCTCGAGACGCTCGCGATCATCGCGTACCGCCAGCCCATGCTGCGCGCGCAGCTCGAGGCGATCCGCGGCGTCGCATGCGGCGAAGTGCTGCGCAGCCTCATGGAGCGCCGCCTGGTCAAGATCGTCGGTCGCGCCGAAGAAGTCGGCCGCCCGATGCTCTACGGCACCACGCCGGAGTTCCTCCGCGTCTTCGGCATCGCCAACCTGAGCGATCTGCCGCAGGCGAAGGACCTGCGCTAACCGCGCGACACACGCGACGCGTGAATCCGACGCGTGAGTCCGACGCGTGAGTCCATGAGGGCCGAGTCGATGCGGCGACCGAGTCTTCTCACGCCCACCCTCAGGCTTCGCCGCGGGCGTCGTGCCGAGATCGTCATCATGTGACTCGGCGGCCTGAGGGCACCCGTTGATATAGACGACTTCGGGGGGTGCCCTCAGTCCGGCCAGTCAAGGACCGCGGTGCTCCACATCCATCGTCAGGGCCGAAGACTGAGGGTGGGCACAACAAGACTCGAACACCAAGTCGTCTCGGCCCTCGAGTCCGCTCACACCCACCGCTTCCGAAAACGCCAACACCAACGGGTGCCCTCAGTCCGGCCAGTCACGGACCACGGTGCTTCACATCCATCGTCAGGGCCGAAGACTGAGGGTGGGCGCAACAAGACTCGAACACCAAGTCGTCTCGGCCCAAACCCCTCACCCATTCCCTCACGGCATCCCGTACATCGCCAGCGCCGAGTTGCGGTAGCGCGCGTCGTCGCTCACTTCCTTCTCGACGAGCCCCGTGATCCACGCAGGCATCACGAACTCCTGCGCCTCGCTCTCAAGCTCGACCTCGACCATCACCAGCGGCAGATCGCGGAACACATCGATCTCCCACACGAGTCCATCGACACGCACGCGCCGCCGCGTCTTCGCAAGACGCCGCCCTTCGGTGCGCGGCCACGCGCCTTCGAACTCGTCGCGCGTGATCTCGCGCTCCGTCTCGACGCGCACCACGCCGCTGCCCGACTTGATCGTGTGAAAGTACCGCTCCGCACCGCTCGGCTCGACGATGCGTCGCAAGCGTCCTTCGGGAAAGCCGAGCTTCGCCAACTCCACCTCGCTCGCCGCAGCTGGCGCGAGATATCCCTGCTCGATTTCCCACGTTTCGACCTCGGCATGTGCGGGAATCGCCGGCGCCGCGCGCAACACCCACACGCGCTCGATCTCCCGCCCACCGCCCGCCATCAGCAGATGCCCCACTGCGCCACGAGATTCGCGAGCGCGTGCTTGAGGTTCACGTTCGAACGCACCTCCGACTCGAGCTCGACGATCAAGCCGACGCGTCGCGCGGTCTGCGCGATCTCCTGCGCGTCGCCGCGTCGAGCCGCATCCGCAAGCTGCACGCGCAAGCGCGCGGCAAGCGTGAGCAGCGCGCAGCGCGTGCCGAGGCGGTTCGCCGCTTCCTTCGAGCCCTTCGGGTTCTCCTTGACCACGCGCTCGGCAAAGTCGCCGACGAGTTCCGCGAGCCGGTCGGCCAGCGTCGCGTCGAAGCGCCCGCCTTCGAGCGCGGCGAATCGCGGCAGCAACTCCTCGCTCCACGCGCGCAGGCCGTGCTTGTGCGCGAGCTCCGCCGTTCCCGGCGCGCCTTCGCTGAACTCCGCGAGCCACGCGCGCGCGTCGCTCGGGACCTCGAATCGCTCGAACCACGCATGCATCGACGCCGCATCGAGCGCGCGGAACGCCACGCGCTGGCAACGACTGCGAATCGTCGGCAGCAGCCGCTCTTCCTGCGTCGTCACGAGAAAGATGTACGTCCCCGGCGGCGGTTCCTCGAGCGTCTTGAGCAGCGCGTTCTGCCCGTACGGATCGAGCAGCTCGGCCTCGTCGATGATGAACACCTTGTTGTGCCCGAGGTACGCGCCGCGCCACACCGGCGAGTCGAAGCTCTTGCCGTCGCCGACCACGCCACCGATCATCAGCTCGCGCAGGAGATCGAGCGGGATGTTCGTCTGCTTGCGGTCGCGCATCTCCTTGATCGACGAGTCCTCCGCGCGCTCCTTGCGGATCATGTGCAGGTCGGGATGCGACGAGACGTCGATCAGCTCCGCCACGCGCGTGTCGCGCGGCGCCTTGAACGCATCGATCTCGGCGTCGCCCGTCTCGGCGTCGAGCATGAGCCGCGCGCATTCCATCGCCGCCGTGCACTTGCCCACGCCCGCGGGGCCGTGCAGGATCCACGCGTGATGCATGTGTCCCGAGCGGATCGCGTGCGCGAGCTGCGCCGTCGCCGCGTCCTGCCCAAACAGCACGGGGCCGTCGTGATGCACCGGCCGCACGCGCTCTTCAGGCGGCTGCTCGCCGGCGCGACCACGCGGCGCGCGCGCGGCAGGCTTCGTGGTCGCAGAAGTTGTCGCGCGCTTGGCCATGTCGGGATGCTACGGGATCGTCGCTCGCGCTCACACCGACGGCACTTCGACCAGACGACACGGCTGCGGCACGGTCTTGCCCTTGGTGTTCTTCGGATCGACGGGGATCATCAGCGGCTCGCCGTTGAGCTGGTTCGCGGGGAACTGCCGCATGAGATCCTCGACGTCGGGCGCATACAGCGTCGACTTCGGGTCGTACGCGCGGCGATCGAAGTGCCCCACGGTCACGATGCTGGTCTCGCTGTCCGAGTCGTGCAGGAACCACGCCTCGTGGCCCTTCTGACGAAGCTCGGCGCAGTAGCGCTCGGCGGCCTGGCGCATCGGCGCGTAGTCGGCGTCCTTCTCGCCAAGGGTCGACCATGCCGCGACCTGCAGCGTGAACATCGGGCGCACGTTGGGGTACTTCTCGCGCAGGTTGCGGAGGTCGTTCGGCTTGCGCGGCCCGCTGGTGTCGTCGGCGGTCGTGCGCATGAGCATCGCGCCAGCGAACGGCTTGCGACCGTCGCGCTCGATCGCCTTGATGCGCTTGAGCTCTGGGCGAGCCGCGGGATCATCGGGACCCGCGAACCGGCCCAGCACGATCGCCGAGCCCTTGCCCACGCGCCGCACCGTGACCTGACCGAGCTCGGGGTACTGCTGCATCAGCTGCGCCTTCATCGCGTTCGCGCGGGCCACGTGGTCCGCGTCGGCAAACGTCGCGATGATCACCGACCAGTGCGCCTTCGAGGACGACGCGTCGTCGCTCGTCGCAGGCGCAGTCGCAGTCGCCGGCTTGCTCGCATCCGCAACAGCGGGCTTGCCCGCCTTCGGCGCATCGGTCTTCTTCACGCTGTTGGTCTTAGGCGCAGCGCCCTTCGACATCGGCACGTCGTCAACAACCGCGTCGCCCGGATCGAGGAGCTGCATGTCGACGGCAGATTCCTTCGTCGTGCTGGTCGTGCTCTTCTTCTGCGTCGTGGTCGGGCCATCGCCGCAACCAGACTGCATAAGAAGGAGTGCAATGGCGACCATGCTGACTTTGCTTGGACGGAGAAGTTTCTGCGCGATTCGATGCATGTCTTGCCTCACGGGTTGTATAGCCGTCTCATAAAGATTGCCGCGCAAAGGTCGGGAAGGCTCATTTACCGACCTCATGGAAGTGGCGGGCATTCACCTGCTCTTGGCGCGCGAGTATCGATCAGAAGTCGCTTGCAGAACAAGACTTACACGAAGGGTTGGATTGTAGCAGTCGCTCAAGTCTTTCGGGCGAGTCCGCCGATGTAGGTATGGGCAGGATGCAGGTCTCGACATCGCGTGGTTCGAGACCTCAACCCACGGACAGAACCAGGATGGTTTGGCGTCGTGCGGGATTGGCGTGATCGACGAACTCGGTACGCTCATCCCAAGGAGTATTGCAATGTCGGACATCAGCAACATTGGCTCGTCCTTCGCTTCTGGCATTTCCCAGGGCGTTCGCACCTCGAACGACTCGGCTGCGGCCCGTCGCTCCGCGAATCTGACTTCGGTCACTTCGCGCACCTCGTCGCAGGACCAGGTGCAGGTCTCCGAAGTCGCCCGTTGGCTCCAGGAGATGGATCGCCTTCCGGCAATCCGTCAGGACAAGGTCGCAGCCGCCAAGGCCGCGATCGCGAACGGCACCTTCGACACCGACGACAGGCTCGCGACTGCGGTCAACCGCATGATCGACGACATCGGCGGATAATCGACGGTCGTTCTGACCTCACAAACTCAAGCCCCGCGCAGGACAAACCTGTGCGGGGCTGTTCGTTTGGTCGCAGCGCATGCGCGAATGCCTTTACGATTCGCGACCATGCTTTCGACTCGCGCCATCGCGCTCTCCGCGCTCGCCGTCGTTTCCTCCTCGTTCGCACAGCAGCCGCCGGTCATCGGCATGCGCCCGAGCGATCCAGCTCGCCACGCGCTCGTTGGCGCAAAGGTCATCGTTGCACCCGGCAACACGATCGACAAGGCAACGATCCTCGTGCGCGACGGCGTCATCGAGTCGATCGGACCTGACATTGCGGTGCCCGCGGGCTATCGCGTGTTCGACTTCACGGGCAAGACGATCTTCCCCGCGTTCATCGAACCAGCACTCGTGCTCGACAGCTCCGCGCAGGCGGCTGCAGCGCTCGCTGCACCCGGCGCGCACTGGAACCAGTACGTCACGCCCGAGGTCTCGTGCTCCGCACTCACGATTCCCGATGCGACGATGGAGTCGCTGCGCGCGCAGGGTTTCGCTGTCGCTCGCGTGATGCCTGGCAACGGCATGTTCCGCGGTACGTCGGAGGTTCGCCTCCTCGCGCGCACGTCTGAGCGCGTGCTTGGTCGCGAACTCGGCGGCGCGACCGTGCACTTCGTCGGTCCACGCAGCGTCGACTTCGCTGCGTTCTTCGCACAGCAGCAGACGCCGGCGACTCCGGGCATGCCGCAGACTCCAGGCGTCGGCCAGCAGGGCCAGCGCGGCGGCGGCGGCATGGGCGGATTCCCGTCGAGCCTCATGGGTTCGTACGCGCTGCTTCGCCAGACCTTCATGGACGCCAACTGGCGCGCGCAGTGCCTCGCGGCCGGCGGCGTTGGCCTGCCGCCCGAGGACATGAACGCGCTCGACGCGCTCCTTCCGCTCGTCGACGGCCGCCAGGGCATGGTGCTCGACACGAGCGATGAGCTCGAGGTCGCGCGCCTGCTCCGCCTCGCGCACGCCGAGATGCCCAAGGCGCCGGTCACGGTCCTCGGCAGCGGACTCGAGTTCCGCGCGCAAGCCGAGCTCACGGGTCTCCTCAAGGACTCGAACGCCGCGCTCATCCTCCCGATGGAGTTCCCGCAGGCTCCCGACCTCGTGTCGCCGACCGCGGCCGACACCATCTCGCTGCGCGACCTCATGACCTGGCGTTACGCGCCCACGAACCCGAAGCGCTTCATCGCCGCGGGCACGACGGTCGCGCTCACCACGCACCGCATGCAGGACAAGGGTTCGTTCCGCAAGCGCCTCGCCGACGCGATCGCGCACGGCGTGACCAAGGACGAAGCGCTCGCCGCCCTCACGACGACTCCCGCCAAGCTCCTCGGCATCGACGCACGCACCGGCACCATCGAGAAGGGCAAGCTCGCCAACCTCGTCATCGCGGCGGGCGATCCGTTCGACGCCGAGACCAAGTTCGAGGGCTTCTTCGTCGCTGGCGCGGCGATCACGCTCCCGCCCGACGCGCCCGTGCTCGCCGCGGGTTCGTTCGCCGTCACCACGACCGCGACGACGGCCAAGCCGCTCGCGCAAGACCTCAAGATAGCGCTCGACCCGAAGGACGGCTCGCTCAAGGCCACGTGGACTCCTGCTGAAGGCGAGAAGCCGGCGGAGACCAAGGATGCCAAGGAAGCCAAGGATGCCAAGCCAGAGGAGCCGACCAAGCCCGCCGACGCCCCGAAGGCGGACGAGAAGAAGGACGACGCCAAGCCCGCCGAACCCGCGCGCCCCGGCGCCGCAACCGCTCGACGCGGCAGCGTCACCTCCGACGGCCGCGCCTCGGGCATCTTCGACGGCGCGCCCTTCGGTCTCGAAGGCGAGATCCGCATCGCGATCGCCGGCACCGGCGAGACCGCCACGATGATCGCCGAGTCGGCCGACGGCTCGCGCGTTGCCTTCACGCTCACGCGCGTGGCGCCTGAGGTCAAGAAGGACGAGCCCAAGAAGGACGACACGAAGAAGGACGAAGCCAAGAACGACGAAGCCAAGAACGACGAAGCCAAGAACGACGAAGCCAAGAACGACGAAGCCAAGCCTGAAGATGCGAGGAAGGAAGATCCGAAGCTCTTTGCGGAGAACAACGACGGAAAGAAGGCTGACGAAGCGAAGCCCGCTTCAGATCAACCCGCCGATGGCGAGCGCCCGCAGCGCGGCCGTCGCGGTGGACGCGGCGGCGGTCCCGGCGGTCCGAACGGTCCCGGTGGCCCGCGCGGCGACAAGAAGCCCGATGACCGCGAGAACCTCTGGAAGGACACGCTTCCGTTCCCCTTCGGCGAGTACGGCCGCACCGAGAAGCCGCTCGGCGGCACCGTCGTCATCAAGGACGCGACGATCTGGACGCTCGGCGCGCAAGGCATCATGACCGACGGCGACATGCTCGTCCGCGACGGCAAGATCGTCGAGGTCGCGCAGGACATCGCCGTGCCCGAAGGCGCGATCGTGATCGATGGCAAGGGCAAGCACATCACGCCAGGCCTCATCGATTGCCACAGCCACACGGGCATCTCGGGCGGCGTGAACGAAGGCTCGCAGTCCTGCACCGCTGAAGTGTGGATCGGCGACGTGATCGATCCGACCAACATCGACTGGTATCGCCAGCTCGCGGGCGGCCTCGTTGCCGCAAACCAGCTGCACGGTTCCGCCAACGTGATCGGCGGACGCAACTCCGTCGTCAAGATCCGCTGGGGCGATGGCGCCGAGGCGTTCCGTTTCCAGGGCGCGCCTGCCGGCATCAAGTTCGCGCTCGGCGAGAACGTCACGCGCTCGAACTCGCGCTACCCCGGCTCGCGCATGGGTGTCGCGACCTTCCTCGACGACAACTTCACCGCCGCGCGCGAGTACCGCGCCAAGCAGAAGGCCTACGCCGCGCTCGACGACGCGACGCGCGCGCGCACGCTGCCGCCGCGCAAGGACCTCGAGCTCGAGACGCTCTCCGAGATCATCGAGGGCTCGCGCCTCGTGCACTGCCACAGCTACCGCCAGGACGAGATCCTCATGCTCCTCCGCACCGCGGAGAAGTTCGCCTTCCGCATCGCCACGCTGCAGCACGTGCTCGAGGGCTACAAGCTCGCGCCCGAGATCGCCGCGCACGGCGCGGGCGCGTCGAGCTTCAGCGACTGGTGGGCGTACAAGATCGAGGTCATGGACGCGATTCCGTGGAACGGCGCGATCATGCACAAGGCCGGCGTCGTCGTGAGCTTCAACAGCGACAGCGATGAGCTCGCGCGTCGCCTGAACATGGAAGCCGCGAAGGCGATGCGCTACGGCGGACTCTCGCCGGAAGAAGCGCTCAAGCTCGTCACGCTCAATCCCGCCAAGCAGCTCCGCATCGACAACCGCACCGGCTCGCTCGAAGTGGGCAAGGACGCGGACTTCGTCGTGTGGAACGGCAGCCCGCTCAGCGCGTTCTCGCACACCGAGGAGACCTGGGTCGACGGCGTGCGCCGCTACTCGCGCGCGGAGGAAAACGAGATGCACGCGAAGGTCGTGAAGATGCGCGGCGAACTCATCGCGAAGGCGACGAGCAACACCGACGGCGCGGGTGGCGGTGGTCCGGGTGGCGGCCCTGGCGGCGCCTTCGGCGGCCGCGGCGGTCGCGGTGGACGCGGCATGGGTGGCGGCGGCCGTCCGCCGTCGCTGATCGAGCGGATGCTCGAGCAGCGCGAGGACATGATCTGGCTGCGCATTGCGCGCGGCGAGGATCCCAATTCGACCAAGCCCGGCGACTGCGGATGCAGCGCGATCAACGGCGCGCCGATCGCGGTGCCGGTCGCGAGCGAAAGCTCGAGCGAGAACGCGAGCGAGAACGCAAGCGAGAAGAACTGAGCCACGCGAGAGGAATCACACCATGCACACCAACATGCCATCCCGACTCTTCATCGCTTCGCTCGCGCTCGCCGCAACCAGCACGCTGTTCGCGCAGAGCGAAATCGTCCCCGCCAAGCCGCAGTCGCGCGGCGTGGCGATCGTCCACGCCGTCGTGCACACCGCGACCGCGGCGAATCCCGTGATCAACGACGGCTACATCGTGTTCGACGGCGGCCGCATCACCGCGGTCGGTGCGGGCATGCCTGACCTGCCGCCCAACTGCGAGATCGTCGACGCCAAGGGCATGCACGCGTGCCCGGGCTTCTGTGCGTTCCCATCCACGCTCGGCCTCGTCGAGACACTGCAGGTCGAGGTCACCGACGACCGCACCGAGTTCGGCGATCTCCGCCCCGAGGTCACGCCGTCGGTCGCGATCAACCCCGACAGCGACCTGCTCACCGTCGCGCGCGCCGCGGGCGTGCTGATCTCGGTCAGCGTGCCGCAGGGCGGACTCGTATCGGGCAACGCTTCGGCGATTCGCCTCGACGGCTGGACCACCGAGGAACTCACCATCGACCGCTCCGTCGGCATCGTGATGACCTGGCCGATGGTCGAACCCGCCCGCTCGCTCTCGTCGCGCCGCTCGCCCGAGGACCAGAAGCGCCGCGCCAAGGAAGACATCGACAAGCTCGGCCGCTTCTTCGACGAGATGAAGGCGATCCTCGCCGCGCGCGACGCCGACGCGACCGTCGCGCACGACGAGCGCGCCGACGCGATGCGCGACGTGCTCTCGGGCAAGGACCCGGTGTACGTCGAGGTCGGCAGCGCGTCGCAGATCGAGAGCGCCGTGACATGGCTCAAGTCGCGCGGCATGCGTTGCGTGATCATAGGCGTCGAGGGCATCGAGACGGCGATCCCGTTCCTCAAGGCGCAGGGCGTGCCCGTCGTCGTGAACGGCGTGCACAAGGTCCCCGGCTCGCGTCACGCGTCGACCGACGCCTGCTACGCGCTCCCGAAGAAGCTCGCCGACGCGGGCATCGAGTTCTCGATCATGACCGGCGACGAGCCGGCGCACACGCGCAACCTGCCGCACCACGCGGCGACCGCTGCGGCGTTCGGGCTCGATCCCGAGGCGGCGCTGCGCTCGGTGACCGCCGTGCCGTGCAAGATCACCGGCATCGACTCGCGCTACGGCACGCTCGAGCCGCTCAAGAGCGCGACGCTCATCCTCACCCGCGGACATCCGCTCGAACTCACGAGCGACGTCGCGTCGGCGTGGATCGACGGCAAGTCGATCGACCTCTCCTCGCACCAGAGCGAGATGAAGAAGAAGTACGAGGAGAAGCTCGATCGCGCGACCGAGCAGAAGAAGCAGGCCGCGGAAGCCCCCGCGGCGAAGTGAGCGGCGCGGCCGTCACGCGCACCGTCACCAGCGCATGCGCGCGCTCGACTCGAGCACGCTGCCTGTCGGCGTGGTGAGCGTTGCGGAGATCCTGAGTTCCTCGCCCAGCTGCGGCGCCTTGTCCCATTCGGGCTCGAGCCGCATCACGTACTGCGAGAGCACCGAGTCGAACCGCCGCGCGACCTCGGTCTTGACGACCAGCGGGACGTCGAAGATCTGGTGGGCGGGCTCGCCCGTCGCCGCCGTGATCACGATGCGCAGCTCGCCGGCGATCGCCGCAAAGTTCCCCTTGCCGTCGAGCGTGTCGAAACGGATGTCGACCAGCGTTCGGCCCTCCGCGCCGCGGCTCACGTTGGAAAGCGTGGAGATCTCGAGCTTGACGGCCTCGTTCTGGGCAGGCTCGCCGAGTGTCCGGGCCGACGACGTGGGTGCGATGGCGGCGGGCTTCTCGTTCGCCTCCATCGTCTCGGTCGGCCGCAACGGCGAGTTGTCCGTCGGGTCGACAGGCCGGCTCACGCACGAAATCACGCATGCGGGGCCGAGCAAGAGACCCGCGACGAGGATGGTGTTCCGAACACTCGGGCGCATGCGCACAGGGTATTGCGCGGCAGGCGCTTCAGGGCAGCGACGCCTTGCCTTGCCCGCGGTCTGTATACTCCGCCTCCCATGCTTGAGACCGAAGCCTTTGCACCTGGAACCCGCGTTCGCGTGACGCAGCAGTTGCCGCAGACCCACACCGTCTGGACCACCACGGTCGAGGGCACGATCTGCCGCTACCGGCAGGCGAAGACCGGCTCCTGGTTCGCGCACGCCAAGGCCGACAAGCTCTGGCTCGACCGACTCGAGCTCAAGAAGGACGACGGCGAGCTGGTGACGCTGAACCTCGACCGCTACAGCGTCGTCGCGACGGTCTGAGTTTGAGCGGGCGCTCGAACCTATAGCGGGCGCAGCTGCGGCTGCTTCCTCTGGCGCAATCCACGCGAAAGCGAGCTCGTGCAGCTGCGGCTGCTTCCTCTGGTGTACTCCACGCGAAAGCGAGCTCATGCAGCTGCGGCTGCAGCTGCTTCCTCTGGCGTGATCTGCACCACAGCGAGCGCGCGCACGGCGCGAGCGCTCAAACCTTGCGCGGGCCATTACATCTTGAGCGCGGCCTGCCCGACGGTGCAGATCGTCATGGCGGTTCGCCAGTCATGTCCCATCGACTGCGCGATCCAGGTGTTCAGGCCTTCGAGCGTGACCGCTTCGACTTCGGCGGAAAGCTCCGCGAGCGAGCGGCAGCGCGCCAGGCGGTACCAGTCGCTGCCGAGCGCGGCGGCGCGCGCGGCGGTGCTTTCGCCCTGCATCACGAGACGGCTCTTCATGCCGATCACCGCGCGGCGGAACTCGCCCTCGCTCACGCCGTGCTCGAAATGCTCGAGTTCCTGCAGGATCGTGTCGAGCGTCTCCTGCGCGCGTTCCGGCGTGCTGCCGGCGTAGATCGCGACCATGCCGCGGTCGCGGCCGCCGGAGTAGCCCGCGTTGACCGAGTAGCAGAGGCTGCGCTTCTCGCGCACCTCGGTAAAGAGTCGGCTCGAGGTCTCGCCGCCGAGGATGTTCGTGGCCAGGCGGCAGAGCAGCGATTCATCCATGCGCTCGCTCGGCGCGTCGAGGCCGATGGCGATGTGGGTCTGGTTCGACTCGTCGTCCTCGTGCAGCTTGCCGCCGATGGCGGAGCCTGTCGCACGGACGTCGCTTGCGGTTCCATGCCAGCCCTTGAGCAGGCGGTCGAGCGTGCGGGCGACGTCGTCGGCATCGACCGCGCCTGCGATCGCGAGGATCGAGCCGACGGGACGCACGCGGCTCATCCAGTCGCCGCGGAGCGCGCCGATCTCGGCGTTCTCGAACGCAGCCTTGTTGCCGTAGCCCGAACGATTGAACGGCGGCGGAAGGTGACGCTCGCGCAGGCGCAGCGTGACGCGGTGCTGAGGATCGTCCTGCAGGCTCTCGAGCGACTGCAGCGCGAGGCTGCGAACGGGGTCAAGCGCCTCGGCGGGGAGATGCGGGCGAACCACGAGATCCGCGAAGAGCGGCAGCGCCTCGTGAATGCGTGAACCGATGGTGGTGCCGCTCGCCACGATGTGGACTGCGGCTGGCGTGACCGCGCGCTGGACGCCGGCGCGATCGAGCGCGTCGCTAAAGGCACGGCTGTCGCGATCGCCCGCGCCGCGCTGCGCGAGTTCGGCGAGAAGGCTCGACCAGCCGTCTCCAGCGTCACCCTCGGGGTCGGTCGCGTTGCCTGCGGGCAGCAGCCAGCTCACCGCCGCGGTCCGGACCCCCGCCATCTCCTCGACAAGGAGTGGCATTCCGCATTCGAGGATGCGGACGCGGATGGGGTTCTGGCGGAGCGTGGACACTGAATGCATCGCGTGATCCTAACAGGGATGGCGCACGCCCCGCCCAGGTCGGGCCGGCGCGCGCCACAACCCGCCCGATCGGCACATCCGTCACAACCAAATCCCAAGGTTTCCATGAACCGCCCGCGTGCCGAACTTTGCCTCGATTCGGTCCGATGACCCCCCTCAGCCATTCTGGCGACAGTGAAACGACGGGCGGGGAAACACACCATGCGACCACTTCGTGCTTGTATCGACGTCCTTGTGGTTGGGTCGGCGGCCATCGCGCTCATGACGGCGCTTCGGCTCTACGAGACGCATCTCGAGGAGCAGAACGCCGTCGATTCGACGCGCGCGGCGCTGATGACCATCCGTTCGGAGGTCGGCATCCGTTCTGCGCTCGGCGGCAAGGATCTCAACGAGTTCGGGCACCCGATGAACGTCGACACGACGTGGTTTGACCACGTCCCGACGCGCAACGTGCTCGCCAGCGAGCATGCGCCGTGGATCGAGCTGGCCATGCCCAACGAACTGGCGCGCAACCACCCCAGCGACCCCACCCTGCGCGGCGGTCGCGGCGCGATGTTCTGGTACAACCCGGTCCGCGGCATCGTCCGGGCCCGCGTGCCAGACCAGACCACCGACGAAGCCACCCTTTCGCTGTACGAAGCGGTGAATGGCGACGAGTTCCAGCCCTGATTTCACGTGGCCGGGACGCGCCCCAAGCACACGACACGAAGCAAACGACACAAAGCAAACGACGCCGGTCCTAGGACCGGCGTCGTTTGCTTTGTTCGGTGCCGAGGGAACCCGGACGGGTCCAGGCCCTCGCTTCGGCCGTCACTTCTTCTTGAAGAAGTCGGCGTTGATCTGGATGTACTTCTTCCACTCGGCAGGCACGTCGTCCTGGGGGAAGATCGCCTGGACCGGGCACTCGTCGACGCAGAGGCCGCAGTCGATGCAGGTGTCGGGGTCGATGTAGAGCTGCTGCTGGGCACCGTACGACCCTTCCTTCTTGGTCGGGTGGATGCAGTCGACGGGGCAGACCTCGACACACGCGGTGTCCTTCGTACCGATGCAGGGTTCAGTGATGACATGCGCCATGGCGCTTCGAACTCCGTTGAGAACTTTCGTGTGCGTACTGTGCGAACGACTCGCTCGATGCATCGCGCAGTGATGCGCAACGTGAAGCGTGGGTCGCGATCATAGCGCGGAGCGAAGACGATCGATGCGCGCGCAGTGATGCAAAATGCCTAGCAAAACAGTCCAAAAACGCCGGAGGCCGCCTTCCGGCGGCCTCCAAGCATCGTTCAGAGCGAAAGAATTACTTCGCCTTCTTGCCGGCCTTCTTGGCAGACTTCTTGGCGGTCTTCTTCGCGGTCTTCTTCGCGGCCTTCTTAGCGGCCTTCTTCTTTGCAGCCATGGTTGGCTCCCTTGCGTTAGTTACGCTCTTGGTGTCGGAGTGAGGCAGGTGCCGGCGTAACTGAGCCACTGCCGTGTGGTGTTATACACAGATCGGCCACAGAGTAAAAGGCACTTGACAGAAATATGCAACAAGCGATGCATCGAGTGCGTCGCGGGTCGATCGAAGGCGCGAGCGGAAGCTCGAGAAGGAACTGCTGCGATGGTCGTGAAGCTCGCTCTCGTCGGTGCGAATGGACGCATGGGAACGCGCATCGATGCGCTCTCGGCGAGCGATGACAGCGTGCGGATCGTCGAGCGGTTTGGCCGCTCTAGCCGCATGGATTCGCTTGTTTCTGGTTCGATCGATGTCATCGTCGACTTCTCGAGCGAGGCGGGCACGCGGCAGTCGATCGAGCTCGCCCGCAAGAGCAAGGCGGCGCTCCTGGTCGGCACCACCGGCCTCTCGAATGCCATGCAGCAGGAATTGCTCGACCTCGGGTCGACGAACGCGGTCCTCTTGGCGCCGAACACCTCTCTCGGCGTGGCCGTGACGCGTCGGTTGGCGAAGATCGCCGCCGAGCTGCTCGGTCCATCGGGCTGGGCCGTCGACATCGTCGAGAGCCATCACGATCGCAAGAAGGATGCGCCATCGGGCACCGCGATCGCGATCGCGAAGTCGGTCGAGGCGGGCGGAATGCCTGTCGCCGCCGAGCGGATCCACGCGATCCGAGCGGGCGACACCATCGGCGAGCACGAGATCCGTTTCGCGGGTCCGTCCGAGCGGCTGCACATCATGCATCAGGCTGTTTCCCGCGATCTTTTCGCTGCTGGCGCGATCCGCGCCGCCAAGTGGCTGGCGGGCCGGGGACCCGGTTCGTACAGCATGGAAGACGTGCTCGGCTGAGCGCCCGCCGACCGACGGGGAGCCTCCGAACCAGACTTCAAAACGACAACCGCGGCCGACCTGGGCCGCGGTTGTTCGTTGCGGTCGCTTGGTCCGACGGCGGACGGTCACGCAGCGTTGCGCTGCTGGCCGGTCTTGTCGTCGGGGGTGCTGTGGGTGGTGTTCGAGGGGGAGTTGGGACGCTCGCGCCAATCCTCGGCGCGGCCACCGAGGTTGAGCTCGCTGGGCATGGTCTTGCGGTATCCGAGCTTTCGGATGACCTCCAGCACGTCGGTCCAGGTCGGGAAAGACTTGTCGTTGGCGCGCTTGAAGGCATCGATGGCCATGAGGAACATGAACTGCTCCTTGTTCATCTCGCCTTCCTCGGCGTCGCGGACGAAGTCGCTCAGGCGACGGCCGGGGCCGCGACGGCGCTCGAGGTTGCTGGGCGACGCGCCTTCAAGGCTGCGGCGATCGATGCCGAGGCGACGATCGACGACGTTGCCCGTGCGCGGATCGGTGGCGGTAGCCGCGGTGTTCGCCGTGGTGTTCGCCGTGGTTGCCGCCGTGGCCTTTGACTTGGTGTTGGTTGCGCCGTCTGCCATGGGTCGTCTCCGTGCGTTTCGATCGAGGAGTCCGTTGGAGGGAACTCCGTCCATGCAGCGGGCGAACGCGAAGGGCATGCGTCACCGCTACACTGTCGGCCTATCGGCCGCGGCGAGAGGCGACTTCAGCCAATCCCGCGGGGCCGATGGAATCCGAGAGCCGCGCGCCCTGCGAGACAGCGCGGACTAGCCCGATCCTGCGAAACACCCCGTGCCCGACGCTGCATCCGAAACATCGTTCCGACCGCTCGGCGCCATCCTCGGATGGGTCTTTCCCGGCCTCGGCCACATTGCCTCCGGCAACGCCAAGCGCGGGATCATGGCGATGGCGGGCGTGCTGATCCTGTTCTTCGGTGGCCTCCTGGTGGGCGGCGTGGACTGTGTCGACCGCACGGAGGACCGGCTTTGGTTCTTTGGCCAGGCTTGCTGCGGTCCGATTGCGTTCGCAGCGGACAAGGTCAACGAGATGCAGCTCAAGTCGGGTGATGCCGCCCCGCTGATCGAGACGGCGAGCTACCCCGGCCAGCCGAAGGTCTTCGTGAGCCCGTTCAAGGGAATCGCGCACGCCAACGAGTTTGGAACGCTGTTCGTGTTCCTCGCTGGCCTGCTGAACATCTGCGTGCTGCTTGATGCCGCCGTGCGCCCGCCCTCGAGCGATGGCCGGAGCAGCGGACGGCGCGCGGTCGACGGAGGTGCGGCATGACGCTCGCATGGACGCCGTTCCTGCAGCCTGCGCCTGGCGTGCAGCACTGGTGGTGGATGCTCGTGGTCCCGATGGCCCTCGGCGTGTCGATGGCCTACAAGGCCGTGCGAACCAAGGATCTCGCCGACTGGCCGCGCGACGTGCTGCGCATGACGCTGCAGATCCTCGCGGCGGTCGTGGGCATCGCCCTCGGGCTCTACGTGCTCGTCATCCTCGTCCTGCCGCTGCTGCCGGCGGAGTGACCTGACCGCCGCGGCGCCGCAACTCTCCGCGCGCAAAGCGCCGTGCAAGCGCGATCGGGCCGACGACGACGGCTCCGTAGAGCACCACATCGATCACGACGCCAAGCCACAGGATCTGTCGCTGCTGCGGTCCGCCGCCGCGGGTTCCCAGGAGCACGCTCTCGGCGGCGTAGACGATGCTCGTGTCGCCGTCGTCGAGTTCGGCAGGGACGGGGAAGTTCTGCGTGGTCGACGTCACCGTCCAGCGATAGGTGACCACCCGCAGCGGCCAGCCCGCGGTGAGCGTGCCGATGCGGAGGAACTGCGCCGCGGGATACGGCGGCGGCGGCGGCTCTTCCCACGGGGCGAGTTCGCCGTCGGTGATCGGCGTCGAGAGCGGCGGATCCATGAGCTGCAGGTTGGACCAGTCGAGCCCGAACACGTGGTCGGTCGCGTGCCACCAGCCGTAGAGGCCGCGGTGGATGCTGTCGATCTTGGCACCGTGACCGCGCTCGATCATGAAGAGCGGCATAAATGCGGCGAGGAAGGTGGCTGCAACGCCCAACAGCAGCCCAACCGTGAGGCGAACGAGCGATCCGGATGCGCGCGACTTCGACATGGGGCGCATTGTGCGATACTTCGGGAGTGACTGCATTTCCCGACACGCTTCATCGACTCGTCCTCCGCGGCATCGCGGAGATGGGCTTCAAGTCCCCCACTCCGATCCAGGCTGACTTCATTCCCGTCGCGCTCGCGCCGGCGGAGGACGGCGATCAGTTCCGCAGCCGCGACCTCGTGGGTCTCGCGCCGACGGGTACGGGCAAGACGCTCGCCTACGGCATTCCGCTCGCGGACCTGTTGCTGCGACACAAGCCGGTCGAGACGGGCGGCCGTCGCCGCGATCCGCGTGCGCGACTGCGCGCGCTGGTGCTCGTGCCCACGCGCGAGCTCTCGCAGCAGGTCGCCGAGGAGATCCGCAACCTCACGCGCGGCTCGCTCCTGAAGGTGGCTGCGGTGTACGGCAAGGTCGCGCTCCCGCCGCAGGTCGAGGCGCTCAAGAAGGGCGTCGACATCGTGGTCGCCACGCCGGGCCGCGCGCGCGAGCTGATCGAGGCCGACGCGATGACGCTCGCGCACCTCATGTACTTCGTGTGCGACGAGGCGGACCGCATGCTCGACATGGGCTTCTTGCCGCAGGTCGACTGGGTGCTGTCGCGCGCGCCCGAAGGCCGCGCCAAGTGGCTGCTCTCCGCGACGCTGCCCAAGCAGGTCGAGGACCTGGTCCACAAGAAGCTCGACAAGCCCAAGAAGATCGCCGTCGGCACGCGCAACGCGGCCGCCGAGCATCTCGCGCACAAGCGCATGCTGGTGGACGAGGAACTCAAGACTCCCGCGCTGCTCTCGCTGCTCGCCAAGGAAGAGCTTCGCCGCGGCATCGTGATCTACTGCGCGAGCCGCCGCCGCACGGGCTGGGTCGCGGGCGCGCTGCGCAAGCATGAGATCTCGACGGCCGTCGTGCACGGCGACCGCTCGCAGCTCCAGCGCGAGAAGGCGCTCGAGAGCTTCGCGCACGGCCGCTGCCGCGTGCTGGTCGCGACCGATGTCGCGGCGCGCGGCCTGCACGTGCCGGGCATCAAGCTGGTCGTGAACTACGACGTGCCCGTTTCGCCCGAAGAATGGATCCACCGCGTCGGCCGCGCCGGCCACGGCGGCGGCGAAGGCTCGAGCATCACCTTCGTCTCGCGCGAGGAGCGCATGCGCTGGGAAGCCGTCGTCTCGCTCTCGCAGCCCGAGTGGGAGGCGGCCGAGGTGCCTGACGATGTCGCGAGCTTCATGCGCGACCGCGACAAGGCGCTGCACCAGCGCGCGAAGGACGAGGAAGCAGCGATCATCGCCGCCCTCGAAGCCAAGGAACGCGCCGAGAAGGAGAAGGCGAAGCGCCTCAAGGAAACCGCGCGCAAGCGCAAGATGAAGGCGATCCGCTACGACTCCAAGCAGCTGCGCGGCACGAAGTCGAACACCCCGATCGAAAAGGGCACGAAGCGCGGCACCGGCGTCAAGAAGCTCGGCAACTAACCCACAAGGCCGCGAAGAGCAGCTGCCCTCCAGGGCAGCAGCGAAAGTCGCGGCCGCTCAAAATTAGACTCGCCTCGGCTCGCGCAACGCCATCCGGAACGCCAGCGAGCGGATCTCACGCCCCTGGCGCAGCTGCATGCGGCGCTGCACCGCGCGCAGGCCGGACACGGTCATCGTGTTCTGCTGGATGCTCGCGAACAGCGTGAAGTCGAGCATCGCCGAGCGCACCCAGTCGATGTCCTTCTCGTAGCCGCTGACGGCGAGGGCGCCGGTTTCCTCGATGAACTTGCGGAGACGGCGCTGGCTCACGCCGAGCGTCTGGCAGCAGCCGAAGTGGATCACGCGCCCGGCGCAGCGGCCGCGGAGCGATTCCTCGAGCTGGTCGAGCGAGACGCGCGCGCTGCGGCGGCGGAGGTCGCCGAACTGCACCTCGCCCTCGATCCCGTGGAACGCGAGGTAGAGGATCGGGAAATCGTCGTGGCGACGCTGCGTCCACTTCTTGAGGTAGTAGTCGAGCGTGTCGATGGTGACCACGTTGCGATGGACGAACGGGATCGCGAGAGGCGAACTCTTGAGCAGCGCGAGCATGGGCTCGACGCTGGGGGAAGTTCGCACTTCGGACCAGTCCGTCTCGAGACAGAAGATCCCGCGCACCTTGGTGCGGGCATGTGCAAGCGTGTAGTCACGGAGGAGCATGACGGTCTTCCCTTAGGGGCGGGGCTGACAGGGGGCGAACTGAACGAAGTCCATTGTTGCCCCGACCCCGCGCCGCGGCGTGAAAACGAACGGATTCCGAGCGAGGTTTCCGCGAGTTCTCTCGGCGTTTTGCGGGGGTTTTCGGTCCACCCCCCGCTGGAGCGCAGGAACGCGGTTCGGGCCGATTGAAGACCGGCACGGGAGCGAGTTGCGCATCCGCGAACCGTCCGAAAACCGACGCAGAGTTCCCGCCCCTCAGGCTCCCGAGCGGGTGTTCCACAACTTGATCACACGTGCCTCACGCTCGAATCCGAGGATCGAGAGCCCGCCGGTGTCGAGCACGAAATGCTCGCCGTCCTCGGGCGAGAGGCCGAGCCAGGTCGCGGTGAGCACGCGGAGGACATGGCCGTGCGCGAAGAAGAGCGCGTCGCCGTCGACCGCCAGCGCACGATCGATCACGCGCTGGCAGCGCTGCGCGACTTGCTCGCCGGTCTCGCCGCCGGGCACCAGGTCGTGGAAGACGGTCCACGACGGATTGCTCACGCGGATCTCCGCGGTGGTGAGCCCCTCGTACGAACCGTAGTCCCACTCCATCAGGTCGGGCGTGCGCTCGGCGCGCTGGCCAAAGCCGGCGAGCTCGCTCGTGCGCGTCGCGCGCTGCATCGGGCTGGTGAGGACGAGCTTGAATTGCTCGACCGCGAGCCTTGGCGCAAGCAGCATCGCGCGCTGCTCGCCCTCGGGCGTGAGGGCGACGTCGGTACGCGACGTGTGGCGCCATGAACGGCTCCATTCGGTCTCGCCGTGACGGACAAGGAAGATGCGCTTGGTCGCTGCGGCGTCGCTCATGTTGATCGGGACGAAGTCTAACGGCAGCCGAACCCGCAGGCGCGCGGCGAAACCGTATGATCGCGGGCATGCAGGCTTCGTCCGCTCAAGCTCCGTCCGATTCCGTGCGACCGATGGTCGCGGCGTTCGATCCAACAGACGCGCAGGCGTTTGATGTCGTCGCCGCCACCGTGGTGTTCCGCGTGGTGCGCGGCGAGCTGTGCATCGGGCTGCCGTTCGCCGCAGGCGCCGTCGGAGGCGAGCGCGCGCGGGTGCTTCCCACCAGCGCGCCTGACGCGACGTCCGCCGACGGTGGGCTCGCGGATGCAGCGCGCAACGCTGCGACGCGCGCGGTGCCTGCCCGCGAGATCGTGCGAATCGCCAGCGCCGGCGTGCGCGCGACCCCGCGCATGTCGAGCGGAGGCGGAACCGGCGGAGGCGGAACCGGCGGAGGTAAGGCGAGTCTGGTGGTCGTTTCGTGGGCAATCGCGCGGCCTGTGGTCGCGGGGCCCGCATCGACGCAGACACTCGAGGCCGACGAGGTCTTCGTGCCGCTTTCCAGCCTGCCGCAGTTCGACGAGACCACTCGCCTGGTGCTTGCCTGCGCGTTCGACGCGTTCCTCGACGCGACGCTGGCCGATGCGCTCACGCGCCGGCTGCTGCCGCGTCACATCCTGTTCCACAAGACCGACGGCTTCACGCACCGCAGCCCGTTCGAGACCGCGTTCGCGTCCGCGCGCGAGCCGGTGAGCGAACCGGACATGCCGATCTTCGTCGGTCTGCTGCCTGATCCGTTCCCGCTCTCGTCGCTGCGCGAGCTGTACGAGCGCCTGCTCGGCGCGCCGCTCGACCGCGGCAACTTCCGTCGCCAGTTCCACGAGATCATCGCGCTCGGGCCGATCAAGGCGCTGCCGATCTTCGAACGCGGCGTCCCGCATCGCGCGGGCCAGCTCTTCACCTTCGACAAGC
The DNA here is from genome assembly GCA_903891095.1 of uncultured bacterium. GTDB lineage: Bacteria > Planctomycetota > Phycisphaerae > Phycisphaerales > SM1A02 > QWPT01. The sequence continues at coordinate 84,701 of CAITDI010000036.1, read as the reverse complement.
CGTCGTGGGCGAAGTTCGCCGGCGGCGCGTGATTGGAACGCGCTCGCTTTGGCGTAGCCAACGCCAGAGGGCGCAGCCACAGCTGCAACCGCTCAAATCTTGAGCGCTCGCGCCGTGCGCGCGCTCGCTTGGGTGCAGCCCGCGCCAAAGGACGCAGCCGCAGCTGCAACCGCTCAAGCCACGACAAACCCGGCGGATATCGTCGCCCCAGCGCTGTTCGAACTGGGGGGCGGTCGCAGGTGCGACCGCGCAGGACGCGCGAGCAACCTCCTCGCCGCGGTGCTTTCGCTCCGCGTGAGTCGTCGTGAGGTGTGCGCGGGAGTCAAGACCGCGCACGAGCTCGCATCCGCCGGGCTTGCCGGTGGTGGTGGCCATGTTGAAAGCCTGGGATGTGAGTACCTATCCACGCCAGGAATTGCGTCCCAGGAATTGCGTCCCAGGAATTGCGTCCCAGGCACTGCGCCTAGGAATCCGACCGAAGTCGAATTCGCTTCAGGTTTCGAGCCGCGAGGGCGGTTGATGAACCTGACACGGTGAAATACGGGTGCCGCTTCGCGCTGTTCGACCGTATCCGCGAAATCCTGCGATTCGTGCAGGATTCACTGCTTCTCGGCACACTATCGGGATGCACCCCGCTCCGCTGCCTGGGCTCTCCATAGACGGACGCACCGCGCGCATCACGCTGCGCGACGCGGCGCGGCGCAACGCGCTCGACGCGCGCGCACTCGCGGTGCTGCGCGAATCGATCGAGCGCGTCGCGCGCGATGGCGACGGCGGAGTGGTCGATCTGCTCGTGATCGCAGGCGAAGGCTCCGCGTTCTGCTCGGGCTTTGATCTCGCGGGATGCGCGGAAGAGCCCGTGCGCGTCGAGGAATTGCTGCGCGGACTGAGCGCCTGCGTGCGCGCGCTGCGCATGCTCGACATTCCCGTCGTCGCGCGCGTGCAAGGCGCGGCGCTCGCGGGCGGATGCGCGCTGCTCACGGGCTGCGACTTCGTGATCGCGGCCGAGGACGCGCAGCTTGGCTATCCCACGCACCGGATCGGCATCTCGCCGGCGATCAGCATTCCGTCGCTGTTCTCACGCATGGGAGCGGCGGCGCGCGCGCTGCTGGTGTCGAACGACATCGTCGATGGACGCACGGCGCTCGCGCGCGGACTCGCGACGCACTGCGTGACGAGCGACGCGCTCGACGCGGAGGTCGACGCGCTCTGCACGCGACTGCTCGCGAAGGGTCCGCAGGCGATGCGCGCGACCAAGCGCTGGATCCGCGAGATCGAGGAGCGCGGCGCGGGCGATCTCGGTCCCGTCGCGCCGCGCGATGGCGCCGCGATGGAAGCCGCGCGCGATGCCAGCATCGCGCTCGCGTCGGGCGATGAATTCGCGACGATGCTGCGCGCGTTCTGGGCGTCGCGTGCGCAAGCGCGCTGAGATTCCGCATGCGCTCGCCGTTCGCCATCCTCCGCGAGATCCGCCGCAACTCGCGCCGCGTCGAGCGCACGGCGTTCGATCGCGTGCAGGACGCGGGATTCGTGCTGTTTGCGTTCATCGCGCCGCTGGTCGTGGCGCGCATGGAGTCGCTGCGCGTGCGCGAGACGAGCGAGACGCTGGTGATCGCGCGCGTGTTCGAGCCGATCGACTCGCGCGCGCTGCAGGCCCGCGAGATCGCGCCAGAAGATCGCGCAAAGCCATGGTCCGGCTCGGTGCCGATGGCGGACGTCGAGCTCGTGCAGCGCACCGAATGGCGCGGATGGCCGCTGGTCACGCAACACACGGCGTTCGCGACGACGACGGTGGCGACGCGCACCGCGTCATGCCCCGCGTCGCGCGAGGCCGAGGCGCTGCGCGCCGCGAACAGCGTGTTTTCCCGCGCGCAACGCGAGGTCACCGCGGACGTCACGCACAATCACATCGCGTCGTGGGTCTTCTCGTCTGGCGCGTGGTGGATGATGCTGTCGCTCGCGCTCGCGGCGGTGCTTGCGCCGATCAAGTTCGGGTGGTTCCTCTATCGACGCACGCGCACGGTCGTGCGGCAATCGCGCATCGATCGATGCCACTGCCCCAACTGCGGCTACAACGCCAAGCACTCGATCCTGATGGGCCGTTGCCCGGAGTGCGGAAGCGAGCTGTATGAGCGGCCGGATGTGTACTGACGACGCCCGCGCGTGCTGATCAAGCCCGCGACCACGCGGCCTTGAGCCGCGACTGCGCTTCGTCGCCGGCGATGATGCGCGCGCTGATTTCCGCGGCTTCCTCGGCGATCGCGTCGTCGAGAGAGCCGTCGAGCTCGTTGAGCCATTGCTTGGTCGCGGCGAGCGCCTTCGGGCCGCCCTTCGCGAGACGCTCGGCGATTTGCTGTGCGGTGGCCGCGAGCTCGCTCTCGGCGACGAGATGCGTCGCAAGTCCGCGGCGGAAGCCTTCCTCGCCCGACATCGTGCCGCCCGCGAGCAGCATCGCGCGCGCGGCGCCAGCGCCGATCTTCTTCATCAGCCACGGCGCGACGACCGCGGGGCAGATGCCGAGATCGACTTCGGGATAGCCGAGCTTGGCCTCGGCGTGCGTGACGGCAAAGTCGCACACGACCATGAGCCCGCAGCCACCGCCGATCGCGGCGCCCTGGACGCGCGCGATCGTGGGGATCGCGAGCCGGCGGATCGCGCGCGAGGTGCGCGACAGCGCGCGCAGCATCTCGCCCATCGCGACGGGGTCGTCGGCGACGGCCTTGAGATCCATGCCCGCGCAGAACGACTTGCCCTGACCGCCGAGGATGAGCACGCGCGCCGATGCGTCGCGCGCGACCGCGTCGACCGCGGCGCCGAGCTCGGCGATGAGCTCGCGCGAGAGCGCGTTGCGCGCTTCGGCGCGGGCGAGTTCGATCGTTGCGATTCCGTTCAGCGTGGTCGACTTGACGAGCATCGCGAAAGAGTACCGCTATCTTGCGGCCCGTGAAGAACGCCATCGTCGAGTTCATCGGGACCTTCTTCGTCGCTTTCGTCGTCGCGATCGCGGTCGGTGGCGGCATCGCGGCCAACCTTGCGCCGCTCGCGGTCTTTGCGATTCTGGTCGCGTGCATCCATTGCGGGCGGCATCTGTCGGGCGCGGTGTACAACCCCGCGGTCACGGTCACGCTGTGGATGCGCGGAAGCCTGCAGGCGAAGACGCTGCTTGTGTTCTGGGCCGCGCAGGTCGCCGCGGGCGTCGTCGCAGCGCTGGTCGCGAAGACGATGCCGAACCTCACGATGCCCGCGCAGCCGTTCGCGCCGGACATGCGCTCGGCGATCATCGTCGAGCTGCTGTTTACCTTCCTGATGTGCTTTGTCGTGCTGCAAGTCGCGACCACGGAGAAGTCGAAGGGCAACTCCTACTACGGCGTCGCGATCGCGATGGTCGTGCTCGCTGGCGCGCTGACGGTGGGGACCGTGAGTTCCGCCGTGTTCAACCCCGCCGTGGGCGCGACGCTCGCGACGCTCGGGCACCTCACGCTGCCGACGTACTTCACGTATGTCGGCGCGCAGATGGCGGGCGCCGTGCTCGCGGGCGGGCTGTTCAAGTTCACCAACGCGGGCGAGTGACCGCGACGCCAGTAGAATCGCCGCACCATGCTCCCCTACGAAATCCGCGACGGCGTCCATGTCATGTTCCTGCAGCCGAATCCCGAGAAGCCGCGCGGCGGCGTCGTGGTGCTCGACGCATGGCTCATCGCAGAGATCAAGGCAACGCTCGTCAAGATCGCCGCGGAGAAGCCGAAGGGCTTCGTGCTCGCGAGCGCGTCGACGCGCGTGTTCGTCGCGGGCGCGGATCTCGCGGAGATCGATGCGCTCGATGACGCGGCGCTGCACGCGTACCTCAAGGCGGGCGCGGAGGCGTTCGCGATGATTCCCGCGCTCGGATGCCCGAGCGCAGCTGCGATCCACGGCGCGACGCTCGGCGGCGGGCTTGAGATCGCGATGCATTGCGATGCGCTCGTCGGCGCGCTTCCTGCGGAGGGCGGCAAGCCGTGGCAGATCGGATTGCCCGAGGCAGGACTCTGCATTTGTCCGGGTTGGGGCGGCACGCAGATGCTGCCCGCGCGCATCCTGCCGGCGCTCGCGATCGAGCGCACCGCGACAGGCGCGACATGGCCCGTGAACGACGCGCCGCTTTGTCTGTTCGATGTGCGCGCCGATGCGGGCAGCGGCGCGGAAGGCGCGATTGCCGCGGCGATCAGCTGGGTGAAGGCGCAGGATGCGTCGACCGGTTGCTTCGTATCGATGCACGCGCCGCGCCGCGCGATTGCGCCGCGCAACGCCGCGGCGATCGCGCCGGTGTGCGATGACCTCGCGAAGACCGCCGGCGCGACCAAGCACGGCGCCGCGTGCATCGATGCGGTGCGCGTGGGCATCGCGAAGGGCTGGGACGCCGCGATCGCGTGCGAGCGCGAGCATCTGGTGAAGCTGCGCCACACGCCGGAGGCGCGCGCGAAGCTGGATGGGTTTTTGAAGAAGTGAGTGAGGCGGCGCTGCGATGAGCGCGCTGATCACGTCGACCGCCGCCCGAAGGGCGGGTGCCACTTCCTCTGCGGAGCAGAGGTAGTGGTCGCCACACATCGGAGTTCACGCGGGCGCGCGCCGGAGGCGCGATCCCCCCGTCACAACGCCGCGCGCACCCGCGCGATCTCCTCATCCAACTCCCCCTCGGGCACGCCCTCCTCCAGCAGCAACTCCGCCAACCGCGCACGGTCGCGCGCGAGCCCCTGGCCGTAGAACAGGATCCCGTTCATCAGCCATCGCCGCAGCCGCATGCCGCTGCGATGCCACGCGCGGAGAAAGTCAGCGTCCGAGAGCCTCGCCGCGAAGAACCCGTTCACGATGTCCGCAGGCTCGCCAACGCGCGCAAGGCTTGACCCGCGGACAAAGACCGCGAGCGGCCCGGCGTAGCGCTCCATCACGAAAACCCGCGCCATCTCCGCTGTTTGCGTCGTGTTTGCACTCGCAACTTCGTCGCCGACGAGCGTCGCGAGCCAGGTCGCCTGCGTGGTTGGGAACGCGCTTCGGTCGGACATCGATTTCTCGCTCGCTCACATCGTCCGCGGCAACGACCTGCGGCGGCGGGGAACCTATCATGGTCCCTTCCCCCAAAGGAACCAAACCATGTCGAACCCGAACCTCGCCAACGAACTCAAGAACGTCTCCGAGAAGGACCGCAAGCAGATCGAGCAGGCCCAGGAGATGCTCGGCCCCGATCCCTCGACGATGGGTGTCATCAAGAACACCTTCTGGGGCAACTACCGCGAGGAGCTCGTGTTCCCGTACCCGGTCAACTCCGCCGAGGAGACCGCGAAGTGCGACCAGCTGCTCGCCGCGCTCGACACGTATCTGAAGAACGAGCACCCCTCGATCGAGATCGACCAGAAGCAGGAGATCCCGCAGTGGGTCATCCAGAAGCTCTTCGACCTCGGCGTGCTGGGCATGACGATCCCGACGCAGTTCGGCGGTCTCGGTCTCGGCATCACCAGCTACAACCGCGTGCTTGAGCGCCTCGGCCGTTCGTGCGGCTCGACCGCCGTGCTCGTGTCGGCGCACCAGTCGATCGGCTGCAAGGCCGTCATGCTCTTCGGAAACGACGAGCAGAAGAAGCGCTTCCTCCCGCTGATGGCGCGCTCGACGCTCAGCGCGTTCTGCCTCTCGGAGCCGAACGTCGGCTGCGACGCGGGCGGCCAGGAGACGCGCTGCGAGCTCAGCGCCGACGGCACGCACTACATCCTCAACGGCGAGAAGAAGTGGGCGACCTCGGGCGCGCTCTCCGGCCTGTTCACCGTGATGGCGAAGCAGAAGATCACCGACCCGAAGACGGGCAAGACGAAGGACGCGGTCACCGCGCTCATCTGCACGCCCGACATGGAAGGCGTCGACATCTTCAGCCGCAACCGCTCGAAGTGCGGCATCCGCGGCACCTGGCAGGCGCGCATCCGCCTGAAGAACGTGAAGGTTCCCAAGGAGAACCTGCTCTTCAAGGAGGGCAAGGGCCTCAACGTCGCGCTCACCTGCCTCAACTACGGCCGCTGCACGCTGTCGGCGGGCATGCTCGGCGCGGCGCGCTACTCGTACGAGCAGGCGACCAAGTGGGCGAAGTCGCGCCACCAGTTCGACCGCGCGATCGGCGAGTTCGACCTCATGCAGGAGAAGATCGCGCGCATGGCGGCGTATGTCTACGCGGCCGACGCGATGCTCTACATGACGACCGGATTCCTCGACCGCCACGACGAGGACATCATGCTCGAGACCGCGATGTGCAAGGTCTTCTGCAGCGAGTTCGGCTACCGCGTGGTCAATGACGCGCTCCAGATCATGGGCGGCGAGGCCCTCATGACGGAGAACCACATCGAGCGCATGTGGCGCGATTCGCGACTCAACATCATCGTCGAGGGCGCGAACGAGGTCATGCACTCGTTCATCTTCGCGTACGGATCCAAGCAGCTCGGCGAGTACCTGCTGCAGGTCAAGGCGAATCCGACCAAGCACATCGGCACCGCGCTGCAGGTCGGCGCCGAGCTCTTCCTCGGCGTGCGCCGCGGCGCGCCGAAGGCCTCGCGCATCCACCCGCGCCTGCGCCACCTCGCCGACGACCTGATGGTCCGCATCCAGGAGCACAGCCACCACGTCAAGCTGATGTTCAAGGAGCACGAGGAAGGCCTGATCTCGAACCAGACGATCCAGGCGCGCATCTCGATGAGCGCGCTGTGGATCCACGCGATGTGCTGCACGCTCTCGCGCTGCGACGCGAACCTCCGCGCGGGCCTCGACGGCACGGCGATGGAGCGCGAGCTCGCGGTCGTCGAGCACCTCTGCGCGATGGCGCGCAGCGAGCAGGCGGTCGAGCTGCGCTCGCTGTTCGTCAACAACGACGCGTCGATGAAGAAGGCGGCCGCTGCGGCATTTGCTGCATCGGATCTCCTTCCGAACGCGAACTACTCGATCCCCGAGAAGACGCCGGATCCGAAGTACTTCGGAACCGGCCGCAACATCGCGGCGCAGCAGGGCGCGATCCAGCAGTTCGGATCGGGCTCCGTATATGCAGGCGACATGAGCGCGCTCAAGTCGCACTGAGGCACGACAGCAGGCAGAGTCCAAGCACCATTCCAGAACGCCGTCCGGAAGCAGCGGCTATCTTTCCACCCGTTCAGGTCTCACCCCGAAATCCCCCGAGGTTGCCAGTCGTGATGAACGTTCTCGAAGAGATGCAGTCCTACGGTCACGAGCGCGTGGCCTTCCACCATGATGCGAAGACCGGCCTCAAGGCCATCATCGCGATCCACTCCACCGTGCTCGGCAACGCGCTCGGCGGCACCCGCCGCTGGGCCTACGCCACCGAGAACGACGCGCTGTTCGACGTGCTCCGCCTGTCGGAAGGCATGACGTACAAGGCCGCGGCTTCGGGTCTGGCGATGGGCGGCGCGAAGAGCGTCATCATCATGCCGAACCAGGGCCACCAGCCGACCGAGGCCGAGGCGCGCGCGATGGGTCGCTTTGTCGAGACCTTCGCGGGCAAGTACATCGCGGCCGAGGACGTGGGCGTGAGCCCGCAGTACTGCGACTGGATGGCGCTCGAGAGCAAGCATGTCATGGGTGGCAACACCGTGAGCCACGGCGGCGACCCGTCGCCGTACACCGCGCTCGGCTGCTTCAACTCGATGAAGGCGTGCCTTGCGCACACCGGCCGCAAGGTCGACTTCGCGAACATGACGGTCGCGATCCAGGGCTGCGGCGCGACGGGCTACAAGCTCGCCAAGCTGCTCCGCCAGTCGGGCGCAGCGGTCATGGTGACCGACGTGCACGTGCCGACCATGAAGCGCGCCGTCGAGGAACTCGGCTGCGTCGCGCTCGGCAACGACCGCAATCTCTTCGAGGAGAAGGTCGACATCCTCGCTCCGTGCGCCCTCGGCGGCGTGCTCGATGCGAAGACGATCGCCAACCTCAAGTGCGGCATCGTGTGCGGTACGGCCAACAACCAGCTCCGCAATCCCGTCGAGGACGGCGAGGCGCTCGCGAAGCGCGGCATCCTCTACTCGCCGGACTTCGTGGCGAACGCGGGCGGACTCATCCGCCTCGCGGGGCTCTACCTCGGCATGACCGAGGGCGAGATCGACCACAAGATCGTCGAGATCGAGCACACCACCGCCGAGGTCCTCAAGCAGGCCAAGGGCGGCTCGACCGGCGCGGCCGCGATCGCGTTCGCCAAGGCGAAGATCGCCGCGGGCGCCGCGAAGAAGCAGATGGCCGGCGCCGGCTGCGGCGCGGGCTGTGGCTGCAAGAGCTGAGAGATTCGAAGGACCGATGACCAGCGGCCCCGCTCGCGCGGGGCCGCTGTCTTTTTGGTGCCTGGCACCAACCGCGCACCAACCTGGCACCGACCACGCGAACACGGTTGGTGCCGAGCACGGGGCGCCATGTGGTGCGGCACCTGGCACCAACCAGGTTCGCCTGGTTGGTGTGTGGATGGTGCCAGATTGGTGCCAGGCACCGTACGCTTCGCGGATGGCGAAGAAAGCTGAGCGCTGCTGGTGGTGCGGCACCGACCCGATCTACGTCGACTACCACGACACCGAATGGGGCGTGCCCGTCACCGACGACCGCGCGCTGTTCGAGAAGCTCGTGCTCGACGGCTTCCAGGCCGGGCTCTCGTGGATCACGATCCTGAGGAAGCGCGACGCGTTCCGCCGCGCGTTCAAGGAGTTCGACCCGCACAAGATCGCGCGCTTTACCGAGCGCGACGTGCAGCGGCTGCTCAAGGACGAAGGCATCATCCGCTCGCGGCTCAAGATCGAGGGCGCGGTCAAGAACGCGCGCGCGTGGCTCGAGATCATGGAGGCCGGCGACGGCGCGTTTCGCGACGTGATCTGGGAGCCCGTCGGCCACCGCACCATCGACCTGCGTCTCGCGCGCCGCGAGGACATCCGCGCCGAGAGCGCGGAGAGCGTGAGGCTCGCGAAGTCGCTCAAGAAGCGCGGCTTCACCTTCTGCGGCCCCGTGATCGTGCACGCGTTCATGCAGGCGGTCGGGGTGTTCAACGAGCATCTCGTGACATGCCCGCGGCATCGGGCGTGCGCGAGGGTGGCGCGGAAGGCGTGAGTGCTCGACTTGCCGAAAAGCGAAACCGCCCCCGCCGAGCACACAGTCGCTCGGCGGGGGCGCCCTTCTTGTCGGTCACGCAGCGCGCTCACTGCATCATGTAGATGGTGAACAACGCATCCCGAAGCTGCTGCGACATCTCGAGCTTCGTGAGGAACTGCCGGAAGCTCTCGGGGCTGTCGTCGGGCGCGCCGCCCGCCTCGACCCACGAGAGGTAGCTCGGGTACACGACGAAGTCGTAGAACCGCCACAGCGCGCGCGAGTAGATCGGCGCGGTGTCCTCGGTCCCCGGCGGCGGCGGCGCGATGCCGTCGGCCGACGTGCGTGCGCCGACCATCGCCGCGAGCGCGACGACGCCGATGCACGCGATCCCGCGAATCCTGCTGAGTCTGGTGATCGTCGTCATGTACGGCTCCCTTCCTGCGCGGCGTAGAGCTCGAAGTAGCTCGCCGCCTCGCTGCGTGCGACGGGGATCTGCCCGAGCACGCCGGCCACGAGCCGCGCCTCGGTCGCGTCGAGCGCACGCGACGCGACGCCGTGGTCGACGAGCGAGCGGCGACGCTCGGAATCAAGCTGCAGGTGACGATGCGCGAAGTACCAGTTGTTGGTCGCGACGGCGTGCGCGCGCAGCGCCGCCGACGCGAGCTCGAGGATGCCGCGCAGCTGCATCGCATCGGTGACGAACCGCTTGGCCGTGTTCGCCAGCGCGATCGACGCCCACGCCTTGCGCTCCGACACGCCGGGCTCGACGCTGCCGCCCTCGCGGACGATGTCGACGAGCCGACGAACGACCTCCTCATGCGCCTGCTCGTCGCAGATCGCGTCGAGCTCCATCGCGATGGCGTCGATCGAGGTGCTCGCGGTGAGGTTGCGCATCGAGAACGCGTCGTTCGTCGAGAGCTCCTCGGCGATCTCCGACGCACGCCGGAAATGGTCGCGCGCGGTCTGCGCGAGCACGCCCCACGCGTCGAAGTTCGCGAGCGGGATCGACGTGCGCAGCGAGTGGCCGCGCGCCCAGTGCGCGACGGCGCATGCCGACTGCAGCACGGGATCTGCGGCGCTCACGCTGCCGATGTAGTCGATGACCGAGCTCGCGATGCCGACTGCCTGCGTGGTGTGGCCCTGCATGAACAGCACGTTTGCGAGATGCGCGTCGCAGAGCAATCGCCAGTTGAGCGACACGCCGTCGATGCGCACAGCATCGCGCAGGCAGCGCACCGACTCGACGTACGAGCCAGCCGCTTCGTGCGCGAACGCCTCGACAAAGAGCGCCGCCGCGCGCCGCGTGGGATTGTCGGCGACGGCGCGCGCGCGCACCGCGAGCCGGATCGCCTCGGCGTAGTCGCGCTCGAGGCGCTTCTGCAGGCTTTCGTCGTAGAGCCGCGCGTAGTCGGCGGCGACATCGTGCGCGATCGGCGCGCGACGCACGTCGCCTGCTGGCTTCATGAGGTGATCGACTACGGCATCGACGGGCCAGTCGAGCGCCTTCGCGAGACCGACCACGAGGTCGATCTTGGGCATGCCGCTCTCGGGCACGAGCCGGCCTGGTTGCCGGCCGAGCGCGAGCGCGAGTTCCTTGACCGACCAGTTGCGGTACGTGCGCGCGAGGGCCTGCAATTCCTCGAGCCTTTCGCGTGCGAGCGCTTCGCGCGCTGCTTCCAATCCACCAATTTCGTCCGTCAGCATGAATCCTCCGATCTGCTGCCTACGGCCCACGAGGCCGTGAAGCATGGGACTTGTCACAACATCCAACAGTCGCTTGACAACGCGTCAAGCGTAAATTTTCGAACTCGCTGAATTTCGCCGCGGCTATTTGCGCGGTTGACTTGATCGAACACGCGCGAGGTTCGCGCGCGCGGAAAGAGGAGTGAGCTCCGCACGAGCTCGTCGAGATCGATCCCGTCGATCGTGCGTGCGTCGACTTCGCCGAGCTCTGCGCGCGTCGACCACTCGCACATCGCGACGCGCGCCCGGCGTGTGAAGAGCGCGCGGGTGATCACCGCAAGTTCCTCTTGCGACGGGTCTTTGCGCATCGCGTCGTCGAGCGCATCGTCGAGCGCGAGCTCGGATGAGACGATGGTCGACATCGCGTGCCGCCCGCAGCTTCCGGCCCCGTGGAGACGAAGTGCGGCGATCGCGGCGATCGACGCGGTCCACGCCAGCGCGCGCTCGGCGTCATGGCGGGAACGCGGATCAGCGCCCACGGCGCGCAGGCGCTCGACCGCGCGGTCGGTCGCCTGGCGCAGCTCGTGCAGCGCATCTGTCGGCGAACCCGTGCCGGCCAGCGCGCGGCGCGCGAAGCGCCACGCATCGCGGCGGGCGACGAGCGACGCGGATCCGCATCCGACCGCACTGCCATCGCCCAGCACCTGTCGAAGCATCCGCGCGAGCTTCGCTTCGACCGCACCGGTCGCCGCGTCGCCGCGCACCTGCCGCGCTTCGCACGGCGAGCCGAGCATCGACTCGAACACGATCGACTCGGCGAGCTGCGCGACGATCGCATCGTGCGCGCCGTCATCGTCCGACGCGAGCCCGATGTCGAGCGCGAGGTCGAGCGCGATCTCCGCCGCGTGCATCGCCGACTCGTGTGCACCGCGCGCGACCATCGCTCGTGCGCGGACGAGATGCGCGAGCGCGAGGTCGCGCGGCAACGCGGCCTGCTTCGCCATCACCTCGGCGGCGCACTCGAGTGCGAACGCGTCGTCGTCGAGATCGGCCTCGCATACGAATTCGCGCACACGCTCGCGCGCAAGACCGAGTCCGAGTCCCGCGCGCGACGCCCCCACCGCATCCGCGCTGATCGCATCGACCGCCGCGCTCGCATCGAGCCCGAGCGCGCGGCCGAGGCGCGCGACGAGGTCCATGCTCGGGACCGCGCGCATCGCGTCGAACGAACGGATGTCGACCGACGCGCGCAGCGCCGCAGCCTTGCGCGACCCGTCGCACATCGAGACCAGCAGCGCGAACATGCCGCGCGCCTGCGACTGAAGGCGGCCGTTCAGGTCGCCGTGAAGGTCGCCGTGAAGGTCGCCGTGAAGAACGGCTGGCTGCGATCGATGCTCGTGCGCTGCGGACATGACGCGCAGAGTCCCGCGGCGGATCCGTCATTCAAGATCGAATGTCCGTGAATGCCGCTTGTTCAGTCGATCGGCGCGCGCGTGTCGCGCGAGCCGTTCGCCGCGCGTGCACGAAAGCGCGACGCGTGCGACGCTTTCGCCGCAGTGCCGCGAAAATGCCCGAAAAACCACAAGCCCCGCGCGTGGCGGGGCCTGTGTTCAGTCGTTGCTCGTCGATCAGTACGCGAGGCAGTCCTCGATCGCGCGCGTGACGCGCGGCGCATCGGGCAGGTAGTCGAGCTCGAGCTTGTAGTACGGCATCGTGGTGTCGAAGCCCGCGACGCGCTGCACCGGAGCCTCGAGCTGCAGGAAGCAGCGCTCCATGATGCGCGCCGCGATCTCGCTGCCGAAGCCGCAGGTGAGCGGCGCCTCGTGCACGACCACGCAGCGGCCGGTCTTCGAGACGCTCTGCGCGACCGCGTCCATGTCGAACGGGTAGATCGTGCGGAGGTCGATGAGCTCGATCGAACGGCTCGACTTCTCGATCGCCTGCATGCACTGCACGACGCTCGCGCCCCAGCTCACGATGGTGAGGTCGGTGCCCTCGCACACGGTGCGCGCCTTGCCGATCGGGAGCGTGTACTCGTCCTCGGGGACCTCTTCGCGGAACGCGCGGTAGATGCGCTTCGGCTCGAAGAAGAGCACGGGATCGGGCTCGCGCAGCGCCGAGACCAGCAGGCCCTTCGCGTCGTACGGCGAGCTCGGCATCACGACCTTGAGGCCGGGCGTGTGCGCGTAGATCGCCTCGGGCGAATCGCTGTGGAGTTCGGGCGCGTGGATGCCGCCCCCGACGGGGATGCGGATCGTCATCGGCACGGTGAACGCGCCGCGCGTGCGGCTGCGCATGCGCGCCGCGTGCGAGCAGATCTGGTCGTACGCCGGTCCGAGGAAGCCCTCGAACTGGATCTCCGGCACCGGATGCAGTCCGCCCATCGCGAGGCCGATCGAGAGGCCGATGATGCCCGACTCCGCGAGCGGCGTGTCGAACACGCGCTTCTCGCCGAAGCGCTTCTGCAGGCCTTCGGTCACGCGGAACACGCCGCCGTTGACGCCGATGTCCTCGCCGAGAAGAACGATGTCGGGGTTCTTCTCCATCTCCTGGATGAGCGCGAGGTTGATCGCTTGGACAAGATTGAGGTTTGCCATGTGGTGGTCCGTGTCTCGTGAGTTGCTCAGTGGTGGGCGGCCGCGGCTTCGCTCGTCATCTGGCGCGCGCGCTCCTGCGCCTCGGGCGGAAGCTGCGACGGATCCTGGCCGAGCGAGTGCGTGTGCATCGTGTCGCGCTGCATGGCGAGGTCGGCGGGGATCTCCGCGTACATCGAGTCGAAGAAGTCGGCGCGGTGCGGCGCGGCGATGCCTTCGGCGCGCGCGACGGCGTCGGCGTTCTCCTGCGCGACGCGCTCGAGGAGCGCGGATTCCTTCGCGTCGTCCCACAGCTTGCGCGCGACCATGTAGTTGCGGAGGCGGATGATCGGATCGCGCGCCTTCCACGCGTCGACCTCGTTCTGGTCGCGGTAGCGCTTGGCGTCGTCGGCGGTCGTGTGGTCACCGAGGCGGTACGTGACCATCTCGATGAAGCACGGCGTGCCGGTGGTGCGCGCGTGCTCGACGGACTTCTTCATCGCGTAGACGGTGGCGAAGATGTCGTTGCCGTCGCACTGGAGGCATGGCATGCCGTACGACAGGCCGCGCTGCGCGAAGGTCGGCGCGGCGCTGTTGATCTTGCTCGGCGTGGAGATCGCCCAGAAGTTGTTCTGGCAGACGAACACGACGGGAATGTGCAGGTTCGCCGCGAAGTTGCACGCCTCGTGGAAGTCGCCTTCGCTCGACGCGCCGTCGCCGAAGAACGTGCACGCGATGCGGTCCTCGCCGCGGTACTTGGCCGCGAGCGTGAGGCCGGCGGCGTGGAGCATCTGCGTTCCCAGCGGCACGTAGATCGGCGTGACCCAGTGCGGCTTGGGCATCGCGTTGCCGCGCTCGTCGCCCATCCAGTGGAGGAGGATGCCTTCCTTGGGAACGCCGCGCCAGAAGAGGCCGCAGTTCTCGCGGTAGCAGGTGACCATCCAGTCGTCCTTGCGGAGCACATACGCGGCGCCGAGGCTGGTCGCCTCCTGGCCCATGTTCTGCGGGTACGTGCCCATGCGGCCCGAGCGCTGGAGGCGGAACGCCACCTCGTCGAGCTGGCGGCAGGAGACCATCGCCTCGTAGAGCTTGACGAGGTCGGCGTCGGGGATGAGACCCTTGCCGAGCTTCTCGTCAAAGTTGCCCTTGGCGTCGAGAATCGAGATGTGTTCGATCTTGGTTTCGTAGGCGGTGGTGATTGGCATGGTTCGCTCGCTCAAACCGCCCCCGCCGGCGGGCGAGGTGGAACGGTGAGTGTAGCAATCACGGCGGTTCCCCCGAGCGCGTGCGATGCCCGACAAGGTCCGCGAATCGTCACGGCGAGCGTCAAGCCCGCGCGGCCGCGTCAAACGCCTGCGCGATGTCCGCGATCAGGTCGCGCGGATCCTCGAGGCCGATCTGGAAGCGCAGCAGCGCGCCCTCGTCGGTCCACGGCGCGGCCACGCGCGAGCTGCGCACGTCGCTCGACACGACGAGGCTCTCGAAGCCGCCCCACGAGAAGCCCATGCCGAAGAACCGCAGTCCTTCGAGGAACGCCTTGAGATGCGCGCGGCCGCGCGGATGCGGCTTGAGCACGCAGCCGAAGAGGCCGCTCGCGCCGGTGAAGTCGCGCTTCCAGATCGCGTGATCGGGGTGCGAGGGCAGCGCGGGGTGCAGCATGCGCGCGACTTCCGCGCGCGACTCGAGCCACCGCGCGACCTCGAGCGCGCTCGCCTGGTGCCACGCGAGGCGCACCTCGAGCGAGCGAATGCCGCGGAGGCAGGTCGAGCAATCGTCGGGATGCGCGTAGTGGCCGTGGGCTTCGGCGGTGTGCTTGACGCGCTTCCAGTGGTCCTCGTCGCGCGCGACGATGCCGCCGAGCAGGATGTCGCTGTTGCCCGACTGGTACTTGGTGAGCGCGTGGATCGCGATGTCGCAGCCGTGCTCGATCGCGCGGAAGTAGAGCGGCGTCGCCCACGTCGCGTCGATCATCGTGGTCACGCCGCGCGCACGCGCCACGCGCGCGATGGCCGGCACATCCTGCACCTCGAAGGTGAGCGAGCCCGGCGACTCCATGAAGATCACCCGCGTGTTCGGGCGGATGAGCGCGTCGATGCCGGCGCCGATGCGCGGGTCGTAGTACGAGGTCGTGATGCCCATGCGCGCGAGCACGACGTTGCAGATGTGCCGCGACGGGCCGTAGCACGAGTCGGTCATCAGCAGGTGATCGCCCGACGAGAGCATCGCGAGGAGCGGTACCGACACCGCGGCGAGCCCGCTTTCGACGACCACGGCGCCTGCGCCGCCATCGAGCCGGGCGAGCATCGTCTCGAGCTCGCGCGAGTTCGGATTGCCCATGAGGCCGTAGATGTACGGACCCGTGCGCGTGTCGGCGCGCATCGCGCCCTCGAGCTCGTCGAGCGTGCGAAAGACCACCGTGGAACCGCGGTGGAGCGGCGTGTTGACGAAGCCATGCTGCGCGCGTGGATCACGCGCGGTGTGTGCGAGGCGCGTACCGACGCCGAGCGCGTCGCCGTTCTGTGGATTGGAATGCGTCACTTGATGATCGGCGAAAGGGAGATGTTCTTGAACTCGATGTACGCGCCCTCGCTCTGCAGCGCGATGCGTCCCTTCACGACCTCGACGTCGGTGGCGACGTTCTGGAGCATGCCGTTGACCCACAGTTCGATCGTGCCCTGGTTGACGACGATGCGGTAGTGGTTCCACTCGCCGAGCGGCTTCTCGTTGGTGTCGTGGAGCTTGACGGTGTGGCGGCCTTCGGTGCGCTTGGCGTCGACCTTGGCCTTGACCTCGTCGATGTTCCAGAAATCACCCGCGCTGCGCGACTCGAGCTGCGCCTCCATCGACTTCGGCCACACCTTGTCGTCGCCGACGGTGCGGAGCAGGACGCCCGAGTTGCCCGGGCCCTTCGCGGGATCGAAGCGCCAGTCGAGCTCGATCACGTAGTTGTCGTAGAGCTCGATGGTCTCGATGTAGCCGATCGGACGGCCGGCGCACTGAAGGACGCCGTCCTTCACGCTCCACACCGACATCGGGTCCTTCTTGTCCTTGATGAGATCGGGCACGAAGGCCTTCCAGCCCGCGGTGTCCTTGCCGTTGAAGAGCGCGATCTTCTCGCCGACCTTGATCGGCTTTCCGTCGTTCATGAACTGGCCCTGCACGGCGCCGAGGCTCTGGCCCGAGCTGGTGGGCGGCTGCACGTTCTGCTGCTGCGTGGCGGCGAGGAACGGAACGGCGACGAGGACGACGGCTGCGAGTGCGATGGTGTTCGTGCGCATGGTGATCTCCAGGCGCACTGTAGCGAGACGGCGCTCAGTTCATCACGGATCGAACGCCTTCGTCGCGGCGGGATCTCCGGCCGCGCGGAGCTGGCGCCACGCGACGGCGATCTGCGCGCGCAACGCGCGGTCGAGCCGGCGGCGCGTGTCGATCTGCTTCTGGAGGATCACGTTGCCGGCCTCGATGCGGCCGAGGTCGCCGTCGTCCATGTTTCCTGCGGCGACCGCGGCTTCTCCGCAGGCGCGGAGCAGGTCGCTGCCGCGCGGATCGAACGGGATCTGCGCGACGCGCGCCTTGTCGAGCATCTCGGGCGACGCGGTCCGCTGCAGGTGCTGCTCGAGGCGACGGCCTGCGTCGGTGTGCTCGAGCCCGCGTTCGATGATGGTGAGCGCGATGAACTGCGCCTCCCAGTCGTGGCTGTCGCCTGCGAGGCTATCGATGAGCGCGAGCGGCGCGGCGTAGGTGCGGCGTGCGGCCTCGGCGCAGTCGGCGAGGCTCGCGAGGCGCTGCTTCTGGATCGCCTGCAGCTTGAGATGCTCGGGAATCTGCAGCTCGCGCTGCTCCGCGACGACGCGATCGAACGACTTGCTCGCGTTGCAGACCTGGCGCCACGACTCGAGCCGCCCCGCGACGAGCGCCTCGGCGGACGCGGCGACCAGCGCGCGCAGACCCGCGATCCGCGAATCGGGAAGCACAGGCGCGCCGGGCAGGCGCACGCCGAGGACCGCGCAACCGATCGAGCCGGTGGGCCACGGGATGCGCGAAAGCGTGTCGAACCGATCGGCGATCTTGGCAAACGACAGGATGCGCTCGAGCCGCGTGAAGCGCGCGAGCGCGACGTTGCCGGCGTTCACGCGATCGGCGCCGAACACGCCCTGCAGCTCGGTGAGCGTGCGCGCGTCTTCGTCGATCGTGAGATCGGTGAGCTGCATGATGCGGTCGTCGCGCGAGACGATCTCGTCGCAGGTGTGCTCGATCTGCGCCCAGCGCTGCGCGTGGTCGGCGTGGAGCGCCTCGATGATCGCGAGATCGTCGTCGCCCTTCGCGCCCACGATCGCCGCGAGGAACGCGACATCCATCGGCTCCGGCGCGGGCGCCTCGATCGGCAGCATCAGCGGATGCGGGATCGGCTGCCAGAAGCGGCGGCCGCCTGCGTGCGCGACGGCCTCGAAGTCGGATGGATCGACGAACTGCTCGAGCAGCACGTCGGTCGCGCCATTCACGGCGTCGCGGCTGGTGCCCGCGCCGGGATCGATGTTCTCGGGTGAGAACGCCTGCGTGTCGACGGCCCCGGTCGCGAGTCCGCGCAGGAGCTTCGCGCGCTGCTCGCCGAGGATGCCGGTGATCGTCGTGAAGAGCTCGTCGTCGATCTTGGCGCGGAGATCGCGCGAATTCTCGATCGCTTCGGCGCTGCGGAGGCGGGCGTCTGCGGACTGATACGCCGTCGCGAGGGCCTCGCGCTCGTCGGGCGAGAGCTTGCTCGCATGCGCGACGATCGCGCGGAACTCGGTCGAAAGCGCCACTTCGCCGGTGATCTCGTACGACTGCACGAGCGTCGCGAACACGGCATTCGCGCGCTCCTCGCCGGCGACCGCGACCAGCGTGCCGTACAGCGGCTTGATCGCGGCGCGCACGTCGCCTGCCTCGCGCATCGCCTGCATCGCGTTGTAGCCCTGGTGCGAGTGATCGCGCACCGCGATGAAGATGTTCTTGGCAAGGTCGTGCGCGACACGCTGCGAGTCCACCGCGAGCGGACCACGCGTCGCCGCGAGCTCCATCAGCGTGCGGCGGATGATGCAGTGCCGGTCGGATTCGTCGCGCGAACGCATGACGGCGGCGGCGCACTCGCGGAACGTATCGATCGCAAGCGCGCGGTTCGCGCCGAGCACCGAGTGCAGGCCGTTGAACAGGATGTCCTCGTCGCCGTCCTCGCCCTTCCACTTGGCGAGGTAGTCGGCGTACAGGCGCTCGACGGCGGGCCATTCGGCGTCGGTGATCGCGAGGCATGCGTCGCTCCACGCGATCATCTCGCCGAAGGTCACATGCGGCACGTCGTCCTTGAGCGGAAGGTCGAACCAGCCGAGGTCAGCCTGCGCCACCGGCTGCAGCGCAGGCTGCAGCACGAATGCGGCGGTCACGGCGGCGAAGCGGATGAAGTTGTGTCGAAGCATGGGACTTTCTCGTGCGATCGTGCGTGGAATGCGGACTTGCTCTATCGGTGCGAAAGCGGTGCTTCATCGGCGAAGCGTTGACCGTTGCGGAAGCGGGCGGAAATCCCGCGCGGATCGGTGGTTATCTCCACCGAAATCGCCGCGAAATCAGGCTTCGCGCGTTACCGTGGCGCGGCTCGCGGACATTCGGACGCGCGCGAACGCAAGCACAAGCAAGGAGCGAAGCATGCGCGGTTCATCCATCGGTCTGGTCGTTCGCCTCCTGCGGACCTGCGTGCTGACCTGCGCGCTTGCCGCGTTGATCGCGCCCGCCGCGCACGCCAGCGACGCGCTGACCATGTGGTACGCGCAGCCCGCGGCGAAGTGGACCGAAGCGCTGCCGATCGGCAACGGCCGCATGGGCGGCATGGTGTTCGGCGATCAGTTCGGCACGATCCAGGTGAACGAGGACACCGTCTGGGCCGGCTCCGTCGTGGACCGCAATCGCACGCCTGCGCCAGGCTCGCTCGCACGCGCGCGCGAGCTCTGGTTCAAGGGCGACGTGGTCGGCGCGCAGAAGATCATGCAGGACGAGTTCATGACGCCCGAGGTCACGCGCAGCTACCAGCCGCTCTGCACGGTGGGCACGCGATGGAGCGAATCGTTCGAAACGATCGAGGATTTCCGCCGTTCGCTCGACCTCGCGACGGGCGTTGCGGAGACGACCTTCACTGCGGACGGCGCGAAGTACCGCTGCCGCATGTTCGCGAGCGACGCGGACCAGGTGATCGTCGTGCGCTGGGAAGCGCTCGGCGACAAGCCGCTGCTCGCCGCGATCGCGCTCGGTCGCGACGAAGTCGTCGACGGCGGGAACGGCGTCTCCAGCGAGAAGGACGTCGAGTTCCACACGCAGACCGGCGTCGCCGTGAACGGCGAATACCGCGGTGTGCGCTACGCGTCCGCGGTCGGGCTCAAGGTCGATGCGGCGATCGGCGGACCGGTGGAGCTCGCGGCGAAACCTGCGGTTTCAGCTGGCAAATCCGAAGGGAAGTCCGAAGGGAAGTCCGAAGGCAAGTCCCCGGGAAAGTCGACCGGGAAGCTCGAATCGATCGATCGCACCGCGACGCGCACGCGCGCCTACACCGTGGTCATCGCGGGCGGCACGGACTTCATCGCGCACATCAACCCTGCCGTTCGCGTGATGGATCCGAAGGTCTTCGCGATGAACACCGCGCGCGCGGCGATCGCGCGGCCGTTCGACGAGCTGCTCGCGCGGCACATCGCGTCGCATGCCGCGCTGATGTCGCGCGTGTCGCTCGACATCGGCGCCAACGCGCAGGCCGCGAAGGCGACCGATGTGCGCCTCGCCGAATTCAAGGCCGGCGCCGAGGATCCAGCGCTGCTCGCGCTCTACTTCCAGTTCGGCCGCTACCTGCTGCTCTCGTGCTCGCGCCCCGGCGACATGCCGTCGAACCTGCAGGGACTGTGGAACCAGCACCTCGCCGCGCCGTGGAGCGCCGACTACCACATCAACATCAACATCCAGATGAACTACTGGCACGCGGAGAGCGCGAACCTCGCCGAGTGCCACGAGCCGCTCTTCGACTTCGCCGAGCGCGTGGCGGCAAATGGCCGTATTTCCGCGCAAAAACTCTATGGCATGAAGGGCTTCGTCGCGCACCACACGAGCGATGCGTGGGCGTTTACCGAGCCGATCGGCGACACCGTGTGGGGCATGTGGCCGCATGGCGGCGGCTGGCTCACGCGGCATTTCTGGGAGCACTACGCGCACTCGGGCGACGAGGCCTTCCTGCGCGAGCGCGCGTGGCCGATGCTGCGCGGCGCTGCGGAGTTCTACCTCGACTACCTCGTCGAGGATCCCGCGACGCACAGGCTGGTGTCGGGCCCGAGCTCGTCGCCGGAGAACACGTTCATCACCGCCGACGGGCAGCACGCGAACATCGGCATGGGCAACTCGATGGACCAGGAGATCGTGTGGGATGTGTTCACGAACCTGCTCGATGCCGCGACGGTGCTTGGGAACGACAAGGACCCGCTCGTCGCGCGCGTCAAGCAGGCGCGCGCGCAGCTCGCGTGGCCCGAGATCGGCGCAGACGGACGACTGATGGAATGGGCGCGCCCCTTCGGCGAGGCCGAGCCCGGGCACCGTCACATCTCGCATCTCTTCGGCCTGCATCCGGGTGCGCAGTTCACCCGCGACATCACGCCGCAGCTGCTCGACGCCGCGCGAAAGACGCTGGATTTCCGCCTCGCCAACGGCGGCGGCCACACGGGCTGGAGCCGCGCGTGGCTCATCAACTTCTTCGCGCGGCTTGGCGACGGCAAGGCCGTCGGCGACAACCTGCGCGCGCTGCTTTCGAAGTCGACGCTGCCTGATCTCTTCGACGATCACCCGCCGTTCCAGATCGACGGAAACTTCGGCGGCGCGGCAGGCATCGCGGAAGCGCTGCTGCAGTCGCATGTCGCCGAGCAGGACGCGTTCGCGCCGGGAAAGATGCCGCGCTACATCGTCGATGTGCTGCCCGCGCTGCCGCCGAGTTGGAAGGCAGGCGAAGTGCGCGGCCTGCGCGCGCGCGGCGGGGTGACGGTGACCCGGCTTGCATGGACGCCGGACTCGATCCGCGTCGAGTTCAGCGCGCCCGCACGAGAGACTGTCCGCGTGCGGCCGCCGCATGGCTGGACGATCCAGAACGCGAAGGCCGACCCGCAAGGCACATTCACGCTGCACGCGCCGAAATTCGCCGTCGACTTCGTGCGACTGCGCGATTGAGCTTAAGCCAACAACCACCAGAGGAAGCCGCCGCAGCGGCGACCGCAAAGACCACGAATGCCCGCAGACGAAGTCTGCGGAACACAGGACGTGGGAGTCCATCGACCTTGAGAGTCCATCGACCTTGGGATTCCATCGACCTTGGGATTCCATCGACCTTGGGATTCCATCGACTTCGCGCGCAACCCGTTCCGCAGATTTCGGCTTCGCCTTCATCTACGGGCATTCACGCATGCAGCGATCGCAACGGCGGCCGCTTCCGAGGTCTGACTCGCTTTCAGCCCACCACGGCCTGCGCGTCGCCACGCATGTCGCTCGCCGCGACGTAGCCGTGCGGCACGCGCTGGATGCACTGCGCGCGGCCGAAGGTGATCGACTTCTCCGCGGCGACCTTGACCGCGTGGCCGCGCTTCGCGAGCTCGTCGAGCGTCGACTGCGGAAACCCAGGCTCGACGTCGAGCTTGAGTCCGTCGCTCACCTGCCAGCGCGGCGCGTCGAGCGCGGCCTGCGGATTCGCGCGGTGATCCTCGATGCGCGACGCGATCTGCAGCTGTCCCTGCGGCTGCATGTAGCCGCCCATGCAGCCGAACGCGATGTGCGGCTGCGCGGCGCCGGTCTTCGCGTCGCGCTTGACCAGCATGCCGGGAATGATCGTGTGATACGGCAGCTTCGCGGGTGCGTACTCGTTCACATGGCCCTTCTCGAGCGTGAAGCACGCGCCGCGGTTCTGCATCGCGATGCCCGTGCCGGGAATCACGATGCCCGAGCCCCAGCCTTCGTAGTTCGACTGGATGAGCGACACCATGTTGCCGTCCTTGTCGGCGGTGCAGAGCAGGATCGTGCCGCCGGTCTTGGGCGGACCGTGCTGGAAATCCTGCGCCTTCGCGGGATCGATCTCGGCCGCGAGCTTGGCGAGGTATGCGCGCGCAAGGAGATCCTCGGGCTTCACGCGCATCGCGGCGGGATCGCCGACCTCGCGGTGGACTTCGCGGAACGCGAGCTTCATCGCCTCGGCGGCGAGATGAACGCTGTCGGCGCAATCGCAGGAGAGATCGGCGAAGCGCGGATTTGCCCGCGATTCCTCGAGGATTCCGCGCACCATCTGCGTGGCGATGCCTTGGCCGTTGGGCGGAATCGCGAGCATCGTCGACGACGCGAAGCCGGCTTCCAGCGGCTTCACCCAACGCGCCTCGTGCGCGGCGAGGTCCTTCTCGTCGAGATACGCGCCGTCCGCACGCGCCGCGTCGGCGATGCGCCTGGCGATCTCGCCTGTGTAGAACGCCGCGCCTTCGCTCTTCGCGATCAGCTCGAGCGTGCGCGCGTGATCGGCAAACACGACATGCTCGCCCGCACGCAGCGCGCGGCCGTTGGGCGCGAAGACGCGCTTCCACTCGTCGAACTTGGAGAACGCGGGATACGCGCGCTCCCACAGGTCGGCCGTGCGCGGCGCGACGAGATAGCCGTCGCGCGCGTGGCGAATCGCGGGCTCGAGCAGTTCCGCAAACGAGAGCTTGCCGAAGCGCTTCCACAGCGCGACCCAGCCCGACACCGCGCCGGGCACGGTGACCGGGCCCCATCCGCGCTTGGGCATGCCGACCTGACCGTCGAACGCGCTCCGCAGCTGACGCGCGGGCGCGCGGCCGGACGCGTTGAGTCCGACAACCTCTCCGCCAAAGATCCCGAGGACAAATCCGTCGCTACCGATGCCGTTGGTGGTCGGCTCGAGCACGGTCATCGCCGCCGCTGTCGCGACCGCGGCATCGGCGGCCGATCCGCCGCGACGAAGCATCTCGAGGCCCGCCTGCGCCGCAAGTGGCTGGCTGGTCGCGACCGCCATCGAGCCGCAGACCGCGGGACGGCGTGAGTCGTACGGAAGCTGCCAGTCCATCGCGGTGTTCTCGGCTGTGATCGTCATTGCGGTTCTCCTTGCGGACTTCGCTGCGCACCGTAGCGACTGCCCGTGCGGCGGCATACCCTCGGAACCCCGTCGATTCGTCGGGCTGTGGTACAACAGCCGCTTCCCCGCGACCTGTAGAAGGACTGCCGAAGGAATCACCATGGCCGGAGTCAAGCAACCCACCGACAAGAGTCACTTCCTGCTTCCCGATCTCGGCGAGGGTCTCGCTGAGGCGGAGCTCATCAGCTGGAAGGTGAAGGCCGGCGACACCGTGAAGGAGTCGCAGACGCTTGCCGAGATGCAGACCGACAAGGCGCTCGTCGAAGTGCCGTCGCCGTGGGCGGGCACCGTGACGGAGATCTGCGGCAAGGCAGGCGACATCATTCCCGTCGGCGCGGTGCTGGTGCGTTACGGCGCGGCGAAGACGGCAGCTGCTCCCGCGCCCGTCGCGGTGGCCGCTGCCGCGAGCGCGAGCGCGACCTCCAACGGCAACTCATGCATGTCGAGCCAGATCGCCGCTGGCGCTGCCGCGGCTTCGGGCGACCAGGGCACCGTCGTCGGCACCATGGCCGGCACGCTGACCGTGAGCGAGCGCTTCGCGCGCCGCGCGCCTGAGACGATCGAAGTCTCGCGCGACGGCAAGGCGATGGCGACTCCCGCCGTGCGCGGGCTCGCGAAGAAGTTCGGCGTCGACATCCAGAAGGTCCCCGGCTCCGGCCGCGGCGGCCGCGTGACCGCGAGCGATGTCGCGGCGTTTGCCGAGAACGGCAGCGCGACCAAGACGAGCAGCGCCCCCGCTGCCGCCGGCGGCTTCGCGCCGCGCGCGGCGACCATCGCGCCGGGCTCGGTGTACATCGATCAGAACGATGTCGCGCAGCGCGTGCCGTTCCGCGGCGTGCGCCGCAAGATCGCCGAGGCGCTCTCGCGCAGCGTGCAGACCGCGGTGCACTTCACCGTCGTCGACGAGGCCGATGTGACCGCGCTCGACGGCAAGCGCAAGGAATACTCGAAGGTCGTCGGCGAGAAGCTCTCGATGCTTCCGTTCATCATGATGGCCGTGTGCCGCGCGCTCAAGAAGCACCCGTCGCTCAACGCCGTCGTCGACGACGCCAAGGGCGAGATCATCCTCAAGAGCGCCGTGAACCTCGGCTGCGCGGTCGACACCGACTCGGGCCTCATGGTCCCGGTGATCCGCAACGCCGGCGCGCTCGCGCCCGTGCAGATCGCGCAGAGCGTCAGGACGCTCGCCGCGAAGTGCAAGGACCGCACGATCACCCGCGAGGAGTCGCTCGGCGGCACGTTCACCATCTCGAACGTCGGCAGCTACGGCGGCATGTTCGCCACGCCCGTCATCAACTATCCCGAGGTCGCGATCCTCGCCGCCGGCCGCGCCAAGGAGCGCGTGCTCGTGAAGGACGGCAAGTTCTACGCAGGCCTCTCGCTGCCGCTCTCGCTCTCGTGCGACCACCGCGTGGTCGACGGTGCCGAAGGCGCGCGCTTCCTCAACACGGTCGTCAAGCTGCTTGAGGACCCGGACTCGCTTCTCTCGTGATCGACGCACTGCGCGCAGGTCGTCTGCGGCGCTGAGCTCCGATCGAACATCCGACAGCAGGCACTTCATGCGCACGGTTCTCTCCGCGTTCCTCGTCACGCTCGCGCTCTGCGCCTGCGATTCCACCGGCAAGAGCGGCTCGAGCGCCACGGCTCCCGCGAAGGACCCCGAGCGCATCATCAAGCTCGACACCTTCGGTCTCAGGAAGGCCGGCGAGCCATCGCTCAACGGTAGCGAAGGCATCACCGGCGTCGAGCTCCGCGAGGGCGAGGCGTTCGTCGCGGAACTCATGTTCAAGGCCGGCACCGGCTACGCGTGGACCGCGCGCGGATTCGATCCCGAGATCGTGAAGCTCGAGCAGTCGAACGCGAGCATGGCCGCCGGAACCGACAAGCCCGGTTCGCCGATGCTCGCCACCATGACGTTCCGCTGGGTCAAGCCCGGCAAGACGAAGATCATCTTCGAGCTCCGCCGACCGTGGGAGAACGATGTGGCGCCGGTCGAGTCGCGCTACACGGTGATCTACAACCGCTGACTTGCAACTGCGAACCGACTTCAGCTCACGCGCAGTCCGGGAGGCTGCGACCGATGGCGATCGAACGAATCTCCGGCGAATGCCGCGTGATGTTCGCCTTTGAGGCGGGCTTTGCCATCGACCTCGCGCGCGCCGAGTCGCGGCTGCCGGCGTCGGCGCGCGAGGCGCTGCCGAAGAGCCGCCGCGTGCCCGCGGAATCGGACTTCACGCAGAAGCCGCTGCGCATCGCGCTCGAGCGCAGCACGCACGCGATCGGCGGCTTCACGAGCGCGGCGCTGGTCGAGACGACGATCTACGACTTCGGCGCGATCTCGGTGACCTTCCGCATTCCGTTCGACGGCGAGATCGCCAAGCTCGCGGTGCTCGCCGCGGCGCTGTGGAACAACCGCGCGCTGGCCGCGGCTGCGCGTGCATCGGTCGAGGAGACGATCGCCACGCTCGGCGACACGGTCACGCGGCCCGAACTGCGCGCGGCGGCCGAGGATTTCGTGGTGTTCGTCGTCGATCCCGCTTCGTGCGGCGGCGTGCCGCTCACGGTCGAGTCGTTCGGCGCGGCGCGGCTCGCGGCGCTGCTGCGGCTCGAGGACAAGCCGCTGTCCACCGAGGAAATCGCCGACGCCGTGCAGTCGCCGTTCTCCTACAGCCCGCACGACCTCGTGCTGGTCGACTGGGCGGCCGCGCTCGTCGTCGACGCGGAACCTGCGGCCACGCTCGCCGTGCTCGAGCATGCGAACGTGCAGCTCGCCGAGCTCAAGCATCTCGACAACGAGCTCGACCGCGGCCTCGACCAGGTGTGGGCAATGCTCAACGACCGGTCGCTGTTCCGGCCCTTCCGCCTGCGTGCGAATCTCCGCAAGCTCGCGGAGCTCGAGCTCGAGGGCGCGGCGCTCTTCGACAGCGTGACCAACGCGCTCAAGCTGCTCGGCGACCAGCATCTCGCGCGCGTGCAGCGGGCGGCGGGCCGCCGCTTTCGCATCGACGACTGGGAGCAAAGCGTCTCGCGCAAGCTTGCCACGCTCGGCTCGATCAGCGAGCGCCTCGAGGCGCGCCAGTCGCAGTACCGCAGCGAGCTCCTCGAATGGATCATCATCGCGTTGATCGCGTTCGAGATCGTTCAGGCGCTCTGGCGCTAGCGCGGCACTAGTATCCGCGCGATGACTGCTTCCGCATCCGAGTCCGCATCAGCGTCCACCGTCGTCCGCATCGAACCGCTGCGCACGGGCTCGTTCCGTCTCGATGGCGGCGGGATGTTCGGCCTGATCCCGAAGGCCATGTGGTCGCAGTGGACCACGCCCGACGCGCAGAACCGCATCGAACTCGCCACGCGCTCGCTGCTGGTCGAATCGCGCGACGGACTCGTGCTGATCGAGGCCGGCTACGGCGACAAGTGGACCGATCGCGAGCGCGCGATGTACGAGCTCGAGCGCCGCACGGTGGTGGACGCGCTGGCGGAGTTCACCGTCGATCCGCGCGACATCGCGCATGTCGTGCTCACGCACCTGCACTTCGACCACGCGGCGGGCCTCACGCGCGCGGGCGATGCGGGGCCGACGAGCGTGTTCCCAAACGCGCGCATCCACGTGCAGCGGCAGGAATGGGCCGACGCGCTCGCGAACAAGAGCACGATGACGAAGACGTACTTCCGCAGCCATCTTGATCCCGTCGCGGCGCAAATGGAGCTCTACGACGGCGCGTGCGCGCCGCTCTCGGGAATCTCGCTGATTCCCACGCCTGGCCACACGTGGGGGCATCAGAGCGTGCTCATCGCGGGACCGGACATGCCTGTCCTCTATGCGGGCGACGCGTGCCCGACCACGCACCACGCGCATCCCGCCGCAAGCCTCGGCTACGACATGATGGCGTACGAGTCGATGGTGTCGAAGCTCGGGATTCTCGGGCGTGCCGCGCGGGAACACTGGCGCGTGGCGCTCGATCACGATCCCACGCGCTCGTTCGCGCGGGCCGTCGAGCAAGACGGGCGCCTCGTGCTCGTGCCCGAGACCTGACGCGCCACGACGAACGCGCGTGCGTGCGTGCATCGAACTCGCAAAGCGCGCGCGGGTGTCGTATCCTCCAGCGATGCGCCTCATCCGCACGATTTCCACGCTCGCGCCGCTCGCGCTCGCCACCGTCGCTTCCGCCCAGGCTGAGAAGCCGCCGGAGCCGAGCTTCACGCCGCAAACCAACCCGGTCGTCGGCTACCTCATCATGGCGGTGCTGTTCGGCATCATCGTGGCGATCTCGATCATGCCGTCGAAGCGTTCGCACACCGACATCTGATCCGCTCCAACCGGAGAAGCCCGCCGATGCGCAAGAGACCAAGCACCATGCAGCTGCTCATCGCGGCCAACGTCGCCGCGCTCGGCGCGCTCGCGGTCGTCGAGCTGTCCGCACCCGCGTCGGCGCAGGCCACGCGTCCGCGCAGCACCTACACCGCGGTGTCGGGGCGCATCACGGGCAGCGACCTCCATGCGCTCTACGTGGTCGACGAGACCACGCAGGAAGTGATCGCCGTGCAGTGGGATCCGCAGACCAAGCAGATCAAGGGCCTCGGTTTCCGCAACATCTCGGCCGATGCCAACGACATGGCGCGTCCGCGCTCCAACTAAGGACTCCCGCATGAAACTCCCCGCATCCATGCTTGCAGTCAGCGCGTTCGCGATCACCGCCTTTGCGATCGTCGAGGCCGGACGCCTGCACCCGACTGCCAACGCTGGCGATTCCTCGATGGGCTTCGGCGGCTACACCGTCGTCACCAGCGGCACGTCCGAGGGCGCCGATGCGTCGCCGGTCGAGGTCCTCTACGTGCTCGACAACCGCAGCGAATCGCTGCTGGTCTACAGCATCGAGCCCGCGCCCGACCGCAGGCTCAGCCTTCGCGGCGGCGGAAGCCTTCCTGCGCTCTTCCGCGCGGCGCGTGGTGGTTGACCCGTGGCTGTGAGCGCCGAGCGCCATCTCCTCGACATCACGCTGCCCGCGCGTCGATCCGTCGACAGCGTGATGGCCGCGCGACGCGCCGACAGCTTCGGCAAGCGCTCGATCAAGGCGTCTTCGAAGGACTTCGCGCTGCGTCTCGCGGTGACGATGACCGACCTCACCACGCTCGAGGGCAAGGATTCACCAGAGAAAGTGCGCGCGCTCTGCCGCAAGGCGATCTCGCCCGCGCCCGCGCTCGATCGCGTGCTGATGGCGGCGGGACTTGCGCCGATTCCGAGCGTCGCGGCGATCTGCGTGTATCCGAACCTCGTGTCGGTCGCGCGTGAGGCGCTCGCGGGCAGCGAGGTCAAGATCGCGTCGGTCGCGACGGGCTTTCCCAGCGGGCAGTTCCCGCTGGACATCCGCCTCGACGATGTGCGCCGCGCCGTGGGCGACGGAGCGCACGAGATCGACATGGTGATCAGCCGCGGCGCGTTCCTCGCGGGCGAATACGCGCTGGTCGCCGATGAAATCGCGCGCGTCAAGGAAGCCTGCGGCAAGGCGCACCTCAAGATCATCCTCGAGACCGGCGAGCTCGAGACGCTCGACGCCGTGCGCTACGCGAGCGATCTCGCGATCCGCGCGGCATTTGCAGCGGGACCGCTGACCGACGGCGAGGTGTTCATCAAGACCTCGACCGGCAAGGTCACGCCGGCCGCGACGATGCCTGTCGTGCTCGTGATGCTCGAGGCGATCCGCGACGCGTATCGGGAAACCGGCGTGCGCATCGGCATGAAGCCCGCTGGCGGAATCCGCACCGCGAAGGCTGCCATCGCGCAACTCGTGATGGTCAACGAGACGCTCGGGCCGGACTGGCTCCACCCGCATCTCTTCCGCTTCGGCGCGTCGACGCTGCTCAACGACCTGCTGCGTCAGGTCGCGCGACTTCGCCGCGGCGGCTACGCGGCGCGCGACGACTTCGCAGAAGCCTGATCGCGCGAAGTCGCTGCGGATTTCTGATCATTTCCGAGGACCTGCGTCCCTTGCGGTGGCGGGATTTTCCACCTGTCTTTTGGCGAAATCACGCCCTGCACAAAAAGGCGGAGGGCACTTCGCGTATCTTCTCCCCCTCGAGGTTCATTTCTTCTCGGCTGGGCAATGGCTCGGCCACCGTTTCGTTCCATCCAACCTCGATCCGTGGTGGTCCTAACGATGTTCGTGTTGTGCTCCCTCGCTGTCGGAACCGATCGCTGCCCCGGCGACGCTTCCAAGACCTTTGCCCCGCGCGCAAGCGGTTGGGTTGTCGCTTCCCACGCGGAAGTGACCGAGGTGACGGCATGAGCGAGCCAATCCCCGCAGCAAAGCGCGAGCGCACGACCCCCGGTGAGATGCTGCACGGCTACCGCGTCCGCAAGTGGCTCGGCGACGGCGCGTTCAGCGTCGTGTACCTCGTCGAGGACCCCAAGACGCATGTCCAGTACGCGCTCAAGCACGTGATCTCCGAAGGCGACAAGGAAGACCGCTACCTCGACCAGCTCCGCATGGAATGGGAGGTCGGCCGTCGCCTCAAGCACCGCAATATCCGCGACATCGTGGATATGCGTGGCGACCAGGGCTTCAAGATCGGCGGCGTCGGACTCCTCAAGAAGCCGGGCAAGGACCTCGGTCTCGTGATGGAGATGATCGACGCGCCGTCGCTCGAGGACCTGCTCCAGAAGGGCGAGCTGCGCTTCTCGGTGCCCGAGTGGATCGCGATCTTCCGCGATGTCGCCAGCGCCCTCGTGCACATCCACGACAAGGGCTACGCCCACGCCGACATGAAGCCGAACAACATCCTGTGGGACCGCAACCACACGAAGGTGATCGACCTCGGCCAGGCGTGGAAGATCGGCAGCACCAAGCCGCGCATGTCGGGCACCGCTGGATACGTCGCGCCGGAGCAGCCGCTCATCGAGCCGATCACCGCGCAGACCGATGTGTTCAACTTCGCGGCCACGATGTATCGCCTGCTGCGCGGCAAGTTCGCGCCGCAGACCGTGCAGAAGCGCTACTCGCGCGACTTCCAGCTGCCCGAAGAGCTGATCGGCGACACCGCGCCGCTCCACCGCTTCAACCCGCAGATTCCCGAGCGGCTGAGCGACCTGATCCTCAACTGCCTCGAGCTCGAGCCTTCGAAGCGCAAGTACATGACGTACGTGCTCAAGCAGCTCGATTCGATGCAGCCGGTCAGCGTCAAGTAAACGGTCGCAGCCCCGCGACCAGAGCCCAGGGATCAGAGCCCAGGGATCAGAGTTCCGTCGCCGCCAAAGCCCAATCCGGCTCCCACACCGCGTAGCCACCGAGGAATGCATTGGCATTCGCGCCGAGGACGCAGCCTTCGGGCAGTTCCTTGAGCGACTTCGAGTTGCCGCCGCCGAGCACGACGAGATCAGGCAGCACTGCGGCGCTGAGAAGGCGCACGCACTCCGCGACATGGCCACGCCACTTGCGCGTGCCGTACTCCTCCTTGCCGCGGATGCCGACGTAATCCTCGAACGAACGGCCCTTGCGGTACGGCAGGTGCGCGAGCTCCATCGGCAGCACTTCGCGGCCCGCGATCATGCAGGTGCCGAGGCCGGTGCCGAGACCGAGGAAGAGCATCTTGCCGCTCTGCATGCCCGCAGCGCGATGGCTGCCGATCGCCTGCATCGCAGCGTCGTTGAGCAGCTTGACGGGCACGCCGAACGCGCCGCGATAGTCGAAGTCCTTCCAACCCGGCCCGAGGTTCACGGGATCCTTGAGCGGACGGCCGTTCTTGATCGGCGCGGGCAGGCCGATGGTGATCGCGTCGATCTTCTCGCCGCCGAGCAGGTGCTGCATGTCCTTGACCAGCTGCTGCGGCGTGTAGGTGCGGCCCGAATCGACCTCGCGCTTGGCTTCCCAGTGCGGGCACTTGGCCTTGGCGTGGGTGCCACCGATATCGAGGGTGACGATCATGCGCGGAGCGTTGGAGGGGTTGCCGTTGGACATGGTCCGAATTGTGTCGGACAAAACGCCGCGCGGGTTCAATCGCGCGGCGTTGCGGGAGAAATCAATTGAAGGTTGGCGGCCCGAACTCAGCCCTTCCCGTCTCAGCCCTTCTTGCGGACGGGGAGCTGGACCTCGGACCACTTGTTGCGGTTCGAGATGTACGGCCCGTTGTAGTGGAACGCCCGCGGATCGCCGGCGATCTCATACTCAGGGTGCGCCTTGAGCCAGTCGTGGAGCAGGCCGAGGCCCTTCTCGACGATGCCTGTCCCGTACGGTCCGTTCATGCCGATCGAGAGCACCTCGAGCTGCGGACGGTCGGTGATGACGACGTTGCCGTCCTTGCCCGTCGGCGCCAGTTCGGCCGTGCGGTAGAGGAAGCTCATCGTCCAGGACATGTCGTCCTTCTTGGCCTGCGCGCCCGTCGCGGGATCGAACAGCCCGCGGTAGTCCATCTCGACCGGGCTGGTCATGGCGATGTCCTTGCGCTTGATGTGGTTGAACAGCGGGAAAAAGCCCATGTTCATGCCCATGCCAGGCGAGCCGCTCGAGACGTACTCGGCGCGGCGGACGGTCGGGTACTTCTTGAGATCGATCGCGCCGGGCGGCGTCGGCTCGGGGTAGCCAGCAGGCAGCGGGCTCTCGATGCGCGACGGGCCGTAGCGGTACTCGCCGTCCTTGATCTCGATCTGCGCCTTCATGTCGCCGCCAACGCGGGTCACAAGCGTCGGTGTGCGCACGGGATTGCACGACTCGGCGCCGGGCTCGGACGCGCGGCCGGAATGCGTCGATGCCGCGAGATTGGTGGTCTCGACTTTGGTCTCGGCGACGGCGCCAGGTGCGGTGGTCGACGCGGTGGTCGACGCGGCGGGCTCCGACGGCTTCACGGGATCGGGGATCTTGCTCGGGTCGGTCTCGTACGAGGCACAGCCCGAAAGCGAGACGAGTGCGGCGGTCCAGATCGCGAGGTTGGCGAGATTGCGGATCATGCCGCCCGCTTCGCCGCGAACGCGGAATGGGATTCGCCGCTGTAAACTCGGTGGCGTGACGAACACGACTTTTTCCTACGCCCCGGCGCCTGAGAGCGTGAGGCCCGTCCTCAAGCCGAGTTACGGTCTCTTCATCGGCGGCAAGTTCGTCGAGCCGAGGTCGGGCAAGAGCTTCAAGACCATCAATCCCGCGACGGAAGAGACGATCGCGACCGTCGCCGACGCCGGCGCCGACGATGTCGCGCGCGCGGTGGCCGCGGCGCGGAAGGCGTTTCCCGCGTGGGCCAAGACCAAGCCCGCCGAGCGCGCGAAGATCATGTTCCGCATCGCGCGGCGCATCCAGGAGCGCTCGCGCGAACTCGCGGTGCTCGAGACGATGAACGGCGGCAAGCCGATCAAGGAATCGCGCGACGAGGACCTGCCGCTGGTCGTGCAGCACTTCTTCCATCACGCGGGCTGGTGCGACAAGCTGCCGTACGCCTTCGCGGGCGCGATGCCCAAGCCGGTCGGCGTGTGCGGACAGATCATCCCGTGGAACTTTCCGCTGATGATGGCCGCGTGGAAGCTCGCGCCGGCCATCGCGTGCGGCAACACCTGCGTGCTCAAGCCCGCCGAGACGACGCCGATGACCGCGCTCATGCTCGCGGAAATCATGCAGGAATGCGGGCTCCCCGACGGTGTCGTGAACATCGTCACCGGCGGACCCGACGCAGGCCGCGCGATCACCGCGCTCGCAGGCGCGAAGAACGGCGTCGACAAGATCGCCTTCACCGGCTCGACCGAAGTCGGCAAGGCGATCGCGAAGGCCGTCGCTGGAACCGGCACCAAGCTCACGCTCGAGCTCGGCGGCAAGAGCCCGAACATCGTGTTCGCCGACGCCGCGCTCGACCAGGCGGTCGAAGGCGTCGTGAGCGGCATCTGGTTCAACCAGGGCCATGTGTGCTGCGCGGGATCGCGGCTCTTCGTCGAGGAATCGATCCACGACGACTTCCTCGCGCGGCTCACGCGGCGCATGCAGCAGCTGCGCGTCGGCGATCCGCTCGACAAGAACACCGACGTCGGCGCGATCAACTCCAAGGCGCAGCTCGAGACGATCCAGCGCTTCGTGAAGGCCGGCAGCGACGAAGGCGCGCAGAAGTTCGAGGTCGCGTGCGACCTGCCCAAGAAGGGCTTCTGGTGCAAGCCGTGCATCTTCACGGGCGTGCAGCCGTCGCACACGATCGCGCGCGAGGAGATCTTCGGACCAGTGCTGAGCGTGATGACCTTCCGCACGCCTGAAGAAGCCGTGCAGCGCGCGAACAACACGACCTACGGCCTCAGCGCCGGCGTGTGGACCGAGAAGGCCGCGCGCGCGCTCGAGATGTCGAATCGCCTGAGCGCAGGCGTCGTGTGGCTCAACACGTTCAACCGCTTCGACGCGAGCGCGCCGTTCGGCGGCTACCGCGAGTCGGGCTTCGGCCGCGAGGGCGGACGCCAGGGACTTTCGTCGTACGTCAAGCTCGGAGGTGGACGATGAGTCCGACCAAGAACACCACGAAGAGTGCCCGCGTCGAGGTCGCCAAGACCCTCAAGCTGTACATGAACGGCGCGTTCCCGCGCAGCGAGAGCGGCCGCACGATTCCCGTCAAGGACGCGAAGGGCCGCGTGGTCGCGCATGCATCGCACGCGAGCCGCAAGGACCTGCGCGACGCGGTCGAGGCCGCGAACGCCGCGCAGCCCAAGTGGGCCGCCGCCACCGCGTACAACCGCGGCCAGGTGATCTACCGCATCGCCGAGATGCTCGAGGCGCGGCGCGCGGAGTTCGTGTCGCTGATCCAGCAGATCGAGGGCCGCAGCAAGGCCGACGCGACGCGCGAGGTCGATCACGCGATCGACCGCTGCGTGTGCTTCGCGGGCTGGACCGACAAGATCGCGTCGGTGCTCGGCGGAAAGCAGCCGGTCGCGGGTCCGTACTTCGTGTTCACGATGCCCGAGGCGACGGGAACGGTCGCGGTGGTCGTGCCCGACGAGCAGCCGCTGCTGGCGATGGTCACGCTGCTGCTGCCCGTGATTTCCGCAGGAAACGCGGCGATCGTGATCGCGCCGATGACCAACGCGCCGCTCGCGGTCGCGCTCGGCGAGGCGCTCGCGACCAGCGATGTGCCCGGCGGCGTGATCAACATCCTCACCGGCATGCGCGCCGAACTCTGCCCGTGGATCGCGTCGCACCGCGACATCGCCGCGGTGTGCGGCGCGCAGCTCGCGGCGGCCGATGCGAAGGCGCTCGAGCTCGGCGCTGCGGAGAACCTCAAGCGCGTGTGCCTGTTTCACGACGCGCCGAAGTTCGACGACGACGCGTTCTGGCACTCGCCGTTCGCGATCGCGCCGTTCGTGGAGCTGAAGACGGTGTGGCATCCGAGCGCGCTGTAGCGCGGGAAGAGCAAGCGATGTCCGACGACAATCCAGACGAACGCTCGCTGATGGAGATCGCCCGCGACGACGCGCAGATGCTGTACGCGGGCGCTCTCGATTCGGGCAACATCTCGTCGTTCACCGACGACGAGGAGGCGCCCGCGTATGCCATCTGCTTCATCGAGAACTCGAACGGCGAGCACGGCTGGGTTGTCATTGTCGCGCGCGGGCAGTCCTGGGAGGGACTGGAAATCGATGTCGGCGGCATCTTCGACTCGAAGATGAGTGCGGAGCGCTATGTCGGCGGCCGCCTTCTCGAGGACGAGGAAGAGTACGAGAAGCGCATGGCGGGAGATTCGGAGGATGACGAGTCGGCGGATGAGGAGCCGGAGGTTGAGGGGCCGGAGGATCAGGGCTAGGCGAGTAGCTGCTCCCGCGCAAGAGTGCGCCGTTCATGCAATCGCCGCGCTACCGAACCTCGATGGCGGGCATCACGCCATCCGGCGTGAACACGCAGATCTCGTTGTCGCCCGCGCGGATGAGTGACGCGGGCAGCGTCGCGTGTCGCACGCGGCGCTCGCGCTTCTTGCCGTCGACGACGCCGCTGGCGCCGTCCTGCGCGATCGTCGACGCGCCGTTCACGAACACCATCGCGACTTCGCCTGCAGCGAGCGTGCACGCGAGTTCGAGCGCGCGCGGCTCGTCGGCGCGGAACGTCGTGCGGAACGTCGTGCGGAACCACGTCGGCACGCCCGTCGGCTTCGCGGCGGGCTTCTTTGCCGCGGATTTGGCGACGGCCTTCGCTCCCGCCCAGCTCGCGGGCGGCGAGACGCGCGCGAACGCCCACTCCGCCGCGACTTCACCGCGCACGGCGAGGAGCTCGATGTCCTTGCGCAGCTTCGCGAGTCCGTCGAACTCGAAGCCGAGATCGAGCAGCAGCTCGTTCGCGCCAGGCTCGAGCTTGGCGAGCTTCGCCTTCGGCGGCTTCTCGCCCTTCGCGACTTTCACTGGGCGCATCGGCGAGAGCTTCGCGCCGTCGAGCATGATGTGCTCGGGCCACACGCGCGTGTCGAGTCCTGCGACGAGCTCGCCGTTGAGCCGCAGCGTGCAGCCGAATTCAGCGGCCATCGCGCGCCACCACTCGGGAACGCGCACGACCACCGCGTCGGTGCGCGGCGCGAATGTCCAGCGCAGCGTGTGCACCTGCTGCGTGCTGTCGCGCATGTCGTAGCCGTAGACAAAGCGGCCGGTCGTGGTCGCGTCGAACGCGGGACGCATGACCTGCTCGCACTTGACGCCCTTGAGCGGCGCGACGTCGAGCAGCGGTCCGAACACGCCCGTGGTCGACGCGCCGACATCGCGCACTTCGGCGACGACGGTGAGCGCGCCGGATTTCGCAGCGGTCCGCTCGACGCGCGTGACGCCTGCGGCATGCGCGAGCAGCGCCGTCGCCGCAGCCTTGCCCTTCGCGCGCGCTCGGTAGTACGCGACGCGCGAACGCACGCCGAACTCGCCGAGATCGCGCGGCGCTGCAGTCGACGCGAATCGCGCATGCGAACCGTCGATGAATCCCGTCTCCGCGAGCATCGTCGGCGGCGCGAGCGTGATGGGCGTGCTCGCGGACGGCGCGCGCTTGTTCTTCGGTTCGTCGGTCTTTGTGCGTGTCACCGTGCCGTCGCGCGCAATGCGCACGAGCACCGCGCCGGTGGCGTCGACGAAATCAAAGGCAAACTCACGGCCGTCGACGGCGATTCCCACGCCCGCCGCGAGTTCATGCGGCACCGCGACAAAGCGCAGCCCGCGCACCTTGACCACCTTGGGCGCGGCGCCTTCGGCGGCGACGGTCAGCGCGGCCGCGCTTCCATCGACCTGCACGCTGATCTTGCCGCGCGGCTTGCCTGCGACGACGACGAGATCGCCGTCGAGCGCGACCAGCGAGCCCGAGCAACGCTCGAGCCGCGATCCGTCGATCGTGATGTCACTGGCGATGAACTCGAAATCCGCCCCGGCGTTGTCGCCGTCGATCACAACTTCCACACGCTCCTTGCCGCGGCCGACGAGCACCGATGGCTCCTTCGCAGACGGCTGCATTTCCGCAAGAATCGCGGCAAACGTGCTCGCAAACACCAGCGCGCGGCGCAGCGGAAACACATCCATCGCGCCAATCTCGGCCCGCGCCGCCGCGCTCGTTGCGTCGACATGACGAATCGCAACCGCGTCGACGACAAAGTCCGCGCGATCGCAGACGAGCTCCGCGACTTCACGCGCACAAGCTTCGCCCGAACCGCTGGAGCCGCCGGAGCCGTTCGAACCGTCGGCTTCAATCAACACCATCGGCGGCGAATCAGGCTGCACCTCGCGCAGTTCGCGCGCAGTGCCCGCGCCCGGTCCGCGCCACGCGTCGATCATGCCGTCGTGCATGTACCAGCAGTTGTTCGCGCTGAAGAGCGGCACATCGATGCCGACCTCGCGCGCGAAGCGCACCAGCGCGCTGAAGTACGCCTCGCCGACCGTCGCGTCGAGGCAACGCCAGTCGTCCTCGATGCCGACGGCGATCACGGGGCGCACGACGCCGCCCTTGCCGATTCCGTTGCGCGAATACTGGAGATCCACAAACTGCGGCGCCAACGCGCGCCAGAAGCCCGTCACCCGCGCAAGAAACGCCGGCTGCGCCTCGCGCACGCGATCGCCCGCGAACTCGCCGATCCAACCCGGCAGACCACCACGCGCGAAAGTCCCTCCGACGCACGGCCCGATGCGCAACGCGACCTTGAGCCCCGCGGCACCAGCCTCGACGACCGCGCGCCGCACATCACACGCTCCTTCGAAGACAAAGCGGCCTGGCGTCGGCTCGTGCATGAGCCATGGCACGCGCATCACGACGGTGTTGAAGCCCGCATGCCGCAACCGCGCAAGTTCGGCTGCCCAGGACGCAGGGTCGATGAGGGTCGCGTCGAACGACGCAGCGACGATCGGAAAGCGCGTCGACGCGCCGCGGCCTGAGGGAAGGAGAAAGCTCTTGGAATCAAACGAGACTGCGGGCATGGAGATCCTTCGTCGGGCGCTTCTCGGTCACTGCGACTCTCGCAGAAAGTCGGCGTGCGGGCAAAACCCACGATCCTTCCTCAGGATGCGTGCAACGTTGCAGCGTCCGTACGTTGATTGCGGTACAACGACCCTTCTCATGGCACTTTCGCCCGCTCCCATTTCCCTTGCCCGCACGCCCAAGGTGGCTGCGTGGCCGAGGTTTGGGTCGGGGTTTGGGTCTGGGTCTAGGTTTGGGTTTGCCACTCGGCTTGGAACCAGCTTCGCCCTCCTGCTCGCCACCCTGGTTCCGGCCGGCTGCGAGAGCTCGCTCCACAGCGTCGACCAAGCCACCAACGAGAAGCTCCGCGCCAGCGCCGAGCAACTCAAGGGCGGGGCGATCTACCCGCAGCTTGAGCCCAATACCTACGAGCCCGGCTCGTACTTTCCCGAGTACCCCAAGGACGTCGCCGCGCCCGCCACCGACAACCCCGCCGCCTCGGATCTCAAGTTCGAGTCGGTCAAGCGGGAGAAGGAAGATGCCGCCAGCATCACCAAGCGCTTCGAGGCGATGGAGAAGCGCGCCGACAACACCCGCGTCCTGACCTTTGATGATGCCGTCGCGTACGCGCTGGAACACTCGGAAGAGTACCTGAACGCCGAAGAAGCCTACCTTCTGGTCGCGATTCGGCTCCTGATCGAGGAGCATCGCTGGGAACCGATCCCCTCGAACATCACGACCGCGGGCTACACCTCCAACGGCGGCGGCAGCCGCTTTGACAACGCGCTGTCGATCGTGAACGAGCTCGGCGCGAGCCAGAAGCTCCCGTTCGGCGGCGATGTCAGCGCGGCGTTCGTCGCGCGCGCGACGCAGCAGCTCGACGACTACCTGAACTCGACCGACACGCAGGGGGCGTCGTTCGTCCTGCGCGCGAACATCCCGCTGCTCAGCGGATTCGGCGACGTCGCGCAGGAAGACCTCGTGCAGTCGCGGCGCAACCTCGTGTACGCGGCGCGTTCGTTCGAGCAGTTCCGCAGGAACTTCTACTTCGACCTGTCCAACGACTACCTCAACCTCGTGCTGCAGCTCCAGGGCATCGCCAACGGACGGCGCCAGGTCGAGCGCAGCGCCGACGTCGAGGCGCGCACCAAGGCGCTCGTGACGAGCGGCCGCACCGAGCCGTTCCAGGCCGACCTCGCGACGCAGAACACGCTGTTCGCGCTCGATCGCCTGAGCGGACAGCGCGAGGCGTACCGCCTGAGCGTCGACCGCTTCAAGGCGCGCATCGGCATGGATGTCGCGGAGCCGGTCGAGATCGATCCCACGCAGTTCAAGCTGCCCGTGCCGAAGGTCAACATGCAGGAGTCGCTCGGGCTCGCGTTCCGCTACCGGCTCGACCTGCAGAACGAGCGCGACCTCGTCGACGACTTCGCGCGCAAGGTCGACGTCGCGCGCAACGCCACGCTCGGCGACCTCAACCTGCGCTTGACCAACAACCTGCCGACCGATTCGACGCTGCCCGAGTCGGGCCTCAACTTCGATCCGAACTCCAACCAGTTCGCCGCGGCGATCGTCTACCAGATGCCGCTCGACCGGGTCGACGAGAACCTGCGCCTGCGCCAGTCGCAGATCCTGCTCGAGCAGTCGAAGCGCTCGTACTACCAGTCGCGCGACGACGCGGCCGTCGGCGTGCGCCAGGCCGCGCGCGGCATCGAGCGTTCGCTCTTCAGCAACGCCGTCGCCGAGAAGAACGTGCAGGCCTCGATGAACCGCCAGGCCGCCATCGACGCCGCGCCCGATCGCGCGACCGCGCGCGACCGCACCGACGCCGTCGATGCGCTGCGCCGCGCGCAGGACTCGCTCGACAGCGCCAAGAAGGACCTGCAGATCGCGATCCTGCGCTACCTCAACAACAC
Source organism: uncultured bacterium (assembly GCA_903891095.1). Lineage (GTDB taxonomy): Bacteria > Planctomycetota > Phycisphaerae > Phycisphaerales > SM1A02 > QWPT01. The sequence goes on along the minus strand of CAITDI010000036.1, from coordinate 44,911 downwards.
GGGACAACTGCGCATTTCGCCGCAGGGCAAGCTGATTCCGCTGCCCGGCATGGAGTTCGCGGAAGACACGGGTCCCGGCATCGTGGACACGTCGCCGTAACCTGACTCTGCACGCTGTGACGCAATACCTGATCGTGAGCCCGACCATGACACGCACCAACACCATCGCCTTCCGATTCCTCGCCGCCGGCTGCGCGCTCGCGATCGCTGCGATTCCGCTTGGTTGCGGCGGCGGCGGCGCGGACGACCCGTCGGTCTCCTCGATCGCCGCGCGCGACGTGCACACCGTCGAGAAGGGCTCGTTCGACATGATCCTGCCCGTGAGCGGCGAACTCGCGGCGCTGCAGCAGGTCGAGATCCGCAACAAGCTCGAGCAGCGCGCGGTCATCACCGAGATCGCCGCCGAAGGCACGCGCGTGTCGAAGGGCACGGTCGTCGTGCGCTTCGCCCAGGAAGACATCATCGACAAGGTCAAGGACGCGACGCTCAAGGTCAACACATCCGAGAGTGCGTCGATCGCCGCCGAGCAGGCGCTCGCCATCAAGCAGGGCGAGAAGCAGAGCGAGCTCGACAAGGCCGACGTGACCGTCAAGATCGCGCAGCTCGCGCTGCAGGGCTGGCAGGAAGGCGAGGTCGTCAACAAGCGCCAGTCGCTGAGCCTCGCCACGGAAACCGCGGGCATCAACCTCGACCGCCTCAAGGGCCGCTTCGAGGAGAGCGACAAGCTCGTCAAGCAGGGCTACATCGCCAAGGACGAGTTCGAGAAGGACCGCATCGCGATGATCGAGGCCCAGGCCAAGGTCAAGCAGGCCGCGCTCGACCTCGAGGTCTACGAGAAGTACACCTACTTCCAGGATGAGGCGAAGAAGAAGTCCGACCTCGAGCAGGCCGAGGCCACGCGCCGCCGCGTCGAGGAGAAGTTCAACGCCGAGCTCGTCAAGGCGACCGCGGATGTCGAGAGCGCGAAGTTCTCGCTGAACAACGCGAAGGAACGCCTGCAGAACCTCGAGGCGCAGCTCGGCAACACCACGCTGCTCGCGCCGATCGACGGGCTCGTCGTGTACGCGACCAGCATCGACAGCTCGAACGGCGGACGCGGCGGCGGCGACGCGCAGCCTCCGCAGGTCGGCACCGAGCTCAAGCCCAACGAACTCGTGATCCTGCTGCCCGACACCTCGCGCATGGTCGCGAACCTCAAGGTCAGCGAAGCACTCTCGGGCCGCATCAAGCCTGGCCAGCGCGTGACCGTCTACAGCGACGCGATGCCGAACCAGCCGATCGGCGGCTCGGTCACGACCGTGAGCCTGCTCGCTGCCGCGGGCGGCTGGCGCGATCCAAATCGCCGCGAATACACGGTCAAGAGCGCACTCGACACCGATCCCACGCTCGGCCTCAAGCCCGCGATGCGCTGCAAGGCCGAAGTGCTGCTCGGTCGCGTCGAGGACGCGATCAACATTCCCGTGCAGGCGATCTTTCGCCAAGGGCCGGTTGCGTTCGTGTACATCGCCGACGGCGCGGGCTTCGCGCAGCGCCAGGTCGAGCTCGGCCGCGCGAGCGAGCTGATGATCGAAGTCAAGAAGGGCGTGAATCCCGGCGACCGCGTGCTGCTGCGCGAACCGAAGTCGTTCGAGATCACCTCGAAGCTCGACTCGAGCGTGTTTGAGATGGCGAACGCGAGTGCGCCGAGCGGTGGCATGGGTGCGGGCATGGGTGGCGGCGTGGGTGGCGGCATGGGTGGCGGTCCGCGCGGTGGAATGCCGAGCGGTGCTGCACCCAGTGGCGCTCCTAGCGCTGGTGCCGATGGCGCTGCGAATGGCGCTGGTGCCGAGGGCGCTGCGCCTGCTGGTGAAGGTCGACGTCGTGGTGGTGGCGGCGGCGGCCGCGGTCGCCCCGATGGCGCTCCGAAAAACGGCGACGCGCCCGCGGGGCAACCTGCCGCCGCGGACGCGCCGTCCAAGCCGTAATCAACACAACCTCACTCAGTCGAGCCTGTCGCGCCCACGGATGCCGTAGGTCGTGAGGAAGTGCGCGCTCGTGCGAACCTGCGCATCGGCCGCGGCAGCGCCGTCGACTCCGTTCACACCAAGCGGCGTGTTGCGCAGCCAGAGCGGCGTCGCGCTGTGCGCGTCGGAGTTCATCGCATCGCGCGCACTCAGGGTCTGCACCGAACCGTCGTAGAAGAGCGCGATGTTCTGGCTCTCGATCGACTGGTTCCACATGTACGGCGAGCAGCCGGGATGTCCCTTGTTGCACGGCGCGGGCGCGTGGCTGGTCATCGCGTGCTCCATGAGCCGCGTCTTGAGCGACGGATACGCGCACTGCGAGACGGCGGGGCTGCGGTAGCCGTAGCCGCCCGCGGTCGAGGTGCTCGACGGATTGCGCCACTGCGGGTTGTTGCCCTGCTGCCCATCGCCCATCACGACGGGATCGAACATCGCGGCGGGCGACATGTCGTAGGAGGTGTGGCCCCAGATGTACGACGCGCCATCAGGATCGCTGAGCTCAAAGTCCGCGCCAGCGCGGATGAACTTGCGCGTCTGGTCGGTGAGGGTCGGATCATCGGGCGCAAAGAACACGGGGTCGTAGAAGCGCCCGCTGACGTACTCGTTGATGCGCGGAGTGTTGGCGTAGCGGTACGCGCCCTCGGTCGGTTCGGTGAACTCGATCGGCTTGTAGAAGCTGATGTTCCCGCACGCTCCATTGGTGCCGTTGCCGGCGCAGCCGAGGTAGAAGCCCCAGCTCTGACCGAGCGAATCCTCGCCAAGCACAAGCGGATCGATGCATCCGAACTGCGCCTGATAGAGCGCGCAGCTCGGACGTAGGCCGAAGTTGTCGGGGATCACGGAGAACTGCCGGTCGTTGTGGTCGGCCGCGAACATGGTGTGCACGACGTGGAGCGTGTTGAGATGCATGCGCGAGACGGCGCGCGTGTTCTGGCTGCCAGCCTTCGCGGCCAGCGGCAGCGCGGCGGCGCACATGAGCGTGCCCACGGCGACCGTCGCCGCGAGATCGAGAATGGTGAAACCGGAACGTGCAGAAACATGACCGTGCTTGCGAGCTTTCATGACGTCCTCCTTACATGTGGTCCTCGATTGCCCTTCTTGCGCGAGAAGCCGCGCAGTCGTGCGTGCATACGCAAGCTGAGGGCGCGGATTGAAGAATCGGTGGCGATTGTTGGGCGGGGCGGAGCGATTCCGGGTCGAGGCGTGAAACAACACGATCCTTGACGGGCTGGACCGAGGGCACCCCTGAAAGGGTTCGTTCAGCGCCGGGCGTCGATCGCCGCGCGCAGCAGCGCGGGCAGTTCGGCCAGCGAATCGATGATCAGGTCGGGCGCGGGATCGAGCGACTCCACCGAGTTGCCGTGGTTGTAGCCGCCGCGCACGACGATGCTCGGCATGCCCGCGTTGCGCGCGGCGCCCACGTCGTTCGCGCTGTCACCGACCATCCAGCCGTGCGCCGCGCCGAGCCTGCGCATCGCCTCGTGGATCGGCGCAGGATCAGGCTTGCGCACCGCGAGGGAGTCGCCGCCGATCACCGCCGACACAAACGGCCGCCAACCCAGCGCATCGATGATGCGTTCCGTCGGCGCGAGCGGCTTGTTGGTCACGATCGCCACGCCAAGCCCGCGCGCGTGCGCGTACGACAGCGAATCATGCGCGCCCGCCAGCGGCAGCGTGTGGTCGACGCAGATCTCCTGATAGATCGCGCGAAACCGCGGCATCGCCGCATCGGCCGCCGCGTGTCGCGCGCGCGCGTCGTCGAGCCCCGCGAAACCCTCGAAGCGCCCCGCCATCGCGCGCTCGATCAGCATGCGCGCGCCGTTGCCGACCCACATCGTGACCTCGTCGCGGGTGCGCGTCTTCATCCCGAGCTCGGCGAGCAGCAGATTGACCGCGACAAAGATGTCCTGGACCGAATCGACGAGCGTGCCGTCGAGGTCGAACAGCACCGCCTGCGGGGCGGTCGTGAGAAATCCTTGTGAAAGCTTCGCGCTGCTCGTCATGTTGAGACGCGCATAGATAGCAGCAGCGCGCGTTTAGTTGCGGATGCTCTCGGCGAACGAGAGCTGCGGGAAGTTGCGACCCGGGCTCGCCACCGGCGCCAGCTGCGACGCGAGGTAGACCTGGTTGCTCGGGATGCCGCAGTCCTTCTCAAGCTGGCGCACGAGACCCTCGAGCGCGCGGATCTGCGCGTCGGTGAACTCGCCACGCTCGCCGTTGCCGATCAGGCAGATGCCGATGGTGTTCTCGTTGAGCCACTGGGCGCCAAGTCCGCCTGCAGTCGCCTGGTCAGGAAGATGCGCGCCGCCCACCTGCTGCATCCAGCGCGGGCCGCGAATGACCGCGCCATCGTGATCACCGCTGCCGTTGCCGATCACAAAGTGGTAGCCAAGCGACGGAAGTCCCCACTGCTTGTGCTGACGGGCCAGCTCGTCGGCCGAACCGGTCAGCTTGCCCGAGTGGTGGATCACGATCGCCTTCCAGCGACCGGCCTTGACGGGGACGGGCGCGACCTGGGCACCAAAGGTTCCGATGTTGGTCAGCGCAACCGGCTTCCATCCGCTGCTGAGCACCAGCGCGCCGGCCACGAGGGCCATGGATCCAACGAACACGCTCCAGACGATGCCGGTGCGCTGTGGGTGAACCGCCTTCTTGCGGCTCTGCGAGTTGCTCGACTTGGATGCTGGCTTCCGTGCCAAGGGGAGATTCCTTCAAACCAGAACTTCGTGGGGTGAGACGGTAGCGGAAATCGGCCACCGCGCATCAACGACTGCAGGATTTGCAAATCGCTTGTGACGCATGCGGGCGATTGACATGTCGACGCGCCGAACTGGGTCGGTCGTTCCGAATGTTCCGACGAGGTCGAGAACGATCAGGTCTGTGGCGTGAGCCGCGCGCGCAGCGCTGGCTGCGGGTTGCCGAACACGTCGGGCTCTTCCAGCGGGACGTATCGCTGTCGCATGCGATCGTGCGTCTCGAACTGGTTGCGCGGCATGTCGCTGGGGAAGAGCACCTTCTGGCAGCCCGTGCAAACAACAGTCGCAAGCGCGACGGCGATGCAGGTGACGGCGAGACGTGCAGGAAGCTTCCGCATGGTGCGATCCTACCGCGTGCCTGCCGACGTTGCGCTTGATGTGGGTGCGGGTGCGGACGACGGCGCGGGTGCCGCGGCCGGGGCGGTCGCGTCCGTCGTCGGCGCGACGGGACGCGCGATGACGGGCACTGTTCCGCCGCATGGGTACGCCTTGCCCGTCAGTCCGTCGGTGAACTCCGCCGACACCGCCAGTGCGCGCGGCGACTCGGCGCCGTCCCACTTGAGCGGAACCTCGATCGTGTAGTGCGAGCCAAGGAACCCCGACCGGTACGCGTCGCGCAGCGCCTTCGGTCCGACCGTGAGCGAGCCCGCGGGCAGCGGATCGCGGCCTGGAACAAGCGCAGCCACGCTGACCCGCAGCGTGCCCGTGATCTGGATGAACCGCCCGAGCCCGTCGAACGGCGCGATCACCGCGGCGAGGGTGGCATGGTTCGGCTCGGTCAGCCGCCCCGTGGACTGCGAGGAGAGCGAGACCGACGCCAGCGCGGGCATCGCCTGGGCGACCTCGGGGTCGATCTTGCCGTCGCGGCTCTGCGAAAGCTCGCCGACCTTGGTCTCCAGCTCCAGCATGCGCGCGCGGGCCGCGTCGCGCTCACGGGTGCGCTCGACGAGCTCCGCGCGCAGGCCGTCGGTGGCGTTCGGCGCGAGCGCGCGGCCGCTGCAGCCCGTCATCAGGACGGCGAGGGTCGAGCCTACGACCGCGGCCAGCGCAACGGACGGGGTCCACTGTGAACGAACGGAGTACGGACTAACCATGGGTCGGGGCCTCTGCATCTGGCGGGTGGCTGGCGCTCGCATCGCCAAGGTCGGATCCATCGTGGCCGAAGGCGACCTGGAAGGCGAGTTGCTCGAGCGCGACCGTGAAGTCGACGCTGACGATACCGATTCCCTCGCGGACCTCGATCCGGCGGGGCGCGAAGTTGAGGATTCCGTGGACGCCGGCCGCGACCAGCGCGTCGGCCACCTGCTGCGCGCCGTCGCGCGGCACGGCGATGATGCCGAGGTTGATGCGCTCGTCGGCGACGACCTTGGCCAGCTCGGTCATCGGGCGGATCTTGAGTCCGCCCGCGTCCTTGCCCGCCATCGCGGGATTGGCGTCGAACACCGCGACGATGTCGAATCCCTCGCGGCGGAAGCGGTCGTAGGACACGAGCGCGCGACCGATGTTGCCCGCGCCGACCACGCACACGCGCCAGTCGCGGTCGCGGCCCATGATCTTGCGAAGCGAATCGACGAGGTCGGAGATCCCGTAGCCCCGTCCAGGGTGGCCGAACTGCCCGAACAGCGCCAGATCCTTGCGCACCTGGGCGTCGGTCAGCCCGAGCGTGCGCCCGAGCGACTTGGAGCTCACGGTCGCCTCGCCCTGCTCGAGTCGGCTGGCGAGCTCGCGGAGGTAGAGGCTGAGCCGCCGGGCGGCCGGCTTGGGGATGGACTTGCGATGCGGCACGGATCCGCATGGTACGCGCCGATCGCTACGAATCGAGCAGGCTTCGCTACCCTCCCACCGCAATGCACATCGCGGACATCCTCTCGCGCGACACGACCGCCATGAGCTTCGAGTTCTTCCCGCCGAAGACCGACGCGGGCTGGGAGTCGCTCTATCGCTCGATCGCGGAGTTCGCGCCGCTGCAGCCGAGCTTTGTCTCGGTGACCTACGGCGCGGGCGGATCGACCCGCGACAACACCCACGCGCTGGTCGTGCGCCTCAAGCGCGAGACCAAGCTCGAGCCCGTGCCGCACCTGACCTGCTTCGGCCACACCCGCGACGAGATCCAGGCGATCCTCGAGCTCTACGCGGCCAACGGCGTGGGAAATGTCCTCGCCCTGCGCGGCGATCCGCCGGCGGGCGCGCGCATCCTGGCGCTCGGCGACTTCGCGTACGCGGCCGATCTCGTGGCCTTCATCAAGCGCGAGGGCGAGCGGCTTGGCGTGAATGGCGGGCGCGGGTTCGGGATCGGCGTGGCGGGCTTCCCCGAGGGGCATCCCGAGACGCCGAACACGCTCAAGCAGCTCGACCACCTGAAGGCCAAGTGCGACGCGGGCGCGGACTACATCGTCACGCAGCTGTTCTTCGACAACAACGCGTTCCACGACTGGCGCGCGCGCTGCGACCTTGCGGGCATCAAGGCGCCCGTGATCGCGGGCATCATGCCGGTCACGAGCGCGACGGGCCTCAAGCGCATGGCGGATCTTGCGGGCGGGACGCGGTTTCCTGCGTCGTTGCTCAAGGCGATCGCACGCTGCCGCGGCGACGCCGAGGCGATCGAGCACGCGGGCATCCACTGGGCGACCGAGCAGTGCCGCGATCTCCTCGACAACGATGTCGCGGGCATCCACTTCTACACGCTCAACAAGAGCGACGCGACCAAGCGGATCTACAAGGCGCTCGGCGTCAGGATCTGACCGTTGAACTCTTCGCGCGTCAGCCCTTGATGTCGAGCTTGTGCTCGCCATCGCCGGCGTCGTTGCGCGGATCGGCGCTCGCGTGACGCGGGTCGTGGTACTGCGACCCGCCGCGGCGGTGCTTCCACTCCTCGGCGGCGTCGGGCTTGGAGTCGACGGCCTGCGCGAGCAGCGGGTCGGACAGCTTGACCTCGTCGCGCGTCACGACGCGACGCGGATCGGCTTCGCGCGTCTTGGCCTTCTCGCGCGGGCGCGCGCCGTTGGCGTGCTGCGCGATGAACGACGCCTGCACGGCGCCTGGCGTTGGAGGAATCGGAGTTGGGCCAAAGGCCGACATGTCTTTGTCATCGGCTCGTGAGCGCTGGAGCCGCTGAATTTGCAGCAAAAACAAAGCGGCGCCGCACGAAATCGCGCGGCGCCGCGGGATATGAGGGATGAACCCCGTATGAGGGACGAATCCCTTGCCTCAGCGAGGGATCGATCACGGCGCGAGCGGTTCGACGCGCTTGACGCCTTCGATCGCGGCGATCCTGGCGAGCGCCGACACGGGCACGCGCGCGATGACCAGACCACGCTTGGCGTCGTCGGCGGAGATCGTGGCGCCGGCTGCGCGGATCGCGTCGAGCGTCTTGCCGTCCAGCTCGCCCTTGTCGCTGGTCGCGACCTTCATCGCGACCTGCACGAAGCCGTTCTGGAGCTCGACGCCGAGTTCCGCCGCGAGCGCGGGGATCTTGTCGCCTTCGCCAAGCAGCGAGGCGAGCGCGAGGAACACGAGCCTGCGGTCGAGCACGCGCACGAGCCGATCGCGCTCGGCCGGCGTGAGCGCGAGCCGAGGCTTCGCTGCGCGAGGATTGGCTGCGTCGCCGCCGGTCGCAGCCTTCTCGCTCACGCGTCCTTCGGCATCGTCAAAGCGCAGGATCTCGTTTTGCTCCGACGCAAGCGTCTGCAGCGAGTTGGTGACATCGGGCGCGAGCGCTGACGATGGATCCGCTCGCTGCTGCCGACCGCCCTCGCCACCGGCGGGCGCGCGATCGCGCCTGCGTGCCAGGTCGTCCTTCGCGGCGCCAGGACGCCCACCGCCGGGCCCACCCAGTCCGCCAAAGGCGTTGCCAGCGCTGCCACTCGCGCCTCCACTCATGCCACCACCCGTGCCACCGCCCATGCCACCAATCATGCCGCCACCAGCGCCACCCGCAGGAGGTGCCACGGGCGCTGCACTCGGAGCGGGCATCGCGGCTCCGCTGGCGCGGTTGCCGACGGCACCTGAGCTCGCCGCAGACGACGGCATGGCGATCGCTGGCATCGACGGAGGTGCGGTTGCCGCGTTCATCACGCCGGTGTCCGCCTTCGACTTGTCAGCGGAATTGGCCGAGGACTTCGCAAAGACTTCGCGCTTCTTGCCGCCCGCCGCTGCTTGGACCTTCTCGTCAGCCAGTTCGCTGCGGTTCGCGTCGGCGCTTGGCTTGAGCGCAGCGCCTGGCGGCGCGATGGTCGCGTCGAGGCTGAGACCCGCGGCATCTCCACCCACGCCAAACCAGTCCGTGGTCTCGATCCTCCGCGAGAAGTCCAGTGCGACGCCCTGCTGTCCCTGTCCGCCGAGCTGCGCGTTTTCACCAAAGAAACCCGCCCAATTCGTGCCATCGGGCAGCTCGACGGGCACCGCGACGAGCATCGGCTTGCCGCCGACGACCACGCGGCTCTTCTCGATCGCGACAAAGCTCGTGTAGGGCGTCGCGATCGCGTACGACTCGCCGAGCCGAATCACCGCACGCTTGGTCGGCGCGTCGAGCGTCTGGCTCTCGACCTGCGCGAGCTTGGGCGCGAGCAGGTCGTCGACCTTCGCGCGCGCCCAGAGCGTCTTGACCACATCGTGGCTCGCGTCGGCCGCGGGGAGCGCGACGTTGATCGTCTTCTCCCACGCGCCCGCGCCCGTGCGGCCGCGCACGGTGATCGTGCCGTTGGCCGCGTGATCGAAGCGACCGAGCAGCACGATCGGCTCCTGGTCGTAGAGATCAGGCAGGTGATCGCCGCCCGGAAGCATGTCGTGGATGCCGAGGCTCGCCGCGATATCCAATTCGATATCAGTGAGCACGGGCGACTCGATGCGTCGCGTGAGACGCTCGACCACGCCGTCGGCGTCATCGGCGAGCGTGACGATCTCGCAAGTGCCGCGGCCCGCGCGCGCCATCTCCTCCATGAGGAAGCGATTGACGCTGTTGCCGATGCCGAAGCTGAACACGCGCGATGCACGCGCGTTGTCGCGCACGGCCTGCACGATCGCCTGGTCGTTGCCGACATAGCCATCGGTGAGGAAGAACACGATGCGCGTGCGCGCGTCGCTGTCCTCGAACTTCGCGCTCTTGGCGACAAACACGCGGTTGCCGTCGCGGGTCTCCCACGCGCCGTCGATGAGAAGCGCGAGCTTCTTGGGGTTCGCGGGGATCGCGATCGAGAGATCGACGGGGATCGTGCGGCCTGCGCCGGCGTCGAGCGACCAGCCGTTGCTCGCGTTGCCCGTGACGCGCACGAGCGCGTCGCTCGGCGTGGCGACGCGCACCGTGCGGCCGTCGGCAGGGAGATCGAGCAGCTTCGCCGCCGCGATACCGCTGCGTCCATCCTGCACGAGCGCCGCGTTGATCGCGGACATCATCTCGGTGCCGCCGGCGCCGTACGCGCCGTTGACGAAGTCCTCGGCTTCCTTGCGGTTCGCGTCGTTCGCCGCGCGCGGCTCGCTCCACAGCACGCGGGTCGCGCCAGCGAAGGTGATGAAGTTGAACGTGTCCGTCGGCCGCATCGCGGCGATCGCCTTGCGTGCGAGCGCCTTCGACTTCTCCATCGGGAATCCGTTCATCGAGCCCGACGTGTCGAGCACGAAGATGAGCTCGCGCGGACGCACCGTCGCGGGCGCGACGCGCGCAGGCGGCTCGATCATGAGCGCGAAGTAGCCGCCCTTCACCGACGGATCGGCCGAAGGATCGCGCGCGTCGCTGACATGCGCGAAGAAGCCCGGCTCGATCGTGGTTTCCGCCGTCTTCCAACGCAGGATGAAATCGCGGTTCGGGATCGACTTCTTCTCGTCGAGCGTGACGGTCTTGAACGCGTCGCTCTTCTGCGACACGCTCACCGCGTGCAGCTCGCTCGCGACATCGCTGATCGCGGCGCCGCCCGAGTCGATCGTGACCGACACGCTGATGTCGTGGCCTGCGCGCTCGCTCGGCTTGACCGGCATCGGCGTGATGCGCGACGCATCGGGCACCTGGTTCGTGTCGCCCGCGAAGCCCGTGCCCTGGTCCTTGCCGAGCGGCGCGTAGAAGAAGCGCCCGTTGAGCTCGCCAAGTCCACGCGCAGGGAAATACACGCCGCGCTCGGCGCTGCCGTTGCCGTATTTCGCGGTGAACTGGATGCCTTCGCCGAGCGAGAGCAGCTGGTCGATCGTCTCGTTCTTGTCGGCGCGCACGGGGATCGCGTGCTCGAGGAGATCGGCGATGCGCGCAGCGGCGATCGTCGCGCCCGCCGCGAGCTCGACGCCCGCGGGCGCGCGCAGCACGACGCCTTCGCGCACGCTCCAGCCTTCGGGCAGCGTCGGCATCGACGCGGGATGACCCGGGATGTAGCGCGGTCCGACGACCATCGGGAACACGTACTCCGCGACGCCGTTCTTGCGCTGCGCGAGCTCGATCGTCGCGATGCGCACCTTGACCACCGCGCCAGGCTCGATGTTCGCGACCGACTGCGTGAAGATGTTCGGCCGCTCCTGCTCGAGCAGGCTGGCGACGTAGCCGGATTCGCGCGCTTCCTCGTACATGGCGCGCGCGACCGTGCGCTCCTTCACTTCGCCTTCGATGTTCTTCTCGCCGCTTGCGCTGCGGATGACCATCGTCATGCGGTCGACCGCCGCGCGGTTCGAGAGCGGGAACGTGTACACAGCCTCGATCGTGCGCGGATACGGATTCGCGTAGGTCTGCTCGACGACCGTGCGTGCGAAGAGCCCGCTGATCTCGACCTTGACGTCGGTGTGCTGCAGCGGGCACGGGCCGAGCGAGTTGCCGTCCTTGTCGAGCGCGTCGAGCGCGCCGCCCTCGGCGACCTGCACGATTCCGCCGTCGGCGAACGCCGTGCGCTCGGTGGTGTTGGTGAAGAGCACGACGAGAAGCGTCGAGACCGCGAGCACCGCCGCAGCGGCCAGCGCACGCGAGAATCCGATGCGCGCAAGCACGCCGCGCTCCTTCGCAGGCGCCGCGACGGCGATGTGCTCGAGGATCTCGTCGCGCTTGGCGCGCGCGCTGTCGCGGTGCTCGTCGTGCCAGGCGCGCAGCAGCGCGTCGAGGCGGTCGCCGCGCACGGGCTCGGGCGTGTGGTCGCCGCGATCGTCATCATTGCCGCGCGGCGTGTTGCTGGTGTTGTTGCTGCCGTTGATGTTCATGACGTGTGGTCCTCGCGCGTGAGCTGCGCGGCAATGAGTTCGCGTGCCTGCGTGACGAGCCGGTAGAACTGCGCGCGGGAAATCCCGAGCGCGCGCTTCGCGGCGTCGACAGGGTCTGGTTCGATGTAGAAGAGGTGGAGCGCCAGGCGCAGGTCCTCGGGGAGCGCGTCGATCGCGCTCCCGAGCTGCGCCATGAGCTCGCGTTGCTCGAGCGACGACGAGGCGCTCGCGCCTCCCGCCTTCTCGAGCAGGCCCTGCATGGTGTGGTTCGGCATTCGCTTGGTTCCTTCGTTGGCCGCCTGGCGCGATGCATCGCGCGAGGCGTCGAGTCCGTAGCCGAGGTCGCGCCGTTCCTTGGCGCGCGTGTTCCGGCGTTCCTTGCAAACGAGCCGCGCGATCGCGTAGAGCCACGGACGGAAACCGGTGCAGTCGGTCAGACGGTCGCGCATGCGGAAGGCGCGCAGGAAGGTCTCCTGCACGGCGTCCTCTGCGTCTCGTGCCGAGCGCACTCCTGTCTCCTCGCGGCACAGCGCGAAGATCAGTGGTGCGTGTCGGTCGTAGAGCCGTCTGCCCGCTTCCCGGTCGCCGGCGTCGAACGCCGCGAGGTCGGAGCAGTCATCGTTCACGGGCCCGCGAATGGGATCCATGGGGGCGTTGTCTCAGAATTCGGTGGGATTGGATGAGGAGGCGTGTGCGGCGCGGTGCGGTGATTCCGCGGCTAATCTCCGCAGGATCTGCGGTGAATAGGTTCCGAGGGGTAATTGGAGCCTCTATTCGCCGCACAATCTGCGGCGAATAGTTCGACATGGGCGGACGCTCCGCGCATATCTCCTGACCCTAAGCCCCGCCGATGACCCGCGATCACTTCCCGACCACCCATCAGACCTGGCTGTCCGAGCGCGTCGGCGTCGCCAACGACGAGGTCGCGCAGCACATCATGGCGCGGTACTTCGAGCCGCTGCGGGCGTATGTGAAGGGGTCGAGCCTGCGGAACTTCGGCGACTCGGCCGAGCTGGTCAACGACTTCTTCGCGGCGCGGCTCGGCGACCCGACCTATCTCGAGCGCTGGCTCGACAGCGGGCTCCCGCTGCGGCGGTGGCTGCTGAACGGACTCCTCTTTCATGTGCGCAACCGGTCGATCGCGGAGTCGCGGCGACGCGCTCGGGGCGATGCGGGGGTCGGCGGCGACGGCATCGTCAACGGCTCCGACCTCGCGGCCGTGCTCGGGGCCGTGCTCGGGGCCGTGCTCGGGGCCGTGCTCGGGGCCGTGCTCGGGGCCGTGCTCGGGGCATCGGGAGCTTGCGGCTGACCCGCGAGATCACACGACAACTAGGGTTTCAACCCCCGGGACATCGCCGCAAATTCGCAACGCCTCATCCGCGCTCTGCTTACACTGCGCGCTCTCGTGTCCGGCTTCGACTCCGATCCAACGCTGCTTGAGCGCTGTCGCCGTGGTGATTCCGCGGCGTGGTCGTTGCTCGTCGAGCGCTACCGACGGCTCGTGTGGTCGGTGATCCTCAAGCATCGCATGCGGCAGGAAGAGGCGGAAGACGTGTTTCAACACGTGTTCGCCACGCTCGTGCAGCACATCGACTCGATCACCGATGACGCGGGGCTCGCGAGCTGGCTGGTCACCACGACCAAGCGCCGCTGCTGGCGCGTTGGTGCGCAACGTCGCAAGGACGGCGAACGCGCGCGGTCGCTCGACTCCGATCCCGAGAAGACGATGGACCCCGTCGACGAGCGCGAAGATGCCGCCGACAGCCGGGCGCTCGGCGAGAAGCAACTCGTCCGCATCGGCCTCGAGCAGCTCGGCGGCAAGTGCAAGGATCTGCTTGAGGCGCTCTTCGGCGCCGGCGCCGAGCCCAACTACAACCTGATCGCGGAGAAGCTCGACATCCGCGTGGGTTCGATCGGACCGACGCGCGCCCGCTGCCTTGAGAAGCTTTCCAAGATTCTCGGACGGCTTGGCTTCGGAGATGCCGACGAGGTAGGGTCCGAATCTCCTGATCTTGAGGCGGGCAAGTGATTGTGCAACAACAACTTCCCGCCGTTGGTGCATTCTCGTCAGAAGTCTGTATCGGAGCCGCATATCCAAGTTCCTTTGTGGCGCAGGTCAGTGGGCCCCCAGGGTCCGGATTGAAACAGCGATGACCAGTTGGAACTTCAACCCCCGCCAGAAAGTCACGATCGAACAGATCGCGACTGTTGCCGCCGGCGAGGGTGGACCTGCACTCGAGGCACAAGTTCGCGCGGCCGCTTCAAGCGACCAGCGCGTTTCCGAAATCCTGAAGGACTTCTCGAACGCGATCACCGCCATGCGCGGCGACGCGATGACGGAACCCCCCGCCGACGTCGTCGCCCGCGCCAAGGCGCTGGGCGTGCGGCTCGAGTCGCGGCGCGCCGAGTCGACCTCGCCGATCGCGATCCTGGGCCAGGCCTTCGACCGTGCCGGTGCCGTCGTCCTCGACTGGCTCCGACCTGACGGCGAGCTCGCGCTGGCTGGCGTCCGCGACGACCGCGGCGCAGACGTGCTTGAGGCCGTGATCGACTCCGCCGAGATCGTGATCCGCGCCGAGCGCACCCCCGCGCAGAACGGCATCGTCCGGCTCGTGGGCGAAGTCGCCCGCACCGACGACATGCCTGTCCGCGCCACGGTCGCCCTGCTCGATGCCTCGGGCATGGTGATCGCGACCGATGAGACCGACTCGATTGGAATGTTCGCCATCGCACTGACCAGCGATGCCCGTGAAGTTGCCGTGAGCGCGCGTGCCGCGACCGGTGAACTCCACCCGACGATTGTGTTGCCGCTTGGTCCAGCCTCGAAGCCAACCTCGAAGGATGAGGGAGCCGCCGGATGAACGGCTCCCCCAGCCAGCTGGACCTCGCTGCTTTCGAGGCGCTCGCAGAGAGCGCTCGAGCGGACGCGGTCGCGCGTGATTCCCGTGGCGCTGCCGCGGCGATCGTGGCGCTCGCGGATGAGTGTGAACGGATCGCAGCTGGTTCGCCCGAGCGTGCTTTGAGCGCGGGCGAGTCGCTTGCTGCGGTGGCCGTCGCGGTTGGTTCGGGAAGCGCCAGCGCTCGCGCGCTGCGTGCGACGATTCCCGCGCTTGCCTACATGGGTCGCCTCGACGAAGCGCTGGTGCGCGCCGCCGAGGCACAGGCTGTTGCAGAAGGCGCAGGCGACAGCGTCGAGAAGGCCCGCTCAGGCGTCGCCTCGATGCACGCGCTTGCCAAGCTCGGCCGCACTGCCGAGGCCATCGAACGAGGTCGCGCATCGCGTGACGCTCTGAACACCGCAGGACGACGGGACCTTGCCGCACGCGCCGAGCTCAACCTCGCGAACGTGCACAAGATCCGCGGTGAGCAGAGCGAAGCGCTTGCGTGCCTCGAGCGCGCGCTTGCAGGGATCCCCGCCGCCGAGACCGGCGCGCGCGGAACCATAGAGAACACGCTCGGCGAAACTCTGCTCCAGCTCGACCGCCTGGCCGAGGCGCACGCCGCCTTCGACCGAGCGGAGGCGCTGCTCACCACGCTGCCGTTCGCGCACGCGATCGTCGTCGGCAACCGCGCCGACCTCCTCGCACGCGAGGGCCGCTTTGGCGACGCGCTGCGCGAGTTCGACCGCGCGTCGCAGATGGTCGCGAAGATCGCGCCCGGTCACCACGCACGACTCCTGCTCGAGGAAGCCGAGGCACTCGCGGTGCTCGGCGCCAATGGCGAAGCGCTTGCCGCCGTCGACTCGGCGCTTGCAACCGCATCCGACAAGGGACTCAAGGCCGAGATGGCGCGCGGACTCCTGGTCCGTGCGCGCGCTCTCGCAGCCGCCGATCGCGTTGCCGAAGCCAAGCCCGCTGCGGCGCGCGCGCTCGCGCTTTCCGATGAAATCGGCGATGCGCGCGGCATGCGCGCGTCGGCGCTGGTCGCGAGCGAGCTCGCGCTGCGCGAAGGAAACGCACAGGAATCCGCGGATCTCGCCGCCATCGCCATGCGCGACGCGAGCCCGCTCGACAGCGCCCGCGCGCTCGTGCGCGCCGCCCGCGCTGAACTCGCACTTGGAAACACCGACCGCGCGCTCGAGACCGCGCGCAGCGCGCGCTCCGGCGCCGCGGCGCTCGGCGTCCGCGTGGTCGAGATCGACGCCGCGCTGATCGAGGCCGACTCGGAACGCGCGAAGGGCTCGCTCCCGCGCTCGATCGCCGCGCTTTCGCATGCGGTGGAGATCGCCGAAGACCTTCGCGGTTCGCTCGCCGCCGATCGCCTGCGCTCGGCGTTCGCTTCGTCGCGCCTGCGCGTGTACGAGGATCTCGCGCTCGACCTGCTCGCGCAGGCCGATCCGAAGTCGCTCGCCGACGCGTTCGTGACCGTCGAGCGCGCGCGCAGCCGCGTGCTGCTCGACGCCGTGCTCCGCAACATCGACCGCACGGGCGCTTCGCCTGCCAAGTCCAGAGATACGTCCAGCGATACGTCCAGCGACGAGATCGCGCGCCTCCGCGCACGCCTCGCGGCGCTGCACTCGAGCGTCGCTCGCGATGCCGGCGACAGCGGCCAGCGTCGTGGCGTTTCGCCCGCGCTTCTCGATGAACTCCGCGAGACCGAAGGCGCGATGGACCGCCTCCTCACCCGTGAGCAGAGCGCTCGCGGCGTGGCGTCGCTGTTCGCGCAGCCGCTCGGCGCCGACGAGGTGCTTGCGCGCCTCGACAACGACGACGCGATGATCGCGTACTTCATCGCCGGCGAGGAGCTCATGGCCTTCGTCGCGCAGCGCGGCGAGATCACCTCGGTGCGCTGCATTGCGCAGGCGTCCGAGCTCGGGCCGCTTGTCGACAAGTTCCTCTACCAGCTCCGCGCCGGCGTGCGCAGCGCCGATGCGCGCAGCAACCGCGCGATCAAGGCGCTTTCGCGCGCGCTGCACGACCTGCTGATCGTTCCGATCCTGGCCGAGCGCGCCTCGGTCGCCGACGCCAAGCGCCTCGTGATCGTGCCCTTCGGCGCGCTGCATGCGCTGCCGTTCGCCGCGCTCACCGACGGCGACAAGTACCTCATCGAACGATTCGAGATCCAGACGGCGCCGAGCGCGTCGATCGCGTGTGCGGAGCGCGAGTCGCGCAACGCCACCAACGATCGCCCGCTGGTGGTCGCCGTCGCGGACGAACAGGCCCCGCTCATCGAGCGCGAGGCCCAGTCGATCGCCGCCGCGCGCGGCGCCGATGTGCTCGAGGGATCACAAGCGACGATCGCGCGTGTGCGCGACGCCGTGCGCGGACGCTCCGCGCTGCACTTTGCGTGTCACGGTCGGTTTATCGGTGCGCTTCCGACTGCATCGGGCCTTCGGCTTGCCGACGGCTGGATGCCGGTGCGCGACATCGTCGCGCTCGAGCTCGACGCGGACTTCGTGTTTCTTGCAGGTTGTGAGACGGGTCGTAACGCCGTGGACGCCGGCGACGAACTCGCAGGTATCAGTCGCGCATTCCTCGCGGCTGGAGCGCGTTGCCTGGTGGCCGGACTTTGGTCCGTCCGAGATCAGGCGGCGCTCGAGGTATCGACCTCGTTCCATCAGGAAATCTCTAAAGGCAAGCGACCATCTACGGCTCTTCGCTCCGCGGTACTTGCCTCGATCCTGAAATGGGGCCATCCTTCGTGGTGGGCACCCTTTGTCGTCACTGGGTCACTGTCATGAAAAAGATCATTGCTCTCACAGCATTCATCGCTGCGATGTTGCCTCTGCCGGCCATCGCCCGCGGTCTTCCGCAAGGCCCGCCGCCCGTTCCGGGCGAGGCGGTCGTGCGCGCTGCGACGCCAAAGGCACTCGCGCAGGCGATCGCATCGCTTTCGCAGCAGTTTGCCGGCGTGGGAGTCATCGACCGCATCAACGGTCGCCCGATCTACCTGATCTCGTACCAGCTCAACGGCAACCAGACGGTTGACCAGTTTGAGAACGCGCTCAGGGCGCTGACCCAGCAAGGCACGCTGAGCTGGGAAGAACTCAACTACACCGGCCAGACCGGCGAAGGCCAGACCGACAGCCTGTGGCTCTCGGGTCTCGGTCTGAGCGCCGAGCAGTTCAACGCGCAGTACGCGAGCCCGCTGATGGGCGTCGATGTCGCGCACAAGAGCTCGCGTGGCGCAGGCGTCGTGGTGTCCGTGATCGACACGGGCATCGATGCGGCACATCCGCTGCTTTCGGGCGCCGTCAGCACGCAGGGCGCGAGCTTTGTTCCTGGCTCGACGAACTTCAACGACGTCGGCGACGGCATCGACAACGATGGCGACGGTTTCATCGACGAGCAGGTCGGACACGGCACGTTCGTCGCGGGACTGATCCACCTTGTCGCTCCCGACGCGATGATCCTCTCGGCGCGCGCGCTCGACAGCGAAGGCCGCGGCAACAACTTCCGCATCGCGCAGGCGATCGCCTGGTCGATCGACCGCGGCGCGCATGTCATCAACATGAGCCTCGGCGAGAGCTACCACTCGCAGTCGATCGTGAACATGGTCAACGAGGCCGACTCGAAGGGCATCGTGATCTGCGGTGCAGCGGGCAACGGCAACTCGAATTCCGTGCGCCAGTACCCCGCGTGCGAGGCGACCGCGCTTGGCGTCACCGCGCTCGACTGGAACGATGTCCGCGCTCCGTTCTCGAACTGGGATATCCGTATGGATATCGCGGCTCCGGGACACACGGAGATCCTCAACGGCGTTCCGCGTCTCGATCACTCGATCATCGGACCGATCCCCGGCGGCCAGTTCGCCGTGTGGAAGGGCACCTCGTTCGCGAACGCGTTCGTGAGCGGAACGGTTGCGCTCGTCCGCTCGCAGAATCCGCAGTGGCCGAACACCAATGTGCCGGCAACGCAGATCCGCAGCCGCATCCTCGCGATGATCGCCGACAGTGGCGCATCCGTCGACTTCCAGAACCCGACCTTCGCAGGCCAGCTTGGCCAGGCGCGCGTGTCGGCGAGCGGTGTCGTCAAGCTGAGCCCGGTTGCCCCGCCGATGTGCGACATCGACTGCGACGGCGTCGTCGGAGCTTCGGATCTTGCGTCCATCCTCGGCAACTGGGGACCGACTCCGATCTGGACGCGCGCCGACCTCAACGCCGACGGCTTCGTCGACTCGGTGGACCTCGCGATCCTGCTCTCGCGCTGGTGATCCCGCGCGGCGGTTCGTCCGCTACATTCATCGCATGAACGACCCGACACGCGCAGCGAAGTGGGACCGGCGTTTCCTCGAGCTTTCCGAGACGATCGCGCGTTGGTCGAAGGACCCGTCGCGCGGCGTCGGCGCGGTGATCGTGAGTCCTTCGCGCCAGATCGTGGCGACGGGCTTCAACGGGCTCCCGCGCGGCATCGAGGATCGCCCCGAGCGGCTCGAGCGTCCGGCCAAGTACGACCTCATCTGCCACGCCGAGATGAACGCGATCATCCAGTGCGCGCGCAACGGCGTGACGCCGATGGGCTGCACGATCTACACGAGCTTCTCGCCGTGCGTGCACTGCACGCTGTCGATCATCCAGTCGGGCATCGTGCGCGTGGTGACCTACACCAGCGGCGCGGGTGACGAGCATTGGATGGAGAACCTGCGGAAGAGCCGCGACCTGCTCGCGGAGTCGGGCGTGGAGTACTTTGAGATTGCGAAGGCCTAAGGCCGAGACGACTCGGTTGCCGAGTCGCGTCGTCCCCACCCTCGGTCTCGGCCGCGACGGTTGGCGTGAAGCACCATGGCCCTCGCCCGGACCAGCGCACGTTCATCCGTGCGCGTCGACTCAGTTCTTGGCTTCGATCCCGAGTTCCTTGGCGGTGAACGAACGGTTGCGGCCCTTCGTCTCCTCGCGGACCTTGGCGACGAACGCGGGCTCGATCGCCGACGCGCTGTTGCCCCACGCGCTGCGCACGTAGCTGAGCACGGCGGCGATCTCCTCGTCGCTCTTGACCGGCGCGGCGGGCATGACCTGGTTGTAGGTCTGGCCGTCGACCTCGATCTTGCCTTCGAGTCCGTAGAGCAGGATCTTGACCACGGTCGCGGGATCGCCCTGCACGATCGTGCTGCCGCGCAGCGGCGGATACACGGGCGGAAGTCCGCGGCCCGTCGCCTGATGGCAGCTCATGCAGTTCGAGAAGAGGCGCTTGCCGAACTCCTCGAACGACATCGCCTCGGCCTTCGCGATCTTGGGCGGCACGAACGACACGTCCTCGCGGCCCGGCCAGAACACGTTGCGGTCGATCGCGACCGCCACCGCGAGGTCGGCGTTGTTGCGGTCGAGCATGGGGAACCAGCCCTCGGGCTTGTACGACGCGATCAGCTGCAGCGGCTCCTTCGCGTTGAGGTGCTGCTTGGCGGCGACGCGCTCAAGCATCGCCTTGGCGAGCCATGGGCGCGACTGCGCGACCGATGCCGAAGTGCCCAGCATGTGACGCAGCATGTCGGGCGACGGGCGGCCCGAGCCGTTGTCGAGCAGCATGTCGGCGAGTTCCGCCGCGAACGCGCGCGACGCGACGGTGTCGGAATCAAGCAGCGCGCCGGCCACGATCGCATCGAGGAGCTCGCCCTCGGCGCCGACGATCGACGACATCACCGCGCTGCGCATCGCGCGCGAAGCGAGGTCGCGGCGAAGCGATGCCTCGAGCACCGGCATGCGCAGCGTCGCGTCAAGCGCGCCAGCGGACAGCGCAGCCTGCACGCGCACGGATTCATCGGCGTCGTTGACCGCGCGCGCGAGCAGCGCCGCGAGCTGATCGGCCGCGAGCATGCGCTCGGCGACGCGCAGTGCATGGACGCGCACCATCGGCGCGCTCGCGCCGAACGAAGTGTTGACGATGTTCGCGTTTGCGCCGCCGACGCCGGCGAGCGCCCAGAGCTTCTCGATCGCGATCGGCGCGGGCGACTTCTCGAACTCGCGCCGCTCGAACCACTCGGTGAGCGCCACGCGCGCACCGCCGTCGTTGCGCTCGACAAGCAGGCGGCGCGCCGTTTCGCGCTGCGGCTTCTCAGCGCTCGCGAGATGCTCGACCAGCGCGGCGGAATCCATCTTGGTGAAGTCGGGCGCGCTCGCGATCTTGGCGCCCGCGGCTCCACCCTTCGGAACGATGCGCCAGATGCGCCCCGCGTCGACCGGCTGCGCGAGTCCGCGCGCGTCGACCTGCTTGCGGAGGAAGGTCGTCATGAACAGCCGATGCTGGATGATGCCGCGGTACATGTCGGCGACGTAGATCGCGCCGTCGGTTCCCTGCGCGCAGAACACGGGGCGGAACCGCTCGTCCGTCGAGGTGAGGAACGAACGCTCGCCGTCGGCCGGCGTCGCGACGACCTTGCCGTCGGCGTCGCTCAGGCGGTAGCGGTGCACGAGGTTGCCCGCGACTTCGCACACGAGCGCGGAGTGCTTCATGTCGGCGCCCATCGCGTCGCCGTCGTAGACCATCGGGCTGCACGCGCCCGTGAACGTCGCGAGCTTGCCGTCCTTGAGCACGCCCTTCTGGTAGGCGCGATTCACGCCGGGCGTGAGGTGCGACGGATACACGCGCATGTCGTTGGCCGCGCGCATCGGCACGCCTTCGAAGCCCTTGAGCGACGGGTTGCGCGCCGCGTAGCTCTTGGGCACGAGATCGACGAGCAGCGGATCGGAGTTGGGCGAGTAGTAGAGGCGACCGAACGCGTCCTCGCTGATGCCCCACTGTCCGTGCGCCGCGACGGCCTCGACGCGCAGCGCGTCTGCGCCGCTGGGCACGAAGCGATACGGATGCTGCGAGCAGACGAACGTGTTGTCGAGCGACCAGAGCAGGCCGTTGCCCGCGTGCTCGGGGCTGTCCTGTCCGGCGAATCCGGTCGCGATCACGCGCGACTCGTCGCTCTTGCCGTCGTGGTTCGTGTCGCGGCAGAAGAGCAGGTTCGGCGGCTCGACCACGAGCAGGCCGTCGCGCCACGGCGCGATCGCGCGCGGCATCACGAGCCCGTCGAGGAACACATCGGCCTTGTCCATCACGCCGTCGCCGTTGGTGTCGCTGAGCAGCTTCACGCGGCCGAGCGGCTCGCGCTCGCTGGCGCCGCTGGGATCCTGCATGTAGCCGCGCATCTCGAGCACCCACAGCCGGCCATCGGGCGCAAACTTCAACGCGACCGGCG
Source organism: uncultured bacterium (assembly GCA_903891095.1). Taxonomy (GTDB): domain Bacteria; phylum Planctomycetota; class Phycisphaerae; order Phycisphaerales; family SM1A02; genus QWPT01. The sequence continues at coordinate 22,869 of CAITDI010000036.1, read as the reverse complement.
CCTCGACCAGCGGCTCGCTCGCGACGAGCTGGATCTCGTATCCATCGAGGATCGAGAAGGTCGCGAGCTCCTGCGCCGCGGTGTGGATCGGCGACTCCTTGACCTGCCAGTCGGCGGGAAGCTCGCCCTGCGTCTCGCCCGAACGATCGCCGTTCTGGGCGTGCGCCGTGATCGTCGCGGCTGCGGCGACGGATGCTGCGAGAAGTGAGGACACGAAAGGCCGGTGCGATGCTGCGTTCCGCATTCGGGAGAGTGTAAAGGTTCGTCGCGCGACCGCCACGAAGTACGCTGCCACGATGTCGATTTCGCTTCTGCTCGCCGCCGCCTCTGCGATCGCCACACCGCTTGCCGATGGAAAGCCGCCGTTGCGTCCGAAGGTTCTCGTCATCGGCGTCGACGGCGTGCGCGTCGAGGCGCTTGTTGCAGCGGATACACCCGCGATCGACGAACTCGCCGCGAACGGCTGCATGACGCTCGATGCGTCGACATCGAGCTACACCGTGTCGGGCCCGGGTTGGTCGGATGTCCTCTGCGGCGTGTGGCCCGACAAGCATCGCGTGACCGACAACCGCTTCCTCATCAGCGACTACGAGCGGTATCCGTCGATGTTCACGCTGGCCAAGCGCGCGAATCCCAAGCTGCACACCGCGTACTTCGGCAACTGGGGTCCGATCGGCGAGCGCATCCTCGCGAAGGACCCGATCGATGTGCGCGTCTCGCTCAAGGATCCCAAGGACGACGCGCCGCAGAGCGCCGCGTGCGTGAAGGCGCTGCGCGACGATGCCGCACTGGATCTCGTGTTCTATTACATCGGCGGCGTGGATGAGACGGGGCACGCGATCGGCTTCAACGCGGCGGTTCCCGGATACCGCAGCGCGATCGAGGCGGCCGACGCGCGCGTCGGACTCGCGATGTCGGCGATCGAGGCGCGCCCGACCTTCGACAAGGAGGATTGGCTCGTGATCCTCACCTGCGATCACGGCGGGACGATCGATCTCAATCACGGCCGCGACATTCCGGAGCATCGGCGGATCGCGTTCATCGTTTCGGGCGATGCGGCCGCAAAGGGTGCGTTGCGCGGAACGGTCAACCAGGTCGATGTCGTCGCGACGGCGCTCGCGCATCTCGGGATCGCTGCGGATCCCGCGTGGGATCTCGATTCGCACGCGGTCGGACTTGCGCGCGGTGCGCAGGCCAAATCCACGGCAACGGCGATGTTCGGACGCAACCTCGTCGTCAACGGCGACGCCGAGATGTCGTCACCCGCGGAAACGCCCGAGGGCAATCGCGGCGTCGCCGCGTGGACCGATCTCGGCGCGGTGTCGACGCTCGCGTACGGCGCGCACAAGGACTTTCCCACGGCGGAGACGCCAGGTTCGCCGCACCGCGGCAAGAGCTTCTTCTTCGGCGGGAACGCCGGCGAGTCGCGCATCGTGCAGCGCATCGACCTCGCGCCCGTCGCGAAGGAGATCGACGCCGCGACCGTGCCGTTTGAATGCGGCGCGTGGCTCGGCGGTTTCTCCAAGCAGCGCGACATCGCGTGGCTGGAGTTGCGCTGGCTCGATGAACGCGGCGGTGAAGTCGGTCGCGCGGAGCTCGCAGCCGTCGGCGTCGAGGAACGCACGGAGAAGTTCGGTGCGGAGACGGCGACGGGTTTCATCGAGCGTCGCGCGGGCGGCGTGGTTCCCGCTGGCGCGCGCGTCGCGGAGATCACGCTGCGCTTCGAGCGCTCCGAGGGCGTGTGCGACGGCTACGCCGACGACATCTCGCTCGTGCTGCGGCCCGAAGTCGCCGTGCTCGATTGCGGTCCCGCGATCTGCGCGCCTGCGGCCGATGCGATGACGGTGTGGATGCGCGCGGGACTTTCGCCGCGCACGACCGCCGAAGGTCGCGCGCTCCGTTGCATCGCCGAAGGCGACGGCGGCGGCGAGGAGATTCGCGTTGAATCCGCGGCGGATCCCGAGCGCGACGGCACCGCGCGTTTCGAGCTGCACGGTCTCGTCGAAGGCGCGCGCTACGCGTACCGCATCGTGCGCGTGATCGACGGCGTGACGATCGCACGCGGCTCGTTCACGCCGCTCGCTGCCGACACCACGCGCACGCGCGTCGCGTTTGGTTCGTGCGCGGACATCGACGACGGCACCGCCAACGCGTGGCGCGCGATCGCACGCGCGACGCCCGATGCGCTCGTGCTGCTCGGCGACACGCCGTACATCGACTCGGCCGAGCTCGCCGCGCAGCGCGCGAAGCACCGCGCGTTCGCATCGGCCGACGCGTATGAAGCGCTCGTCGGCTCGACTCCGCTCTACTCGACCTGGGACGACCACGACTTTGGCAAGAACGACACCGACGGCCGCATGCCAGGCAAGGATGTGAGCCGGCGTGTCTTCCTCGAATACCGCACGAACGCGAGCGCGGGCGACGGAACCGAAGGCGTCTACTCGTCGTTCCGCTCGGGCCCGATGGAGGTGTTCGTGCTCGACACGCGCTCGTTCGCAAAGACCGCGCCCGCCAAGGACGACGCGAAGCAACCGACGCTGCTCGGCGAAACGCAGTGGAAATGGCTCGAGGCCCAGCTCGCGGCGAGCACCGCGCCCGTCAAGGTCATCGCGAGCAGCATGGTGTTCAACAACCGCGTGCGTCCGCTCAAGCCCGACTACTGGGGCGCGTATCCCGCGGAATTCGAGCGACTTCAGCGGCTGATCGCGTCGACCAAGGCGACGGGCGTCGTGTTGATCTCGGGCGATGTGCACCGCACGCGCGTGGTCGAGCACAAGACGAAGGCGCTCGCGGGGTACGACCTCGTCGAACTCGTGACCAGTCCGCTGCATGCGCGCGTGCACGCCGACGCGGCGGTCGCGGGTCCGGAGGTCGTGTTCGACGCGGGCGTCGCGAACTCGTTCCTGCTGCTCGACGCACGCGACGACGCGGTCACCGCGCGGTTTGTCGCGGCGAACGGACGCTGCTTTCACGAGCGGACGATCGACATGCGCACGCTGCGTTGATCGGCGGAGACGCGCGTCACTTGACGCGCTTGGTCATCTCATGCGCCTGCGCGGGCGAGAGCGTCTTCTGGCCGAGGTCGCCGATGATCTCCTGCCCGTCCTGCGAGACGAGGAACTCGAGGAACTTCATCGTCGCCGCCGACTGCCTCGCGGGATCGCGCACGAAGTAGAGCCGCAGCGAACGCGCGAGCGGATACTTGCCGCTGCGCACGAGTTCGTCGGTCGGCAGCGCGAAGCCGCTTCCGTCCACCATCTCGATCTCGAGCTGGCGCACGCGCGACGCCCTGAAGTACGCGCTGCAGTAGCCGATCGCGTTCGGATCGGTCGCGACCGCCTGGATCACGCTCGACGACACGGGCTCCGAGTTCACGCTCGTGCGGAACGGCCCGCCCTGCAGCACGATCTCCTGCACGAGTCCGTTCGAACCCGAATCCGCGCCCATGCCGAACAGCGTGATCGTGCGCGCGGCCCACTGCGGATCCTGCACGCCGACATCGCCCCAGGTGACGGCAGGCGCGCCGCCGCGACGGCGCTCGCGGCCGAACACGCGGTCGAGATCCTTGAGCGTGATGCGCGTCATCGGGTTCTGCTTCTGCACGCACACGGCGATCGCGTCGATCGCGATGTCGATGAACTCGAGCTTGCACTTGCGCGCGGCCTCGATCTCGTCGATCTCGGCCTTCTTCATCGGGCGGCTCATCGGCGCGAGGTCGGACTCGCCCGACGCGAGCGCCTTCGCGCCCGTGCCAGAACCGGATGAGATCACCTCGAGCGCGATGTTCGGCTGCGAGTCGCGAAATCCAGCGCGCGCGGCGTTGAGCACGAGGCCGACGGCGGAACTTCCCACGCAGCGCACGGTGCCGCTGAGTTGCGGCTCTTCCATGAACGCGGGGTACGGCGTCGCGTCGACATCGATCGGCTTGGCGGGCGGCTCGGACTGCGAGGCTGCGCGCGCGAATGCGCCGATGGCGAGTGTTGCGCCGAACGCAGTACCGAACGATGCAAGCGCCTCGCGGCGCGTGAGAGCGAATCGCTGCATGTCAGGCTCCCTTCCTTCCCGAGTTGCCGGCGACTGCGGCCGTCGCCTTGCGAAGACCCGTCTCGCGATACGCAACCGCAAGCAGGAATCCAAGCACGGCGACCGCCGACAGCGCGAGCGCGAGCTGCCAGATCAAGCGCTGCACCGTCTCCTCCAGCTTGTCGATGCGCTCCTGCGTGGCGTCGGTGACCTTGTCGATCAAGCCCTTGAGCGACGGCGACCCCGCGAGCGACTCGCCGCTCGCCGCGAGCTTGTTCGCCTCGGCGAGCGTGAGCGATGCCTGCGCGAGCAGGCGCTGGTAGTCGGCCACGTCGAACGGCTTCGCCGGCGGTGCGTTCGGATCGACGGGCGTGGGCGGACCCTTGAGCTCGATGACCTTCGTCATCAGCCGCTCGGAGGTGTTCGCGAGCTGGTTGACGCCCTGCACGATCGGCGCGGTCGCGTCGACGAGGACCTTTACTTCGCCAAGCGTGTGGTCAACCGCGGTCTGCCGCTTGTCGATCTCGGTAAAGATCGCCTCGCGCTCCTTCGCGATCATCACGGGCACATCGGTCGCGACCTGCGTCGCGGTCTTCGAGAGCGACTCGACGGACTTCGACACGCTGTCGAGGTTGCCGAGCGCGCGGCCGACTTCCTCCTTGGCGATGATCTCGTCGACGACGGCCTCCGACTGCCAGCTCGCGAGCGTCGGAAGGCGCTTGGCCAGGAAGAAGATGCGCTCGCCAAGCCGCTCGTAGTTCTTCGCCTGCTCGACGGCCTTGTCGAGCGGCTCGAACAATCCGCCGCCGCCCGCGGCTTCCTCGACGATCTTCTCGCCGCGGCTCTCGGCGAAATCGTTGAAGCGCACGTACGCGACGTCCTCGACCTTGGGGTTGTCGCGGCGCCAGCCGGCGATCAGGAAGTCGAGCGCCGAAAGCTGGTCGGGCAGGAACACCTTGCCCGCGATCTCCCACACTTCCTTTCGTGCCTGTCGCAGCGCGGTGATCATCGGCTCCGCGTGTTCGGGGCCGAACTCGCGCGTCGCGCGGTCGCCGTCGATCCACACCTGGCTCGTGAGCGTGACGACGATCGTGAGGTCGAGCACCTGCGAGAACGGATCGCCGTTCGACGCGATGTCGTAGACGCTGCTCGTGGTCTCGACGAGCATGCGCTGCGCGACGGCGCGCTGCCGCGCGTCCTTGTTGCCGCGCACGATCTCGCGGACCGCGTCCTCCATCAGCGTGCGGTAGCGGTCGGCGAACGCGTTCGTCAGCTGCTCGAGCTGGTCGGAGGTGAGCTTCTCGTGCGCAGCACCGCGGTTGAAGTCGGTCGAGCCGGTGACGGGCTTGTTGACGCGCGGCGCGCCGCTGCGCGAGGACGCGCAGCCGGTGACGAGTGCCGCTGCAACGAGAGTGCCAGCGAGACTGGTAGCGAGAGTGGTAGCGAGAATCCTGCGTGTGCTCATGGTTTGTGCCCGCATCAAGCCTTGCTCTTCGCGCCGATTTCCTCGCGCACGAGGTACGGCTTGGTCCCGCCGATCGCGTTGTTCGCGTCGCTCAGCAGCTCGAGCACGAAGCCCATCGTGAGGAACAGCAGCGCCGCGAGGAAGAACATGATCGCGACGAAGAACGGCGGGCGATCCGCCATCGACACGCCGTTGTGGAACTTGTCCCACAGCAGCCACGGCATCACGATGCAGTCGACCGCGATCAGCATCATGCCGATGCGGCCGAAGAGATACAGCGGGCGCGCCTTGAAGCTCGCCTGGAAGCCGACCATCAGCACGTCGAAGATCACGTCGAACGAGCGCGAAAGGCCGTAGTGGCTCTTGCCCGCGAAGCGCTCCTGGCACTCGATCCACACTTCGGTGGTCGAGCCGCCGCGCATGTGCACGAGCGCAGGGAGCAGGCGGTGATGTCCCGGCCGCAGACGAAGCGAACGCGCGACATCGCCGTCGAGCGCCTTGAATCCGCCCATGTCGCGCACCTGGCATCCCGTGACCTGGCGCAGCAGCCAGTTGGCGACGCGGCTCGGCAGGCGCTTGGTGAGATACGACTCCTTGCGGTTCGCGCGCGAGCCCGAGACGAGCGTGTAGCCCTCGTTGAGCTTGGCGTGGAGCATCGCGATGTCCTCGGGCCGATGCTGCAGGTCGCCGTCGGTCACGACGACGACGCGGCCGCGCGACGCCTGGATGCCCGCGTAGAGCGCGCTGCACTGGCCGACGTTGCGCGCGAGAAAGAGCGCGTGCAGCGCGGGATATCGCGGCGACGCATCGCGCAGCAGCTGCTCGGTGCGGTCGGTCGAGCCGTCCGACACCACGATGATCTCGTACGACATGCCGCTCGCGCGCATCGCCGCGTCGGTACGGCGGAGGAACTCGTCGACGCAGAGTTCCTCGTTGTGCATCGGAGCCACGACGGAGATCTCGACGGGATGCCTGACGGACGGCGATGCGGCTGTGTGTGCTTGTGCGGTCGACATGCGAGGGACTTGCGTGAGAACTTGCGTGAGAAGGCGATCGTTCAGCCGCGGTGCGCATCGAATCCGCGGAGGCGCCAGCCTTGCTGGGCCGCGACCGCGAGCCATGAACCGTGGCGCAGGCTCTGGTATTCGGGCTCCCAGAGCTGCGTGACGCGCATCCTACCGAACGACGCGGGGATCTCGAACGCGTCGCGACCGAGCTTGCCGGGATGGCAGACGATCTCGATCACCGCGCGTTCCACGGGCTCGAGCGCGCGGGCGCATGCTTCGGCGCTCAACGCGCTGCCTTGGTTCGCGATGCCCCACACCGCGTCGGCGCTGCGCAGGCCCGCGGGCGTGCGGGCGCTTTCGCAGAGCGCGCGCAGGATGCTGCGACGCACGCGGCCCGCGAGGCCTGCATCGGAGCCGCGCGCCGTGAACCTCTCGTCGCTGCGGCGAATCCACGAGATCCCGTGCTCGCGCGCGACATCGCACGCCACCGCGAAGAGCCCGGGCAGGCAATGCGTGTGCTTCTCGCCGTCGGCGTGCGTGAGCTCGAGTCCGCGCTCGCGCAGGAACGCGACCTGCCGCGACCACTCGAGGCGCACTTCGTCGAGATCGATCGTGCCGCGCGCCGCGCGCCACGCGAGCTTGGCGAAACTCCCGAGGAAATTGCCGTCGGCGCCGACAAGCGTGCGCACTTCCGCACGCGGCGAAAGCGGCGTTCCGCGCAGGATGTTCAGATGCGCGCCGAGCGTGATGCCTGGATACGGACGAACCGCATCGCCGTCAGGCCCGTTGGCAAGCACGCTCGCGCTCGTGACCGATCCATGCGCCGCGCAGTCCTCGACCGCGCGCCGCACCGCGGGATGCAGCCCGATGTCGTCGACGTTGATGATCACGTCGATCGCGCGCGCCGACGGTGCGTTCACCAGAAGACCTGCTTGCCCTGCTCGATGGTGAAGATGCGCTCGAGCTTCTTCGAGCCGTCCTCGACGAGCCAATACAGGCCGTCGCCGCAAAGGCCGTCGAAAGAGTGCGCGCCGTCGGTGACCTCGATGCGGCCACGCGACTTCCAGCCGCCGTCCTTCCACATGAAGAGTTCGAACGCCGCGCCGGCCTTGACCATGGTGCGCGCCTTGATCACGCCCGTGTCGGGATCCTTGATGTCGGGCTTGGTCGTCGTGGCGACCAGGCTCGCGGTCGCAGGCTCGACCGCCGCAAGCGCGTGCATGTTGCCGTCGGTGTCGATCACGAACGGCACGCTGGCGGGCTCGTCGCGCTCCTTGCCGTTCTCGCTGATGTGCACCATCGGCAGGTAGCAGATGTTGCGGCCCATCGCGTCAAAGCGCACGCGGCCGCCGTCGATGCGGCCCCAGTGGATCGGCTTCCACGAGCCGCCGTTGAACACCGCGATGTACGCGAAACGCGCGCCGTCAGGCGTCTTCGCGAGATCGACGGTCACGTCGCTCGTCGGCTGGTACTGGCTGGTCACGTCGATGTAGTGCGAGCTCGAGAGCCACTTGGGCACGTTCTCGTCCTCGCGCTTGATGGCCGCGAGGCTGTCGGGCTGGCTCGCGAAGGTCTTGCGATACACCTTCGCCGCGCGGCCTGCGAGGCCTGCGTGTCCCTGGCCATTCGCATCGAGCACGACTTCCCACGCGTGGTTGTTGTCGCTCGCGGCCCACCATGGCGTGTAGTCGCTCGCGCACATCGCGGCGACCGAGCGCATGCCGAAGGAGATCATGTTGGTGATGTCCTCGCAGCGGCCGAGCTTGCGCTCGCACATCTCCGCGTAGCTCTGGTCGGTCGGATGCAGGTAGAACAGGTCCGTGAAGCCCGTCCACGGATGCACGATCGCGCGGACCTTCTCGCCGAAGACACGCACATCGGTCTCGCCCGCGTTGTCCTTGCAGATGTCCGCAAGCCGCGCACGCGCCGGCGCGCGCCACAGGCACAGCGGCTCGTTGCTGCCGCGATACGGCAGGATGAAGTCGCGGAACACCTCGTAGCGGATCGACTTCGCCCACGGGAACGTGCGCCACGCGTCGAACGCCTCGTCGAGATGCGCGCCGAGAAAGTCCGAGCTCGCGTGCTCGAGGTCGCTGTCGAAGCGCAGCTTGGTGAAGTCGCAGCCCGGGTTCTGCTTCTCCATCGCCTCGAGCGCGGCCTCGGCCTCGCCGAGGTTCCTGTAGTTGAGCGCGTCGAACGAGAGCTGCTTGCCGTCGGTCGTCGTGAGCTCCATCAGCGCGAAGCCGTGGCCCTCCATGTTCGCGACGAGCCAGCGCGATGCGTCGCGCTTCTGCGTGTCGCCCGACTTCTCGTAGCGCTCGAGGAACTTCTCGATCTCGGCGCGGTTGGTGCCCGACTTCGAGAGCGATCGTGTGATCGCCGCGTCGTAGGCGTCGGCATGTGCGGGCGCGTGTGCGGAAAGTGCAGCGACAAGAAGCAGTGCTTCGGCGATGGCCATGGGGCGATTGTCGCTTGGCTTGCGCGAAGCCGCAACGGCACGGGCGTCAGCCGCCGACGAAACGCGCGCCGAAGTGATAGGCGCCGGCGCCGGCCGCGACCGACCAGACGATGATCACGACCCGGTCGCGCAGCATGTGGCCGGGCTTGGCCTCGACCGCCCGTCCGCAGCGTCCGATCGGCATCGGATGCGGGGCCGACAGGCAATAGCCGTCGTTGTCCACGGCGACGACCTCGTGCAGCCGGGGCATGGACGGCTCGTCCGACCACGAGACCACGACGCTGTCGTGCTGCTCGGAGCTGTTGGACGGCTCGGTATGCGGGTCTTGCTTGGAAGGGCGTCGGAGCATGCTGGATCCCGCGCGCCGCAGGTATGGGCGCAGGTCCCTCATTCGTCGGCCATCGCGGCTCGCGAGTGATGCTCCAAGTGGTGCAAACCGCACAGATTCCATTGAGTCGCCGAAATTGCCCGTCGATAACGAACGCGTATGGATGACTCTCGCCATGGTCCCGCGCAGGTTTCCACGCAGTCGGCTGCGGACGCTGTCCGTGCGCCGATCGCGGCCGACGCGACCGCGCTCAACGCCTCCGACGACGCGCAGTCGATCATCGACGGCGTGATCAACGAGGTCGACGCGATGAACGCCATCGCCGAGCAGGCGACGAAGCCGCAGGAAGCCAACGTCGCGAGCAACGATTTCTCCGAGCTCGAGAAGCAGATCCAGATGCTGCTTTCAGGCCAAAGCGCGGAGCAACAGGAGGAGCCGGCCGCTCCGACTCCGATCAAAGCCAAGCCCATTGCAGAGAGCGCGATCGAGCAGCCGTCGGTGGATCCGCTGATCCAGGAGATCGACGCCGCCCTTGCCGACGACGCGGATTCGCTGCTCAAGTCGAGCGGCGGCGACATCGATGGCGCGCTGCGCTCGGTGTTCGACGAACGCGCGCTCTCCGGTCAGGAAGAGGAGATCAACCGCGCGCTGATCGAGGCATTCGGCACCAGCCGCATCGAGAAGCCGTCGTTTGCCACTGCTGGCAACGTGACCAACCCGCTGTCCGCCTTCGACGGTCCGTCGCGCGAGGTCTCGCCCGATGTGCCGCGCGAGGACAAGGACCGCGCGCAGCCCGCGCCCGCAATCGCTGCCGTCGCTGCTGTTGCGGCTGCTGCGGTTGTCGCTGCGGAATCCACGCCGATCACGACGGAGGTCGCGACAAGCTCCGCGCCAACCGCCGCGTCAACCGCAAAGGCCGTCGAGCCGACCAAGGAACCCGTGCGTCTCGATTCGCCCATCGTCGGCGAACCCACGAAGCCCGCTGCCACGCCTGTCGCGCACGCGACGACCAGCGCCGCGCCCGAGACTCCGCGCACGAGCATGCTCGACATCGTCGTGCGCATCGTGTCGCTTCCCGCGCAGATCCTCGCGGCTCCGATGAACGCGCTCCCTGGCATGGGCAAGACGATCGTCGGACTGCTCGCGGTCACGCTCGTGCTGTGGACGCCCGTCGCGTGGTGGCTCGCCATCCGCGCGACGCAGACGCCGGTCGTCGGACCGATCGTTGTAAAGCCCGCGCCGAAGGTCGAAGAGAAGCCGGCCGAATCGCACGATTCCGGCGGTGGCGGTCACGCTGCGCCTGCTGCGGCATCGCACGGCTCGCCCGCCCCTGCTGCCGCCTCGCATGGCGGCGGCGAGCATCACTGACGCACGCGCTCACTTGCGCGCCGAACGGCCCTGCTCGATCAGCGAGCGCATCGATTCGTGCGTTTCCTTCGCGGCGCCTGAGAGCATCGCGGCCTGTTCTTCTGCGTGATAGCTCGAGCGCACCAGCGGCCCGCTCTCGCACACCTTGAAGCCACGCGCAAGCGCCTCGACGCGGAACATCGTGAACTGATCGGGATGCACCCAGCGGTCGATCGGCAGGTGGTTGCGCGTCGGCTGGAGATACTGCCCGATGGTGATGATGTCGGCGTCGCTCGCGGCGCGCACGTCGTCGAGGAGCTCGAGCACCTCTTCGTCATGCTCGCCGATGCCGGCCATGATGCCGGTCTTGGTCACGAGGCCGCTCTGCTTGAACTGCCGCAGCACGGCGAGCGAGCGCTCGTACTTGGCCTGCGGACGCACGGCGGGATGCATGCGCTTCACCGTCTCCATGTTGTGCGAGATGATCTCGGGGCGCGCATCGCACACGACCTGGATCGCCTTCTCGTCGCCCTGGAAATCGCCGACGAGGATCTCGACCGACATGTCGGGGCACGCATCGTGCACGCGGTTCACGGTCTCGGCCCAGATCGCCGCGCCGCCGTCGGCGAGCTCGTCGCGGTTCACGCTGGTGATCACGACATGCTTGAGCTTCATCAGCTTGAGCGACTCGGCCACGCGGCGCGGCTCGTCGAGGTCGAGCGTCGCGGGCTTGCCCGTCTTGATGTTGCAGAAACCGCACGCGCGCGTGCAGGTGTCGCCGAGGATCATGATCGTCGCGGTGCCGCGGCCCCAGCATTCGCCCATGTTCGGGCAGGAAGCTTCCTGGCAGACCGTGTGCAGCTTGTGCTCGTCGATGATGCCCTTGAGTCGCTCGTAGCCCTCGCCGCCCGGAACGCGCGCGCGCAGCCAATCGGGCTTGCGCTGGATGCGCAGCTGGTTGACGGGCGTCTCGCGGTTGTTGATCACGAGGCCGGTGAGGTCGAGCTTGGACGCAGCCGTCGCCGAGCGCTGCGTGTCGCCGCCGAGCGGACGCGGGTGGCGCGCAAGGGTGCGCGCGAGCGCGTCCGCTGACTGCACGGGCGACGGAACTGGCGAACGCTCGTCTGGCTGCTGAGAAACCATGGAAAGGACAGTGTAGGAGATGACCCCTGTCGCTAGACTTTCCACCCCATGAGTGTTGCCACGATTGTTCACCGGACTGCGCGACTGCCCAACGGACTCGAGATCCAGGCGGAGATCGATCCCACCGCGCACACCTCGGCGATCGGTTTCTTCGTGAAGACGGGCGCGCGCGACGAGCCGAGCGAACTTATGGGCGTCTCGCACTTCCTCGAGCACATGATGTTCAAGGGCAGCGAGACGCGCCGCGCCGAGGACGTGAACCGCGACTTCGACGAGCTCGGTGCGAGCCAGAACGCGTTCACCACCAGCGAGCTCACCGCGTACCACGCGCATGTCCTTCCCGATCGCGCACATGCGGCGCTCGAGATCCTCGCCGACATCCTGCAGCCCGCGCTGCGCACGGAGGACTTCGACGAGGAGAAGGGCGTGATCATCGAGGAGATCGCGATGTACGCCGACCAGCCGTTCTGGGTCGGATACGAGGCGATGATGGAGCACCTGTACGCGGGCCATCCGCTGGCGCATCGCGTGCTCGGCACCAAGGACACGGTCTCGGCGCTCACGCGCGACCAGATGGCGAAGTACTTCTCCGAGCGCTACACGCCCGACAACACGGTGCTCGTCGCTGCCGGAAACATCGAGTTCGACACGCTCGTGCGCGACGCCGAGAAACTCTGCGGACACTGGCGTCCCGCGCAGCCGAAGCGCGAAGCCTCGGCATGGACGCCCGGCCGCGCCAGCGCGCAGCTCACGCTCAAGAACACCGCGCGCGCCTACGTGCTGCTGTCGATGCCCGGCCCCGCGATCCAGGACGACCTGCGCTACTCCGCGGGAATCCTGATGCACATCCTCGGCGGCGGCGATGGATCGCGCCTGCACTGGGCGCTCGTCGAGACCGGCATCGCCGAAGAGGCGAGCGCGAGCTACGACGGCCACGACGGCACGGGCGACTCGACGCTGTTCGCGGTGTGCGATCCCGAGAAGGTCGACGAGATCGAGGCGATTCTTCGCCGCGAGCTCGCGGCGCTCGTCGACTCGCTGACCGAGGACGACCTGCTGCGCGCGCGCAGCCGCATCGCGACCGGCGCTGCCGCCGCCGCGGAACGGCCGAATGGACGCATGTTCCGCCTCGGAACGCTGTGGGGCTACGACGCGAAGTACATCCCGCTCGACGCGGAGGTGGAACGCATCTCGCATGTGACGCTCGCGGAGATCCGCTCGTGCGTGGCCAGGTTCCCGCTTGATCCGACCGTCAAGGTCGTGGTCATGCCGAAGGACGAAGCGGACGCAGGCAAGTAGCGCGCCGCGGATTCAGACTTCGAGTTCGCGGCGGAACACCACGACGCGGTTGCGCACGCGGCGGCCCGCCGACAGCGCGAACATCGCCGCGCTCAGCAGCTGGTCGGGCGTCTCGATGCCGCTTCCGCTGCGGATCTCGCCTGCGGCTTCGTACATCGCGGCGCCGATCGAGATGCTCGCAGGGAACGATCGCGTGTCGGCGTGCTCGAACGGAACGGCTTCGGTCGCGATCGCGCGTCGCACGCTCTCGGCGATGCGGCAGAGGTCTTCCATCTCGGTCTTGGGCAGGAGCACCGCGAGCTCCGCGCCGACGAATCGGTAGATCGAGGCGCTCGCAGGGACCGCCGCGCGAATCTTGGTCGCAGTGTGCGTCATCACGGCCTCGACGCCGCGGGCGCCGAAGCTCTCCTGCACCAGCTTCGCGCGATCGACGCCGACGAGCAGCACGCCGATGCCGCCGGTGCGCGCGTTCTCGACGAACGTGCGCTCGAGATCCATGCCGAACGCGCGCGCATCGGGAATCGTCGCGAGCGAGACCGATCCATGCTCGACCACATCGCAGCCATCGGCCTCGATGTTCGGCTCGACCAGCTTCTGGTCGCTGCGGATCTTCGCGGCCTTGGCGAGGATCGCGTCGACGTCCGCGCTCGATCCGGTGTCGAGTCCGAATGCACGGGAGAGTTCATCCGCGCGGTCGGCGATCTTCTGGAGCAGCAGCGTGAGCGGCGCGGGACGGAGGTCGAACCACTCCTGGCCGTCGCGACGGAAGCGATGGAGATCGCTCTCCGCGGAACGCTGCGAGAGCACCGCGGCCGCAGTCGATGCGAGCTCGACCACGCGCGCGAGCGCCGCCGACTGCGGATCGGCCTCGAACGACCGGTGATGGCAGCGCACAGCCGCCGCGAGCTGCTCGGGAAAGCGCCAGCGCAGCACCATCTCGGCGCCGACATTCGGATGATCGGTCTCGAACGAACGCTGCTCGATCGCAGCGAGCTTGCGGTGATCGCCCTTGGTGAGGTCGATCGCCTGGAGATAGCGGTCGCCGTACGCGCGCCACAGCGCGACCATGCCGAGATCCTGCACGAGCGCGGCCATGAAGGCCTCGTCGGGATCGCAGCGGCGCACGAGCAGCGCGATCTCGCGCGCGGCCGCAGCGCTGTAGATGGAGCGACGCCAGTAGTCGAGGAAATCGAAGCTCACCTCGTCGTCGCCGCCGCCGTCGATCGAACGCGCGAGGCTGAAGCCAAGCACGAGCGACTTCACGGTCTGCAATCCGAGGAACGCGAGCGCCTGCTGGATCGATCCGCAACGGCGCGTGAGGCCGTAGAAGCTCGAGTTCACCGTGCGGATCACCTTGGACGCGATGGCGGGATCGTTCTCGATCACCGACGCGATCTCGCGCAGCGACACATCGGGCTTCGCGGTCAGTTCAAGCACCTGCATCGCCACGACGGGAAGCGTCGGGAGATTCGGTGTTGAGAGAACGCGCTCGAGCGAGGCTTGCGACATGGGTTCGATCCGGACAGGCAAAAACAGACCAGCGTGGACCTGTCTTGCATCGGTTCAACGTCCGTGCGTGTTCAGCGCGGTTGCCAAGCGGCGGCGCTTTGCATCGGGTTTCCGCCTGATTTATGCGTGCCTACGCATGCTTGCGGCGCGGCTCGACCGCAAGGCGCAGCGTGACGAGGTCATCGTTCACGATCGTGCGCGCATACGCCGTCAGCAGCCTGATCGCGCGATCGACGGCGTCCGGGTCGCATAACTCCGGCGGCTGTCCCGCCGCGACATGCGCGAGCGTCATCGCGGTCTCGGGCCGCATGCGCCACGAATGCTGGTGCTGCGCGTGATCGACGATGCCGCCATCGGTCGCGCTGAACGCGAGCCGCGCGGGCGGAATCTCGCCCGCATCCGTGCGCGGCTCATGCCCGGTCTCGCGCAGCAGCGTGAAGAAGAAGCGCAGGAACTCCGGCGCAGGACGCTCGCCTTCCTCGAGTCGCTCGAGGGACGCGAGCATCGCGTCGAACAGCGCCTCATGTGGCTCGAGCGGCGGAAGAAACCGCTGGATCAGCTCCGCCATCGCGAGTGCGTAGAGATTCGTCTCGAGCTCGTCGTGCGGCCGGCGGAAGATCTGCAGCAGCGTCCACTGCGTGAGCGTCTGCAGCTCGCGATCGGGCTTGGTGACGGCGACGATCTCGCCGCGCGCAAGCATGTCGATGCCGCCCGAGAAACTGCTGCGTTCGCGCCGCGCGCCCTTCGCGAGCCCGCGGAGCATGCCGTGCTCACGACAGAACAGACTCACGGTCTGGCTCGTTTCCGACCAGTCCCATTGGCGGATGCAGATGGCTTGATCGACGAGATTCGGCACGGCGCGATTGTGACATGGATGCGCGCGAGGTGGGCGACCGTGCAGCGAAATGACGGCTGCGCGTCGTGCGGCCGTCATGCAGCCGTCATGCGGCCGTCACGCAGCCGTCATGCGGCCATGGGCAGGCTGTTCGACGAAACCCGATTGCGCCCGCCGCGCTTGGACGCGTACAGCGCGGTATCGGCGCGCGACACGAGGTCGGTGGGCTTGCCACCGACGCCGAGCGCGGAGATGTCCGCCACGCCAAAGCTCGCGGTGAGCACCAGGTCGGGATGCCGACGCCACTGATGCTCCTCGAACGCACGACGGAAGCGCTCCGCGACCTCGATCGCCTCCGGCAACGATGTCGCCGGAAGGATCACGCCGAACTCCTCGCCGCCGTAGCGGCACGGGATGTCGCTCGCGCGGCCGCCCGAGAGGATCGACGAGAACAGCGCAAGCACCTCGTCGCCGAACGGATGTCCGAATCGGTCGTTGACGCTCTTGAAGTGGTCGATGTCGCACATGACAAGCGACAGGTTCTTGCCATGCCGGCGCGCTTCGGCGAACTCGGCGGCGAGACGCTGGTCGAAGTACGAGCGGTTCCACAGCGCGGTGAGGCCGTCGAGCTGCGCGCGCTGCGAGAGCATGCGCAGCAGCTGCTGCACGCGGATCGCCGAGCGCACGCGCGCCTTGAGCTCCGCCATCTCGAACGGCTTGGGAATGAAGTCGATCGCGCCGAGATCGAGGCAGCGCACGCGGTCCATCGTCTCGCAGCTCGCGCTGATGAAGATCACCGCGATCTCGCGCGTGCGCGGATTCTCCTTGAGCCGCTGCAGGACCTCGAAGCCGTCCATGCCGTCGAGATCGATGTCGAGCAGGAGCACGTCGGGCTGCAGTTCCTCGGCGAGACGCAGGCCTTCCTCGCCGCTGATCGAGCAGTGGATCTCGACCTGCTCGAGCTGCAGGCGCGTGCGAAGCAGGCGATGCATGAGCTCGGAGTCGTCGATCGCGAGGATGCGCGGCACGCGCGGACGCGTGTCGGAGCCGAATGCTGCGGGATTCATCGAGCTTCTCCCCGCGATTCCATCGCGCGGCGACAGGTCGTCACCAGGTCCTCGGCCATCTCGGTCACGGCGGACAGCGACATCTCGTCGAACAGCCCGTCGTCGTCGCTGTCATCCTCGAGCATGCGGATCTCGTCCTCGAGCCGCTTGGCGGCATCGCCGACGGGCTTCCATCCTGCGACGGGCGCATTGCTCGCGATGTGATGCGCGATTGCGCGCAGACGGCCGGCATCCTGGGCGTCGAGAGCCTCGCGGATCGCGCAGAGGCGCGGCCCGAGCTCCTCGACAAACCGAGCGACCACCGCGCGCATCTCCGGATCCTCGGAAAATCGCTTGCGTGTCGACATGGGACCGGCTTCGTCCATGCGCAGTGCATCGTCCACCTGCGGGCGCGTCTTCGGATTGCGCCGCTTCGCGTCGGGTTCCGATACCCCTCGTGCCTGCGCAGACGGCGCGACCCTCATCGTCGACACAGCCGTTGACCGCGGGCGCGGTTCGATCTACCTTGCGACTTCTTATCCGCACCCACGCCCGCGCGAAAGCGCTGGTGAATGGAGTTCCTCAGTGCTTCCCAGCCCCCCCGCCCGCGAGGGCCAGCTCGGCTTCCTGTACCTGCCGCCGTACCGCGTGCAGGGAATCAGCGTCGCCGGCGAACAGACCGTCATCCAGATCCCCGAGCTCGATCTTGCGTTCGACATCGGTCAGTGCACGCGCGCGGTGCTCAGCGCGCCGACGATCGCGCTGTCGCATGCGCACATGGACCATCTCGGCGGGCTGCCGTACTGGTTCAGCCAGCGCTATTTCCAGAAGATCGGCGGCGAGACGCACATGCCCGACAAGGGCGACGGCAAGCCGCGGATTCCCGTGGGCCGCTGCATCTGCCATCCCGAGCTCGAGCAGCACCTCCGCGGCATGATGCGCGCGTGGGAGCCTCTTGAGCGGCAAAAGACGCCGTTCGACATCGTTCCGCTCGCGCCCAACAGCGACATCGAGATCAAGAACAACATCATGCTCCGCGCCATCGAGACCAGGCACACCGTGCCGAGCCTCGGCTACGCGGTGCTCGAGCGCCGCAGCAAGCTCAAGGAGGAGTTCCGCGATCTTCCGCAGGAAAAGCTGCGTGAACTGCGCGCGAGCGGCATCGACATCACGCGCCAGATGGAGATCCCGCTGGTTGCGTACACCGGCGACACGTCGCCGGGCGAGTTCCTCGTGCGCGACGAGTTCGCCGACGCCAAGGTCGTGATCTCCGAGTGCACGTTCTTCGAGCCCGACCACAACGACCGCGCGCGGACAGGCATGCACCTGCACATCGACGACATCATCCGCATGCTGCCGGTGTGGAAGGCCGAGGCCATCGTGCTCGTGCACGCGTCGCGCCGCACGACGATCCACTACGCGCGCGAGCGCATCGAGGCGCTCGCGGGCGCGGATGCGTCGCGCATCCATCTGCTCATGGACCATCGCTCGAACCGCGCGCGCTACGAGGCGCAGGTCGCCGCAGCGAACGGTGCGGCAAGTGGTGCGACGAAGGCAGCCGAGAATCCGCGCCCCGAAAGTCAAGCGGAAATTCCCGAGACGCAGGCCTGAGCTCCACGGAGCGCATCCGCGTTTTTGCCGCGCCAAGCGGCATTTTCCGCTGTGCGCGCGCGTGCGTTGACGGGTTCGGCCGTTCGCCCTATCGTCCGCGCCCCCGTTGGAGACAGCGGGGAAATCCGCGGCGGTGGGACGCATCGGATCGTTGATTCGGAAACTTCTTCAGGTGACGTCGTGGTGGTCGTCGCGGGTTTGCTCCCGCACGAAACCACATGCGCCGCCTTTCGCGTGAAAGTGACGGAACGAGCATGCTGAAGATCGAACCAGGCTTTCGCGAGTCGCTTGTCGACTATCTGCGGAAGAACCACGCCGACATCTGCCGGCACTGGTTCGACGACATCGAGCCGTCGGAGATCCGCGACGGCGTGCTGCGCCTGATCGTTCGCGAGCCCGTGCAGCTGCGCTACCTCCAGCGCTGCTGCGGAACACACTTCACCGAAGCCGCGCAGAACGTCACCGGCCGCCTGCTGGTGGTCCGCTTCGTCAGCCCCGAGGACGACGCCAAGTACGACCCGCGCGCGCCTGTCGCGCCGGCGGTCTCGACGCCCAGCGACGAAGGCTCCGAGCGCCCCGCGTGGCTCGACGAGCAGATGCTGCTGAGCCCGGACTACACCTTCGGCTCGTTCGTCATCGGTCCGGGCAACCGTCTCGCGCACGCTGCCGCCCAGGCCGTCGCGCAGAAGCCCGGCCGCGCCTACAACCCGTACTTCATCCACGGCGGCGTCGGCCTCGGCAAGACCCACCTCCTGCACGCGATTTGCCAGGAATTGCTGCGCGCACAGCCCAATCTGCGGCTCTGCTACATCTCGTGCAACGCGTTCATGGACCTCTTCCACGAGGCCGTGCGCG
Organism: uncultured bacterium; assembly: GCA_903891095.1. Lineage (GTDB taxonomy): Bacteria > Planctomycetota > Phycisphaerae > Phycisphaerales > SM1A02 > QWPT01. The sequence goes on along the minus strand of CAITDI010000036.1, from coordinate 3,943 downwards.
CGGGCCGGATGAACGACTTCCGCAACCGCTTCCGCACCGCCGACGTGCTGGTGATCGACGACATCCACTTCCTGTCCAAGCACGAGCAGACGCAGGAGGAGTTCTTCCACACCTTCAACGCGCTCTACCAGCTTGGGAAGCAGATCATCCTGAGCTCCGACGCCGCGCCGACCGAGATCCCCGACCTCGAGGAGCGGCTCACCAGCCGGTTCGCGGCCGGCCTGGTCGCGCGCATCGAGCGCCCGTGCTTCGAGACGCGCATCTCGATCATCAAGTCCAAGGCGGAGCTCCACGGCGTGGCGCTTCCCGACGACGTGCCGTCGTACATCGCGGCCAAGATCGACACCAACATCCGCGAGCTCGAAGGCGCGCTGACCCGCGTCCGCGGCTACGCGATGGCCGCTGGGCAGCCGATCACGCTCGAACTCGCCAAGCAGGCGCTCGAAGGCGAGAGCTCCTCGCGCAGCGGCAATGCCCCGAGCCTGCAGTCGATCATCGAGAGCGTGACCCGCTTCTATGACGTCAAACTGACCGAACTGCTGTCCAAGCGCCGCCACAAGTCGATCGCCATGCCCCGCCAGGTCTGCATGTACCTCGCCCGCAAGCACACCCGGTTCTCCCTCGAGGAGATCGGCGGGTACTTCGGCGGCCGCGACCACACCACGGTCATGCACGCGGTTCGGACGATCGAGCAGAAGGTCGGCGCGGACAGCAAGCTCCAGGCCGAGGTCAACCGCATCGAGCAGGACCTCCTTCAGCGGTCTGAGCGCTGAATTTCCAAGCGCATATTCCGTGTGGAAATCCTGTTGGTGAGTGTCGGGAACTGGCCCGCTCTCGACAGCCGCAAGTGCTTGTCAGGTACGGCTACTGCGGGAATTGACCCCACTCGGTCAAGCACCCGTCACGTGTCGAATTGAGTTGACAGGCAGTTGTCAGGTACTCCCGTCGCTCTTGCGCGTGCAAGTACCAATCTCTTCGGTGTTTACGGTGTGCAGCCCACCGAATCCCACGGACGGACAGGACTCCTTACTAGGTAAGAAGAGATTACTTCTTGGTCAGGGTTTCCAAACGGCCGAGCATCGAACCGGTGGAAGTTCGCCCGATAGCGAGTCAAGGACACTCACTTGCGAGCGCTTCGCGACGACGACTTGCCCTTCGTTCGACGAGCGCGCGTGGAGCGCGTCTCCGATGTGGACAAGTGCTGGCAGTGTGGACAGAAGACCGTCGCGCGGGCCTGGAGCCGGATGCCTTCGAGCTTGACTCCGCAGACGTTACAGGGCTCGCCCGCTCGGCCGTAGACCTGATGGATCTGGGTGGCGCTTCCCGCCTGGCCGAAGGCGTCGCGGTAGTCGCGCAGGGTCGAGCCACCCGCCACGACCGCGGCGCCGAGGATCCTGCGGATGGCAGCCGCGAGCGGATCGAGTCGATCGGGCGCAAGGCGATTGGCGGGCGTCAGCGGGTGGATGCCGGTCGCGAACAGGCTCTCGTCGGCGTAGATGTTCCCGACGCCGGCGATGACCGCCTGGTCGAGCAGCGCGGCCTTGATGGGTCGGCTGGTGCGTGCGAGCTTGGCGGCCAGCGCGGTCGCGGCGATGTCCAGCGCGTCGGGCCCGAGCTCAGACCACGCCGTGCGGAGCGCCGTCATCGACGGGTACGCCGTCAAGCCACCGAATCGCCGTGGATCGCGGAACGCGAAACGCCAACGGGTCGCGGGGCTTGTGCCTGAGGGATGCATCTCCCAGATCACATGCCGGTGCTTGGCGTCCATGCCGACGGGCGGCTGATCACGCTCAACGGTCAGGCTTCCGGTCATGCCGAGCTGGACGACCAGCACGCGGCCGTCGTGGGCTTCGATCGCCATCTGCTTGCCGCGTCGATGCGTTGCGGTCACGCGCGCGCCCACGAGGAGCGCCATCGTGTACCCCGCATCCGTGCGCGGTGTTCCGCTTGCAAGCGTGATCACGCCGCGTCGCTGCACGATCGCGTTCGTCAGCCGAGCGCCCACGATCACGGGATCGATCGATCGGCGGAGATGTTCGACTTCGGGCAGTTCGGGCATGCGTTCACCAAGGGTTGGAAGGTTGTTCAACCTATACTCGCAGGCTCGGCGGCGTGCGGTGCATGAGGCACCAAACAGCCCGTCCGCCCTCTGCTCTGAATCTGGGCGCAACCACGAACAGGAAGTCGAGATGCCCGAAGCGAACGACATGCATGGTTCCGGATCCTCCCGCGCTCCCAGCGAGCAGGCGTTCTCCCCGACCTGGAGCGACCCGGTCGTGGCGGTCGGCGAGGTCCGTCGGGCGATCGGCCGCGTCCGCACCGAGATCCACCGCGCGATCGTCGGTCAGGACGAGGTCGTCGATCAGGCGATGCTCGCGATCCTCTGCGGCGGCCATGCGGTGGTCGAGGGCGTGCCCGGTCTCGCCAAGACGCTGCTCGTCTCGAGCCTGGCCAAGACGCTGAGCCTGCACTTCTCGCGCATCCAGTTCACGCCCGACCTGATGCCGAGCGACATGACCGGCACCGAGGTCATCCAGGAAGACAAGATCACCGGCTCGCGCGCGCTGCGCTTCGTGAAGGGCCCGATCTTCGCCAACATCGTGCTTGCCGACGAGATCAACCGCACGCCGCCCAAGACGCAGGCCGCGCTGCTCGAGGCGATGCAGGAGCGGCAGGTCACGGCGAACGGCGTGCAGTACAAGCTGCCGAATCCGTTCTTCGTGCTCGCCACGCAGAACCCGATCGAGCAGGAAGGCACATACCCGCTGCCCGAGGCGCAGCTCGACCGCTTCATGCTCAACATCCGCGTGAACTACCCGACCGAGGCCGAGGAGATCGAGATCGTGACGCGCACGACTTCGGCTGGCCTGTCCGAGCCCGCGCCCGTGCTCACCGCCGACGACATCGTCCGCATGCAGAAGCTCGTGCGCGACGTGCCCGTCGCCGAGCATGTCGTGCGCCACGCGATCCACATCGTGCGCGCGACGCGCGTGCGCGAGGAGGGCCAGGCGCTCAAGGTCTGCCGCGACTACCTCGCGTGGGGCGCAGGTCCGCGCGCGAGCCAGTTCCTCGTGCTCGCCGCCAAGGCCAAGGCGCTGCTCGAGGGCGCGACGCACGCGACGGTCGATCACGTGCACGCGATCGCGCTGCCGGTGATGCGTCACCGCATCGTGACCAACTTCAACGCCGAGGCCGATGGCGTGAAGAGCGACGACGTCGTGCGCCTGATCCTCGACGCGGTGCGCAACGAAGGTTCCGCGCGTTCCCTTGATTCCGTCGCGCGCTGACGCCTGCAAACCCGCAGCAGCAGAATTGGAGCCTTGATCGTGGCGATGTTCCGGCAGCCAGCCGAACGAGCGATGCGTGCGGAGCAATACCTTGCTCCCGAGACGCTCGGTCAGCTTGCGCCGTTCGAGCTGCGGTCGCGCATGATCGTCGAGGGCGTGATGAGCGGCATGCACCGCTCGCCGTACCAGGGCCTCGCGGTCGAGTTCGCGGAGCATCGGCAGTACGCGCCGGGCGACGGCATCCGGCAGATCGACTGGAAGGTCTTCGCGCGCACCGACAAGCTGTACGTCAAGCGCTACGTGCAGGAGACGAACCTCGACGTGATGGTGCTCGTCGATCATTCGAGCTCGATGCGCTACGGCACGCTCGCGATCAAGGGCGGCTGGGGCGGCACCGACGCGAGCCGCGCGAGCGGCATGTGGACCAAGTACGACCACGCGACGGCGACCGCTGCGGCGCTGGCGTACGTGTGCCTGCATCAGGGCGATCGCGTCGGCGTCGCGCTGTTTGACGAGGAGATCCGCGCGCAGGTCAAGCGTTCGAGCCAGCGCGACCAGTGGCGTTCGATCGTCGGCGTGCTGAGCGGCGAGCCCGTGACGGGCCGCGCGCAGATCGGGCGATCGCTCGACCAGATGCTCGCGCGCGTGACCAACCG